>CAZCQL010000070.1:0-24477 GCA_964500835.1 uncultured Bacteroides sp.
GTAGTGAAATTGTTAATCCCAGTTCATTTTCTGATCTTTATGTGCGTTGGCCCTGCCCATATAAGACGTATATGTGTAAATGCTGATTAGAGCCATTCTCTTTTAATTCACATCCTTTGGGAAGGAAGGTAAGCGAATAAAGATTATCTTTGTTGTTTAATCCTTAAAACTAAATCTGATACATGGGAAGATCGCAGGAATCATTCAGCAAAAAGGAAGTAAGAAAGAAAAAAAAGAAAAAGAGACTCGACAAAGAAAAGAAAAGGCTTGCCAGGAAAGATGGAGATAAGAAGGGTGGTCTGGATGATATGATTGCCTACGTGGACGAAAATGGAATGCTTACCGACACACCTCCCGACCCAACGGCCAAGAAAAAAACAAAAGCTGAAGATATTGAGGTCAGTATCCCGAAGCAGGATGATACCTTTAAGGCTGACCCGATCAGAAAAGGCAAACTCACCTTCTGGAATGATTCAAAAGGGTACGGATTTATCAGAGATTTAGAAACGCAGGTCAGCGTATTTGTACATGTAAATGAATTCCAGGATGATATCATGGAAGGAGATACAGTAACGTTTGAAATAGAAAAGGGATTGAAAGGGCCTGCAGCTGTCAGAGTAAAACTCGTTAAATAATTTATTTAGACCATATTTCAATTAAAGGGTAAGGCTGGATTTTACATCAGCCTTACTTTTTTTTGACTATATTTAGCCGACTGCAAACCTGGTTAAAGCACAAAAACCCAACGTTATGGACCCTAACAAATCCGGATTAAAAAAGCTCACACTAACGATCCTTCGTGTGGCCTTAGGATGGCATTTTCTATACGAAGGGATTTCTAAGCTATTCATTGAAAATTGGTCTTCGCAAAGCTACCTGGCGAACACTTCGGGCTTCCTTTCGGGCTTCTACCATTGGCTGGCCGGAAGTGAATCGCTTGTCAGGGTAGTCGATTTCATGAACATCTACGGCCTGATCTTTGTCGGAGTTGCCTTGTTTTTGGGGATTCTTATTCGAATAGCTTCTGCAGGAGGTATCTTATTGCTAGTTCTTTATTATTTTGCCTATCCACCCTTTGGTACTACACTTTTTGGAGGGTCAGAAGGGCATTTTTTTATTGTTGACCGGAATTTCATTGAAGCTTTTTTATTGCTTTGGTTTGTGCTAAGCAAACAGACTGGATACGGAATTTGCAAGTGGATCCAATCAGGCATCCGTGGGGGAAGCGTTGAAGGAGGTCCGGCAATGAAGGATATGAAGGCTGATCCGGCCCTTTTTAATTCCAGGCGTGAAGCGCTGAAAAACCTGGCTACGCTTCCTTTTCTTGGAGCTCTCGGATGGGGGGCATTTCGGAATAGCAAAAATGAAGTGGATGTGATGTCGGGTGCCACCATTCAATTAGATTTTTCAACCCTGGATGAATTGAAAGGCGAATTGCCAACCGGAAAGATAGGGGAACACGAAATAAGCCGGCTTGTGGCCGGTGGTAACCTGGTAGGGGGATGGGCCCATGCCAGGGACCTTATATATGCCTCCTCACTGTTCAAAGCATACAATACCGAGAAGAAAGTTTACGAAACACTGATGCTGGCAGAAGAGGCCGGGATCAATACCATCAATATTGGATTCCCTACCAATGCATTGATCGCCAAGTATAAGAAAGCAACGGGAAGCAAAATCAAGGTGATCTCACAGATCCATCCCGATCTGGAGAAGGAAGACTATTTTGTCAATATTGATAAGGCTATCGATTTTGGTGTGGACATTGTACAGATCCAGGGAAACCAGGTTGACTGGCTGGTGAGGGATAACCGCATTGATGTGGTGGAGAAAATGATGGATCACATACGAAATCAGGGGTATGTGGCCGGACTGGCTTCACATACGGTGGATGCGCTCATTGCCTGTGAGGAGCAGGGGATCATCCCCGATTATTATATGAAAACCATGCACCACGATAACTACTGGTCGGCACACCCTATTGAGAACCGGGTTCCATTTGAGGTGGACGGGAAAAATTACCTGGATCATAATAAATTCCATAACAATTGTTTCTGTCTCTTCCCGGACAGAACCGTTGAATTTGTGAACAGGGCCACCGTACCTGTCATGGGATTCAAGATTCTGGCTGCCGGGGCGATTGAGCCTGCCGATGGCTTCAACTGGGCCTTCAGGAATGGCGCCGACTTCATCTGTGTAGGCATGTTCGATTTCCAGATCGTGGACGATGTGAACACTGCCATCGATGTCCTTCAAAATCTGAAAGGCCGTCAGAGGGAATGGTATGGATAATCTTATCTTGTACCAGTAACCATTGGCCTCAATTCAGAGGAGCTGAGAATAACATGATTGTACAGGGCAAGAACCGGCCAACGGAGTGGGGGAAGATAGGAATATTCAGTGGACCTATGAAATTGAAGGGGATGCTTACCTGATGGAAAAGAAAGGAACAATTATGCGAATAGTGATATGGGTAGCAGGATGCCTGCTCTGGATACCGGTTTTTGTATCCGGACAAAATTGGCAAATGGTCTGGTCGGATGAGTTTGAGGGTGAATCTCTGGACACATCGAAATGGTCCTACCAGAAAGGCACCGGGACTGAGTATGGATTAACGGACTGGGGCAATGGCGAATTGCAGTACTACCGTGAGAATAATATAACAGTCAGCGATGGCTTGCTTTCTGTCACGGCAAAAAAGGAATTTTATGGAGGTAAATCATATACCTCCGGAAGGATCCGTACCATTAACAAAGGAGACTGGAAGTACTGCAAGATAGAGTTTCGCGCTAAAATGCCCATTGGGCAAGGGCTCTGGGCAGCTATCTGGATGTTGCCAACTGACCTGAGTTATGGGGGTTGGGCGCAAAGCGGGGAGATTGATATTGTTGAATGTCTTGGGCAGGAAACAAGCAAGGTGTATGGTACGCTCCATTTTGGCAGCACATGGCCACGAAATCAGCAGAAGGGAACCTCTTATGTGACAGCCGCCTGGTCCTTTAGTGCCGAGTTCCATGATTTCACCCTTATCTGGGAAGAGGGAAGGATTCGATGGTACGTGGATGGCGAGTTATATCAGGAACTGGGAGAAGGGGACTGGTACTCATCAGCAGCTAGCTTTCCCGCCCCATTTGATAAGGAATTCCATCTTTTGATCAACCTGGCCGTGGGGGGTAACTGGCCAGGATCTCCAAGTGGAGCAACACAGTTTCCACAGAGTATGTTAGTTGATTATATCCGGATTTACCAGGATTTACCGGTGGGCATCCTCCAGGATGCCATCCCGGATAGGGCTTCAAATAGACTGGAACAAAATTACCCCAATCCATTTGACACCTCCACCGCAATTACCTTTTCCATAAAAGAAAGGGAAAAGGTAACACTTGAAGTATTTGACGGGACTGCAAGGAAGATGGATACCGCGGTTGACGAAGTGATGCAACCGGGTCCCCACACTGTACGCTATGATGGCTCAGGTTTGTCTCCCGGACTTTATACTTACCGGCTTAGCACAGAAAAGTTCCAGGCAGTAAAACAGATGGTGGTATTTAAAGACTAGAAATTTATTGGATGATTGAGTCTCTTTGAGCCTCCCAGAGCCTGACCATTTGGTTAAGTTTTTCGCCATTTTCTTCGGCCAGGTCATTGGTTTCCCCCCGGCTAGCTCAACCTGAAGATATGCCATTTTCCGGAATGATAACAACGGTAGCCATGATTGCTCAGCAGGGAAGGCAGCCAGGATTAGGTGAGTGCGATTCTTCATACAATGTGTCATTGGGCAATGTGATTTCGTCTTTGTGTAATGCAATGTAGTATAATAGTATCTTTGTTTATCAAATTCCAACCTGTATGAAAAATAGCCGGAACCTCGCATGCTTCCTATTGGTAACGCTGCAGATCCTATGTGGTTTCGAAATCAGGGCTCAGGTAAAAACAGGCATTGAGGTACTTCGTGACCGGGACTTTGATCTGTTGCAGGGTAAAAGGGTTGGACTGGTCACAAATCCTACCGGGGTGGATAGCCGGTTACACTCCACCATTGACATTCTTCACAAGCATGTGAATCTGGTGGCCCTGTTTAGCCCGGAACACGGGGTTCGGGGTGAGTTTTCTGCAGGTAATAAGGTTGATTACTACGTGGATAAAAAAACAGGGATACCGGTTTATTCGCTTTATGGCAAGAGCAGGAAACCAGATCCGGAATACCTGGGGCAGGTTGATGTGATGGTATATGACATCCAGGATGTGGGTGTTCGGTCTTATACGTATATCAGCACCCTGGGGCTTGTCATGGAGGCTGCCGCAGAATTGGATAAGGAAGTGGTTGTGCTGGATCGTCCAAATCCACTTGGCGGGCGTAGGGTGGAGGGTCCTCTGGTGAAAGACGGATTTCACTCCTTCATTAGTCAATATAAAATTCCGTATGTCTACGGCCTTACCTGCGGTGAGTTGGCGAGTTTCCTGAATGGGGAAGGGAAACTTACTGATGGCTTGAAATGCAGGCTTCAGGTTGTTCCCATGGAGGGCTGGAAAAGGGAAATGACCTTTGATAAGACGGGTCTCCAATGGGTGCCTGCATCCCCTCACATCCCGGATTTTAAAACGGCGTTCTTTTACCCGGCAACCGGAATCATTGGGGAGCTGGATCCCAACATGATCGGCGTAGGTTATACTCTTCCTTTCCAGATAATGGCGACCGAAAATATGGATGCTGATTCACTGGCAGACGCCCTTAATTCCCTTGACCTCGAGGGAGTGCTATTTCGCCCCGTTCATTTTAAACCGTATTATATGGCTAAAAAGGGGGTGTTGCATCATGGAGTCCAGATCCATTTGACAGATCCGGTCAAGACTAATCTCACTGAGATTCAGTTCTGGTTTCTTCAGGAGGCCCATAGAATTAATCCGGCATTCAATCCGTTTGCAGGCAGGGAGGATCGGTTCAGAATGTTTGATTATGCATGCGGTTCCGATCAGCTTCGAACCTCGATGATGCAAGATTTCAACTTCCGGGATTTGCGGGAATACTGGAATGGATCTTCCGATGCATTTCGACAACTCTCATCAACCTATTATCTCTATAAATAGAACTGAGAATGAAATGGATGGTGTGTAAAATTTGGCTGGTGTGGGTACTCCTTTTTTTGGCAGTATCGTCCAGCGCACAGGAGTTAGAAATTCCCCATGATTCCGTCGCAGTGAGTCGCCTGATGCAGAGAACCGATTCAATATTGAACAGCGTGTGGTTTACTGAAACTACCGGTTACCAGAAAAAAGACTCCACCGTTATCGATACCGTTGAGATCTCAAAAAAACAAAAACGCATACGGGTGTATGCCGATAAACAACTGGTTTATGCGCCATTCAGGGAGGCTGTGCTGGATAGCATTGAGAAGGATCTGAGTGCAGTTCTGGGAGAGGCATATAAGGCGTATCGAATCGAACTTTTTTCGGGAAGTAATCCTGTAAGGCAGTATATTCCTAATTACTTCCGGGCTGAAAAAAAGAGCATCGATAGACAAAGGACTCCGGGCAGGCTGAATAGAAAATCACCCCCACTGGTGCAGAATCTATCAAAAAGCCATATCCCTGAATCCAGTTTATATAACCTCAATATAGCCTTGTGGTCCAGCCATGGCTGGTATTACGAACCAAAACTTCATCGGTGGGAGTGGATGCGGGCCAGGATATTTCAGACAGTGGAAGACATCTATCCCATGGCCTACACACTGCCTTTTTTAATCCCCATGCTGGAAAATGCCGGAGCCAATGTCTTTGTCCCCCGTGAACGGGACTGGCAACGCCACGAGGTGGTGGTTGATAACAACGGGAGTAATGGAAGAAGTGTTTATGCAGCATCTGATAATCTGATTGAAAGTGCCGACAGTATGGGCTTTGCAGTTGGCCACCCTCCCTACGTGGATGAAAATCCATTTCGCCTGGGAACTTATGAGCAGGTGGAAACCCAACGAAAGGCCACCGGATTTATTCAATGGATCCCAGAGATCCCTGAAACAGGGGAATATGCGGTTTATGTGTCATACCACGCGTCGCCCGGTAATGCCAACAATGCCCGGTACAGCGTTTATCATGCCGGAGGGGTAACAGATTATTCAGTGAATCAGCAGATGGGCGGCAGTACATGGATCTACCTTGGAAAATTTACATTCCACAAAGGCATTCACACCGACTCGGGAAAAGTGGTCCTCACCAATGAAAGCAAGAGGCGTGGAACAATAATTACTGCCGATGCGGTGAAATTTGGAGGGGGTATGGGTAATATAAAGAGGAATGGACTTACCGCCAACCGCCCGAACTATCAGGTAGCCTCTCGTTATTACCTGCAGTATGCCGGCTTTCCTGATACCCTCGTTTGGAAGCTGAACAAGAATAACGATTACAAAGATGACTACCAGTCACGCGGCGAGTGGGTCAACTACCTGGCAGGAACTTCTTCGGTCTCTCAGGCTGACCGTCCTTCGGGAGGAATGGGCATTCCCATCGATCTTTCGTTTGCATTCCATACGGATGCCGGGATTACTGACAACGATACGGTGATTGGTACACTTGGTATATACAGTACCTCGCAAGGCGGGGGGTATTTTCCAAACGGATTAAGCCGAATGGCTTCCAGGGACCTGACCGATTTAATCCAGTCTCAAATAGTGGAAGATGTGAGGACGATGTATGATCCTTCCTGGGTCCGCAGGGAAATGTGGGATCGGGCATACAGCGAGGCCTTTAAGCCAGACGTTCCGGCCATGCTGCTGGAACTTTTTTCTCATCAGAATTTTATTGATATGCGGTTTGGACAAGAACCTATGTTCCGGTTTGACGTGAGCAGGGCCATCTATAAAGGCATGCTCAAGTTCTTTGTATCGCAGTATGGGATCGACTATGTGGTTCAGCCCTTGCCTGTGGATCATGTGTGTACGGAGATTCTTCCATCGGGTGAAATTAAAATAAGCTGGAAGCCTGTAACAGATCCCCTGGAGCCATCGGCTGAACCATCCGGGTTTGTAATCTATACCCGCACGAATGGGACCGGATTTGATAACGGGATCCCTGTATCTGACACCTCGTTTATCCTTGTGAATCCGCTGGAAGACTCGATTTACTCCTTTAAAATAACCGCTGTCAACAAAGGAGGAGAGAGCTTCCCGTCAGAGGTCATGTCGGCGTGTATATCCGGTATATCAAAAGATACGGTATTAATTATTAATGCATTTGATCGCACTGGCGGACCTGCCTGGTTTAACGATGAGAAACATGCCGGTTTTCTTCAGATGGTGGATCAGGGCGTGCCGTATGGAGTAGATCTCCACACGGTGGGAGCCCAATTTGATTTTGAGAAGAATTCGCCCTGGCTGGATGATGATTCCCCAGGACACGGAGCTTCTTACGCTGATCTGGAGCAGCATGTAATTCCTGGTAACACGTTTAATTTCAGTGCTGTACATGGAAGCTCCATTCACCATGCAGGCTATTCCTTTGTTTCAGTAAGTGATGAGACGGTTCTGGAGGGTGGGATCGATCTGAATAAATTCAGGGTGGTTGACTTCCTGGCAGGGGAGGAAAAGACCACCTATATGCCAAAAAAAGATTCCATATCCAGATATCAGATCTTTCCCGACCCCATGCTCAGGATCCTTGGTGCCTATCTGGAGGAAGGAGGGAATCTTCTTCTCTCAGGAGCTCATATTGCAAGTGACATGCATCTGAACCAACAGGACTCCCTGGTCGCCTCTGTGCTGAAATACAAATGGAGAACCAGCAACGCCTCCAGGCTTGGAGAATTCTATTTTATGGATCCGGATTTCGCCGATGTTTCAACCATGTTTACGTTTAATGCGGGAATTGATCCGTTCATCTATACAGTTGAGGGGGCAGATGCCCTGGAACCTTCAGATTCTCTGGGCACTACACTAATAAGGTATTCCGAGAACAACATGAGTGCCGCAGTTGGTTATAGCGGTGTCCACCGGATTGTCGCCCTGGGTTTTCCCTTCGAAACCATCAAAGATCCGTCGGCCCGGGATACAATTATGAGAAAAACAATCGAATATTTATTGAAGTTGAATGGAGATGAGTAGAATTAATTGCTTTATACCATATAGCAATCGCACCCTTTGGGAAGATCTCCTGCAAGAGCTTTCAGCCAGTACCCAGGTGAACAGGATTTACCTGATGGGGAAAGAGCCTCCTGACAAGGAGTATAAAAAATGTGGATTTATTAAATATTCCGGCCACTACAGCACGTATGCACTTAAAAAGATTGCGGATCATTCCACAGGAGTGGATTACTTGTTGGTTATGACGAGGGAGTTGGAGATCCACCCGGGTATGTTTTGCCTTGAAAGGTTTCTTACTGTGGCAGATGCGACTGGAGCAGACATGGTTTACTCCGATTATTACAAAAAGTTGGATGGAAAGCTCGAGGCGCACCCCTTGATAGATTACCAGGTCGGAAGTCTTAGGGATGAGTTTGAATTTGGACCTCTCCTGTTGTTCAAAAGCACTTCGCTGATAGAGAGTATGGCAGAAATCCGGGAATCTTTTGAGCATGCCGGGCTTTATCAGCTCAGGTTAAAGATTAGTCAGAGTTCATTGCCCCTCCGCATCCCCGAATACTTGTATACCGTTCATCAGTCAGAGGCAGTATCGGCCAGCAAGAAAATGTTTGCCTATGTGGATCCGAAGAACAGGGAAGTTCAGGTGGAGATGGAGCGTGCGGTGACCAGCCATCTGAAAGAAATAAATGCGTTCCTGGGCCCTGAAGTTCCAGAGATAGGATTCGATGAGGATCGCTTTGAAATGGAAGCTACGGTGATCATCCCTGTGCTCAATCGAAAAAAAACTATCGCCGATGCAGTAGAATCGGCCATGGCTCAAAAAACAAGCTTTAATTTTAACCTGATCCTCATTGATAACCATTCCACAGACGGGACCACAGAGGTGGTACAATTACTTGCGGCCAGGTATTCGAACCTGATCCATCTGATTCCTGACAGGCATGACCTCGGGATTGGAGGATGCTGGAACGCTGCCATTCATCATCCCCGTTGCGGCAGGTTTGCGATTCAATTGGACAGCGATGACCTTTACAACGCACCTGATACGTTGGAACAAATTATACAGGCATTCTATGAACAAAAATGTGCCATGGTGGTAGGATCCTACCGGATGACCAATTTCAAGTTAGAAGAAATTCCTCCCGGAGTGGTGGACCACAGGGAGTGGACTCAAGAGAATGGCAGGAACAACGCCTTGCGAATAAATGGTCTTGGAGCGCCCAGGGCATTCTACACCCCCGTCTTAAGAAGAATCAACGTTCCCAATGTGAGCTACGGAGAAGATTATAGTGTGGGCCTCGCCATAAGCAGGAACTACCGGATTGGAAGGATCTACAACCCTCTTTACCTTTGCAGACGTTGGGAGGAGAACTCCGATGCCTCTCTGAGCATAGAAGCTCAGAACAAGAACGACCTTTACAAAGACCGGGTGAGAACTTTTGAGTTGACTGCCAGGATCAAATTGAACAGCAACCGGTAATGAATGACCAGGAGAAAGCCGACGCTCTGTTTGAGGATCAGAAATCAAGCTGGCCCTTACTGGGAGCCAATTTGGAGAAACTGGGAGCTGCTCAGATCAGGAGATTTACCTTTGAAGGTTTTTCAGTAAATGTGCAATACAATCCCAAACGGATTGTCTCCACCTCTGCAAAAGTGGACAAACTTTCTATTGAGAACCGCAACTGTTTTCTTTGCAGGGAGAATCGTCCCCCCGAAGAAAGGAATATTTTGTTCCAAACGGATTATGAGATCTTATGCAATCCATTTCCTATTTTCACACAACATTATACCATCGCTAAGGTGGATCATATCCCCCAGGTAATTGAATCTGAGTTTGCCCGATTTCTTGATCTGAGCAAAGCGCTTTATAACCTGGTTTTATTTTATAATGCGCCCGGAAGTGGTGCATCGGCACCCGATCACATGCATTTCCAGGCAGGTAGCAGGCAGTTTTTACCCATTGAAAATGACATGGAATTCCTCAAACAAATGCACGGGATTTCACTCGTTCGATCATCAGAAATCTCAGTCACAGCTATTGAGGATGGATTGCGTCGTTTTATGGTGTTGGAATCAAACCGGAAGGATGTCATAGCGGATCAATTTCTGCATATAATTACTTTTCTCAAGGAACTCCATAGAGGAGAAGAGCCCATGATTAATATGCTTTGTTACTACAGGAAAGGGTGGCAGGTTCTGATATTCCCCAGAGAAAGGCACCGCCCGTGGCAATATTTTGAGCAGGGGGACAGGAATATTTTGTTGAGCCCGGCAGCTGTTGACATGGGGGGTGTGCTTATCACTCCGCTTGAGAAGGACTTTGATAAGATAACCCGGTTGGATATTGAAGATATTTTTTCCCAGGTAACCATGTCGGCACCTCAATTTGCCGGATTGAAAAAATCTTTGCATACAAAATTGAATTCAAATGGTTGATGTGCCTGCACCTGAAGTTGAAGTTGGCATTGTAAAGGCCGAAAGGATCCGGTTCTATTTTGAAGGAAGTTTTTTTCGCCAGGGAGGGGACCAACCTTTGATGGGTTTTGCGGAGGCATATCCGTCAAATGGTTCCATAGGGATTTTACATGGAGGGAGGACAATGCATGCCGGGAAATCAATCACATTTAAACCCGGTGAGTCATCGACGAGTCGTTTTGTCATTAAGGATGTGGTCATCGGGATCGGCTTTCATTGGGAACAAAAGGAAGTTCAGGAATTCCAGGGAGCATTAAAATTGGTTCATTCCGGCGGGAGAATCCAAGTGGTAAATTTAATTTCCGTAGAAGATTATCTGGCAAGCGTTATCTCCTCAGAAATGCGGGGCGATAGCGCCCCGGCCCTCCTGAAAGCACATGCAATAATCTCACGCAGCTGGTTGCTGGCACAGATATTTAAGAAGGATACCCTGTTGGAGGAGGAGAGTCCGTATGAGTTGATCCATCAAACAGAAGATGAGTACATGCGATGGTACGACAGGGAGGATCATGAAGAATTCCACGTGTGCGCCGATGATCACTGTCAACGTTACCAGGGCACTACCCGGGTACTTAATCCGGAGGTTGTGAAAGCTGTCACTGAGACTGCGGGTGAGGTCCTCGTATACAAAGGGAATATATGTGATGCGCGATTTTCCAAGTGCTGTGGAGGAGTGTCGGAGGAGTTTGAATATTGCTGGGAACCGGTTTCCCATCCGTACCTGAAACGGGTTTGTGATAATCCCGGATCAGAACCGGTAAAAACGACGGATTTAAAGATAGAACTCAATGCTGTTCAGTTTATTACAGGGGCACCGGAAGCATTCTGCAACACCACCGATGAAGCATTGCTGAGGCAGGTATTAAACGATTATGACCAATCCTCAAAAGATTTTTACCGCTGGACAGTAACCTATGCTCAGGATGAAATAGCAGCCTTGATCCGGGAAAAATCCGGGATTGACTTTGGAGATATTGTCGATTTAATCCCTGCAGAACGGGGTGAATCAGGACGTCTGGTCAGGCTTAAAGTGGTGGGAACCAGGAAGACACTTACCATTGGAAAAGAATTGGAGATCAGGCGTTGGTTGAGTAAATCACACCTGTACAGTGCAGCCATTGTCATTGAAAAAATGCAGGTCCATTCGAATGTCCCGGAAGGGTTTATCCTGCATGGAGCGGGGTGGGGGCATGGGGTAGGACTCTGCCAGATCGGGGCCGCAGTGATGGCCGGCAAAGGCTATGTCCATGAAGAGATTCTTACACACTATTTCACAGATGCTACCATAGAAAGACGATATGAGCCAGGCTGATCGAAACATAAGCCCGGGAAAACAGGGTATAAATCCATGGTTGTGGGTCCCCTCACTCTATTTCGCCGAAGGCATCCCCTATGTCCTTGTCATGACCTTGTCTGTGATTTTTTATAAACGAATGGGAATTCCCAACGCCCAAATCGCACTCTATACCAGCTGGCTTTACCTGCCGTGGGTGATAAAACCTTTGTGGGGTCCTGTGGTCGATATTTTGAAGACTAAGAGAATCTGGATCCTGGTCATGCAGCTTTGCATTGGAGCCGGACTTGCAGGTGTGGCATTTACTATACCCACCGGTCGTTTTTTGCAATTGACCCTTGCATTCTTCTGGCTGCTGGCTTTTAGCTCTGCCACTCATGATATTGCCGCGGATGGTTTTTATATGCTGGGCCTTTCAAGGCATGATCAGACCTTTTTTGTGGGTATCCGCAGCACATTTTATCGCATAGCCATGCTAACGGGACAGGGATTGCTGGTTATACTGGCTGGATATTTTGAATCGAAAACGGGATTGCCCCCCATAGAAGTGGAGGTGGCAGTTGGAGAGGGATATCTGCCAATGAGGTTTTCTCCGGATGAAATGGTGAGCCAGACAGATACGGGGGAGATGTATTTTTTTTCGGGCAAAGAGGTTCGGATTGGAACAGGAAATATTTCTCGTGCAATAGCCGATACCCTGATGGCCAGGGTGGAAAAATGGAATATTTCTCATGAATTCTATCCATCGGGAGAAAAAGGAACTCCGGATCCCTTGAAAAATGAGCTGGTTGGCAATGTTGGATTTACCTGGTTCCAGTTAAGTAAGAAGCCGGGTGCGGGGCAGAGTATCGTGATGAATTTTAGTTATGATAAGGGGGATAAAAGTGTGGGACTGGTTAAAAGCTACCGGTACGATTTCAATGAAACGAACTGGAATGTGCCGGCATTCGCAATATTTCAACTGGATCCCAAACTGGATAAAGCTACTTCGGCATCTTTTTCCGGATTAAGCGGAAATATTCGGTTTGCATGGTCTGTGGTATTTGCTGTCATCGCCGCAGTATTTGTTGGTTTCTTTTTATACCATCGGTTTGTGCTTCCCAGGCCCTCCGAAGATCAACCCGACCCGTATGTGAAAGGCGCCTTCTTTAAAGAATTCATTTCCACTTTTGTGGAATTCTTCAGGAAAAAGAACATCGGGGTAATCCTGGCATTTTTATTAGTATACAGATTGGGAGAGTCCCAACTGGTTAAACTGGCCTCTCCATTTTTACTGGACTCCAGGGAGGCCGATGGACTTGGACTGACTACCGGTGATCTGGGATTAATCTATGGGACCGTGGGAATTATTTCACTTTCGTTGGGTGGAATTCTCGGAGGGATCGCTGCATCCCGAAAAGGAATGAAGTACTGGCTCTGGTGGATGGCAGCAGCCATGAACCTTCCCAACCTGGTGTACGTTTTTCTATCTTACACCTTACCCTCATCCCTTTGGATCATTGGAACTTCGGTGGCTGTGGAACAATTTGGCTATGGTTTTGGGTTTACTGCATACATGCTCTACATGCTCTACGTTTCTGAAGGAAAACACAAAACAGCTCACTTTGCACTTACTACCGGATTTATGGCACTGGGCATGATGATACCGGGGATGATAAGCGGCTGGCTTCAGGAGTTGATAGGTTACCAGCATTTCTTTATCTGGGTGATGATCTGCACCATCCCCGCCTTTGTGGTGATCCCTTTCCTGAAGATTGATCCTGCCTTTGGGAAGAAAACCGCTAGTGTTCAGGAGGATTAATAACCCTGAATGCCTCAGCCTTCTTCCTGTTTAATCCGGCAATGATAAGCGGCTCGGAGCCATTCAGATAGAGTAATGATTCCACCATGCCATGGAGCATCAAACCACTTCGGGATGGAGGCAATATATCGGAGAGGGGTTTGCCTTCTTTGCTAAGAAGAAGCAGCCCTTTATTTGCATCATAATACCCAGTGGCTATATCATATGTATGGTCATTTCCAGCCAGGATAACGTCGGGGTACCCATCGGAATTAAAATCATGTACGATCGTCTTTTTTATGGGCGATACCTGAGCGGCATCAGGCAGTCTCTCCCACGTAAACGTACCCCCATTGTTCCAAAGAACATAGCTTGATGTAGTATTTGTGTGAAAAATGTAATCCACGCTGTGTATGGTTGCAGTGTCAAACATTTCATCAACGGACCTGGTACTGAAAGCTTTATAATCTTTAAACATTTTCAAAAATGTAGTGGACTGACCTACAAGTTCATCGAGATAATTTACAGGATATTCCTTCATCATATCATGTGCATCTTTCCAATATCCGGTCGACACAGGATCCAGCGTACCATTCAGATCCAGATCGAATGCATAGATTCTTAATGGATATTGATCACTGACAGTAAATCGGTGGTTCTCCCCCAGGTTCCCTAAGATATAATCGGAATCCCCATCCCGGTCAAAGTCTCCCGCTGCAATGGAATACCAGATTCCATGCATGGATTCAATTTCCGGAAGTTCCTTACTCGAGAATCTCTCTCCGTGGCTGTTTCTCAAAATCGCCATAGAGTTCCACTCCCTTGTGATAAGCAGGTCTTCCCAGCCATCCCCGTCGTAGTCGCTCCAGATAGCATCTGTGACCATTCCCAGGTTAAAATTCATGGCATGTTCCGCATTGTAAGACCCCTGGTCATTTATAAGGATCCAGGAATCATTGGCAAAGGGGAACTTCTTCATTTTAATGCGGGCACCGATGAAAAGGTCCGGATCTCCGTCATGATCAAAATCACATGGTACTACAATTGATGCGGGAAACGGGGAGGTAGGAAGTTCACTACTGGTGAAAGAGTTGCCACTGTTTTTATAGAGATAGTGTATATACTCATCTTCCGGATTCTCATAGCCACCTGCCAGCGCAATCACATCATTATCCCCATCCTGATCTACATCAATGATGGCAAAACCTGATTCGGAAAATTCCTTATGGCCAGTCAGACCTTCAATTTCTGTCTCTATGAAGGTTAAGCCATCCCGTAAAAAGACCTTGGTTGGCAGTATGTTTGTTGCTCCAATAATAATATCTTCCAGATTATCTCCATTGAGATCACCTTTTTGTATGCACGGCCCTATCTGTGAAAACTTATGAGGGATGATTCCCTGGGAATAATAAAAATCTATAAAATCATTCTGTTGGTGATCATATAAAATTACGCTGTCTGCCCTCGTAAAAAGCAATCCGGGTTTAGTTTTATTTTGAGGGAATTGGCAGGAAGGAATAGATGTAGATTCATCCATCTCAATAAGTTGGTTGGCTTCTACATGAGTAACCCTCGAAATCTGACCACTTGCGGGCCAGGTGACTCTAATCGAATCTATAAATGTCTTTTCCGAAAGACCAAAATGTACAATGGGATCCATCGATGAGATATACCCTCTTGATACGAAATTCTCCTGATATTGATAATCCCCGTCAATCCATATTTCTATCTTGGCTCCATAGGCACTTGTGTTTCCTTCCTTCCCGGTGAGTTTAATCCTGATGTAATTGCTGCTTCCCTTGAATTTCTCAACCGTATTGTTCTTGTAAATAAATGCTTCGTCGTTCAGATTATTGGCCACATAATCGAGATCCCCGTCATTATCAAGGTCAGCAAATGCTGCTCCATAAGAGTATGACGGCACCTCATTGAACCATTCCCTGGATCTATCTAAGAAGTTATCCCCCATATTTTCAAATGCAAAATTATGGGCCTTTACTGCAGGCAACATATTGATCACGTGCCTGGCACTGGCTAGGGAACCAAATACCTCAGCCTTATACTTTGTCCAATCCTTATCTGTCATGTCCCGGGGATACCCATTTGAGATGACAAGATCTTTGTCGCCGTCATTATCGAAATCGGCGAAAAGAGGGGACCAGCTCCATTCTGTTTGGTAGATGCCCATCATCTGCCCAATTTCGCTATAGGGCACCATCTCGCCTTTGATAAATCCATTGTGAAGGTGAAGCATATTTCTCAGGTACTGATGTTCATACCCGTATTTTTTATCATTGACATAATAGATATAGCCAAATCCATTGATAGTTTGCTTCTTCTTGTAGTAATACTCGGGTAACATATCGAGGGTGAATATATCTGGATTTCCATCATTATTGATGTCAGCCATGTCATTGCCCATGGAAGATTTTGACTGGTAGGAGAGGTACGCATCAATCTTATTTTGAAAGGTGCCATCTCCCTGATTGATGTACAGCAAATCGTTTGAGACGTAATCGTTGGACACGTATATGTCAGTGAATCCATCTTTATTTACATCCCCTAAAGCCACCCCCAGCCCGAACCCTTCGATGATTATTCCGGATTCGATGGTCACATCACTAAAAGTACCGTCCCCATTATTTCTATACAGGTTGTCGTTGCTTGCGGCACTTCCATCTATAATCTTGGGTCTATAGCTGGCTGATAATCGTTCATTCACATAATTATTGAGCAGGTAGAGGTCCAGGTCCCCGTCCCTGTCGTAATCAAAAAAGGCAGCATGAACCGAATAACTGTCATCTGCGATACCAAATGATTCGGCCATCTCTGTGAAACTCAACTGGCCATCTTTCTGAATACCCTGGTTGAGGTAGAACCTGTTTCGCCGTTTTACAGAATCGTTGTAGGCAGTACATGTAAAATAGAGGTCCATCCATCCATTGTTGTCGATATCCACAAACGTTACACCGCTGTACCATTGTCCACCATCCAGGCCCTCAAACCTTGAGGAAATATCTGAGAACCTAAAATCACCAATATTCAGGTATATTGCAGGTGCTTCCTGGTTACCGGTAAATGCAATATCCTGCATTCCATCATTATTGAGATCAACAATCCCCACACCCGCACCATTGTAAATGTATTCAAAGTTTATCACGTTCAGACTATCCGTTTCGAGGACTTTATTTGAGAAGGTTACCCCCGTAAGTTCTGAATCCAAGAGTTCGAACCGCGTTTTTTCCGAACAGGAGAATAAGGTAAATGAGAGAAGCAGGGGCAAATAGTTCTTCATGTCAGCAGTTTGCTATAACAGGATGAGAGCTCAAAGATACAAGAGAAAAAAAATGGGCCCCTAACAAGTAGAAGCCCATTTTAAATCATATTAAATGGTTTTTACCTGTTCTGAACCAGGTTGCCATTGGTAATATCAAGCTGACGCTGAGGGATAGGGAAGTTTACATCTTCCGGACCAACAGAGGCGGAACCGTAAAGAGTAGAACCCCACTCCATTGTTTTCTCATAGGCAAGTATCCGGGTAAGTTCTGACTGAACGTCACCCCATCTCTGCAGGTCATAATACCTGTGACCTTCCTGTCCAAGTTCGAGTTTTCTTTCAAACTTGATGGCAGTCATGGCAGCAGCCGCATCGGCAAACGAGGCATAGGTGCCTATCACATAATTTGCAGCAGGAGTTACCCCGTCGTCTTCCATGACAAAACCTGCTGGATCGGCAGCCCTTGTACGAATGGCATTTACTTCACCAAGACCCAGGTCATCGGCACCCGTCATGGCTTCACATTCGGCTTTAAGCAACAGCACATCGGCATAGCGAATCATGCGGTACCCGTTGGCAGTATACCCGGACGTCCAGTTACCAACTTCGGTAAGTGTCCCTTCCTGCGACTTTTTATAGACCTGCTTCTTCGGGCTGTAAGGTCCTGAATAGGATTGGTCGCGAATCCAGTCCTGTCCGGTATGTGGGCCCCAGTCCCAGTAAGGGATCCCCCTGCGTCCGGCGGACCAGTCAAGGCGGGGATCGAGCTGTCCGGCATATTCTGTATAAGCAGCAGCAATATCCACACCCTGGTCATTGGTTACCTTCTCATCATTGTAGGAATTATCAAGAAAAGGCAATCCACTGCCATCCGTACGGAATGAATTTACAAAGTCCTGGGTAGGGTTAAAGAAACCACAGCAACCACCAGGTGATAAGCCCGACTTATAGGGGAAGTTCAGGACTTCGCCCCATCCCCCGTTGCGCCCACCGGAATTGTCATTTACAGAATACTGGACGGTATAGACCGCCTCCATTCCGTTTCTGTTGGCAGCATCAAACACATCACCATAATGAGGTTCCAGACCGATGTCACCACCAGTAGGATTCTTGCCATTGGCCGCTGCGTCGGTCAGAAGAGTTAATGCACCGGAATAATCACCCATCATCTGCATGAGAGCCTTGGCCAGGAATACCTGGGAAACTGTCTTATTAAAACGTCCGACCTGAACCATATTCAGAGGAAGGGTAGTCCCTTGAGTAAGGTCCTCTATAATTCTGGCCCTGATGTCCTCCGTATTTGTTAAGACCGACTGGTCCGTATTTTCATCCACATATGGAACGAAGGTGTTAGAACCTCTGTCGGCCCATAATTTCCAAGCCCAGAAATGATAAACACCCCGAAGGGTTCTAGCCTGAGCCACAAACGAATCATGCTCGGCCTGTGTAATGGCTCCGGCATCCAATGCTGCTGCAGCCGTTGAAATTGTGGAATTACAACGTGAAATTCCTTCATAGGTAGCCCGCCATTTAATATTCAAATATGGATTGGTGGCTGTTTCGGAATAGGTTTGAAGAGGGTTGATATCCGGCTGGTCGCCCGAGTCTGTGCCCTTGTTGGCCTCCATTCCCCGGATGCTCCCATAAACCCATCCCGAAGCGGCAGCTTCCCATCCAAAATTACTGGAAATGCCGTCTATTAATGAATAGGCGCCAATGAGAAGTGCATCCACTCCCACATAGGTTGCAAGTACTGATTCATCTAATGAACCATTTGGAGTGATCTCCAAAAAGCTTTCATTACAGCTGTTAAGCAGTATGAGTCCTGTAATGACCGCTGTTACTGATAAATATTTAGTCTTTTTCATATCTCTAATGAAATTTATTTCTCTTATTAAATTAGAATGCCAGGTTTACACCCACAATAAATTGCTTTGTGGCCGGAAGGCTACCCTGGTCAACTCCAAAAGCCGTCTCAGTTCTGTGATAGAGTTCAGGATCAAGACCGGTATACTTGGTAATTGTCAACAGATTCGTGGCCTGGACATAAATTCGCGCATTGGCGAAGATATTTCCAAGGGTCGATCTGTCGAACGTATAACCAATCTGAAGGTTCTTCAGTCGCAAGAATGAGCCGTCCTCTATGTAATAACTACTCGAAACGGTGTTGGTAGAGAAGTTCGACTTATTGGAAGCTTTAGGAGTGACTGCGCCCGTATTGGATGGGGTCCAACTCTCATACAGCAAATCGGTACTCTTCTGTCCCTGGAATGAGGGCCAGAAATCGAGCCACCACCTGTTGTAGTTGAAGATGTCATTCCCCTGCGATCCGTAAAAGAAGGCGGTCACATCCAATCCTTTATATCCAAATACCAGGTTCAGGCCATAGGTGAAATCAGGATTCGGATTTCCAAAAAATACCCGGTCATCCTGGTCAATGGTGCCGCTGTTGTCGGCATCCTCGTACTGGAAGAATCCGGCCTCAGCTCCATCCTGCACTGCTGCACCATCTACTTCTGCCTGGCTCTGGAAAAGGCCCAACACATTGTATCCGTAAAATTCTCCCAGGGAGTGTCCGATCTGGTTCCTGGTAAATGATCCGATCCTGTTGCCGCCAGCCTGGGTGGCATCAAAATACTCGTAGCCTTCTGCAATCTTGACAATCTCGTTATTGACGGTGGTGAAGGTTGCATTGGCCTCAAAACTGAAATCACCTGAAACCTGGTGATAAATCAGCTGAAGGTCAATCCCGGTATTCTTCATCTCCCCCACATTTACATAAGGAGCGCTGGCAACACCAGTGGTTCCCGGTAATTCGGGGTTAAAGAGCAGATCCACGTTTTTCTTCAGGTACCAGTCAAAAACCAGCTCTATCTTGCGGTCAAGCAGGACAGCGTCAAAACCTACGTTGGATGTGACGTTTGTCTCCCACTTGGCATCAGCGTTCCCAATCCTTGTGGGACGGAAACCCTGCATCGAAGAGTTGGTCGTGCCATTGATGTCATAAAAAGACTGGCCTGGTGAGCCTCCGTAAAGAAAGAATTGGTTGGAAGTCGATACAGCCAGCTGGTTCCCCATGGTACCGTATCCACCCCTGATCTTCAGATCGGAAACAAAGCCGGAACCAGCAAGAAATGATTCTTCACTGATTCTCCAGCCTGCCGAGACGGAAGGAAATACACCGTAGCGTGTATCCGCGCCAAATACCGAAGAACCATCTCTGCGTACGGTTCCACTCAGATAATATTTATTCTGGAAATTATAGTCAGCCCGCAAAAATTGGGAAACCAGTGTTCTCGGTGTATTGAATCCGGAACCTGCTCCATTTAAAGAGGCCGCCGTTCCAACTGTTCTGTAAGCAAATGCCTCCGAGAAGTATCCGGCACCGGTGGCATTCACGTTGCGGCCCAGTCCCAATTTATTTGCTTCATAACCTGCAACAGCCAGCACATTGTGACTGCCAAAGTTTTTGTTCAGGGTCAGCGTGTTGGTCCAGGTCCACTCTCCACCGATCCCTGCGTATTCCTGGTAGGTGGCAGTGGCAGTGTTTTCCGAGTCTTCGTAAGTGGTTCCGGTCCAGTTTGTTCCGTACCAGTTGTTCATCGATCCGCCTATGGAAGTTCTGAAATTCAGGCCATCCACAAGCATCACATCGGCGAACACGTTGCCCAGGATTCTCAGGTTCTGGTATTTGTCATCCGCATTCCTTGTCCGTGCAGCCACATAGTTGCTTCCATTGCCCAATCGGGGTGCAATACCGGTGCTACCCCAGTCACCATTTTCAAATGTATGGGAAAGCCCCACGAATGTACCGTCATCCCAGATGACCGGGACAATGGGTTGCGCGCGGTAAATTCCTCCTGTTACCGCAGTTTGTTCCGCCTGGTTTTGAATACCATTGTCGGAGAAATGAACGATATTGATATTTTCCCCAAGCGTAACCCTGTCTTTGATCTTAAATTCAGAATTGAACCTGGCACTGACTCGTTTTGCCCAGCTTTCCAGGGTTGTACCCTCCTGATCGAAGTATCCGATACTTGCGTAATACTTGGATGTCTGAGTTCCACCCGAAAGGGACAGGTCATGGTTCATGATAGGGGCAGTCTGGGTTACTTCATCCCACCATCTTGTGTCAGCTGCCCAGGACGGCAGGGTAGGAGTTCCGCTTGAAGGCCCGTAGATGGGATGATCCTCCACTGTTCCGTCGTTGGCATATACAAGCCATTGCAGATCAGCATACTCCTGTGTATTTAGCATGTTATCGGGACCTGAACCAGGATTCTGTGTGCCGGCATACATGTTGTAATTCACCTGCATGCCCGTACTCCCTTTTTTAGTGGTCACCACGATAACCCCGTTGGATGCCCTGGATCCGTAGATAGAGGCAGCACCCGCATCTTTCAAAACAGACATGGATTCCACATCTTCAGGATTGAGAGAATTGACATCAGAAGTTGGTACACCATCCACAATATACAATGGATTGTTGTTCTGGAAGGAACCATATCCCCTGATTCTGACTTTGGCACCCTGGCCCGGCCTGGAGTCCGCCTGAACATTCACACCTGCCACACGGCCCTGCATCTGCTGGGTAATGTTACCCTGCGGCATCTGAATCAGTTCGTCAGAATTCACCACCCCGACCGACCCGGTGAGGTCTTTCTTGCGCTGGGTGGCATAAGCTGTAACCACAATCTCATCCAGGGAGGTTACATCAGCTTCAAGTGTCACGCTAACATTGGTCTGGCTACCGACAGGAACTGCCTGGGTAGAGTAACCAATAAAAGAGAATACCAGAACTGCGTCTGAGCCTGGTACAGAAATGCTGTAGTTACCTGATGCATCGGTTACAGCTCCCTGGGTAGTTCCCTGGATCACAATATTTACTCCAGGCAGAGCTCCCTGATCTTCAGAAGTTACCGTACCTGTAACCGTCCTTTGCTGAGCAAACGATCCGCTCACCGCAAAGCCAAAGAGGAGAAGAGACAATATGCCGCTTTTCCACAAAGAAGAATTACGCATAATTAAAGTAGTTTTTGGTTAGTAATGAATAACAGTTGGTCTTTTCAAACTTATGAAAGTACAAAAATTAAGTTCAACCTTAGTGTTAAGGTTCAGGAATCGCATATATTCTATACAATAGTAAGGTTTTTTTGAACATTATGTGACTAATTCAAATCGAAAAATTTAATTAGAATGAATCAATGAAGTGGTCCGCAAGCCCCTATTTTCCTTATAGTGTGTGCTTTATACCGATGGGATTTCAGCTCTGAGTGTAAAGCTCAGAAAAGGAAGTAGAGCTCTATTCGAGAATATTCCTTGTTATTTCTCCTGATCCAATACACACCGCACGCAAAATCCAAATTTTTTATCGCCCGCATTTCTGTATATATCGCGGTCATCATACCGCAAATTTCTGTAAAAGGAAATTGAGGGAGTTTTTCCCGGGGAACTCCACCAGGTGCTCTCGGTTGAACTCCACCAATAACCATCTGCTCTAAGAAGGTTAAACGGACCGTTTAAGTCACGATAACCACCCGGAAGAGCTGAAAATCCACTTGCATTAGTAGCACCTGTATTGGGGCCCCTCCAATGGGCTGTGCCGGATTCCTTAAGTGCGCTTCCGGCATTTCCGTTGTCTCCCAGAGTGGCGCGAAGTTCTTTCCATTCTTTATCGGTGGGAACATGCCAGCCTTTGGGGCATATTTTATCAGTATTTACCGCAAACCAATTATACAAAGCACCATAATCTTCTTTGTGGGCAGAATCATTGTTATACCAGCAATAAGCCGGAGTTGACAAAGTTTCCCAGTCACCGTACTTTTTAACCTCAGGTATACCGGTGCCATCGTTGTACCTGGTGGTTTTTAAATTCCCGGATAGCCAGGTCTGTGTTCCAATTTTTACGGTTTTATACCTATTCCCGTCAATATCCTTCACTGAGTTTGATTGACAACCGGTGAATACCATAATCAGCAGGAGATCCAGAAATAAGATGGATTGAATGGGCTTCATCAATAACCGGTGGGAATTCCGTCGGGCCTATTGATTTACAGCTTATAACCTATCCTGTATTCCCTGTGAAAATACGTTTCAGCTTCCGGATCATTCACAAAGTATTGTTTTTCAGGATCCCAGCTCACCGGCCTTTTCAATTCAGTGGCTATATTTCCTAAAAGACATGTGGCAACAGTTCGCTGTCCTGTTTCCACATTGGCGGCAGGCTCTTTTCTGGAGCGAACCGATTCAACAAAATTAACCAGGTGTGAAGTGCCCGATTCGTATCGCAGACCTTTATTTTTGTCATCATATCCTTTAGGTAATAGCGAGTCATCCGAAGCTGCATACCTTCCCCTGGAAACTTCGATCCAGCCATCACTCCCCCAGAATTTAATTCCGCGGGTCTTCTTTTCATCCCAGGGCTTATTAGACATATATACACCGTTGTCATAGAGGAAGGTTAAATGTTCTGTCTCAATGTAGCCGGCAGGAATGATTTTTACAGGGCCACTATTGTTCTTCCCTAATCCCCATTGTCCGATATCAAAATTATGAGCCCCCCAATCTGTAGTAAATCCACCTCCGGTTTCTTTGAAATATCGCCATTCGGCCCAATAATTTTCATTGACCGGGGGATCAATGGAAATGGGCGGGTTCAATCTGGAATTGTAATGCACATAAGGGTTTGGACCCAGCCATTGATCCCAATCCAGATCTGCGGGAATCGGTTCCTCAGGTAAATTATAGTGCTGAGGTGCGCGACCCGCATAGGCATTGACATACTCCAATTTTCCAATTGCCTCGGTCTGAGCCATTTTTACGGCATGCTGGAAATTTGGATCTGATCTTTGCTGGCTACCCACGGCAAGGATTACATTATTTTTTCGGACAGCTTTAACCAAAGCCAGGCTCTCTTTCAATGTAAACGTGATCGGCTTCTCCAGGTAGATATCCTTTCCGGATTCGCATGCCGCTATGGCTATGAGTGTATGCCAGTGATCGGGAGTCGCAATCACAACAGCGTCAATGTCTTGTCTGTCAATTATTTCCTGGTAATTCTTATAGATTTTGACATCAACAGATTCCTTCTTCTCCTGATAAAAGTCTTTCATTCGTTTTAGAAAACGTGCGCGTTTGATGCCATAGACATCCGCACCGGCAACAATTTGAATCCCGGGAATCCTGGCAAACCCCCGCATCAGGTTCATTGCTTGTTGTCCTAATCCGATCATCCCTATTCTCAGGGTATCGTTTGCACCTACTTTAAAACTCTGCAAGAGAGGCATAACAGCAATGCCAGTGGTTCCAATCAGTGTTTTCTTAATAAATGTGCGTCGAGAATCTTTTTGCATGATGGAGTTTTTTAAAATTTATTTTTATAATCAGTCAGAATAATGCCTTTCCTGTGAGTGATATTCTTACGCAATTTAACAATAACATTAGATAATTTCGAACTACAACACTCCTTTCCCCCATATTTCAACTTTTCTTTTAGATTCTCCTGCAAATTCCGTAGTTTTATTTGCCAGTGAACCTCTCATATGGTTGCCAAATCATACATAGGGAGATGATTGTGAAT
>CAZCQL010000071.1:0-24467 GCA_964500835.1 uncultured Bacteroides sp.
GAATATTAAGATCTGGAGACGGCAAAACCAATGAGTTTTTCAGGTTTAACTAAGTACTTGATTGCTATTTATTTAGATTGTAACTTGCAGCATTGTAATCCCAGCAATCATGAAAAAACTTCTATTATTAGTAGGGTTGACTATATTAGTATGCCAAATCAATGCGCTGAAATTAGATTCTATTGATTTCGGCTTGGCCACTCATGGAGTAGGCCTAACGCTTACATACTGATTGGAATACGAGTTTAGAGTATCCGAGCCTTCCAAGAAGCTGTTCTACACGGTCTCGAAATACCTGAAATGCCTTATTTAATGATCTTCCTGGATAAAGGATTGAAAGCTTTGTTGAACCGTGTAAGAAATGTATCAACATCTTCCCCTGTCTTCCGGTCGATACCAGTCCTGCATACCATTCTCCTGGAAATGGAGCTTCTGTACAAACACGGGGAGTTGATTGAAAAGCCCTTAGATGCCTGGAACCACTCTATCGATGCAATCCGGTCTTCGCCAGGATCAGATCATCTGCATAGATCATGCTACCCTTATTGAAATCCGGGTCTCTTTTCGTTTTCCACATGATTCTTCTGAGGTGATGTGCTGTTTCTGTCAGGGCCAAGAAACTGTGGCCAATCCTGTGTATATGCATTTGTTGAACAAATCAGCAATACGATAAGAAATAACCTGCATTGTCTTTTACCAAGGTTTCCATTGTGATATTTGAGTTAAGTCAGCATTTCCTGGTTAAATCATTCGGCAACTTCCACACAAACAATCTGGCTCTGATCGCGGATCAGGAGTTTACCGTCAGCCAGTGCGATGGGGGCCCAGTTCTGATTCCCGTAGCGGGGTTCTGCTACGGCTACAATTTCAAGCACATCAGCGGACGCCAGTGGTTTGAATCCGACCGGATCCGGCTCTATCAGGTACAGAGTTTTTTCTCCGTCAGTGGCCAGGATCAATCCATCAGCAAGGATCATACTGCCTTTATTGAACCCGGGATCACGTCCCGTTTTCCATATGAGTTCCCCTTCCATACTCATACATACCAGCCCGTCCCTTCTGCTATTGGTTGAGTATTGAGCATAGAAATATCCATTGTGTAAAAGAGGAGGCAGGGTATGAGCCCCGAAATCTACGTTCTTGTATAGTTCAGCCACATGGTAATTGTCACCTGATTGTTTTTCCACCCTGATCATTGCAGCACCTGCCTCGTATCCTCCTGTAATCAACACCTTCCCTTCTCCGGCATCAAAAGCACTTGGCACAGGGATGATACACTGCCAGTTGCTATATTCCCATAGGATTTTCCCGTTTTGCGGATCGATTCCCACTACTTTGCCGCCCGTCTGCTCTGCGCCACGGCCGCTTGAGGCTGTGATCATCACCACATGATCCTTATCTCCCACTTTTACAATGGCCGGACTCACATATCCCTCGCGGCCCAGGGACGGAGTGGCCCATTCAAGATCACCGCTATTCTTGTCATAAGCCACCACACCGGCATCAGGTGCCTGCGAAGCCAGAATGACCAGGTTATCAAAAACAAGGGGACACTGTGCTATGGCCCATCTCGGAATTTCCCCTCCTCCGAAATCTGTCCAGATATTCCTGTTCCAAACGGGTTTGTGTGAATGAATGTCGATGCAGTACAGGTCCCCGTTGTGACCACAGGAATAAACATAATTCCCGTCTATTGCCGGAACGCTTCGGGTGCCTGGAAACCTCACCGTTCCCGGAGCGTCATATCCAAAATTCCAGTATTCCTCGCCTGTGTTCAGGTCAAAACACCTCATCTCGTCTCCGACTGCATCTTCCCTGTCCAGAAAATAGACCTTTCCGTCTCTGACAACCGGGCCACCATTACCCAGGCCAACCTCCACGGTCCAGACAACCTCCGGACCGCTTTCCGGCCAGGAACGGAGTAAATTCTTCTGAGGTGATGTGCTGTTTCTGTCAGGGCCAAGAAACTGTGGCCAGTCTTGGGCATTCACAGGATTATCGAATAAGATCAGCAGGAAGGCAAATGATAAAAACATTCGGATTTTCATAAAATAGTGTTTAGTTATTTTGAAGGCATATTGGTTAGACGTTGCTGGTTTACAAAGGTTTAAACTGGGGTATCCCTTTATTACTACAAATCTTCGTACTCTTCATCTGTCACTGGTCCAATCCATACAGCACCACCTTTATCTATGTTCAGGCTGATGGCGTACAAAGTGCTGTCTTCGGCTCCCATCAAGTACAACCAAACCGTTCCTGTAAAGTTGTCACTGCTCAAAATTTCACCCTTTGGGAAAACGGGATCGATGTGCCTGATGTCTTCATTTGCCTTCTTCTGCATACTGCATCCGGCAGTCAGGATCACCAGAAATGCCAGACAAAAAGGAATACTGTGTTTCATGATTGCTTCATTTAGATTGAGCTGATGATATCAGTATGGCTTGTTTTCGAGGAGTTCGCCTAATACTGCCTTCGCAGCCTTGGCTTCCTTTCTGCCGATGGTGGATTTTATTACGCCTGTATATTCATTCAGTTGTTCGGGAGTGAAGCCCAGATTCAGGCAAATGTTTAAGTGGGAACGAAGCATGGGTTCAACACCTCCAATGCTGCTGAGAACGGATATGGTTACCAGCTCTCTTTCGGCAAAGGTGAGCACATCCCGCTCGAAAAGATCAGCAAACAGGTGCTCCTTAAGAAATATCTCTATCACAGGGGCGAAAGCGGCATACCCTCTTTGCGTTCCGGTCAGAGGCCTGCCGATCAGAGTTTCCAGATTCTTCTTGCCCCGCTCATATCTGCTGCGCTCATTCTCTACGGGTGATGCATCAACTCCTGGATTATCCTTGATACCCCTGGCTTTCCGTTCATCCAGCACTTCCATGAAAGTCTGCATGCCCCGGATACTTCGCGGAAACCCGCAGTAAGCGTAGAGATGTACAGTGGCTTCTTTTATTTCACTGATGCTCAGTCCGGCATCCAGACCCTGGTTCAAGGCGGATTTTAACTGCTCAAGATCTCCCTTAGCCGTGTATGCCGCAATGGGGATCATACTTCGTTGTTTTACAGACAGGCTTTTATGAGAATCTGCCGTGCTTTGCGCACAAGTGCTTCCGAAAAAGCAACATATTATGGCAAATGAGAGGAGTGTATGATTTACTGTTTTCTTCATAGCAGATGTGTGATCAGAGTGGAAAGAACCTTGTTTCTTAAATGCCACCACGTGATTGGATACGATCCCGGGACTTAAATGCCTTTTCAATTACATCCAGTCTTGCCTTTCTCGGATCGGACTTACCGACTGGATTGCCATCGGGCTGAACATCGAGGATTTCTTCTTTCTGCGTACTGTAAAGAGGCCAGTGCGGCAGACCCTCTCCATTGGGATTTCCGGTTTTGGCAAAATTCGCCCAATATGTATTCATGATCTTAGCAAGCTCTTTTGCCTCCGGTTCCACAGGAGATCCATCGCGGTTCCTAATATTGCCGAATACGTATCCTACATCGGACCCGTGTCCGGCACCATAACGCGCCCTTTCCCGCATTGGGGCAGGGACGAAACCGAATTGGAAGATATACGCAGGTTCTCCATTGGCTACGAAAGCTCTTGCTGTCATCCGGGCCGGCTCACCCCACACCCAATCTGTGTTAAACTTTGTGATTACCTCGGCGAATTCTTTATTACCATTAGGATCATAGGCAGCTAAAGCCTCACCCTCCAGTTCCCCGAACTGTAAAAAAAGTTCTTCCTTTGAAGTGCTGGTACTAACAAAGGCTCCTCCTATTTCCGCACTGCAGTTCCCGATCATCAGCGGAATTTTTACCTGATTGCCAGCCTTGTATGCGCTTTCAGCCGTTTCTACAACGAGTTTACCATCGAGAATCGGGCCTGAATAGGTACGTGGACCTCCCTGACCATCAGATTCCTGACCTCCGTCTACAATCTCCTCTACGCTCAGGGCCCGTAGCTTAGCAAGGGCAGCTGCATCCGTACCTTCTATCCCATGTTTGCGGGCAAAGTTTATCCCGATAGTTTCTGCGGACACCGGGTAAAGCGGATCAGCATATTCCCTATTTATAGGCCTGCCAGTAAGAACTCCGTCTCTACCGCCGCCGGAATGACTGATTGCTTTATGGAAAAGGCCTTTTGCAGCTGGTATGGTCAGAAGTGAGTGAACTGATACCCCGCCGGCTGAGAAACCGAAAATGGTCACGTTGTCCGGATCGCCCCCGAAGGCGGCAATATTCTGTTGTATCCACTTGAGTGCCGCAATCTGGTCCATGAATGCATAACTGCCCTTGGGTTCTTCCGGATGCTCCTCACTCAGGGCAGGGAATGCAAAATGACCGAGGCGTCCCAGACGATAATTGAAAGTCATCAGGATGACTCCCTGCCTGGCAAATTCGTTTCCAGAAGAACCGGAACCGCTGCCCCCAACAAAGGCACCTCCATGGATCCACACCATCACTGGTAATTTAGCTCCAGGCTTAATTTCGGCAGGTGTCCACAAATTAAGGGACAGGCAATCTTCCGAGGAGCCCTCGGAAATTGTTCCCGGAGCGGCACCCCAACCGGCCTGCGCACAATTCGGGCCAAATTCACTTGCATCACGTACACCTTCCCATGTGGCAACTGGTTGTGGCGGTCGCCAGCGCAATTCTCCCACCGGTGGTGCAGCATAGGGAATCCCCATAAAGATTGAGACATCACCTTCAGTCACGCCGCGTAGGGTACCAGAGGCAGTATTAATGGTCGGCGTTTGCTGCGCATGTAATGTGATTGCCATTATTATGACCAGTCCTGTTACTATTGTTCTCATATGCATATATTTAGTCTTGGCTATCAATCCAGGTGTTTACCAAAGAATTCGTTGAGTTTTGTCATCGCCTGAGCAACATATTCAGGGACGTAATAGGTTTGTATGTGAGTAGCACCTTCAATTAAATATATTTCCTTCTCTTTTGTTCCTGTGGCAAGCTTGAATGCACTGTCTGTCATGTAATACGTGTCAGCTTTACTTCCCGCCATCATCAACAGGGGCTGATCAATCAAATACATATAGGCGGCTGCGTCAAATGCCATAAGATCGAGCAGACTACTCATGGTGTAGCGGAATGTGGAATTGGGATGTGCGTGGGTCCTGTGGTAATAATAATGTCCTTCCCGATACAGATCAAAAGGTAGATTGTCTGCCATTTCATCGGTCCATTCAATATCGGCCGCATAAAGCACCTCCCCGCCTGCCGCTTCCTGGGCGCGGGCTTCAGATGCCTGCTTTAAACGGTCCTGAATGGTGGAGACCTGCGAGTTCATGAATCCATTACGTCGAACGACCCCGGAATTAAACATGCTCAGGGTAGCCACAGCCTTGAAGCGCTTGTCGGTTTGGGCGGCTACCAGCGAATAACCACCACCGCCACAGATACCAAATACGCCCAGACGATAGGCATTTACGCCATCATATTGTGTGATAAAATCTGCCATACCTCGAATGTCATCAATTCGATTGGCCGGCTTATCCACATTACGGGGTTCTCCGCCACTTGCACCCTGGTATGACACATCGGCAGCAATCGTGATGTACCCCGATTCAGCCAGGTGCTGTGCATATAATCCGGCAACCTGCTCCTTGATACCACCGTTGGGGTGTGCCACCACTACTGCCGGATATTTCTTCCCCGGATCATAGTTAGCGGGTGTATACACATTGGCAGCGATATCAATGCCATTCAGTTGATAGCTTACCGGATGAATATTCACTTCACCTGAAACATTTTCTGTAATGGCACCCCCATATACCAGGCCAAAGGGATTATCCATACTGTTCTGACCTGATGAAACAATGTTTACTGATGCTATCATGGTTGCCAACAAGTGTTTTCCGATTTTTCCTTTCATATCCAATAAAAATTTCCCCTCAGTCTATTTCCGGCTCATTTGTCCAGGCCTTTTTCCTTCAACCAATCATACATCAGCCTGGCGATTTCCACGTTGTTTAAATCCGAAAAGGGGAAATGGGTGTTGCCTGTAATCCCTATTTCCGGCAGATGTATCACTGTTACATCACCCCCGTGTTCATTCACTGCATCCCTCCATAACTTAGCCATCTGAAGCCGGGCACGCCATCCATCCGTTCCCGGATTCGGATCCGGATCAACCGGGATATTGTCACCATAATAAATGATGATGGGAATCTTTGTAAGCTTCAGAAAGTCTTCCCTGGGTACGCCCATTGTCTGCAAAGGGCCTGCAGAGTTTTCGATAGGACCGGGGACTTCTCCTTCAGGGAAAATAAAACCGCTTCCCGGCTCATAAGACACTATGGCTTTGATATCAGGATTCTTCACAGCGGTCAGCCAGCCCATTCCACCGGAATGCGAATGCGTCACCAATATTCCAGACCCGATCTGATCAAAAAGTGCTGAAACTGCCTCCACATTGACAGCTATGTCTATGGGGCCAATATCAGGCACCATCTGGCGGAAGTATTGATTGAGGGCCTCCGGGTCTTTGGAGAACTGAACACCGGGGAAGTAATCGGGCCATACACCCACCCGGAACACGTTGAACCAGAACTGTTCGTCAGGAGTGGGATTGATTGAAGCCGCAGCCATGCTGCGTCCCGCATTCCCCCTACGGGGTTGATCGATAAGGTAAACAGGGTAGCGCTTTCGCAGGAAAAGGGTTTGAAATCCTTCCCTTCCGTCTGGTGTGCTTTCCCAGGTTTTTGAAAACTGACCGTAGCCATGCCACATTACCAGGGGGTAATTACGGGCCTTCACCGGAACCTGGTAGAAAACGTAGGCATGGTCCCCATGAAAAGTCTGCCCCTCCGCCGTGCGTTGGATGGCATCAAATGTTCCCGGATTGGTATGGACCGATCCACCTACTGCAAAGCTGCCCTGCTCCTGAATAATTATAAGATTTTCCTGTTGCTGAGTACAAGAAGTCAGATTGATTACTGCCAGGATAATGAGTGTGGCTGGCCTCAGTTTTTTTTTCTCAAAAGTTTTATGTCTCATTGCATGTAAATATTGACACTACAAATGTATGTGCTTGCCATTTAGTAATTTGTATACAAATTACGGAATTGATTACCATTATTACTGAAATGTCTGATCCAATCATTCAGCATTAACTCGAATGCTTACATTTGCTTTGTAATACTATTGTAAAGGACACGAAAAGTATGAACAGATTCGAGACCGTAAGCGAATACAATGCCTTTAACAATCATGAAACTTTACACCCCCTTGTAAGTGTCATCGATTTCTCAAAGGCTGATCCCAGGCGATTGCAACGGACCTATTTTGGAATTTACCTGGTTCTGTTGAAGGATGTAATGTGTGGAGACCTCCGGTATGGGAAAAACACCTACGACTACCAGGAAGGTTCGTTGATATTTCTCGCTCCGGGGCAGATTCTCAATATGGAACCCAGGGTAGAATTGTATCAACCCAAAGGTCATGGAGTGATATTCCACCAGGATCTTATCATGGGAACGCCTCTGGGTGGGCATATAAACGACTATTCGTTTTTTAGCTACAATGTGAACGAAGCGTTGCATGTGTCGGAACGTGAACGCCAGATCATTATGGATTGTTTGTCAAAGATCAGCTATGAACTGGAGCACGCCGTAGACAAACATAGCAAGAAACTCATAGCCTCCAATATTGAGCTGTTGTTGGATTACTGCGACCGGTTTTACGACCGCCAGTTCCTTACCAGGGATAATGCCAATCAAGGCATATTAGGAAAATTTGAAGAGCTCTTAATTAGCTATATTTCATCCGACAAACCCCATAAGATTGGTCTGCCCTCGGTGGCATATTTTGCAGAAGAACTTCATTTGTCACCCAATTACCTTGGCGATTTGATGAAAAAGGAAACCGGGAAATCAGCACAGGAACATATACAATTCAAGCTGATCAGTCAGGCCAAAGAACTAATCCTCGATCCGGATAAGAGCATCTCACAGGTTGCTTATGAGCTCGGGTTTAAATATCCCCAGCACTTTAGCCGTTTGTTTAAGAACGAAACGGGGTACACACCCAATAAATTCAGGTCTTTGAATTAATCATTCGACTTTTCTAAAGGTGGTATCCGACAACATATCTGACCGATCTAATAACAAAGGGGCTGTCTCATAAGTCCCTTATTGTTTGAACTGAGGCTGGTAGCGGACGGATTTGGACAATTCTCCTTACTCTTATTTATCCTTAATCATATTCTTCACAAAGAGTTACGAATTTTTCCAAACCAAGGAAAAGTAAGTAAACACAATCAAAAGTTATTGTTTTACGCCAACTGTACGCCCGATTGACTTTTCAAAAAAAATTGTTGACGTTTTATACATAGGAAATTAGTATAGAGAAAATCAAATATGAATTCAAAAGTAGAGTAAAAGGTAATCCTCCACCCATCAATTTGAACTATCAAGACACAAACAGCCACTTCCGATTGAAGACGGAAACGGAAGATTAACAAGGGCATTGTCGGATATGATATTGGTCCGTGCAGACAAGAGTAATCAACGGTTTTACAGCATGTCAGCCCAAATCCGAAAAGAGCGGAAAGGATATTATGAGATACTTGAAAAAACTCAAAAGGGTAATCTTGATATTACTGGTTGGATAACATGGTTTTTGCAATGCTTGATAAATGCTTTAAAATCTACTGATTCAATACTCATGCAAGTGCTGTTCAAAGCTGAGTTCTGGAATAAACACTCGAAGACAATTATTAATGAAAGACAAAAAAAGCTGATAAATAAACTTTTAGATGGATTTGACGGGAAATTGACTTCATCTAAATGGGCGAAAATTGCTAAATGTTCAAAGGATACTGTTATCAGAGATATTAATGACTTAACAACTAAGAACATCTTACGAAAAGAAGCAGCGGGTGGTAGAAGTACCAATTATGAATTAATAAAATAGGAATACGCCAACTGCACGCCCGACTGACTTTGAAAAAAAGATCATTCTTCCTGTATCGAAATAAAAAAAATTAGTAGCTAAAAATAAAACTGATATTACCCTCATATTTTGTTATAAAATTATTTTTACCTTGAAGAAACTTAATTTACCCTGAAAAGCCATAAAATTAGCAATATATAACCGTAATCTATCCATTTGGTAATATTAAAAATTTTATTTTACCCGGGTTTGTTTAAATAAACTACATTTACCCTTATAGAACCACATTTACCCCGCACATGAAAAAAGTAGGTTTTGCATGGCTACAGGAAAAACTAAATATCCAGGAATTCCAACTAACCCATGAATCATATATTGGAACAGTGGATAAAGCAGAGATAAGTTCGACAGGTACAGTAATAAGAACTTTCAAATCAAAATACGATGTTAAAGATGAGACCACAATGTCCCATTTAGAATTCGCTCTTAAATATGATGATGTTAACCTGGCATTTATTAAAGAGATTTTCACTTCAATTGAGCATCAGACAATTGAAAAATATATACAATCAAGACCAAATAGGAAGTATCCCAGAATCATCGGCTACTTGTATGAGTTTTCAGGAGGAAGCTCAATAGATGTAAAAGTATCCACTACAAATTATAAGGATGTTCTGGACTCTTCTAAATATATTACCGGAGATGTAAAGAAAATATCCAAGTGGAAAGTAAACGATAATTTACTGGGAACATCTGAATTCTGTCCAATCATAAGAAGAACAACAGAGCTTAATGAGTTACTTGATTGGAATATTGAGGAGGCGATTGAGAACTTGGAGCAGGAATATCCTCCTGAAATATTCAAAAGAGCGAGCTACTACCTCTATAAAAAAGAAACGAAATCATCCAGTGAAATTGAAAATGAAGATCCTCCGAAAGATAGGGTGGAAAAATTCATAGCATTGCTTGAAGAAGCAGGACAAAAACCTTTTGAAGAAACACTATCAGAACATGAACTTGTTCGCATTCAAAACACCATTGTAGAGCCAAGATATTCAGACAAAGGATATCGGAACTTCCAGAATTATGTCGGCCAAACCATGAGAGACTATACACAAAAAATATATTATGTATGCCCACCCCCGCAATTTGTAAAGTCTTTAATGAATGGAATAGTTAAGATTGATAAAAAGACTCGCTCCATAGAGTCAATAATAAAAGCCGCTATCGTCTCCTTTGGCTTCGTTTATATTCATCCATTCGAAGATGGCAATGGCAGGATTCATCGTTTCCTGATTCATGATATACTTGTACGCGAAGGGTCTATTCCAAAAGGCACCATACTTCCTGTTTCTGCTCAAATACTTGCCAATATATATGATTATGAAAAAATTCTTGAGTTAGTTTCCAAATTGATAGAACGAAAAGCAAAATATGAGCTAAATGATTCTGGAAAACTTAAGGTTATCAATCCATTGGAAATTGAAAAACTTTACCGATTCCCCGATTTAACAAGTCACACTATCTTCCTTGTAAGAGTAATACAGACAACAGTTAAAGAAGATATACCGAAAGAACTATTGTTTCTTCAGTGCTATGATGAGCTTAAAGTTAAGATTCAAAGGATTGTGGATATGCCGGATAACAGAATAGACCGCATAATCATATTTCTTCACCAGAATAGTGGAAAACTTGCAAATCGCAAACGGAAATCCTACCCGGAATTAAGTGATGCTGAAGTCAGACAGATGGAAAAGGTATATGCTGAAGTTTTTTCAAGATACTAATACAGTATGTTATTAAGGCTGGGTTTGCAGGCCCTTCCCCTGGTAGACACTTTGCAATAGTATAACTGATGTGCTCAAAAAGTGGCAATTCACCTAATTTTCAGAAAAGATGCCAACTACAGGCCAAAAAGGGGTTAACAAAAAACCGAACTTCTTTGTTATCAGGTAGTTCGGTTATTATGTTGAGGTCGGTAGCGGATGGATTTAGTCAATTCTCCCTACTCTTGTTTATCCTTAATCATATTTCCTACAAAGAGTTACAAACTTTTTCAACCCAAGTAAAAGTAACTAATCCCAACCAAAAGTAAATGTTATGTTGCACTTCCCTTTCTTGGGCATGATTACCTGATCCACATGCTTTGATAACAGCGCCTTATTATCCTTATGCCAAAAGCCTTTGTCAAAACTCCAGCTAAATATGTTATACCGGGGAGTCAGGCGCTCAGCAATAGGTTTTACCATTTCTACATCGGACTGGTTCTCCATGATTTGGTAATCCACAATCAGGTTGTACTGGTTGGTGGTAATGACCAGCTTTTTACCCAATTCTACATTGGGACTCATTTTCCCCTTCTTGACCCATTCTGTGTAGCGCTCGAAAATCGAAAATACCTTCTCATCAAGCGGGATCTGCTCTCCTTTCAAAATCCTGCGATCCAGTAAGTCTATGAACTTATCTGAAAAGGTCATATACCCTATCAGACCCTCCAGGAGAAACAAATCCATCACATCTCTTAAGGGAAAGTTTGAGTGCTTCAGTTTTTCCTGTAATGCCCTCACCTGCGGCGTATCCGATATAAGTAAACCAGTTGTCCAGGTTGGCCATAATTCGTGTGATCGTGATCAGCCAGATCAGGGACTGAAAAAATAAGTTTCTGATTTCTTAACGAAAATCAAGGCATTTGCAATTTCGAATCCTGTCCTGAAGTCAGCAACAATCGGTCCCGGCTGGGCTTTGATCAGCAAATAATAACTTTTTTGAGAAAAAAAATCATTTCCTTGATTGATCAATTGGCAGAAAGATTAGATTTATCTATCGTTTTATTTCGATATGACAAAAAATAAACTAAGGGTTATTCGGGAATTTGAAAAGGTAGGTACTGATATCAAGGAACAGATTAAGTTGGTTTATCCTGAAGGTTTTAGCCAACATTTAATTGAATTTTAAAACAAAGATAGCGAGACCGTTATTGCATTACCCTTTGAGACGGATGAAAAGATTTATATGATCCGGATGTCCTTTAAAAAAGCGCAATGAATCAGAAATATAATTCCGCATTAGGCCGTATTTCCCTGCTGGTTTATCTCTGTGGGATTTGTTTTTTGACAACAGGCCAGAATCTTCAGCTTGTCTGGGCCGATGAATTCGAAGAGACCTCCCTAAATTCTGCGATATGGCAATTCGAAAATGGCCCATCCAACGACAATCTCCAATTCTATACGGACCGGACAGATAATGCAAAGGTGGTTGATGGCAAACTCCAAATCAGCGCATTAAAAGAATCCTATCAGGGCTATGAGTACACATCGGCTCACATCCGCACGGAACTGGCTCAGGGATGGAAGTACGGAAGGATGGAAGCAAGCATCAAACTCCCTGGTACGCCAGGATTTGTTCCTGCTTTCTGGATGCTTCCTGTTGGCGACCTTTATGGTTGGTGGCCTTACAGTGGGGAGATTGATATTATGGAACACCCCACCAATGAGGTCACAAATATTTATGGTACTGTTCATACCGAAACCTATAACCTATTTGCGGGCCCTTTACCTCCGCAGGGTAGCACATTTGATGTACCTGATGCGCAGATGGCCTTCCACCTCTATGCCATTGAGTGGACCCCTGAAAAGATTGATTTTTTCGTTGATGATCAAAAGTATTATTCATTTGAGAATGGCCATGGATCATCAGCATCATGGCCTTTTGATCAGCCCTTTTATATTATTCTGAACCTGGCCGTTGGTGGCGGATGGGTTGGGCCACCCGATGAATCATCCGTTTTTCCGGCCATCATGGAAGTAGAGTATGTAAGGGTTTACCAGGATCTGAATGACATGGAAATCGAGGGACCGGAATTCATCACATACAATACACCGGAAGTGACCTATTCACTTGGGGAAATCGGAGGTGCTGCCTACCATTGGAATGTGCCGGGTGGGGCTGAAATTACCTCTGGACAGGGTAGCCATCAAATCACCGTGAGATGGGGACTTTTCGGCGGTAATGTGGAGGCCTCCGTTTACAACGGACAAGACCAATACGTTAAAACTTTCCCAGTCAGGGTATCCCACAATTTATTAAAAAATATGGGGTTTGAAAAAGGGGTGAAATACTGGCAAAGTGCCACAGGATACCCTGCAAAAGCAGACATCATCCTCGATGGAGCGGTCTTTTCCGGAGGTGCTCATTCGATATTTACCGGGGTGACCAACCCGGAAGGCAATACCTGGGATGTGCAACTCTCACAAAGTGGACTTGCTGTTCAAAGTGGAACCAATTACCACGTCAGCTTCATGGCCAAGTCCGGAACAACACAGGAACAGATCAGTGCTGCAGTAATCAACGTTTCGGATTTTTCATTGGCCGGACAAAAAACAATCTTCCCGGAAAAATCCTGGGGAAAGCATGATTTTGATTTCACTCCATCAGGGACCTTTTCAGCCGCTTTAAATGTGGACATGGGAGGGCGTATTGGTAATTATAATCTGGATGATTTTATAATGACCACCGCTGACCTCACCAGCCTGAATCTGGTACAAAATCCCGATTTCTTTGATGGGAAAGAGGCCTGGGCCCTTAACAGTCATTCTGCTGCAATAGTGGATGGAGCTGTGGAGGAAGGCGAATACGTTGTGTCCATCAGCGATGGTGGGACAAATTCCTGGGATGTTCATTTCGGTCAGTCCGGACTGCCAGTGGAGCATGGATATGAATACATGGTCTCATTTGATGCTTACGCTGATGCCCCCAGACAGATATCCCCCCTTGTGGGGAAAAATGGGGAGCCCTGGACCGTTTACAGTGATGCTGCACCTGCTTCACTCACCACAACCCGGCAGACCTATTCTTTCACCTTCACCATGACAGAGCCCACTGATATGCAGTCCCGCCTGGGATTTGATATCGGTGGCGATGATGCCAATGTCTATTTCGACAACATTCTGCTAAGGAAAAGTGAGGCAATAAATACTTCTTCAATCTTCTCAGAAACCCCCTTTACATCATTGCCAGCTCTTCGAATCTACCCCAATCCTTTTCAATATGAGACCTCATTTCACTATACACTGGAGGATCCGGCAATGGTGTCCATCCGTATTTTTAACCTCAACGGACAAGAGGTAGCAACCATTGAATACGGATTCAGACTTAAAGGTGACCATATCATCCAATGGGCGGCGACGGATCTATCTGCGGGAATATACTTCTGCCAGCTTCTTGCTGGCGAGAATTCTGAAATTCGTAAACTCGTTTTGCTACAGTAAGCTATATGCCGGCTGAATGATGTAGAATAAGTGTTCTGCGCGATACGGTATTGTCATCCGAATGATAGATTAGTAAAATATAGAGCCCCGCTCCCAGGTGAAACACATCGATCTCCGCAGGCAAGGTGCTTATGCCAAATACGCTTAACCAATTTATTGAACGCTTCACGAAGGAGATAATAAGTGGAACTCGCCTTCATAATAAACAAGGGGCTCATGAGACAGTTTTATGAGGAATAAGCTGTATCTGCGTCAAACAAATTTACAATCAAAATGTTAATTATTTTTAAGGTAACCAGGCGCTATTCATGACCTGGTGTATTCGATTTCTTTTTTAATAAAAAAAGATGATAATGAACAACTTAGATTTATTTAACTCAAATTCCCAAGTTTTCAAGCAGTTTACCCTCAAAGACACTCTTTTTGTACATTATAACTGTCCACAAAGAGAAAAGATCCTGCAATTATATTCTCAACACAATCAATTTTTGTTTACGTTAAGCGGAAAGAAAAATTTTATTCATGGAGATGATACATTCTTTGCTGCAAAAGATTCAACATTTTTATTGAAGAGAAGTGCTTTTTTAGAAGAACTGCCGGATGATTATACTGGCTTTGAAGTCCTGGTTTTTTATATTAAAGATCATTATCTAAAAACTATCTTTGAAGAGTTCAGACCTTATCTCCCATTAAATAATCTACCACCCCGTTCCGAAAATATGTTCATCCAGTTTGAGGTTAACGAGCAAATATATTCAGGCTATCAAAACATGATCCCCTATTTTGAGCGACAAAATATGGTGCCTGAAAGCATTTTGGAAGCAAGGTTCAAAGAACTAATGTTCAATATTCTAGCACATCCATCCAACCGGCAAGTGCTTTCTTATATTTATAATATTGCAGATGATATCAAAACTCCGATCTGGGATATAATGGAATCAAATTATATGTACAATTTAAAAATTGCCGAATATGCCAGTTTAGCCAATAGGAGTGTGGCTGCTTTTAAACGTGATTTTGAAAAACACTATCATACCACACCCGGAAATTGGATAATAAGAAGAAGAATGAAACGGGCTAAGCTGTTAATAGAAACAAGCCATAAAACAGTTGGAGATATCGCTTTTGAAAGTGGGTTTGTGAACATGTCTCATTTTAGCCGGGTTTTTAAAAGCAAAACAGGGCTATCCCCAACGGAATATCGTCATCAATTGATCATACATTGAAAGCCTGATCAAATAGAAATGAAATTGAGCTTCTGAGCAAAGTGGGTTAGATGCATACCTCTTTAATTTGTAGAGAAATAGTTAATGTTTAATTAAATCTTTACAATTATGGAAAAAGTATTCGATCCGGTACATTATAAAAGTACCACAAGAGAACAATGGCAAACCGCAGCTGAAGCATGGCATAATTGGCATCCAACACTTAAAACCTGGTTGGGACCCGCCACCAACCTGATGCTGGATATGGCTAATATAAATGAAGGGCACCGAGTTTTGGATGTGGCAGCTGGTGCAGGGGAGCAGTCAATTACAGTTGCCGAGAGAATTGGGCCAACAGGATATGTATTAGCAACAGATTTAGCACCAAATATACTTGAATATGCCTTATTATTGGCTTCCGAAAATGGGCTCAAGAATATTGAAATAAAAGAGATGGATGGTGAAAATCTTACAGTTCCGGATAATTCGTTTGATGCAGTCATTTCAAGAGTCGGATTGATCTTTTTCCCTGATCAACAAAAAGCATTGAAAGAAATGATTCGCGTTGTAAAACCAGGAGGCTATGTCGCAGCAATAGTCTATTCAACTGTGGATAAAAATAAATTCTTTTCCACTCCTGTTTCAATTATCAGAAGACGGGCACAACTTCCTCCTCCATTGGCAGGGCAACCTGGACCCTTTAGTCTAGGAGATGTCGGGGTGCTGGACAACGCGTTTAAGCAAGCGGGCTATACGAATGTGAGATCACATATTGTGGATGCACCTGTAATTATGTCCAAAGCGAAAGATTGTGTTCAATTTGAATATGAGTCATTCGCGGCATTACATCAGATGCTCGGGGGATTATCTGAAGATGATAAAGCTGCTGCATGGGAAGAAATACATGAAGAGTTGTTAAAATTCGAAGATGAAAATGGATTTTCAGGACCATGTGAACTTGTCGTAGGTGTGGGACAAAAACCTTATTAATGAGAAATACAAGCGCCCTGACAATACTTTTTTTTGGATTCATATACATAGACTGAAAGGAAATGTAAAATGGAAAGGTATTTAATCGAAGTGCCTCATGAAGGTACTGAAACAGCATGCAACAATGCAGTACGAATTTTTTTACAAACTGGATCTCACTTTCTTAAACAGGCTGATTGGGGTTGCCTTGATGGGGATCATAAAGCCTGGATAATAGTTGAGGTAGAGAACAAGGAACAGGCCCAACAGGTCGTTCCTTTATTTTTCAGATCAAATGCAAAAATTACAAAACTCAACTCATTCACAGAATTTGAAGAGAAATAATCAGACGACGCATCGATGTTGCCATCAGTCGATTTATTATTAAGAAAATAATTGAGTTTATAATGATGCTGCCAGCATTTGATAATAAGAGGACCGGAATGCCAGCCACTATGGGTAATTGCTTTTTTTAGTTTAGAATATCTAGGTTGGCCATTATTCTTGCTAATTTTTTACGCGGTTGCAATGAGAATCTTCATTGGAAATCACGATAGATACCATGCTGATCAAAGAATTCGTTTACCTCGTTTCTTTGAAATAATTTCAGAAAAATTTGCTGCCGTGGTTACTCCTTGGGATGAACCTTATGATTCCATCAGAAAAAAGCATCTAAGGCATCATGCTACCCATCACGCCTGGCCATGTATTCCATACAATCAACTGGATAAATTTGATTCTATCGTAATTCAAAATGCAGATTTGGCACCGGAGATGAAACCTATTGGGCATTAATCCATGATACCATGTGGATTTTTACTCGATATGAGACATGTGAAATACTCCACATCAGTCTATCAACATTGGATACCTATGTTAAAAAAGGGGCTATCACTCGTTCCCGTGTGGGGAAGCGTGTTGTATTTAGTCAGGATGATATTGACAAGGCTCTAGCCTAAAACAGAAGTAACTAATCCCAATGAAAACCTTGCACAAATCCGTGATATCAGAAAGCTTTCAGAAAATACGCCAACTGTACGCCAAAAAGGGTGAAACAAAAAACTGAAATCCTTTACTATCAGGGAATTCGGTTTTCATATGGAGGTCGGTAGCGTATGGATTCAGTCATTTCTCATTATTCCTGTTTGCCCTTAATCATTTCTACCACAAAGAATTACATACGTTTTTAATCAAAGTAAAAGCAAGTAAACACAACCAAAAACAAATTTTATACTCCAACTATACGCCCAATTGACTTCTCACGAAAAAAGACCCTTTGAACCATGATGCAACAAATAATCAATTTATTTGTTGCATTATTTGCAACGATAAATTTTGAGATGCAACGAATAAAGCGTATTTTCGTTGTAAATTATGCAACGAAAGAGCGTTTATATCTATCAAAAAGATAACTGGCCAAAATTTACCTGGAACACAGAACTAATTATCAGTCTGCTTAGTGAGGCAAGAAACCTTCAAGGACGGTTGATAGGTAAAATGGGATTATTGGGATTTGACCTGAGAAATGAGGCACTCTTGGATACCTTAACACTGGATGTGGTAAAATCATCGGAAATCGAAGGAGAACTTTTAAATCCGGACCAGGTTCGTTCATCAATCGCCAGGAAATTAGGAATGGATATTGCAGGTTCGGTAGATTCTGATAGAAATGTTGACGGTGTTGTTGAAATGATGCTTGATGCCACGCAAAACTGCTTTAAACCATTAACAGAAGAAAGGCTTTTTGATTGGCATGCTGCCTTATTTCCGACAGGCAGAAGTGGAATGTATAAGATTACGGTTGCTGATTGGAGGAAGGATACAACAGGTCCAATGCAAGTTGTATCAGGAGCAATGGGAAAAGAAAAAGTGCATTTCCAGGCACCAGACTCCGATTTGGTAGAAAATGAAATGTTTCTGTTCCTGGACTGGTTCAACAATTTCGATAAAACAGAGCTGGTGATAAAAGCTGCTATCGCACATCTTTGGTTTGTGACCATTCATCCATTTGAAGACGGAAATGGAAGAATAGCGAGGGCAATGTCGGATATGATATTAGCCAGGGCGGATAAAAGTAATCAACGATTCTATAGCATGTCTGCCCAAATCCGAAAAGAGCGGAAAGGATATAATGAAATACTTGAAAAAACACAAACGGGGAATCTTGATATTACTGAATGGATAACATGGTTTTTGAACTGCTTGATAAATGCACTCAAATCTACTGATTCAATACTCAAGCAAGTATTGTTCAAAGCTAATTTCTGGAATAAACACTCGAAGACAATTATAAATGAAAGACAGCGAAAGCTAATCAACAAACTTATTGATGGATTTGACGGGAAACTGACTTCATCTAAATGGGCTAAAATTACCAAATGTTCAAAGGATACTGCAATCAGAGACATTAATGACTTGATCAATAAAAACATCTTACGAAAAGAAGCTGCAGGCGGGAGAAGTACTCATTATGAATTAGTGAAATGAGAATACACCAACTGTACGCCAAAAGTGATGTATCAAAAAACCAAACTTCTTTACTAATAAGAAATTCAGAGAAAATCAAGTATGTCGATTGCCAAGCTAGTATATCCTACATTTCTCAATTCTGCCTCAGGTCAAAACATTCTCAAAATTAATTTGTTAAACCTCGTAAACAAATGTTTACCTGAAAAGTATAATTTCATACCTACCGAAAATGTATCACCACCTAAAACAATTCCTGCAGGTGAACCAAGGGTTGTTCCCACAAACTTAAATGTACATGAAATTCCAAGTTCCCTAACAGTTATACCTGTAAATAAGGACTCCCTAATAACTTTTACTCCCGGTTTAGACACCTCTTCCTTTTTTCTGTTTAGCTCCACGGAAGATACTTTACCCACAGGTGTACCCATACCTGTTAAAGGTAACATTGTACCTTGCAGACAACCCTGCCCGGTAAAGGCCTTGCCGCCAGTCATTAACGAAAATACAAGCATTAATTTGAAGTACCTGATTGTCCACTAGGGGATGAATTCCTCTTATGTCTTGTCCATTATTGAAGACAGCCATGGGAATTTCTGGTTCGGAACAACCAGTACAGGGGAGAGTACAGAAAGCAATGGGGTGAGCAAGTATAATGGAAAATACTTTACGCATTTTACTACCAACGCAGGTTTAAGTGATAATTCCATCTTTTCCTTGCAGGAGGAAAGTAATCGTAATATATGGGTAGGGACAAGAAAGGGATTAAATCAATTAGAATCTAACCCTGATAGTTTTTCTATTAATAATTACAGATTGTTCGATTCGGAAGAGAAAACGGATAGTGTAAAAGTTGCCTTTAATCCTTTAATACGATCCTTTGGATTTCAGGACGGTCTGAAAGGTGTGGATTTCAAAAAAAACAGTGTATTCCTGGACAGTAGAAACCGAATATGGTGGGGAACCCTAAGTGGCCTTACTATGTTGGATATGAATAAGTATAAGGCCTCTGCTGAGGCTCCTGTTTCTTTGCAGCTAAACTGGATAGAAATCAATGAGCAGTTTATCGATTTCAACAATTTGAATGAGAGTCCCAAGGTGAAAATTGAATCCAATGGCGCGGCCAGATTTTATAACTATCCAAATAACCTGAAACTCCCCTACTTCCAGAATCACATCACCTTCCATTTTTTAGCCATAGACTGGTCCGCTCCCCATAAAATCCTGTATAGCTACAAGATGGAAGGCTTAAATAATCATTGGAGCAGTCCAACCTCAGAAGCCAAAGCAGATTACCTCAGCTTACCACATGGCGTTTTCACATTTAAAGTACGTTCCATGGGCGAGGCACAAATATGGAGTGAACCTTTTGAATACACATTTACAATTTTACCTCCCTGGTGGCATTCCTGGTGGGCAAGAACCGGTTATATTCTCACAGCCATGTTGTATATATATGCACTTTTCAGGTGGCGTACTGCCAGACTAAAACTACGTCAAAAGGAGCTTGTAACTGATGTCAGGAATGCCACGAGTGAGATCAGGTCACAAAAACAGGAAGTTGAAGCCCAGCGTGACGAGATTGAAGCTCAACGGAACATGGTGGTAACATAAAAAGAGGAGATCCAGCGGCAAAAAGTGGCCATGACTGACAGCATCGAATATGCCAAACGAATTCAGGCAGCTACGTTCCCGCCTGATGAGGTGCTCCGTTATCTGCTTCCAAAGCATTTTATTCTGTATAAACCTCTGGACATAGTCAGCGGGGATTTCTATTGGCTGACTCAAAAAAAGGGAAAGATCCTGTTTGCTGTAGCCGATTGCACCGGCCAAGGTGTGCCAGGTACATTTATGAGTATGCTGGGAAGTGCTTTCCTCAACGACATAGTTAACAATACAAGCACCAAATTAAAAGCCAATCTCATATTGAATGAGTTAAGAGATAAAGTGATTATGTCACTAAGGCAAACTGGTGCAAAGGATGAATCCAGGGATGGCATGGATATTTCACTATGTATCCTGGACAGGGAAAAGATGTCACTTCAGTATGCTAGTGCATATAATTCCCTATATCACATCAGAGATGGAAAATTGACTGAAGTAAAAGCTGATATGATGCCCATCGGAATTAGCTCGGAAGCAGCAAAAACCTTTACAAACCATGAATTGAAGCTTCAAAAAGATGACTCCTTATATCTTTTTTCGGATGGTTACACCGATCAACTCGGTGGAGAAAGAAGGAAAAGGTTTATGACGTCCCGGTTTAAACAACTGTTGCTTGAAATCCAGGATCGGATCATGTTTGCCCAGAAAACGATTCTTGATCAAACAATTAATGAATGGAGGGGACTAACAGGTATGCAAAAAAAGAAGCATGAGCAAATTGATGATATGCTTGTGATGGGCATTAAGATTATTTGATGTATTATTAGTTTCACCTAGGGAAAAACTGTATTATTTACACAAGAGCACATAGAAAAGGCACTAGCGAAAAAATAGGATCAACAAATTACATTGATGACCTCTAATCTTATAATATCAGAGAGTTTTCAGAAAATACGCCAACTGTACGCCAAAATGGGGATATCAAAAAACCGAACTCCTTTGTTATCAGGTAGTTCGGTTTTCATATGGAGATCGATAGTGAGTGTAACCTATTATTTTTTTCAGGCATTCTTTTACATTATAATTCGATAATACACTGATTTAATGGGATTTACGAATCGAAGAATTCCAATTTATGAGTATTTCATTTGCCCCAAAAGGCATCTGTTTACTTTTTCAATGGCTCTTCGGCGTAAATACTTACTGGAATTTCATAGTTCATTTACCAACCTCTGTAATATATCTGTTGGTTTCTCGTATCTTCTGGATCCCTTTGACGATAGGAGCATGTCACAAAGTGAATCTTCAATCTCATCATAATCGATATCCTCAAATGTTTCAGCGAGCGCAATGCTGTAATCAATGGCGTATTTCAATTGGGTCATATGTGACAGCATGCTTCGACTATTGGTAGTGTATATCTCTTTTTTGGTATGCAACTGAAATTGGAATACAAGTTGAGAATATCCGAGCCTTCCAAGAAGCTGTTCTACACGGCCTGGAAATACCTGATGTGCCCTATTTAATGATTTTCCTGGATAAAGGATTGAAAGCTTTGTTGAGCTATGTAGGAAATGTATCAACATCTTCCCCTGTCTTCCGGTCGATACCAGTCCAGCATACCATTCCCCCGGTAATAGTGCAGCTGACTCATTCAGATTCTTTATCGGTTTAATACCAGATGTATTCAGAAGTTTTTTAGTTGCTCTAATGATCATTCTTACTGTCCTATTTTGCTGTTCCAATATTCAACGTAAATTTCATAAGATTTTCTCCTTGTTAGGAATCTGATGTGCTGGTGAACATTAAGTTTATATACCTGCAGGGTTTCGATTCCCATCCTATAAGCCTTTTCCACCCGGTGCTGGCCATCAATCAGGTTGTACCGTGAAGGAGCAATTTCTGCCAATATGACTGGTTTGGATAGATCAACTGAATCCACATGTGATTCATTTATTGACAGGAATTTGTGAAGTTCCTTAACAGACATTTCTTCAGGAACAAAGACATCCGGATTTCCTTGTATATGCTCAGTCATCTTTGTAATGTTAAAATCGAATATACCATTCGGATAGAACTCATCTCCATCCGAATAAGGACATGGGGTGAAATTTTTGTCGATTGTAAGTTTTGTTTTCATTCTCCTGGTGTATTCTGGTTTTCTGGAATTAGGGTTAAAAATAGTTATCCTTTTCTTATATTCCAGATCCATCGTTACAGGTTTACCCGCCTTCTAAATGACAAGCATCAAAGTTTCTTGTACTTTGTTAGATATATTTACTATATTTCTAACATATTTTCATTCGTAAAGATAGCCATGTCGGTTGAAGCACAGATAATTAAGAAATTGAAGGACAATAAACGCGGGAAAATATTTTTCCCGTATAACTTTTCCAAAATTGATAGTTACGAGAAGATACATGTCTCCTTGGGAAGGCTTGAAAAGAAGCAAGTCTTAGTCAGGTTGGCCCATGGGATCTATTTTTACCCAAGAATTGACAAAGATTTAGGTGTATTGTACCCCCCTATCGATGAGATTGCAAAAGCTATAGCAAAAAGAGATAAAGCACGAATTATTCCAACAGGAGTACAGGCTCTCAATTTATTGGGATTGTCAACTCAAGTTCCAATGAAGCTTGTCTATCTGACCGATGGTGCTCAGCGGAATATCGCAATAGGTAATCAATCCATTAAGTTCAAGAAAACCAGTCCCAAAAATCTTGCAGCAAAAGGAGAGATAAGTGGCCTGGTTGTTCAAGCACTCCGTGAAATTGGGAAAGGGAGAGCCAGCGATGAACAGTTGAAAATCATCATAGAGTTTTTAAAGAAGGAGAACCCTGAAAATGTTAATTATGACGCAAGGCTTGCTCCTGCCTGGATATCAAAAATAATGTTATCAGCACTCGAAATATAATATTACTATGATAAGAGAGTGGTTTAATCTTCCTGAGGAAAGGCGCAGAGAAATATTTAATCAGACCTCCAAAAAAGCGGCTCTGCCACCTCAGTCAATTGAAAAGGATTGGTGGGCCACCATGGTTCTAAAGAGTGTATTTGAACTTAGTATTTCTGATCAATTGGTTTTCAAAGGAGGAACCTCATTAAGCAAGGGGTGGAACCTGATTCAGAGATTTTCAGAAGATATTGATGTTGCTATCAACATGAATTTCCTGGGTTATGAAGGTGATCCTACATTAATTCTAGCAACAATAGGTTGCAATTGGCCATGTAAGCGCATCGACTTCTCAACCTGCTCGATCCGCGCTATGTTCATCACCCGCATCTCTGATAAACTCAGATCAAATTTTTCTATGGGGATCGCTTCGATTTTGATGTTCACCGCTGTTTCTTTTAGACAACGGTAAAAGTAGAGGAGAGTTTTTTCTTAAACGAACGTGTTCCTCTTTACAATCAAACACTGTTTTGGGCCAAAATCATTGCTTCACCTGATAATACCTGCATTCTGACCATGAGCGTGTTCCTCTTTACAATCTTTCCGTCTTTTACTTGCATTAACGCGTATGTCCCGTCACCACTGGGCTGTACGGATAGCGTGATCCTCTTTACAATCATTGCAGCTTGCCGCTTTTGACGTTTATTGTTCCGCTCTAGCTGCGACTCACGATTTCGCCTTTCATATTCCGGATGGTTCTTTCGGTATTCCTTTTGATACTCATGGGCCGGACGACTCTTACGCCACCTCTTCTGATGGTTCTGACAAGCCTGCCGATAAGTGCTATTTGCAGCTCGGTTTTTCTTCTTCCAGGCGCGTCTACTTGCTCTACGGCATTCTTTGCCGTTACAATACTTCTGATTCTTGACAGATGGATGACGTAAAAATTCACCCCTACAATGAAGACAGATAAAGGTTGATCTCATTTTTGGAATCTTTCAGGATACGAAAGATTACCGAATATTTATTGGAATAAAATAGTGGTAGTGTTTTTTACCGGTGGGTGGCAGTGGTTTGCTCCGTGATTAAAACTCAGCGTAGCTAATGCGTGAGCGGGATTCAAGTGGGCATATGATTGGAAAATCC
>CAZCQL010000072.1:0-11413 GCA_964500835.1 uncultured Bacteroides sp.
GGAATCGATCCGGATCCGGCACTTATAGAAAAATACAGAACAAACTAACCCGGAAAGGATCCATCAGAGTGAATAGACTTAAAAAGGCCGGCATCTTCCTGGCGTCCATTGCACCCGGGCTCTTCCTGATCGGATATAACATTGGGACAGGAAGTATTACCACCATGGCATCGTCTGGTGCAGCCTACGGGATGACGCTTATCTGGCCGCTATTGCTCTCGTGTATATTTACATACTTTCTTATCCTGCTTTTTGGCCGGTATACGTCGCTTACCGGGCAGACTATTCTGACCAGCTTCAGAAAGAATTTTGGTTTTGGCATTACCCTTTTTGTACTGGCATCTCTGCTGATAAGTGAATGGGTGAGCTGCATGGGGGTGATGGGGGTGGTTACACAGGTTGTGCAGGAGTGGTCGAAACCCCTTTCCCGGTCCGGCAGAGGGTTCAGCCCGGTTGTGACTGCACTTATTTTTGGTGGTCTTCTTTATTACCTGTTCTGGAACGGCCGGCATAAAACCTTTGAAAAGGTCCTTGCCGTCTTTGTGGGGATCATGGGTCTCTGTTTTGTGCTGACCATGTTCATGGTGATCCCGGAACCGGAAGAGGTGTTGAGGGGACTTATTCCCTCGATTCCGGGTGATTCAGATGCCATGCTTATTATGGCTGGGATGGTGGGGACAACCATGGGGGCCATTCTTTACGTGGTGCGATCCATCCTCGTACAGGAGAAGGGGTGGGGCAAAGGCGATTTGAAAGCTGAACGCAGGGACGCTATCATTTCTGTTTCCATGATGTTCCTTCTGAGTGTGGCGGTAATGGCTGCTGCTGCAGGGACGCTGCATCCCCTCGGCCTGAGGGTGAACAATGCCATTGATATGGTAAAACTGATGGAACCCCTTGCCGGAAGATTTGCCATTTCCATTTTTGTGGGAGGAATTGTGGCAGCCGGACTTTCTTCATTATTTCCAATCATTCTTCTGGCTCCCTGGTTGTTTGCGGATTTCAATAATAAGCCGCGCCACATGAAGTCAAAAAGCAGCAGACTTTTGGTGCTTTTTGGAGTGCTGCTTGGTTTGGTGGTACCGGTATTTGGTGGTCGACCGGTACTGGTGATGATCATCTCCCAGGCCATGGCAGCCATCGTAACTCCCCTTGTACTTGCTCTTATGTGGTATATCTACAACAAGAAATCGATTATGGGTGATCATACACTGGGGATTGCTTCAAACTCCTCCTTTGGGTTGATACTTCTCTTTACCATAGCCATGGCAATAGCAGGCATCATTGGTATTATCGGACAATTTACCTGATCGGAATATGGAAAGTGAAATGAACGGAATGAAAAATAAGTTTCATAGGGATATGGTGGCTTGCTACCTTTATGTCATAACAAAGCATGGGTATCCTCCCAACGCAGCCAGGTCGCTCACCCATTTGAACGAATTAAAGGAATTGGGTTTCAGGAGCGTTGAGTTTGAGGGAATCAGGGAGGAGCACCTGGTGGACATCTACACATTGCGCCATCAAATCAGGGCAGAGGCCGACAGGCTCGGCCTGCAGATTCCTGTATTTTGCGTGGTGCTTCCCGGACTGGGTTCACCTGATAAGAAGGAACGGGAAAGAAATCTTGAGCTGTTTGAAAAGGGATGCGAGGTGGCCAAGTCGCTTGGCTCTATGGCTGTACTGGACAATGCTCCCCTGCCCCCATGGCAGTTCCCCAACGGCATTCCGGTCACGCGGCATTACGATGAGACAGTATTATCAAAGGCAACATTGCCTGCCCGTTTGAACTGGAAGAACTACTACCTGGGCATGGTAGATACATTTCGCATGGCCTGCGATATCGCATCCCGAAGCAACCTCAGCTATCAACTTCATCCCTGCTATGGAGCACTTGTGAATTCTACCGATGCATACCTGCTTTTTGCAGAGGCAGTTAAGCGAGAAAACCTGCTGTTTAACCTTGATACGGCCAATCAGTACTTCATGAAGGATAACCTTTTTCTATCCCTTCTCCGGCTAAAGGATCAGATAAATTATATCCATTTATCGGACAACAGAGGAGAGCGTGTCGAACACCTGGCCCTTGGTGAGGGCCAAATAGACTGGGACCGGTTTTTTGAGATGCTCGACCGGATTAGTTATAGCGGGATTTTCGGCATTGATGTGGGTGGAACCGAATCCGGTATTTCTGATCTGGATTCAGCCTACCGTTCATCTGCTGACTGGCTTTCGGAAAGGTGGTTTAAAAATAAAACATGAAGCTGTGAGGAGAGTCAATAGTATGAAAGGAACCGGAAAATCTGTCTCTGTCTTGTGTGTGATTATATGGCTTTCGGCAGGATTCACGCTGCTGAACGGCCAGAAGAACACGATGCTGAACGGCCAGAAAAACACCCATATGTTGGATCGGGAATCCGGGGTTTACCAGGTTACTGATTTCGGCGCATCGGGGGACGGTCAGACCATCAACACTCCCTTTATCCAGAAAGCGATCGATTCATGTGCCGAATCCGGAGGTGGCCGGGTTGCCATTGGTCCGGGCATATTTCTTACCGGGACGCTTGTTTTGAAGGATAATGTGGAACTGCATGTGCGTGAGGGTGCCACGCTGCTGGGGAGTACCGATATCCTTGACTATCCCGAACTGGTCACCGGTTACAGGTTTTACGGGGATGAATGGGTGAAACAAAGTTTGATCTTTGGTGCAAACCTGAACAACATTTCCATCACCGGGAAGGGTGTCATTGATGGCCAGGGGGAAGCTTTTGAGGTTGCCACGAAAATCAAGCCCGACCGTTACAGGAACAGGCCATACCTGATCCGTTTTACCCAATGCACCCATGTCACCCTAAAGGAGATTACCCTTCAAAATTCGGCCATGTGGATGCAACATTACCTGGCCTGCGAGGGGGTCCTCATCGACGGAATCAAGGTGTTCAACCATTGCAACAAAAATAATGACATGATCGATATTGATGGGTGCAGGGATGTACTCATCACCCGGTGTGTGGGTGATACCGATGATGATGCCGTGACCCTGAAAAGCACCTCGCCAAGACTGTGTGAAAACATTACCATTTCGGATTGTGTACTCAGCAGCCACTGCAATGCCATTAAACTGGGTACTGAATCCACGGGAGGATTTAAAAATATTACCATCACCGATTGTCTGGTGAAGCCCTCCGGAAAAGAAGAAGTTATTTATGGATTGCCCGGTGGAATCAGTGGAATTTCCCTGGAGGTGGTGGATGGGGGAGCCATGGATGGGATTTATATTTCGAATGTACTTATTGAAGGCCCTGAAGTTCCTATCTTTGTCAGGTTGGGAAACCGTGGAAGGCCGTATATAGAGGGCATGGAGAAACCATCAACGGGCAGTGTGCAAAACATCACCATTCAAAATATTATAGCAACCAATGTGGGTATTACAGGCTGTTCTGTCACAGGGATAGAGGATTACCCGGTAAGAAATGTTTCCCTGCAAAACATTATCATGGAGTTGCCGGGAGGAATTTCCGGGAACGGGGATGCCATCCGGGTGCCGGAGCTGGAGGATTCCTATCCGGAATCGACCATGTTCGGGATGCTGCCTGCCTCGGTGCTCTATATGCGGCATGTGGAGCAGATTAGCCTTTCCAAATTCGTGGTGAGCTTCCACGAACCCGATAACAGATATCACCTGGCTGCAGATGATGTGGTTGGATTGGTACATTCCGAAATAGTAATCAATGAGTCGGAAGAGATTCGCGTTTTAATGAATAACAGATAAAATGAGAAAAGGAGTTGGTTGTACGGTGGTATTCCTGTCCGTGTTGTTCATCCCGGCTCTTAACAGGGTATTCGGGGACGATCGGGTGCCTGTGGTACCTTATCCTCAGGAAGTTATTATCGAAAAAGGGTATTTTGTACCTCCCGGATCAGCCCTGTCATTGCGAATGAGTGGCATTGAGGGCAGTGTGGGAGAGATTATCAGGGAGCAGCTGACTGATGCTTTTTTTGAGCGGTTTGGAGTGGATGTGGTTTCCGGTAATGATAAAAAACCGGTTGTATGGGTGGGTATACCAGGTTCAAACAACCGGTTGTTTTCTCTTTGTCAGGACAAAGGAATATACCCGGGAGCCGACCTGGGCGAGGAGGGATATATCTTACTGATTGAGAAGAATAATATCTACATCACATCGAAATCAGAGACCGGAGCTTTTTACGGTGTGCAAACATTGAAGCAGCTGCTCAGAGGAGATCCTGAGTCGGTGCAACTTCCGATCCTTTTTATTCGTGACTGGCCGGCCATCGGATTCAGGTGTGTGATGGATGATATCAGCCGGGGTCCGGTTCCTACCAACGACTTTTTGAAAGAGCAGATCCGCCGGTATGCCGAAATGAAGATTAATCACATGTCGTTTTATATCGAACATGTGGTGAAAACTGAGAAGTACCCGGATATCGCACCTGCCAACGGCGGTATTTCGATTGAGGAATTCAAAGAACTTTCGGACTACGCAGCTGACTATCAAATTAAACTTGTGGGCAATTTCCAGTCACTGGGTCATTTCGAAAAGATCCTCAGCCTTCCTCAGTTCAGACATCTCGGTGCCACCGAGCGAATGATTGATCCGCTCAATCCGGCCTCGATAAAATTCCTGGCGGACATCTATAGCGAAATGGCACCTGCTTTCAGCTCACCCTATTTTACCCCAAATTGTGATGAGGCATGGGACCTCTCCCGGGGCGTTTTAACAGGTGCAGCAGAAAAACTGGGCCCGGCCAGGATCTATGCCGACCACGTGACCAGGATCGATTCGGTCCTGCGAAGCCTTGGAAAGCGGACCATTATCTGGGGGGATATCGTGTTGGAGCATCCTGAAGTCCTGGGAATGATACCAAAAGATATTGTCATGGGTGCCTGGGATTACAGTCCTTCTGATTCGTTCGCCCGGTTCATTGATCCTCTGACAAAAGCCGGGTTTGATTTTACCATCGCCCCGGGTATTCTCAATTCAAACAGACTGATTCCTGATTACCGGATGAGTGCCATCAATATCCGGAATTTTATTAACGAGGGTTATGAAAAAGGGACCATCGGTGTCTATTTTACGGTGTGGGATGATGGAGGAATGCACTTTTTCTCCCATGACTGGTATGGGGTGGCCTATAATGCAGAACAGTGCTGGAGACCAAACCGTGATCCGCTGGAAGAATTCGAAAATCGTTTTAGCAAAGGCATTTACGGTGACCAGAATAACCTGATACCATCGGCACTGCATGCACTCAATCACCTGACGGACCTGGCACCTACCTTTGAGATGAATTCAAATATATTTTTTAAGACCCTTGTGCCGGAACGAGGCAGGAAAGTCACCTTCAATCCTGATTCGTGGAATGAGGTAAAGTTCTGGGCATCGGAAGCGGGTAAAATTCTAATAGCAGGATATACTCCTTTCTACGACCAGGACCTGGCATTTATCAAATTCACCATTTCCCAGTACGAGTTCATGGCCGATGCGAGAGTCAGGCTGCTATCGGCTTCTGAATTATACAACCTGGCCAGTGAACTGCAACAATCTGATCGGGACATGGCCCTTGAGAAACTCGATGAAGCGGTTGGTCTGATCATGGCCCTGCAGTACAGGATTGAACAGTTGAGGTCTGGTTTTGAAATACTCTGGGATATGGAGAACCGGGAATACTGGAGGGACAGTGCCCTGGTGGAATTTAGAAAACTTGAGGCTGCTTTCACCGATCAGATGAACCTGGTTGAAGGGGCCATTAAGAGATACAAATCCGGAATCTACCTGCCCCCTCCTGCCGATGTAAGGCTGGACATCCGGCGTCATTCGGGACAGTTTTTCCAATTCTGGTTGCTGGCAGGGAGTTTCCCCATCACTTCCTTCGACCAGGATTCCGTCGATTTCCTATCTCCCATTGGTGGAGAGGCCGCTGCAAGACCATTTCCGGGAATGAAGTTCACCGATGAGGAAGGCTCCGAACGGATGTGGATCAAGTATGATTCGCCCGACCTGGGTGAGGTGGATTTTACACCCATTTTTGAACCCCATACCACGGCAGTCGCGTACGCCTATTGTGCTATATATTCACCTCTGAAACAACAGGTTACGGCTCTCCTTGGAAGCAACGACGGGGCAACCGTTTACTGTAATGGAAAGATGGTGCATCATGTACATACTAAAAGAAGCCTCATACCGGATGAGGATGAGATTAAACTGGACCTGGAGGAAGGCCCCAACCACCTCATAATCAAGGTGGAACAGTGGAAGGCGGATTGGGGTTTTGCCTTCCGGTTGAAAGATGTGGAGGTGAGGAACCACAAACAGAAATATTATATTCAATGAGATATGAAAGGAACATGAACTCTATAAAAAGGATGAAACGAATTATCAGGTACGCTGCCGTATTAGCGCTCCTGCCTGTGTTTTCGCTCTGCGCTGAAAGTGAACAGGCCGAAAAGGAACAGCAGGTACTAAACGCATTAAAAGAAACCGCAAATTACATTGCGGATGTCGTGATCAACGAAGAAGGGTACTCCCGGTGCGATTACAATCTGACGGAAGGAGTATGGTACGATTACGAGCCTCCCTGGCATACCGGCCAGGCCATCTACGCCCTCACAGAAGCCTACAGGCTTACCGGGGAAAAGAAGTACATCGAACAAGCGGTGAAGGCCGGCAACTGGTGGGTTGGCCTGGAGATTAAGAACCGTCCTAAACTGAATGGAATGATCAATTCGATCCATGGCGATCATGCAGGCCAGGTGATCGTATTTGCCACCATGTCGGACGGATCAGCAGGATTGTATAAGTTGTATGAGCAAACCGGGGATAAGCGGTATGGGGATGTTCCCACCCGGGCCGGCGACTGGATGCTCAGAAATATGTGTTTGCTGGACGAGGGAGTTTGCTACGACAATGTGGATCCGGAAACCGGTGAAGTGATGAAGGAGAACAGCCCCTTCTGGCCGGATAAGGAGAACCAGGACCTCTATGATGTGGCGCGCCCGAATAATGAAGGGTCGCTTTTTCTGGATATGTACCGGTACACCAATAATGAGGAGTATAGAGAGGCGTTCCTTGCCCTGTGCAATAGCCTGGTGGAGAAACAGGGACCGGAAGGGCTTTGGATGGACTTCATGCCAAATAACAAGGCGGACGGGAGCATACATCCCCGTTTTAATCATTGGTATGCCGAGTCACTCATCGATGGGTATGAACTTACCGGGGACAAGAGGTACCTCGAATCGGCCCGTAAAACTGCCGAAGCCTTTGCAAAGATCCAGGATAGCCGGGGATCCATTTATTACCAGAATTTTATTGATGGGACCAGGGACCGCAGTTCCGTCTGTGGCTCTTCGGTAGCCTTTTCCGGTATCCTGTGGCTCAGGCTGAGAGCACACGGTGTGAAAGGATTTGAAGAAAATATTGAATTATCACTGGACTGGATTCTGAAAAACCGCTTTGCCGCAGACCATCCGGATCCAAATCTTGCCGGAGCCGTGGTCAACACCAGGTTGCGTCATAAGAAAGGGAAGCTCTGGTTTACCCAGCGTGATGTGGGCTCTTCCTTCGGCGTGAGGTTCCTGGCGAGTTATTATGATTATACATTTGGAGAAAAGGCATTAAAACCCTAAGAGTTCACAGTTCCGGTATGAAAAGATGATTGGCATAGATTACCTCGTTCTCGCACTTTTTTTCCTGGTGTTACTCAGCACCGGAATCTGGGCATACTTCAGGAAAGTGGGAGACGCTGGTGACTTCTTCGTGGCCGGGGGAAAACTTCCCTGGTGGCTGGCCGGAATATCACATCATGTGTCGGGTTATTCGGGAGCCGTTTTTGTGGCATATGCAGCCCTGGCTTATACCTGCGGTATTTCCGTGTATATATGGTGGGCCCTTACCATCTTTGCCGGCTTGATGATCGGTTCTTTTTTCATGGCCCCGAAGTGGGCAGGTCTTCGAATAAAATACCACATTCAGTCACCCACCGAGTACTTGCTCAGGCGCTACAACCGTACCACCCAGCAGTTGATTGCATGGAGCGGCGTGATCCTGAAACTCTTTGATATTGCTGCCAAATGGGCGGCCATTGCCATTCTTTTAAAAGGATTCACAGGTCTTCCGGTAGCAGCCGGGATCCTTCTGGCCGGAGGCATCTCCATGATCTATATTTCCCTGGGCGGGATCTGGGCGGATGTCTGGAACGACCTGTTTCAATTCTCCATCCAGCTGGTGGCCGGGATTATCATGCTGGTGGTGGTCGTGGCGGAGTTGGGCGGGTTTCACGAGGCATTGCATGTATGGGAACGCCTCCCCCCGGAGCATACAAATCCTGTCCCCGAGCCCTATACAATTTGGTTTGTTCTGACTTTCCTTGTCCTGAATTTTCTCAGTTATAACGGGGGGACCTGGAACCTGGCCACACGGTTTATTTCACAATCATCCGAAAAAAGTGTGAGAAAATCAGCCAGGTTGTCCGCTTTTCTTTACCTGGTGTGGCCCCTGGTACTTTTTTTCCCCATGTGGTGCGCTCCCATTTTCTTTCCGGCAATTGATCATCCGGAAAATTCATATTCCCGGCTGGCTCTGGAGTTTTTACCGGCCGGACTGGTGGGATTGGTACTGGCTTCGATGTTCGCCAATACCCTTACCATGACCTCCTCCGATGCCAATACCATCACAGCCGTTCTAAGCAGGGATATTATTCCGTTTCTTTTTCCAAACCGCGATAACCGGCTAAAAACACTGCGGGTGATTCGACTGACCTCAATGACTTTTTTAGCGATGACCATTGTGATAGCGCTTAATGCGGACACGTTTGGAGGAGTTCTTGGGCTGATTATCTCCTGGTTTGCTGCATTGATCGGGCCCGTATCGATCCCAATGATGCTTGGATTACTGCCTGCCTTTAACCGGATGGACCACCGGGCCGCACTTCTTTCCATCGGGGCTGGCTTTCTTACATTTGTAATTACTAAATTTATGCTGGAAGTGCCCCTTGCAACTGAAATAGGGTCACCCGTAGTCATCACATTTATAGTTTATTGCCTTACCGGCCTGATTGTCCGGAAGGTATCTTAAGAAACAGACCATTGGAAGATCAAAATATTATTCTTGAAGGAATTCATTATGCCACACGGAAAGTGATCCGCATTGGCATGAGAAACGGGATTATCTACAGTCTGGCCGACATGGATGAGATCTATTGGCCGGGAGAACAGAGCCGTGAAAAATTACCGGTCATTGCACCCGGTCTGGTGGACCTGCAGTTAAATGGATTCAGGGGAGTGGATTTTAATGACAAAGAGCTGGCTGTTGAGCGTATCGAAACGGTTTCGCAAAACCTGCTTGGACTGGGTGTGACAAAATATTTTCCTACCCTGATTACCGGTCCGCCTGCCAAAACCTCATTGATAATTAAAACCATTACCGGTGCATTTGACCAGAAAATCATCGCTTCGCAGATGATTGGCGGAATTCATCTTGAAGGCCCGTTTATCTCCAGGGAAAATGGTCCCAGGGGCGCGCATCCGGTGGATTTTTGTCTCGATCCATCCATTGCCATGGTAAAACGCTGGCAGGAGGAAGCCGAAGGCCATATCAGGATCATTACCCTGGCTCCGGAACTTCCAGGGTGTGAAGGACTTATCAAAGCATGTGTGAAATTGGGCATGGTCGTTGCGATTGGACATACCTCGGCGAATAGCGAAGAGATAAAAATGGCTGTAGATGCAGGAGCCACATTGGCTACCCACCTTGGAAACGGATGCCATGGAATGTTGCCCCGCCATCCCAATGTTATTTGGGATCAACTTTCTGAGGACCGCTTGCATGCCAGTATGATCGCAGATGGATTTCATCTGCCCGATTCGGTGCTGAAGGTGTTTATCCGTTCCAAGAAAGAACGGGCTATCCTGGTCAGTGACGGAATGCCCTATACGGGCATGGAACCGGGGATTTATAACTCCCCGGCCGCCGGGAACATCCGACTTACTGCAGAAGGCAAGCTGCACATGGAAGGCTCTCCCGGTCTGTTAGCCGGTTCGGCCAGTACCATCCTGGAAGGGGTGGAGAAGATATCCGGCATGGAAGGACTTCCCTTTGCATGGGATATGGGATCGATTCACCCTTCAAGACTAATGAATCATGCCGCCAGCCACGGACTGTGCGTCGGTGCACCTGCCGACCTGGTATTGCTGGACCAGGATATGGAAGAATTAAAGATAGTAAAGGTCTATAAAGGCGGGATTGAATGGAATCAATAGAGAGAGTCAGGGCCGCCATGAACCTTGAGCAACCCGACCGGGTTCCGCTTATGTGCCAGCCTTCCTGGGGATTCGTACTAAAGCAGATCCCTGGTTTGGATCCCAGGAACCTTTGGTACAACAAGGATGGAATTTACCCCGGATCGTTTTGCAGGATAAGCGAACAGTTCCATTTCGATGGGGTCCTGATCCCTGCCGTGGGCCTGGCGCCCCTGGATCAATCCACAGTCGCGCATGCAAAACCTGATCTCGGGGATGGTCCCGCTGACTTTTTTGCTAACGGGGATCACTGCATCTATTGCCGTGATGACCTTCCCAGGTACATGCACCATACTCCCCCGGAGATAACGATTGATGAGCTGGATCCGGATACCATCCCTGAAACCATCAGTTTTCACCCCCCGTCCACTCACCTGAGAATGTGGATCAATGAAGATCCTTTTGGGCGGGTAGCCGAGATATCCCAGGCTCGGGAACAATCCTCCGGAAACCTGTCAATTCACGGATCTGTGTATGCTCCGGAAGATTACCTCATCGACAGGCTGGGGATTGAGGAAACCTTTATGGCCATGATGACCCACCCCGAAAAATGCAAGGAAATCCTTATGAGGTATGCACATGCCCTGGCCCTGCATGTGAATGAACAGATGGAAGCAGGTGCCGATGCCATCAATTTTTCCGCACCCTGGACGGGCCAGAACTTTATTTCGCGGGAAATGTACGAGGAGGTGATCGCTCCGGCCCAGGCTTTTGTTGCGCAGGTTTGTAAAAAACGCGGAGTTCCCTGTTACTGCCATACCTGTGGATCCATCGATGACAGGCTGGAATTCATTATCGATATTGGCTTTGCAGGTGTCGAATGCCTGGACCCGCCGCCCCTGGGCAATGTGGAACTGGAGGATGCCGTGAAGCGCATTGGGCAAAGGGCTTTCATTAAAGGCAACATCGATCCGGTAAATGTGCTGATGAACGGCACTCCGCAACAGGTGAGGGAAGATGCCATCCGCAGGCTGGAGATTGGCATGCGGGGAAAGGGATTTATCCTGAGTACAGCCTGCTCCATTTCACCCTCCACCCCCCGGGAAAACCTGGATGTGCTGTACGAAGTAGTGGAGAAGTACGGATATTATTGAAAAC
>CAZCQL010000072.1:11513-15974 GCA_964500835.1 uncultured Bacteroides sp.
GAAAACCTGGATGTGCTGTACGAAGTAGTGGAGAAGTACGGATATTATTGAAAACCGATATTTTTGAAACCCGAAATTATTGGAAACCGATATTATTGGTTACGGAATCTTTTGATTCAGAAGAAGATTGATCTCACACCCTGCGGTGATCATGGCTCCCAATCCCCGTGGGTCGTGGTCAAACCGGCTCCTGGTTTCATAGAATTCAACATTTTCGCCGATCCCTGTGCCTCTGCAGATATCTTTCACCGTACCGTCTGCTTCGATTTTTGACTGCAATGCACTCCAGCCATGCAGGGCATTCGCCCGGTAGTCCTTTTTTAGCCACCCCATCCGGACCCCCCTGGCAAGGCCCAGGGTAAACATGGCTGTGCATGAAGTCTCTTCAAACGTTTCGGGATGGTCAAGCACCTGGTGCCACATTCCGGAGGTGTCCTGGTAGGTTGCCACTGCTTCCATATGGTTCCTGAAAATTTTCAGGACCGTCTTATACCCGGGGTGGTTTCCCGGCAGCCGCATTAAGGCCTCTGCAGTAGCCCAGATGATCCATCCGTTGGCACGACCCCACCGCACCGGGGTATTTTCCTTCCTTTTATTATACCACCCATGGAAATAGAGTCCGGATTCGGGATCGGATAAATACCGGTTGAACCGGATAACCTGCCTGACAGCTTCGTCGTAGAGCGCAGGCTCGTTCCTGATTCCGGCCATCCGGAGTAGAAAAGGAACTGCCATAAACAGGTCATCGGCCCATACGGTGGCAGGTTCGGGCTCCGGTCTGCAAAAGGTGCTGTCGGGGAGCCGCTCCTGACCGTTGACCACATAATCAAAGACCCTGTCCAATAGAGGCAGGTATCCCGGGTAACCCGGATCGATCAGTTGAAGTTGGGCAATTGGCAGGGCCGGTCCGCCCGAATCATCAAGCATGGTCATCCGGTGGATCCTGTGAAAACTACCCCTCATGGCATGGAGGGTACCATATTGCCAGCGGAAATAGGCATCATTTTCCCACAGATTGGCTGCATAATGCTTCACGAAATCAAGGTATTTTGAATCACCTGTGACCTCGTGGAGTGAAAGAATTCCCAGCATGGTGCCTCCATTGGCATAATGCCAGTCAGCATACGCATCACGCAGGTACGAGTTGGTCTCCGGGATGATGAGTTCCCTGAGGAAGGGGACCTCTCCAAGTTTCCAGCCTGCAATCCCGTCTTCCAGGTTGTAGTATTCTTTAATTCCTCTTTCGGGTGGAAATATTTCTTTCATGGCATCCCCTGATGCGGAATGCCATGTTCCGGCCGTTACCCAATAAGTATTTGGCGTTTCGTCCGTAACGGGGAGTGCACTTACATAGGGGCTTTTCGAATCATCCCTCTCCTGGGGCAGAAGAAGGACGCTGAGGGGCCCGCTTGTACAGGCACATTTCACAAGGAGTTCATTGATTCCTGATCTCCATTTTACAGATACTTTGTGCTGGAAATCGTACCGGTTGTAAGTGTATTCCCGAATTTCTACGGAGTCCGACCGGCCATCAAAAATTTCCTGACCGTTCAGGAATACCTTTATCCTCCCTTTAAAAGAGATACCGAGCCGGCCACTCTCATCCTTCTCGGAATACATCTTACAGAAGGCATAGCAGATTGCTCCTTCGTCATCGGGTTGGTATTGCTCAGTTGTAAACTGGGTAATCCCGCCGTTAAATGAAAGGGGGGTCAGCCGGTAATCGAAGACCGTTTCGTTGATAATTTTATCTGCTATGGAACGGGTGGTGGAAAGGACCCCGGCAGTTTCCTGGGCCCATGTGCTCCACGTTACACAAACTCCGGCAATGAGAAGAGCAGTTAGTTTCATCTGATACAGATTATGAATAGGTAAAATAATAGGCTAATAGAATGTCACGGGGATGGTGGATGCCCATCCCGTCAGAGGCATTTTGTTTATCCCCAGGGGCCTTCTGTCGAGATTTAATCTTGCCTCTCCCCCGGGCAGTTTTTTTCCGGCGGATAGTTCCAGCCGGTAGGGATCATCAGACCCCTTTGCTATTTCCAGATCGATTGTTTCATCTCCTTGTTTCAGGGAGAAATTGACCGATCCGGCAGACTGGGGGTCCAGCGGGACAGAAAACCAGAGGGTGATACCATTGCTGTGCACCCGGTGCCTGGTGATCCGCGGATTCTCTTTAAAGGAAACTTCTGCCGGCGGATTCATAAAGCGGAAGGGAATTCCTTCCACCAACCGGCCATTATCGTAAGCTCCTATGTCGGGAGCCTCACCTGCATAGGAGAGGATCAGATTATCGGCCACCCGGCCCTTATCGATGCAGGGTGAGTTCGCCTTCAACCTGAAATCGTTCCCATAGGCATGGCTGAACAGCGGGTCGGCCACAATCCCGTGCTTTTCAAATCCGTTCCCGGTAAGCAATGCTGGAAAGGGAAGGTTGGAACAATTGTAGTCGAAGTTATTCTCCTCTCCCAGGTTATATATTCCAAACGTGTCGTGAACCTCCATGACCGAGGCATTGTTAAAGTAGTTCACGTGGTCGTTGCTCCAGATGTGATCGGAACTTCCTACGACATTAAAATCCACCTGCCAGCTGTTATTAAAAATATTCAATGGCGCCGTGAGCCCGTTTCTCCTGTTTGAGATCTTAAAAACGGTCCACCCATCGCCGCTCTCAGGTAAACTTACAGCCGTGTTGCCGTAGATATATACCGGTCCGCCCGTGACCTCTGTGATAGAGATAAACGCATGCCCATTGATCATGTGGTTATGGTAGTAATGGAGATTAAATACCGATACTTCAGGCTCCAGGACGTTATCAGAGGTGTTGATGATGGTATTCCGGTAGATCTCTCCGTTCGAAGAGGCCAGCCGGTCCATGACACCTTCGTTGACCGGCGAAAGGCGGAATGCATTGAAGGTGTTTTGTATATGGTTATCACGGATAACAAAAACACCACTGATTCCTGACCCCTGGAAGATGCTCCCGTTATAATAATGGTGTATCCCATGATGGAGTTCGTCCCAGGTGTAATCACCGGCATGGGTCCAGACTCTCTCATCCTGTTCCCACCGGCAATTTTCCACAAGGAAATGGTGGCTCTCCCTGCCTGTGGCAAAAAGTGCCCGCCTCCCACCGGTCATGTTGCATTTCTTTAAAGACAGGTAGGATACATTTTCTGCATATATCAGATCGGTCCAGCAATTTTTGATGGAGAAGTTCTCAATGCTGATCCATGAGCAGGACCGGAGCAGGAATGCGAAATTTTCAAGAGCAATGCCCGGTTCGGATTCTCCATCAATGATACTTTGTTGGTCTAGTCCAGTATTCAATCCCATGATTACCACGGGTTGATCGATTGCTCCATGAACCTCTTCCAGCACATAGGGACCATGATAAGTGCCCGGATAAAACAGGATGGTATCTCCCTTACCGGCATCTTTTAAGAGCTCATTGATACGGACATCCCCCATGGAGGGATATACTTTTGTTTGTGCGGTTGTCACTGCAGTGAAAAGAGGCACAAATAGGGCCACAAAAATGGCCACCGGCAGGAAACGTGCAGAAGTAGTTTTAGAATTCTCCACTGGCTTGATTGGTTTTGACGGATGAAGATACTTTTTATTGTGTAAAAGGAAGAACCCGGAACTCGTAACAGACCTCTGCTTCCCTGGTTTTGTCATTGGGAAAAAGCGTGAGGGTCACAGGAAAACCTTTTAGCGCCGGAAAAACTGACCAATATTTTTCTTTTTCAATTCCTGCTGACAGGGAAGCAATTCCTTTCAGCACTCTCACCTGAACCTTCGCCACGTCAGTGGTAATCATAATTGTTTGTGAATCTTCCTGTACCACCCTGGTTCCCGGATTGATAATTATAGGTTCGATGATGTGCACCTCTTCTGCCGCATCATGAAATCTTAGCGACACACGTTTTCCCACAGCACTGTCTGTAAATCTGTAATGGTACGTGTAGCCGATACCGCCTTCCTGCTGCACCCTGTTTTTCAGTTCGCCAAAAATAGTTGCGGTGATGGAATCATCCCATTCCCTGTAACGGGAGGTAGCATCAAATTCATAGAGGTTGGTAAAATTACCCCGTGGATCATTGAATTCAATCCTGGGAGTCAGGCACTTCATGCCACTGGCCTCCGGGAAGCTCATGGGCTCCCACCGGTGATACTCTGTCTGGGACGAAGCCTGAAAAGACCCATAATCCTTCAACCATAAATTTGAAATGGCACCTCCGGCCGGGCGATGCATGTATTTGCTGTCCGGACCCCGTGGATCTTTATACCCATAATTGGTTACCGTGGCATAAAAATTTTCAGTCCGCACTGTGGCAATGTCCAGGGTGGGGAATAGCTCGAGGCCTTTCATCTCACTGGGCAGGTCCGCCGCCGGCCCGGTATCCTGAACGCAGAAAGCATGGGCCATGGCCAGATTTTTGGCTTTTGCAAAGG
>CAZCQL010000072.1:16074-23618 GCA_964500835.1 uncultured Bacteroides sp.
GTATCCTGAACGCAGAAAGCATGGGCCATGGCCAGATTTTTGGCTTTTGCAAAGGTAGGGTAGATGCAGGGGGGATAGGAGAGAACCTCCCAGTGATGGGGCCCGTAACCCACAAAGCCGTCCTTTATGCATTTTCCCAGAAATTCGAGGTTACTCAAGGCTGCCGTCCGGTACGCAGGATTTTCATCGGCCAGCATACTAAATAAAACCTGGCATCCGTCTGAGGTGGCCCCGCCATAGCCCGTCCATTTATTCGACCGGATACCCCAGGACCCATCCATGGAGCCGTCGGGATAAATAAAATGCAGGTGCCTTTCCAGGGATCTGTTCACCCTCTCATGCACCACCTGATCACCTGCCGTCCGGGCGTAGAGTTCCAATCCCCAAAGTGACATTTCAAGATTATAAGCCAGGTCAACCCCGTATTTAACGCCCAGTACACGGCCTCCCTCGCCGGTAATAAATTGATCATCATCCATTTTAGCCACAACGCTGTGCGCCATTGCTTTGGCCTTCCGCGCATAGACCGCATCCGGAATAACCTGGTTCAGGACTGCCATTGCCGCTGCCGTCGTAGCCACATAGTTGATGCTGGCAAATCCGGGTCCCATCACCTCAACCAGGTAGTTACCGGCTTTTCGCATGGCTTGAAGCCAACTCCGGACCTCCTCATCAGAAAGATCTTCGAAAAGCAACGGGTAAGCCAGGGCCATCATCAGCAGCTGGTCGGTAGTGGTACCTGTCCACTCTTCGGGTGTTTCCTTCCAGGATCCATTGCGTTCCTGCTGCCGTATCAGCCAATTTCCAAGGGCCACGGAAGCATTCCGGTACAGTGTATCTCCATCCAGTGAATATTCATAAGCAAAAGGATAGAGTGCTTCTGCCGCCCTGGTGTGGTAAAGGTTGCAGCGGGGGCACCGAAGGGCCCCGAAATCGGGATCATCCGGTAGTCCTGTCTGGAGAGTGAAAAGTGCGGAGTCGAGGATTTGAAGGCTCACCCAAATGGGCTTTTTCATGGAAACCAGGTGTGAAGGAAAATCAGGGGAACTGGTCCCCCTGCCTGTTTTACATGAGGTGGCCTGGAGCACCAGAAAGAAAACCAGCAGGAATTTTAGATTTGCCTGAGTTTTCCTTTTTTTACGAAAGGGCCTGTAGGGTGAATTGAAAGAGAGGTAGAATGCGGCCCACAACACAAGGATGATCAGTGGGATCACCGAATAATTGCGGAGATAGAATCCCGAAAAGGTCACAATGCAATTGCTTGAAGGATCTGCCTGGTCATAGCGTATTTTCACCTTCCGGCCAGGCTCATATTCATAATTTAAAGGTCCATACGTCTTATGAATGTGGCCATCCACCCGAAACTGAATCTCACTGGCATATTCGATGGTCACATCCCCATCCGGTTTTTCTCTGAATATGCGGTTGTACGCAATGACTTCCCCGCTGGCCTTCCGGCCATCAAAAAATAACCTCCAGTACCGTGCTACCGGCAAGATGAGAATCAGGAGAGAGATCCCGTAGAATGCCCATTTACTGATATAATACACTTTCATTGACATAAAAATACGAATATTGCCCGGCAATTAACAAAATGGGTTAAGGGCTGTTATTCTATTTTCCATCCAAGCACCTGTTATGAAAAACCAGACAATGTTGAAGGTCTCGATCCTTCTGGCCAGCATGATGACCATGATGGCCAATGCGGTTATTGCCCCGGCATTGCCACAGATCAATGATGTCTTCAGCTCGGTCAGGGGTGCGGAGGTATTGAGTAAACTATTAATGACTCTTCCAGCTTTGACCATTGCCTTTACGGCCCCTTTTGCAGGAAAACTTGTGGACAATCGTGGCCGGCTCAAAGTCCTTTTTATCTCCCTGGTGCTCTACGGGCTGGCCGGAACTTCGGGTTTGTGGCTCAATTCCCTTCCATCCATCCTTGTGGGCAGGCTATTTCTTGGACTGGGGGTCGCGGGCATTATGACTACCGCCACCACACTTATCGGAGATTATTTTGAAGGTGAAGCAAGGAATGCGTTTATGGGATACCAGGGGGCATTCATAGGTTTGGGGGGAGTGGTATTTATTACGGCATCGGGATACCTGGCCGATGTGCACTGGAGGCTCCCGTTTGCGATTTATGCTTTCTCCATGGTTGTACTGGTACTTGCGGCACTTTTTTTGTATGAACCGGCGTCAAAGCAGAAAAAGCAGGAGGGGAATGGTGAAAGAGAATATTCCGTAAAAACGGTCTGGATCATCTTTATCAGTGGTTTTGTGGGGCTGGCCTATTTCTATATTATTCCTATCCAGGTGCCATTTTTTATTCAGGGTTTTGAAGGTGTATCAAATGCCATGTCAGGGTGGGCCATCAGCTCTTTAACACTTACCGCAGCCATCTCGGCCCTGTTCTACAAACGGTTAAAAAAACGGTTTAGCTTTCCCACCATCTACGGGATCAGTTTCTTCATTATGGCCGCCGGGTACCTTTTACTGTCGCGATGCAATACATATCAGCAGGTCATTGGAGTAATCCTCTGGATGGGTATCGGGACGGGTTGGCTTATGCCAAATTCAAGTCTTTGGATCATGTCCGTAGTACCTGAATCGATGAGGGGAAGAATGGTTGGCCGCCTTACCACCTTTATTTTCCTGGGCATGTTTGCATCTCCCCTCATTGTTCAACCCCTGCAAAACTGGTTCGGTATCAAGGGAGCATTCGCATTTTCAGGGGCTACCATGATCCTCTTTTCGGCCACTTTTATCTTCCTTTTGCAGGGGAGGCAGAAACCCGGTGTCCGACCTCATTCAAATCCTGTATAAGTTTCATTCTAAGGGAAATCAACGCATTGGGGCCTCTGATCCTGATGGAGATGCGTGACTGCTTTTCTGCGAATTTTACATATTTTAAAATATATAGCTCCTTCAATCGTCTTTAAACTAAAGGAAGATGTAAAACCAAGATGACCGCAGCAGAGAGAACATACCTGGATGAACTGGTGAATGAAGAGCAGGGGAGGCTTTTCAATTTCATTCGCAAGAGGGTAGGAGACGATGAGGACGCCAGGGATATTCTCCAGGATGTACTCTACCAGCTGACCACAGGATTTGATGATATCCGTTCATTGAATGCGATCTCCTCCTGGCTTTTCAGGGTAGCCGGAAACCGGATAACCGATCATTTCAGAAAGAGCAAACCCGAGCGCCTCTCCCACACTAGAATAATCGGAAGGGAATTGGATGGAGAAGCCCTGATGCTGCAGGATATACTACCGTCGCTCACGAGGAATCCGGAGGATGAGTATATGCGGGGAGTCATCTGGGAGACAATCGAAGATTGCCTGGACTCGTTGCCTGAAGAGCAAAGGGACGTCTTTATAATGAATGAATTCGAAGATTTGAGCTTTAAGGAGATCTCTGAAATCACCGGTGAAGGGATCAACACACTCTTGTCAAGAAAAAGGTATGCTGTGACGTACCTGAGAGAACAGTTAAAAGATTTATATGAACAGATAAAAAACCAATAGATATGAAAACAAGAAGATTCTTTTATTTCGGAAAATTTGCTGTCATGGGCGTGGCCGCAATGATACTCTTTACTTTTGTGGTTATGTGGCTCTGGAACTGGCTGGTTCCCGAACTCTTTAACGGGCCCGAAGTTTCGTACTGGCAAACGCTGGGCCTGTTGCTGTTGTCTAAGATCCTGTTTTCAGGTATAGGCAAGGGGGGGCAAAGCCATTCGTCAAAACACCATCATTCCGGGCACGGTCATTCTCACCGGTGCGGTGACGAATATTCCGGCAAATACAGGGAGAGATGGAAAAAGAAATTTGAAGAAAAAATGAACGGGAAAGCGGAAGACCAGGACGGCAGGAATGAGGGATCCGAAACCGCGTAGATTCGGTCCCCTTGCGTTATCCGCGGCGGAATACACCAGGTGTTTCTGTCGCGGATTTTTTTTGTAGATTTGGATAATTCACCGAACCGATGAACTATATACTCCGTACAGGTTTTTCCTTACTCATTGTGGGTCTTGCAGCATGTCTCACTGAAGCACAGTCTGTATTTATACCCTCCCAGAGGACTGAGCAGGTGGCTGCAGACACAGCCGAAATCCAGGTTCAGCCATTTCCTGTTTCCGGATTAACCACCGCATTCAACAACTCTTTTAATCTCATCAATGAGATCGGTCAGAAGAGGCTTACTGCGGAGATGGCCGCAGCACTCATCTCTCAAACTGATACATTGATTTCGGTCATTGATCAGTTCCTGGCAGACAGCGTATTGCAAAATTCCAGAGGGATTAGTGTCAGGGAGCTGGACAATGCCGAGGACCGGGCCGACCTGTACATGGAGCAGATGGAGCAGCTGCACGGCAGCATTTCGGCTGACGCCAAGGTATTTGAAAATGCTACGGCAGCTCTTGGCCTGGAGCGCAAAAGGTGGCAACTCACCCTGGATCAAATTTCACAGGAGGAGATTCCTCTACCCACCCTCGAACGGATCCGGAGAGCCATAATTCAAACGGACTCTGTGTGGATCATTATGCAGGAGGACCTGGGAAGGCTGCTACTGCAACAGGACAGGCTCTCAAATAAGCGCCTGAGCCTGGAATCGCTCCAGACCGGGATCCGGGAACAAAAAGCAGCCCTTGGGGAACGATTGTTCCGCAGGGACAAACCCAATTTCTTCAGCGAGCTGGCCAACCTCGGGGATCCCACCCTGATCGGCAAGCACATGGAAGAACTCAGAAGATCGATCCGGACGGACTGGCAGGTTTTCAGATCTGAGTTTGCCTTACCGTTGAGTTTCATGTCGCTCCTTTTTGCCATTTTTCTTGTTTTTTCCATCTGGTTCAAGAAACGCCTGGGCAAAGAGGTCTCCATAGAAAAGTTTGAACTATCTGAGATGCACCTGACCCTTGTCTACTCACCGGTAGTTACCGTGACCTTTGTGACCGCACTGCTTATCCGGTTCATCTTCCCCAACCTGCCCCATACTTTCAGTGCCCTTAACCTGACCATCCTGATGATCCCCATGCTGATCATTGTGATCCGGCTTTTTGGAAGCCTGGCCCGTTCATGGATGGTCGCATTGGTAGTGATTTATATTCTGACCTTTATATACGAGCTGGTTTACTATCCGGATATTTACCTGCGGATCGTTCTGCTTGCATTCTCTACCTCCGGAATCGTGCTTTTCATCTGGATGATCATTAAACGACCGCTCGCAGACAGGTTCCAGAACTCTTTTATGTACAGGTCGTACCGGGTGATTTTGTCCATTTTCAGCGTGCTCCTTCTTATTGCTATAGCCGGAAACCTTTTTGGCGCCTTGAGGCTCGCAGAGTTTTTCACGCTGATCCCCATCCAGGTGGCCTTTCTGGCCATTGGATTCCAGGTAGCTACGCGCGTGGCCGACACCATCGTTTTTCTAATGCTGGTAAGCAACAGGTTCCAGCGGCTGAATGTGATCCGGGATGAATACCTCATCATATACAAAAAAACAGTCTGGCTGCTCAACCTCCTGCTCTGGGTGTTTTTCGCAGTAACGGTACTGGATATATTCAGGATCAAGGAACAAATCTTTGCCTGGGGAAGAAATGTGCTCACCAATGGTTGGAAAATCGGGGCTGTGGATATCACCCCGGGTAGTATCCTGATCTTTGTCTTTGTGATATGGCTGTCTATTATGCTTACCCGGATCTTACGCTATATTCTTGAAAAAGATGTCTTTGAGAGAATATCTTTGGCCAGGGGAATACCCAGTACCATCATTCTGCTTATGAAGATCGTGCTGATTACCGGCGGATTTTTCCTGGCTTCAGCTGCGGCCGGAATGAAACTTACCAATCTATCCATCGTTCTGGGGGCTTTCTCGGTAGGTATCGGTTTTGGATTGCAGAATATATTCAACAACATGGTCTCGGGGCTGATCCTGGCCTTCGAACGCCCAATCAAAGTGGGCGACACGGTACAGGTCGGAGATTTACTGGGTGATGTGAAATCCATCGGACTGCGCTCCAGCACCGTCAGAAGCCTGGATGGTGCTGAGGTAATAGTACCCAACGGGAACCTGATCTCCGACATTATGATTAACTGGACCCTCTCGGATGCATTCAGGCGCATGGATATCCAGGTAGGCGTAGCTTACGGGACGGACCCGGAAAAGGTTATTGCGATTATGGAGGAAGTCGCCAAAGCGCACAAAATGATACGAAAAATACCACCTCCCGAGGCCTATTTCACAGGATTTGGCGACAGCTCACTGGATTTCAGATTGCATGCCTGGTCCCTTATGGAGAACCGCTTGCAGGCCGAAAGTGACATGAATGTGGGCATCAACAAAAAGCTTAACGAGGCTGGTATCGAGATACCTTTCCCACAGCGCGATCTTCATATCAGGTCGGACCACACCCGGGATGGGAAATACCCCCCTAAAGACTAGAAATCGAACCCCCTTTTCAATGAATTCTCGTTAAAGGGAGACAACTAATCTAAAAATTTCATGTCTTTTAACCAGGCAAAAAAACTTTCCTGCCAGGTGCTAATACCATATCCTCTTCCGATCCCTGAATCAAAACCATGGCCTCCTTTTGAATAAATATGCAATTCTGCCGGGATTTTTTTATCCAGTAAGGCACTGTACAGTTTAATGCATTTCGCAGCAGGAGTAACCTTATCTTGTGCCCCATTGACCATAAACATGGGTGGGATATTCTCTTTTCGCTCAAGAGCCTTTAAAACCTTGGTGTTGATCCCCGGATAGAGCAAACATGCAAAATCGGGGAGGGTGCTCTCGTCGAACCTGGCATATCCGGGCAGGATATCTTCATTGATTTCTAATGCCGCCATAAGTGACAGGGCTCCTCCGGCAGAATACCCGGCGATTCCAATTTTGTTTTTATTGATGCCCAGTTCGCCCGCCCGGCTTCGTAAAATATGTATCGCCTTTTTCGCGTCTGCGTAAACTTCTCCATTGTATTTGCTTCTTTGAAGAGAAAATCCTTCGGCATCGGGATTGAAGGTCCTGTATTTCAGAACCAGGGAAGTGATTCCTTTTTGTGCCAGCCACATGGCAAAGTCCACTCCTTCCCTGTCGAACCAGACATCCCGGAATCCGCCTCCCGGACAGATGACAACAGCCACACCGTCAGACATTCTTTTATCAGGTTGATAGAGCACATACCCAGGTTCAGAAACCTGACTGAATACCCTGTTCATCTTTGAAGGGGAACTTTCCCGTGCTCCTTCGGACCTGACCTTCTCCTGGGCATAGCTTACCGGATTATCAGGTATTCCATCGGGCCATAGCGGAACCTCCTGCTTTGACTGGGATAGTAACAGATTAGCCGGTATAAGGGCAAAAGAGAAAATTATGGGCAATACTTTCATCAGTTGTTTCATGGTCATGAAGTTAGGTTTAGGATGAATGTACATAACAAAGAAGTGACTCTTCATATATAAAAGATAAATAAAACTTTAAAGATACCAACCTTTCCGTTGCCGCATTTGTTCAATACAACAGTGCCATTGATGCGGTCC
>CAZCQL010000073.1:0-23182 GCA_964500835.1 uncultured Bacteroides sp.
GTAAAAGTAATGAATAAGGAATCTTGTGTCATTCGATAAATGATTGATCATTGTTCCAGTACTATTCGTTGAAAATTGCCAGAAAATTTGCCAGACAAATGGAAAACAAGTGTTGTATATAGGAAAATCAACTGTACATTATAATTGTAATGTAGTGTAATGTAGTGTAATAGAGCATAATGTAGTCTATTCGAAAATCCCGTATTGTCTCTGGTAGTCAAGAGGTCTTGAAAAATGCGTGAATAATCCAATTGGAGAACTAAAAACGGTGGGAATAACCATCTTTTCCCTCAAAACCTGGCAACAAACTGGCGCCACAGAAAAAACCACCTACAAAATGAATTGTAAGTGGTTGATTATTAAGTGGACCCAGCTGGGCTCGAACCTAGACCTGCCGTGAAGAAATGGTCCGGTGGACCATTCTAGGCAGGGGCTTGACTGGGGCGGGGGCTCGAGTACAGGTGGGAACACCAAGCCCAATATTCATATGTAGTGTTTCTTTACCTGATTGAATTAAAAAGCCATCCAGGAAACTAGTTCTTAGATGGCTTGGTGGGCCCAGATGGGCTCGAACCATCGACCCCCTGATTATGAGTCTCCTTTTTTCGATATAGTATCTACATCGAAAAATTCGGAATAGTAGAGTTATCTTCAACATTAACAAGGGTTTATACTTCTACACTATTATAATTAACTGTTCATTTTATGTAAAATATTACACTGCGTTACATAGATTTACAGGAATACTGGCAAAAAAACTGGCACAATTATTTATTAGCTCCACATCTTTACATCGACCCAGATTTTTTATCAATGGTATTGCTGACCTGTTCACCAATGAATTTTGCAAAATCTGTGATATCATTATTAACGCTGGCCTTTTCTAATGCGGACATATATTGCTCACGTTTATCCAACTTTATAACTGTCCAGGGATAGTTACCAGATGCCAACATCACATTCATTAGAAAACGAGCCATCCTTCCATTACCATCAGAAAATGGATGTGTATAAACAAGTCCCGCTTCTAAAGAATAAACCTGCACCCCTTCAATTTCGTTACGTTCATTATGTGTTCGGGATAGATCATCCCCTTTGATAATAGCAATACCTCTTTCATTTTGAAGTTTCTCAAGTTCGACCAAAGATTCAGCAAGTTTTTCTGCGGGCCTGGCCACGATAGACTCTATTTGATGTTTATTAATCGGTTCTGTTTCTTTCTACTTAACAGCGTTGTGTCAAATTACGTATATGCTGTTGTCTTATTTTAAGTTTAGGTTGTTGTGCCATTTTAAGTATATTTTGTAAATAAACACATTGTCAATGAAATAAATCTATTTGACAGGTCTTTCTTTTCGGTTGAAAAAATGCAAGAATGGTGTAAATTCCCACCAACCATTACCTTCAAACCCTCGCAATTAACAAGCGAAATCCTGGCGCCAAAGAAAAAACCACCTAGACTTGCCGTGAATAAATGGTCCGGGGGGACCATTTATTGGCATGGGCTTGACTGCAGGGTGTGCATGAGAGTCAGGTGGACATTTTTAGGGTTGGCTTGACGGTGGAGGGGGCTTGTGTGCGACCCCCTGATTATGAGTACGAACCCGAAAAACCTATTATACAAAAATTCAATGTCTTCACCCAGATTTTCGCTCCTTCACCTTCTATTCTTCTTTCAATGAAAACCGGAGCTGTGCTTGAAAGAAGAAAGGGCCGGGATTACTATGACTTCATCTTTTTGTCGGGAATAACATTTCCGGATTTCGGCTATCTGGAGTCTAAATTCGGCATTACCAATTTCACAGACCTGTACGACAGGATTCTGGAATCCTGCCAGGAGACAGATTTCAAACAAAAGTCACGTGACTTTGAAAACAATGAACTCGTATCTCCACAACAATCCGGATGAGTTTGCCCCTGAGAGCATTCTTGTAAAAGAAATATATTCCATAGTTTTTTAGCTTTCCCTCAGTGTCTTCTTCTGGGCTATAAATGAAGAGGGGGTCTGACCAAAGTACTTCTTGAATATCGTGCTGAAATATTTGGGATCATTAAATCCCAGTTTGTAGGCAACCTCACTTATATCATTGTCACCTCTTCCCAGCATTGTTTTGGCCTTTTTCAATCGGATGGTTCTTATTAGCTCGATGGGAGAAAGGTCAACCAGCGTTTTGGTTTTGTGGTAAAATGTGGACCTGCTCATTCCAAATTGCCTGCACAGTACAGGCGGGGTCAATTCCGGGTCTTCTATATGTTCCTCGACAAACTGGTTCACTTTGCTTATCCACTCATCATCTAATTTCGATGCAAAACCGATCTCCTCGCTTTCGTCAGTTTGATACAGGAATTTCTTCTTAAGGATCTGGCGATTGTTCAACAATGTTTCAACTTTCTTAATGAGGATATCAAATTCAAATGGCTTGACAATATAGTCATCTGCCCCTGCTTCTAGTCCTTCGAGGATCTCCTCCTTGCTATCCAGTCCAGTGAACAAAATGACAGGTATATGGGAAGTCTTTAAATCTTCCTTCAATTTCATACAAAGTTGTAACCCGTTCATCTGTGGCATCAACACATCGCTGATAATGATGTTTGGAAGTGCTTCCATACTCTTTTCCAGTGCTTCAATGCCATTCTTTGCAGTGATCACATGATAGTGTTCCTGCAGTTTGCTTACGCTGAAACTCAGTAATTCCTCATCATCTTCGACCAGTAAAAGCTTGGTTCGGTTTTCATCCTGAATCAGTTGCTCTTCTTTCGCCTCCTCAATGGATTCATCAATCTCGGAAAGTTCATACGGGAATTTGAATTCAAATGTGGATCCGCGCTCGGTGCTATTTAACAGGGATAGTTTTCCATTCAGCATTTTTGCCAGGTTAGAGGCAAGCACCAATCCCATTCCGTTACCGGTAGAGCCGGTCTGTTTAGCCCGGTCCGTCCTGTAAAACGGTTTAAAAATGTTCTTCTTTTCCGCCTTTATAATACCTATTCCGCTGTCAATTACAAGGATCTTACATATTCCTTCTGTGACCTGGAGTCTGACAACTACATTGCCTCTTTCGTTGGTGTATTTTATGGCGTTGGATAGCAGATTACTCAGAATTTTATCCAACAATTTCTTATCCATTTTAATACTAAAATCCGGCGTGTCGTAGTCAAAAGAAAGTGCGATGTTTTTCTTATCAGCCAGCACTTTAAAAACAGTGATCTTACTGCTTATGTATTGTACAAGGTCCATATGCTCCAGGGATATGGTTCTTTCTATCTTGGACAAATTTCCCATATCCAGGAATTGTATGATTTGTCTGTGGAGGCGTTCGGCGCTTGACAGGGCAATACTCACATTCTTCCGTACCGTTCCGTTGAGGTTTCCATTTGAGACTACATCATTAAGCGGTGCCTTGATCAGGATTAATGGTGTTTTTATTTCATGTGCCAGATTTATCAGGAATCCCAGGCGTTCGGACGACCTTCTTGATTTTTCCTGCAAACGAAAAAAATAGGTAGCAGCCCAGATCAGTAAAAAGAATAGTATTGCATATATGAAAAACGCCAATGGTGTCAGCCAGAACGGATTTGATATTGCGATACTGATTTCTTTTTCATTGGATATCAACTCTCCCCGTTCATCTACTACTTTAATTCTGAAGGTATAGTCTCCCGGATTCAGATTGTTATAACTGATGTTTGGTACATTGTCAGAGACCAACCAGCCATCATCAAAATTTTCCAGTTGCCAGTGAAAAAATCCTCTTTCAGGTTGTATAAAATCAACACATTCAAATCCCAGAGCGAACGAATTCTGATTATGTCTCAGTTCTAATACCGTCGCACTATTGGTTTCGGTTTTTAACGGAGAATCTTTACCTGGTAATATCCGCCTATTGTCCAGCCGCAGCTCCGAAAAGAGAATATTCTTGTGCGGATCATAGGCTGTTATTTCCTGGGGATTAAGGGTAACAACCCCGTCGTTTGTTCCAAAATAGAGTATCCCGTTACTATCCCGCATGGCAGCATCATAATTGAAATCGATGGAAGCAATACCATCTGAGGATGTATAGTTTGTGACATTCAGATCTTTATCGATCTTTGATATGCCCTTTAACGTGCTTACCCATGATTCGTTCTCCCCGGTTGCGATGCTGAATATATGATTGGTGGGCAACCCATTTTCAACAGAGATATGTTTTATGGTCTCATTGTGGAAATCCAGGATGAACACTCCATCGATTTTTGAGCCGACCCAAATTCGTTCCTGGTTATCCAGTTTTAGGCTTTTTAGCAGGCGCATTTCCAAATTCGACTCGTTAATAAAATCGAAATCACGGAATTTATAACTCCTGGTATCGAAGAAAGAAAGCCCGTTCTCGGTTCCCAACGCCAGCAAATTATCGGAAAAGTTCAATAAGGTTAGAAGTCCATCGAGTGGAAAGTATTCGACGCTGTTTTCCTTTTCCGAATAGAGATAAAGACCGTCATGATTGGAGAGCCAGACCCTGTTCTGACGATCAATGTGAAGGCTTCTGGACCTGACTTTTATCAGATCCTGTAAATTCCGTCCACTGCTGTAACCACCATCACTTTTTTTATAATATATGAGAGAATTAGTGAAGGAGGTAGCCCAGATATTCTGTCTGTCATCCATAGCCATAGACAGAATTACTTCGCTTATCTTTTCATCTTCATCAGAAAGGTGTATCCATCGGTTTATTCTTTTGTCCCAAATGCTGATTCCTTCATAGGTCCCGAATCCGATCACTCCCGGGGATAATTCGTTTAACGTTAGAACATAATTGTTTGTCAGCGAATTCTCGCTGCTGGGAATGCTGTTCATGTACCCGAATTTCAGTTTACCTGGATTATATACATTAATACCTCCTCGGTGTGTTGATATGAAAAGAATACCGTCCGAGTTGCGGTAAATGTCCGAGATGGCGTTAGAGCTAAGTGTTCCTATTTTCCCATCCTGGTAGGTTACCTCGCTGACCAATGAATGGGTTCTTGTATTCCATATAACAAGCCCAACTCCATCAACCCCTATTACAATCTCATCATCCGAGAAACTATAGATCGATCTAACAACCAATTCTTTATACTGGCTCAGTGATTCAGGGAAAATACATGTATCACCTTTCAGATCTATATAGAATATTCCTTCCTCATCAGATACACCCCATAAGGTATGCGTATCATTATCAATGTATAACCTGCTGATTCTATGTCCGACAGATTCAGTCATGTCACCAGGACATAGTTTATATTGAACCTGGAAAGACGAATCCAATACCTGGATTCCCCTGTTATCACTCCAGAAATATCGTTGTTCTTCATCCTGGGTCATATAAAGAACATCGCGATTTTCTGAAATATGATTCACCTGATGGGACACACCATTCAGGTGCCATACACCATCGTTCATGGAAACCAGAATATTATCCTGATTGTCGATGTAAAAGGTTCTTAGGACAACCAGTGGACCTGTGCTTTCGTTTTGCTGGAATTGATGGATGAGCTGAAATTCATCTTTGCGGATGTCATACTTGTAAATCAGACCTGTCTTGGTCGCCAGCCAGATCTGTCCACTGGAGTCAGATTGTATGTGCAACTCCATATAATCCAGTACTCCATTCAGGCTAAGTTGAGGAAGGCTGTAGTGCTTGAAATTGAGCCCGTCGAACTTATCCACACCCTCGGTAGTTGCAATCCACAGAATCCCGTTCTTGTCTTCAGTTATTCCGAATACCACATTACTGCTCAATCCCTCATTTATACCATATCGCTGAAAGAACATATCCTGTGCTCCCAATAGAGAAATATGGGCAAGTAACGCAATTATGAAGATGAGTTTATTCATGAGTTTTGAAGTACACGCATCCCGGCTGCATGTTGTAATTACGAAACAAAGTTAACCCTTATTAGTTAATTGTAGCTGGGATGAACTTGCTTCGCAACTGCATCATTCCTGAAGAACAGGATCATCGTTAGAGCTAATCCGACTGAAACCACGGCAGAGCTGAGCCAGGCTGAAGACCATCCGAAAAACTCAAGGAGGTTCGCACTGATAAAATTACCTGCCAGCATTCCCAGACCAAATGTAACCAGGAAGATAAATCCCTGGGCCTGTGCCCTCAAACCCGCCGGTACTTTCTGGTCAATATAGGTCTGTCCGCCCAGAAAGAAATAGCCGAAGATAACCCCGTGAACCAGAATCCCTACGAAATAGAGTCCGGTCATTTCTGTGGCTATCCCCATATAAAATGCGAAATTCCGGATAGCCAGGAATAACAGCCCCACGATCAAGGTCGTACTTATTTGGAATTTGTGTATCATAATGGGAACCGACAACAGCAGAAGCATCTCGGCCACCTGACCCCAATTCATTGTAACACTTATATACTTGAAGTTTTCGGCCTGTAAGAATTGAGAACAATAGGACCAGTACATGGAGAAGGGGATCATGGCCAGGAAGGATACGATGATGAATACAGCAAAGTTTTTTTCTCTCATCAGTTTTAGCGTATTCAACCCGAGCGCATCTACTAGAGAGCCTTTTTCTCCTTTGGACGGAGGAGGTGTACCGGGCAGCGTAAGATTGACAAGTGATGCCAGTAATGCAAATCCAGCTCCGTAAAAGAAGGGAATATTTGTTCCATCAAAATTTAGCCCCAGTATTTTGACGGTGAAAATGCTGCACAGGCCGGAGGCTACCCAACCGACTGATCCGAATACCCTGATGCGGGCAAATATTTCGGAAGGAGCATGACTCATGGCAATGGCGCTGGTAAGTCCCCAGGTGGGCATATGACAGATCATTGCAACCAGGAGCAAAACAAACAATACATTGGGATTGGCAGTCAGGCCCGCGCCGATCAGCAAAAGTCCAGAAACCATATTAATAAATGCCAGTACCTTTTCGCTGGGGAAATATTTGTCTGCGATCATCCCGATAAATGGAGAAAATAGACTCCCAAGGGCCATAGAACTTAATATCAATGCTTTTTGAGAGGTAGATACATCCATGTTAGTCAGATAAGCTGCCAGGGGTACCCACCAGACGGCAAACAGGAAATATTGAAAAAACATCATTAAAACCAGGCTGGTTGTAGTCGATTTCTTCATGGTATCCATTTGGTTTAGCAGCCCCTGGATGGGGCGTCCTCGTAACATGCTAATTAATCCTATTTGATCAAAAGCAAGGTTTACTTTTTACTTAAATAGGTAGTCAAATTGCCCCCGGATATTCACTCGGTAATGGATTAATATACGCCCGGTGGAATTATAACTCTCCAGCAATTTCTCTACCTGAAAAAGATAAATGTCGACCCCCTTACAGGGAATGCTTCAGATATTGGTACCCTACTAATTCTGCTTAATCGAAACTGACTGACCCAACAAATATGAGGAACTTCTACTCCCGAAAGTATTTTCTGATTATTTCATTGCTGTTTCTGATCCCAGGTGCGCTGAACGCTGCCGGGACCATAAAAGGTGTTGTAAAAGACGCACAGACCGGTGAAGGACTTCCCGGAGCCAACGTGTTTATCAGGTCCATCTCACATGGGACAATCACAGACCTGTCCGGTGGTTTTACCCTTGCCGCAGTACCTGGGGGCACACATACAGTTACCATCTCTTACATGGGTTATGAAGAACAGGAAGTTACGGTAAGTATAAGTGATGGTGGGACCCAAATCCTTGAAATTAGCCTGAATTTACTCGCCATACAGGGTGAGGAGGTGGTGATCACTGCCCAGGCCTTCGGACAGCGTGCAGCTATTAACCAACAGCTGGCCGCCAATACGGTGGTCAATGTTGTTTCGTCGGAAAAGATCGAGGAACTGCCCGATGCCAATGCAGCGGAAGCCATCGGCCGACTGCCCGGGATCTCGCTAAAAAGGAATGGGGGCGAAGCCAACAGGATTGTGATCCGTGGGCTTTCCCCCAGGTACAACAATGTGACGGTGGAAGGTATAAAAATGGCCTCCACATCCGATTTTGATCGTTCCGTGGATCTCAGTCTGATACAGAGTGAATCTCTGGCCGCTATCGAGGTGAGTAAAACCCTCCGACCAGATATGGATGCGGATGCTCTTGGTGGAACGGTGAACCTCCGGCTGCAGGAAGCCCCGGATATCCGAAAAATAAACCTCACTGCTGAAGGAGGCTATGCCAATATCAATTCTGACCTCTCGAATTACAAAATTTCCGGAGGAATAAGCGACCGCTTTTTTAATAAGCAACTGGGATTAAGTCTGAAGGTTTCCCATGAATTAAAGCAGCTTCCTTCCCATGAGTTCCGGGGAGAATACAGCGATAACTTCTGGTCACAGACCCTGGATTCGGAAGGTAATGTAATCGACTCTTCCCTTTACCGAAACACCAATAGTGCAATTCTGACAGAGAAGCATATCTCCAGGTACAGGACCAACGGAGCCCTGATCCTGGATTACAAAACGGATTGGTGGGAAGGGAAATTCTTCAACTTGCTGAGCATCATGGACGACGATGTGACCACAAGGAACAATGAATATCGCTTCAATTCAACGAACAATGTTGAACAATATTACCAGCAGAACAACCTTGCCGAGTGGAGGAACCTTACCCGCACCCATACCTTTCAGAACACTTTCCGATTCGGAGCTTCCAAACTCAATGTGGATGTGAGCACCACCTATGCGGAGGTGAAAATGGAGGATCAAACCTTTCCCTTTCTTGATATTACCAACACCCAGGGCAGGATCAATATAAACAATTTGAAAAATGCGCAGCCAACCATGCTGATGAATCTGTTCGGCGGACCGGATTCCCTGAATATCGATAAAACTTACCTGCAAAGGCTGCAACTGGGGGACCGGCTCCTGACCGATCAGAGTTATGATGCCAGAATAGACTACGAACTGCAATACACCCTTTGGGGATCTATGTCGGGGGCATTGAAGCTGGGTGGAAAATATCACAGGTTGACAAGGACCAGCGACGGGACAGGGCAGTTCGCCTCCTTTCAGTGGGGTGGAGGGGACGCCAACCGAAACTCCTTTATCAACATGATTCCGGAGAGTGCCCTGGATGCAAATGCTGTGTTTGGGATCCCTGCTGTCTATTTCGTGGATGATAACTACCATCCGGGTGAATTCCTGAACGGTCGTTACGGGCTGGGATGGGGAGCGGATTTGGATTATCTTTCCGAAATCCAGGGCCAGTATTATCCGGATGGTGGATTCTACACCGTTGCCGGTCAGGACAGTTACATCCGGGATTATGAAACCACCGAGGAGCTCTATGCTGCCTACATTATGACCGAGCTTAACATCGGTCCCAAGCTGATGATCCTTCCCGGAATCCGCTTCGAGGATATGAATACGGAGTATTTCGCTTATCATGTGGCCACCAATGCCAATCTCACCGGTATTGATTCAAATCCAGACTCTCTGACAGTTGGCAGGCAAAACTCTCACTGGTTTCCCTCGGTAAATCTGAAATTCAAACCTGTAACCTGGATCAATGTCCAGGGTGCCGTTTATAAAAGTACCACACGGCCCAGTTTCCGGCAGATTTCACCCTATGTACAGTATTCCACCACCAGCAATTATTTCATCTCTAATAATCCCTTCCTGGAGCCTGCCCAGGCCTGGAATTTCGACCTGGGTGTATCCTTCGCGAAACCGAAAGTCGGCTTGTTCACTGTGTACGGATTCTTTAAAGTCATTGACGATCTGATCTTCAATATGGGTAACTATCAGCCGGCCAAGGATACTCTGATCGTTGACGGTCCGGACGACATCAATGACAAACTTTTACCTCCGGGGTATTATGACGATGGAAAGCTCAGGCTGGCCTCCAGAACCTCGCTTCCGATCAATAACCCGGAACAATCTTACGTATCGGGGATCGAAGTCAGCTGGCAGACCAACTTCTGGTACCTGCCCGGGGCATTAAAAGGACTGGTACTTGATGTCAACTGGACGCTTCTGAATACCCGGACCAGTTACCCCTATTTCGAGGATGTGGTGGTGGACGTGGACTCCAGTTTCTTTATACCCATAGAGACATATGGTTTAAGATATCGCACACGTGAAGCAAAAATGGCCGATCAGCCTGCCTCAATCCTGAATATCATCCTGGGATGGGATTATAAAGGATTCAGCGGAAGAGTGAGCTACCGATTCCAGAGCAAGACTACCTTAACTGTGGATGCCCGTCATGAGATCCAGGATACCTATTATGACGACTTCTCCCTTATCGATGTGATGATAAAGCAGCGGATCACGGAAAACATAAGCGTTTATGCCAATCTCACGAATATCGGAAACCACGTGGACGATTACTACTGGTCGCAGTACGGCTCAGAATCCAAGATGCCCATGCGGGCCGAATTTTACGGTTTCAGAGCCCAGGTGGGCTTAAAAATAGGATTCTAACATATTATTAACCAAAAGACTGAAGTATATGAAAATCAGAACGCTACTACTAAGTATTGCAGGAATGCTTTTTACCGCATCCCTGTGGGGCCAGACCGTGGTTCAGGTAACACCCGGTGAAGGGACCCTGGAAACCACGATTAATGCAGATACCACCGCTACCGGTGAAAGAAATGATCCCAACACCATTTATGAGTTAGAACCAGGTGCGGTATACCTCATGAATTCTGTGATCAATTTTGTCGGTCCGGGAGGTACCCTGACCATCCGAATGAAGGCTGACGCGCCTGAAGGAAGCAAGAAACCGATTATCTTGAAAAAAAGAAAGGATGACATTTTCATAGGGGAACATGTCATCGATGGAAGTCTGGTACTGGAAAACATTCACTACCAGAGTATGGAATTAACGGTTCGCGAATTGACCTGGGCCCAGTTTAACATTGTAGGCAACAACCACACGCTTTCAGTGGACGGATGCTTCTTCGAGTTTTGCTGGGGTATCATGTGGCAGATGAACGCAGTGGAGGAAGGCGCCAAAATTTCCATTAAAAACAGCTACTTCCGTGACTTCATGTATTTCAATGACTGGTGGGAGGGGCGCATTGTGATGTGCCAGAAACCCGTGGACGAATTGATATTCGAGAATAACACTACTACAGGTACAGGCATGGCCTTTTTACAACAGTTGAGCCTGGTCGAATATGCCTTTATAAACCATAACACATTTATCAATAACCACAGGTATCCTTTCCTGAATCCCTACTGGAAAGAAGCCTACATCACTAACAACCTGTTTGTAAATCCCAATATCGTAGGTGAGGATGCAGAGAACATTGCCCGGGGTGGCCAGGATCCCGATGGAAAACCTGCCATAGATAATGGTGATGGTACTTATACAACCCGCGAGATGTGGATGGGAATTATCGGGATCGATACCATTCTACCCAAACAGATCCTCATCCATCCGAAATACTATGCTGACGAGAATACGTTGATTGAAGATATTGATGAGATTTCGGATTATAAGATTTATGTAGCTGACAATGTAGTTGTTAGCAGCGCCACACTGGACCGGTACCTTGCCGGTGCGACAGGTGATTGGACGGGTGTCCTGGAGTCTTACCGGGATGAGGGGAACATAGGGACACCTCCCTTTGCTGTAGAGAATACTCCCGGGATGTGGATCAACTCCAGGACTGAAACATTGATCAATGAGTATGACAATCTCAAGTTTGAGAACAACAGTGTATATGATATGAGGACCGCCGATCTGGGGCTGGGAACCGATCCCATGACCCAGGATGCTGCCAATGCATTTGCGCAATTTAATCAGAACCGGTGGAGAGTGCCAGGTGCAGATAATGCCTCGACTGAAGCGCAGCTGGCATACCAGTTTGGAGACTACGATCCACAGACCATTGTGGGAGTGGAAGTGGAAAGTGCTCCAGCTGGTCAGGGCGGTATTAGCAAAATTTCGGACATGGTGGAGGACTTCTCATATACGACCGACCTGACATCCGTCAGTACAGGTGCCCAGATCGGAGCCCAGCACTGGACCGACACGCCTTACGATAGCGAACTGATGACCCAGCGGGTCAAAAATGCCTACATGGGATATTACCTGGGGTGGGAAAAGGATCTGGCACATTCTTCAGAACTGAAGCTGGTCAACTACCCTAACCCCTTCACCCATGCTACCACCATCAGCTTTGAACTTCCTGCAGATTCACACGTGAACCTATCCGTCTATGATATCACGGGAAGGGAAGTGGTTAACCTGATCAATGAATTCAGGGCTGCAGGAATCAACAAGATTCAATTCACTTCCGAAAATGTTTCAAGCGCCGCATACTTCATCAGGATCACTACCGAAGATCATACGGCTACACGCAAGATGATGCTATTGAAATAGACGAGGAAGATCTTTTGCTACAGGGTGACCTGGTCGCCCTGTAGCTATTTTCTGATGCCTGTTCATAGCAATGTCTCAACCTGTTAAAATAAAATGTCGACCTCATCACAAATATACTTAAGCATATTAGCTCCAATTTAAGCAGAACCCTTATGTCAACATTTAACCGCAGGCAATTCATCAAAACAGGAGGAGTTACAATAGCAGGATTGTTGTATCTGCCTGCATGTACCTCAAAAATGGTGGAGGAATCGTCCTACCAATTTTTTACGCTGGATGAAGCAAAGTGTGTAATCGACTTATGTGAACAGATCATCCCGGGGGACGAAGTATACGGAGGGGCCACCGATGCTGGGGTGATCTTTTATATTGACAGACAGCTTACGGGAGCTCTCAGGGAACATGCATCCACCTATCGGGAACACGTAAAAAAACTTCAGGACCACTGTAGCAAAGAATTCAGCGAAACATTCCAGAACCTTACCTCAGATCAACAGATCGATATCATAGAGCGGATGGAAAGCAATTCCATCGGCGAAGGGGAGTGGAAAGATCCCGCAGGGTTTTTTCGTCTGATCCTATCCCATACCAGGCAGGGTTATTACGGCTCACCCATTCATGGAGGCAACAAAGACTATATGAGTTTCAGCATGTTGCAATTGGATTATCCGCTGAATGTGGGACAGAACAGATACAAAAAACCCTTGCATGAAAATTAGCAACCGACGAGAATATGAAGAACTCACATGTTAATGCAGTTGTAATAGGTTCAGGTGCCGGAGGAGGAGTAGTTGCCAAAGAATTAGCCATCAGGGGATACTCTGTTATTCTTTTTGAGCGGGGCAGGTGGGTCAGTTACGACGAGCACCCCAACGATGAATTATGGGATCAGCGTACCCAGGTGCTGGGTGCCACATACGGGCCAGATTTTAAAAAGAACCCGAGGAGCAGGCTTTTACCGAACGGTAAAGAGATTCTTCTGAATACGGGCGATTTCAGCTATGGCAATATTGCTGCCTGCGTGGGATCAGGTACCGTAAGTTATGGAGCTATGGGATGGCGCTTCATGGAGGAGGACTTTAAAATGAAAAGCGTCTACGGACATGTAGAAGGATCGACACTGGAGGATTGGCCCCTCTCCTACCAGGATCTGGAACCCTATTATGAGAAGGCAGAATGGGAGATAGGTGTTTCCGGCGATGATTCAGAAAATCCCTTTGCTCCTCCCCGTAAAAAGCCACAACCCATGCCTCCATTTGAGAATAACAGGGAAGGCAGGGTGCTCACTGACGCTGCCAGGCGCTTGGGCTGGCATCCTTTCTCCATACCCATGCTGAGGAACTCCATTCCCTTTAACGGGCGCGCAGGGTGCATCCGCAACCGGACATGCGTCGGAGGTGGCTGTCCCGTTGACGCCAAGAACGGCACTCAGAATACCGTGATCCCTGTGGCCATGAAAACGGGGAACTGTGAGGTAAAGACCGAATGTTTTGTGGTGGAGATCCTTGTGAATGACCAAGGAGAAGCAACGGGGGTAAAATACTTTGACAGGGAAGACAAGGGACAAATACAAACAGCAGATATTGTGGTCGTTGCTGCTTCGGCCAATGAAACACCACGTTTGCTCTTAAATTCCAAATCCAAGCTATTTCCCAATGGTGCGGGAAATAATAACGACTGGGTGGGACGCAACCTGCAGGGACATGCCTATACCGGGGCTTTCGGATTGTTCGACTACGATATTCTCGATTTTGCCGGTCCAGGTGCCACCATGGCCATCTGTGATTTCAACCACCATAACGAAGGTATTATTGGCGGCGGCCTGCTGGCCAACGAATTCAACCGGATGCCCTATCTATTCAGCAATACCCGTCCCCCAGGATCAAAACAATGGGGCAAGGAGCACAAAGACTATCAGCGTATTAATTTCAAGCGGATATCCCGGGTAGTGGGCCCTATCCAGGAGATGCCTAGTTTTGAATCCCGGGTTATGGTAAGCCCGACAATCAAGGACCACTGGGGCGTACCGGTGTCTATGTTCTCGGGAGCCCGGCATCCCATTGATCATGAACACTGCAAATTCCTTTCGGAAAAAGCAGAGATCCTTTTAAAAGAGGCCGGTGCCGTGGAAACCTGGCAAACGGTTGGAGGTAAAGGACAGGGAGGCGGACACCACCAATCCGGAACGGCCCGGATGGGAAAAGACAAACAAACCTCTGTGGTGAACCGGTACGGCCAGGTCCACGATATCGATAACCTGTTTGTGGCGGACGGCAGTCAGGTTCCGAACAATGCCGGATTAAATCCTGCACTTACTTACATGGCTCTGGGGTACTGGGTGGGCGAATACATCGGTGAGAATTTCAAACATGTGGCCAACGCATAGTAAAGAGTGAATCGTATGAAGCAGTTGAAGAAAAGATACATCCTCATTTCCCTGGCACTCGTCCTTTTCCTGGTCATTTTATCAGGTGGATATACCTACTGGAACAAGGCAAATCCAGACAAAACTTGCGCTTCCTGCCATGAAATACAGACCAGTGTTGCAAGCTGGGGGCACTCTGCCCATCGCGAACTGCAGTGCACAGCCTGTCACGGAACGGCTTTGAGCAATGGATGGCACAGTTTGAGTGAAAAAATGGGGATGATATTTACGCATATTGGCCAGGACCCGGAAACTGAGGATCTCCAGATGCTGGAAGAGCAGGTCCTGGCTATGAGCAACAAATGTGTGAATTGCCATCAGAGGGTATATGCACAATGGTCCTCCGGTGCTCATGCTGCCACATACTCGGATATTTTTCTTGATGAAGCACATAATAAGATGGAGCCACTCTACTGGGATTGTTTCCGGTGCCACGGCATGTTTTATGACGGGGACATCAATGACCTGATGGAGCGACCTGAATCCGAGGGAGGCAAATGGACCATGCTCCAAACGGACCAGGCCGGAATTCATGCAATCCCCTGCCTTGCGTGCCATGAAATTCATACGAAAAACAAACCCCTGACTAACAGACGATTAGCCAGTCTGAGCCAGGAACCGCGCAGCACTCCTGTTAGCTTATATATCCGGACTGACAAACGTCATCGAAGAGTGGACGGGCTCCACAAGGTAGAGATGACCGATGAAAAAGGGGATCTCGTTAGAACATCCAATGATCCGGGATATAAACTGTGCGTACAATGCCATGCTCCCAATGCATATCATGAAGTCGGGACGGAAGATGACCGGACCCCAACGGGAATTCACGAGGGATGGTCCTGCACAGCCTGCCACGATCCACACAGCAACAGTGCGCAAAACGCGTGTGATCAATGTCATACGGATGTATCCATGAATTGTAAACTGGATGTCCGCACCATGAATACCAGTTATTTTGATCCGGAGAACGGAAACGATATTCACCATATCACGTGCACAAGCTGTCATGTGGAAAAAATATAAGAAACTCTAAGAGCATGGAGAGAATTAGATTCGGAATGATTGGCGGTGGCTTTGGAGCTTTTATCGGTGATGTTCACCGCAGGGCATCGCGCATTACCAACCGGTTCAAACTGGCTGGAGGAGCCTTTGACGCAGATGAAATAAAAGGGAAAGAATTCGGCCGGACAGAGGGTATTGAAGACAGCAGGTGCTATGCAACGATTGAAGATTTTCTTCGAGGGGAATTGAGTCTCCCGGAAGGGGAGCGTATCGAAGCGGTGGCCCTTGTTACCCCCAATTACTTGCATTTTCCCCATGCTAAGAAGTTGCTGGAAAATGGATTCCATGTAATGTGTGAGAAGCCCATGACAATGACCGTGGACCAGGCTGCGGAGCTCCAGGAACTGGTCGTAAAAACTAACCTCAGCTTTGCCCTGGCTCATACCTATACCGGGTATCCCATGGTGAGGGAAATGAGGGAACTGATCGGGCAGGGAATTCTTGGCACGATTCAACGGGTGGATGCCCAGTATTATCAGGGATGGATCAATTCCATTATTCACGGAAGGGAGAATAAAATCACAGGTGTGTGGCGCCTGGAACCGGAGTATTCAGGGATCAGCAGTTGCATGGGAGATATCGGAGTCCATGCATTTAATATGCTGGAATATGCCACTGGATTGCAGGTAATAAGTGTACTCTCGGACCTCAGCAATGTGCACGAATCGGTGCAAATGGATCTGGACGGGACTGTTCTGCTGCGGTTTGATAAAAACCTGAAGGGCGTGATCAGGGCCAGCCAGGTAGCCGCCGGAGAGGAAAACGGATTCAAGGTGGCCATTTACGGTTCAAAAGCAAGTTTCAGATGGGAACAGGAGAATCCCAACGAATTATTGCTTCTGAGTGATACAGAGCCCACAAAAGTGTACAAGCCCGGTAATGCATATAACACTGAATTTGCAGCTCTGAGCCACACAATGCCGGCCGGACATCCCGAGGGGATCTACGAGTCACTTGCCAATATATACCATGGCTTTGCTAAATCCATTTGTGGTAAGTCGCCTCTCGAGGGAGAATTCCCAACAGTACAGGAGGGTGTCCGCGGAATGAAATTTGTGCATGGAGTCGTAGAGTCCAATGAACGAGGCAACATCTGGGTAGAAATCTGATCCTGGATCAAGAAAAAATTATGAAGCACCGTAGAAAATTGAACTATATGAATATCAGATATATACAACGTTTTCTTCTATCTCTCTTATTGCTTTTGCCAGTTGGTTTAATTGCCCAGGACTGGAAAAGTGAAGCCTGGTCACGGATCGATACGTACAGAAAAAGTGAACTTTCGGTTACAATCGGGTCGGAATCCGGAGACCCGATTGACAATGCCTCGGTACGGTATCATCTCAAGCGTCATTCCTTTCCCTTCGGAGCGTTATTGCGCAGTGAGGTATGGAATACATCCCCGTATCAGGACATTTACAAACAGATGTACCTCAAATACTTTAACGGTGCGGGTATGGAGATCGGGCTGAAGCCGAAGGAATCCAATGGTGGTTACTGGGAAGGTCAGGCAGAGATTGCTACACCCTGGTTCGATGAGAACAACTTTATCATGAGAGGGGCACACCTGATCTGGGAAGGTCCCAACTGGCTACCCACCGAAGCGTTGGATGTGTATAACTCCGCGAGCCTGACCAACCAGGAAAAAGGAGATAGTCTTCTGGGAATGCTCGACGATCATTTGTACCACGCCATTCCGAAGTGGAACATTGCCTACTGGGATGTGATCAATGAACCCGTAGTCAATGACATAGTTAATGAGCTGCTTCCCGATTACAACACCTTTGTACACTGGTTCAAACTTGTGGATAGTTTGCGTACGGTTTTCAACAAGGACTTCGGAATGGTCTTGAATGAGAACAATGTCATATCCGGCAATGCCAACTGGTCGAGGTTCAGGATCTCTGATTTCCAGGCAATCATCGATGAAATGCTGGCACAGGGTGCTCCCATCGAGATGTTGGGCTTCCAGGGAAGGATCCAGAATGGGATGTTGTCACCGGAAACCATGTACGATCGCCTGCTTATGTTCGATAAATATGATCTGCCCTACCAGGTAACCGAGTTTGAGATCAGGGATAACCAGAACTACACCTATACCGATCAGCAGCTCAGACAACTTACCGAAGAAACCATGACCATCTACTTCAGCCATCCTAAAGTAACAGGTTTTTGGCACTGGACCTTTTTGGATGACAGGGATGGAAATCTTCCGTGGGCCCTGTTTAACTATGACGGATCTCCCAAACCCACGGGTGAGAAGTGGATTGAGCTCATGAAAGGTAAGTTTAATACGGATACCCTTTTGCAGACAAATGACCTGGGGATCTGTCAGATAAGAGGATTCAAGGGGGAGTATGATATTGAGATTACTTACCTGGATTCTACTTTCACAAGAACACTTCAGCTGGACGAGGATACCGCCTTACAAATCGATATACCTTTCGATCTCTATTATACGCTGTCCGGTCTTGAAGACAGTGCGAGCTATGTAAATGACCAGCTCATTCCTGTGGATTTAAAAGCTTTTTCCACACTGGGAGAAATTACTTCCATCGGATTCTTCCTGAATACGGATTCCATTGGGGGCAGTACCGATTCAACATTGAGCCTTAGCCTGTCTCCGGAAGGAAGCCAGGAGGGATGGAATGAGGTGATGATCAAGCTCTATGACGATCAGGGGAATTTCTTCAATCATTCGATACAGGTCTATTTCGGGAACCGGCTCCCGGAAATCGAGATACTCACACAACCTGAAGACACCATTTTTACAGGAACAGTTGGAAATGAAATCATGTTCCGGGCTACTGATCCTGATGGGACCGTCGATTCAATTATTGTCAGTTATGCCGGCAACGGATTCGTCTATACCGATACATCCGGTGTATTCAAATACGATCTTGATGAGATACCGGTAGGCGAATATCAATTTATCATTGAGGCAATTGATAACCAGGGCGGAAAGGCATATGACACAATACCCTTTGTTGTATCTCTGGGAGCGAATGCCCTGCCAAACATCCTGATCGTATATCCTAAGGATCAAGCCGTATTCACCTTTGGAAGTAACGTCGGGGTTGTTATCCTTGCTTCCGATCCTGACGGGAACATCGTTTCGGTAGAGGTTGCACTGAATGATGAACTGGTTTATACATCCAACGAAAGCTCCTTTACCGTTAGCCTGGACACCCTGAGTGTTGGAGTACATGAGATTGTTGTAACAGCTACTGACGATAGAAACGGTCAGGCTTCAGATGCTGTAACCATAACAATTGAACAGACCGTTTCTTCATCCAATGGAACAATCCGGGCCTCGGAAATAGTTATTTATCCAAACCCGGTATCAGATATCCTCCAGTTCAGCCAGCCTTGTGATTTTGAGATTTTTTCAATCCGGGGTGTAAGGATCCTGAAAGGGACCGGTAAATCCCGGGTGGATCTATCAGGCCTGGGGGATGGATTATACATATTCAAAACAAAGGAAACTATCCATAAAATAATTAAGGAATGAAAAGACTGGTTTTAATATCCCTGCTGGCAACTTCCAGACTGGTCATCCTGGCCGGTGAGCGTCCCAATATCATCTTTCTACTGATCGACGATCAGCGGTATGATCTCCTGAGTATGATGGATCATCCCTTTATCCAGACACCACATATTGATGAGCTGGCAAAAGGCGGGATCTATTTTGATGAAGCGTTTGTAACCACTTCGCTCTGTTCGCCCAGCAGGGCCTCCATGGTTACCGGTCAGTATGCGCATAAGCACAATGTGATCGACAACGATACGGACCTCGATCCCAGTACACCCACCTATCCCAAAGAATTGAAAAAAGCCGGGTACCATACCGGTTTTATCGGAAAATGGCACATGGGACACAGTTCTGATGAAAAACGTCAGGGTTTTGACTATTGGGTCTCCTTTAAGGGACAGGGCAGATATATAGATCCTGAGCTGAATGTGGATGGTGAACGAAAAGTGATCAAAGGGCACATGACCGATGTTCTGACCGATCTGGCTGTTGGTTTTATCAAAGAACAAAGTGAGTCGGAGGAACCCTGGTTCCTGTGTCTTTCCCACAAGGCAGTGCATGAGAATTTCACACCCACGGAGAGGCACCACAATGCATACCTCAATGAGACAATCATTTACCCCGATTCGTATGCCGATACTAAAGAAAATTATCAGGGAAAACCTGACTGGCTAATAAAGCAGCGCAAAAGCTGGCACGGAGCAGAACGCGATTACGTGAATATCGACCGGGTGGAAGGGGAAGACCTGTCAAGAATGACCCAGATATATGCGGAATGTATGCTGGGGGTGGACGAGAGTGTGGGTAAAGTTGTAGAAACATTGAAGAAGCTGGGAGAACTAGAGAATACAGTTATTATTTATATGAGCGATAATGGGTATTTACTGGGGGAACATGGATTGATCGACAAGCGGGTGATGTACGAAGAGAGCATTCGAATTCCTGCTTTCATTCACTGGGGGGAGAAGATCAAAACGGGAAGAGTTAACTCCGAATTCGTATTGAATATCGATATCGCTCCGACCATCCTGGATATTGCCGGTGTGGAGATCCCTGAAACCATGCAGGGGTCGTCTTTCCTGCCACTTGCACTGGGAGAGGCAGTCGAATGGAGACAAGATTTCATTTACGAATACTTTGTGGACCCATCGGCCGTCCAAACCCCTACCATATTCGGTTTGCGCACAAAAAAATACAGCTACATGACTTACTATGGGGTCTGGGATAATTATGAACTGTATGATATTACGAACGATCCGAAGCAAAAGCACAACCTTCTGGGTGAGGTAGTATACGGCCAGGGATACGGACCTTTCATACAGCATGCGACCAAACAACTCCCGGAACTGGCTCCCACCTTGAAAAAGCTGGACAACCGGCTGAATAAGCTGTTGGAGGAAACCGACGGACAGCGGAGACCTACATGGCATACATTGAAATAAGAATTATTACATAATAAATAGTGATTGTTTAACTAAAAAAATCTTTACGTATGAAAAGAAAACTATTTACGATTGCGATTTTTGCACTTCTCGGAAGTGCGCTGAATGCCCAGGTGATCTTTGATCCTGCAACGTATCCGGCCGACAGCCTGAAAGATGGGATGTCGATCGTGGAGATGAACGGAAAGAAGTATCTCAAAACACCACTTGATGGCTGGAATACGCTGCTTCATATTTATGACAGCACAGTGATTGCTGCCGGACACACCAATGTAAAATGGGAGGTAAGCCTGGTCCGAAGTGTGAACAGCGAGGTGGAATATGCAGACCTGAGAACGGGTATTGGCTTTAAACTCCCCGATGGCAACGGAGATTATAAACACCTTTCCGGGGGGAACAAGGAAGTACAACCCAGTACGGCAGATTTCCGCACACTTGAAAGGAATGCTGCATATGTTGAAGGTGATACGATAATTGGCCTCCAGATATATTCAAAGGGAGGTGAGAATGCAGGCTGGGCCATTCAGGTAGGAGATACCATGTATCTTGGCCGGGTAGAAGCAACCTATCCGGGCGCCATTATTGATCCGCTGTTGTTTCACCCGGATTCATTGCATCCTGCCTATAAAGTTGAGACCATTGACGGCCTGGGTTACTTCAAAGTAACAGTCGATGCCTGGAATCAGTTTTATGATTTCTCCGGGGACATCCTGCCTGCAATGATTCCCGAGAATGCGAAAGCAGCTAAAGCTGTGGCAAAGTATAAGATTGGTACAGGGGGAGAACCGATTGAGAACCTGTGGACCGTTATTGAAACTAACAGCAAGTTTAATGAAGCCCAGGCGACGGTAGACTTTTCCAAGTATCATTGGGAAGTGAACGGTGGAGATACGCTTACTTTCATCAAGATCGTCGGAAAGCGAAACGGAAATATGACTGGCGGGAACTGGGCTCCGGTATCAGGAGATACCATATGGGTTGGAATGCTTATGGCTGAATTTGCCGATAGTGTCAAGATCAGTGCCGATGCCGAAACCATAGATACTCCCGGAGGTACACTACAACTGACCGCAGCGGTTTATCCGGACGACAATTTATTTACGGACATTGTCTGGTCGAGTAACGATACCCTGGTTGCCAAGGTGGATGAAACCGGATTAGTCACTGCCACAGGTGAAGGGTTTGTGAATATCACAGCCATGGTCGAGGACGGATCGGGCATGAAGGATGTTCTCACCATTGATGTGAGCAACCAGGTTGCACTTATCGAGGCCATTTCTGTGATCGGGGAAGGCAATGCTACCACCATTGAAACCGCTGCCGGTACCCTGCAGATGATTGCCACCGTACTTCCTGAAAATGCGGATGAGACTGCCATTACCTGGAGCGTGAGTGACGAAGGTATCACTACCATCAGTACTTCCGGTCTGCTTACAGCTGTAGCCAATGGTACGGTAACGGTTACAGCCACAGCCACCGACGGAAGCGAGGTAACCGGTTCAGCAGATATAACCATCACAGGTCAGAATATCGGCATCGATGGCAATTCAATTGATGAATTGGTAATTTATCCTAATCCGGCCTCTGACATCGTGCATATCGAAAATGCAGGGTCATCCAGTAAGATCGATATCCTGGACCTGAATGGTAAACTAATCGTTCAGATAACAGAAGTCACAGCCAGCATGAGCGTAGATATCAGCTCACTTGAAAGCGGGCTTTACTTCGTGCGTTCCCACGGAGTTGAAGGTGTCCGCATTTACAAGCTGGTGAAATAATTCTAAGATTTTAGTTTTCTCCCAAGGGGCCGTTGCAATTTGCGTGGCCCCTTTTTTTATTTTGAAGATCTGATGGCCAATAAATGAGTGAATCATTAACATTGTGAGAGCTACAAATGAAGGTAGTATAAGAGTGTGAATAAGGCGGGGCGGTTGGTGGTCCGGGGCGCTTCCGCCCTGCCTTCCTAGCAAATCAGGGCGTCACTTCTTAATCCTTTGATACAAGGTTGTATTTTACTGGGAAGTTACAGGCCCATGGATGGACCGAGCTGGGCACTTCAGCGAGTCCAGCTAACGGCCAAGATTAGTTAGTACTCTATCAATAACAATGCATGACGGTATACCCCCCACGCCCCCCATAGGCAGATTTGGATTTACATTCAAGGCGTGGAAGTCCTCTTTCCATCACAGCATTTTATTCCATGACACTTTTCAAGTCAGACCCAAAAGTTTTGACTGATGTCAATATTGTTAGAGAAAATGTTAGTGAGATAAAAAAGCAGCTACAGAAAATACTTCTGTAACTGCTTAATTATTAAGTGAGCCCAGCTGGGCTCAGGACCTAGACTCGCCGTTAAGAATTGGTCCGGTGGACCAATTTAGGCGAGGGCTT
>CAZCQL010000074.1:0-10223 GCA_964500835.1 uncultured Bacteroides sp.
ACTAAACAAACGACCTGTAGGTAAACCCAGGTTATCTGATTTTCAATTTGTTTCAGACGAAATACCAGAAATACAACCTGGTGAAGTCATGCTGAAAGCGAACTATGTGTCCGTAGATCCTTACTTAAGGGGCAGGATGAGCGAAGCGAAATCGTATGCAGCACCATTTGAGTTGCATAAACCCATAAGGTCGGGTGTAATAGCACAAGTTATTGATTCACATCACAAGGGTTTCAGCAAGGGTGATTATGTTTCCGGTATGCTGGAGTGGAAAGAATATCAAAAATCCAGTGGCGAAGGTCTGTACAAAGTGGATGCCGGGAAAGCCCCTCTATCTGCCTACTTGGGAGTTTTAGGAATGACAGGCCTTACTGCTTTCCTGGGTCTTTCAGAAATAGGACAACTACATAAAGGTGAAACCCTGGTCGTATCAGGTGCCGCAGGAGCAGTTGGAAGCGTGGCAGGCCAGATTGGTAAAATCATGGGTTGTCGCGTCGTAGGTATTGCCGGCACGGATGAAAAGCTTGAGATGCTGACATCAGATTTCGGTTTTGATGCTGCGATCAATTATAAGACAACTTCGCGTATGAGAAAAGCAATTGCTTCTGCCTGCCCTGATGGGGTTGATGTCTATTTTGACAATGTGGGAGGCCCTATTTCTGATGCAGTGCTTGTAAAGATTAACCAGTTTGCCAGAATAATAGTATGTGGCGCTATTTCGGTTTACAACGAAATATCCCTGCCTAAAAGCATAAGCGTACAACCATTTTTAATTCGAAGCAGCGCCTTGATGCAGGGATTCATTGTGAATGATTATGCCGCTAAATTTCCTGAAGCCATGAAACAATTATCCCAATGGGTGGCCGAAAGCAAACTGACATATTCCGAAACAATTGTAGAGGGGTTTGATCAAATCCCACAGGCTTTTATCGATCTTTTTGATGGTAAAAACAAAGGTAAAATGGTCGTCAAAATCTAATTTCCAGCTAACGGGAGTAAGTATTGTACCCGCTCAGATTAAAAGGCTGTTTTTTATTAGAGCTATTCCAATGGTTCCCCACAGACAGGACAAAAATTATATCCCAGGGCCTTGTCAAATTCATGACCATTTGAACATTTATTGACTTGTTTTTCAATATATACCTCGGTTAGTATGCCATAAAGATGGTTATCCGAAGAAACACCCGCCCTAAAACCGGTAATTAAAAATTCAAGGCTTTGCGTCTTCCCTGTTCTAAGGACCTCGAGAAATCGTTGCTGGGGACAATATAATTCTAAGATGGTTTTCTGACCCTCATGTATATTTTCGGCATACAGCAGGTCTTGATTGGCACTTATCCACAAGGTATTGAAAGACTGGGTCACCCTGATCCCATTTTCTTTCAAAAGACCTGCGGCAGATTTTTGGTCATATGAATAATCCCAATTATTTTTATTATTCGAAGATACAGAAACACCTGCTGAAGCTTCTTCCCCGCTGGGATGGTTGAAGAACCTGATAATGTGCGTTTCGTTAAACCTGACTTTTTTACCCCAGATTGATTTTGCAAAATCCTCATTTGTGCGCAGTACAATGCTTGCAATAGCGCCAACACTGTTCTCCTGCGCATCATTAACCATTGATAGGAATTCTTCTTCAGTAATAACCTGAGAAAAAGCCGCCGTTGAAAAGAGTAGGAATAACAGGTAGAAGATATTTTTCATGATAGTCGCTTTATTAGTTTGCAAATTTAGGGCTGAATGATATCCCGGATATTCTCACTTTAGCTCCAGCTCGTATAGTAATAACTTGAAAAGATAGCCACACAGTATGTGTGTGGGAGGAATTTTTCCAGATAACAGCAGGATCAGATCCTAGTTCAATCCCAGGCTCTTGATATAGGCTTGATTGTTGGAGGGTCGTCCCAGGAACTCCTCTACTGATTTGCGAATATCGTGCCGGGTGCCGTTTGACAGAACGAGCCTGCGGTATCTCTTCCCTGTTTCCGTATCTGTAAGTCCATTTTTCCCGAATACCGTAAACATATCTTCCGCGTAGACCTCTGCCCACAGGTATCCGTAATAGTAAGTCGGATGGGTATTGATGTGGATCCAGCTGCCCTGAGGATGCGTCCCTTCCACATACAGAGGCACAGCCATTTCCTTATCGATATCCTTCCAGAGGGTGTCGGTGTTAAGCGGTGCCTGAGGGTCAAAGCGATCATAAAGTGTCATATCATATACACAATTCCGAAGCGATCCCTGTGCATCCAGGCCGGAAGTAATGTTTTTGGCATTTTTCATCTTATCGAATAACTCCCTGGGAAGGACCTCGCCGGTTTTATAATGATTTGCAAACCTGCGTACCATTTCATAGTCCCAGATCCAATTCTCAAACAACTGTGACATAGCTTCGCTAAAATCTTCCTTAGATCCCGATTGGGTGGCGAATTCTCCATTGTAAGACATCTTTTCCATAATATGCCCGAATTCATGGAACAGGGTTCTGAGTTCTCCGTGACTGATCAGCGAAGGATGTGTATCTGTGGGTGCCGGGAAATTAGCCAGGAGCATACAAACAGGAATTTCATATCCGGAGACAGTTTCTTTCCCCGGGACCATCTCCACACCATAAAACCACGACTCCTTATGGGGCCTGGGATAGAGGTCCAGGTAAAACCTTCCCTGGAGGACCCCGTCCTCCAGAACTTCATACAGAAGCACATCTTTCTGCCAGACCGACGGATTGTTAATCCTCTTATACTCCAAACCAAGCAGCTCGGAGTAGATCCCAAGCATTCCTTCCAGGCACTTGTCCATGGGAAAATATTCTCTGATCTTTTCGTGATCCACACTGTACTCCGAGATCAGTATCTGGTTTTTGAGATAGCCAAGATCCCAGGGATTCACAGGGTCCGGATTTATCTTTCCGGAAGAGTGGTTCCGGTATTCCTTTAGCATTGTATAATCCATCATTGCTTTCTCGCTGGTGCGGGCAATAAGGTCATTCAGGAAGCTCCAGACGGCATCCGGGGTTTTAGACATTTTTTGCGAGGTAGTATAAGATGCAAAGGTTTTAAAGCCTATTAACGCAGCCAGTTTGTGGCGCTTTGCTACCAGCGTATCCAGAATGGGCAGGTTCTTTTTCCACCCCCTGTTCTGGTATTTGATATAAAAAGCCTTCCTGGTTTCTTCCCTGCTTGCATTATTCAGTACCGGGCGCCGTGTGGCAGGTATTACAGGAATCTCATACCCCGATGCAGATTTGTAACTCTCTTTAAAAATATCAGACAGTCCCTCAGCTCCGGATTCATCCAGTTCCAGTACCTCTCCTGCATCGTTCATATGTAAGGAGTACTGGGAGGAAAGGTCGCTGATCTCATCCTTCAGAGCCCTGAACTGATCAAGCAATTCCGGGGCCAGATTCACCCCCGAGTGTTCGAAAGATTGAATCACATCATCCACGAATGTTTTACGGTGCCCTTTCAATTCCGTGTAAGCGGTTGTTTGGGTGAAGTTGATCATCTGTCTGTAAAGCCCTGCATCTGACGTGATGCTGTTTCCCAGCGACTCGAGTTCCTGATAGCTTTCCAGCCCTTTTTCCCTGGAGAGAGAATCGGTCGAAACCCAGTAGAGCAGAAAACACCTGTAGTTTGCCTTAAGGAGCTCATTGACCACATTGTCGTAAGCCACGAAGATGTTGTCGAACCCGGGTGTATCCTCTGTTCTGATACGCTCCAGGGCCTCCTCTGTCTCCTTCAACACAATACGCGCATATGCCTCGATATGCTCATGAGTAACCTCTGCATACCGGACAGGCTCGTTCAGCCTTCCAAAAAACGGATTTCCTTCTCTCCCGGATTCAGGCCCGGAGGTTTGATTGCATGCGATCATGGCGACTAGGATAATGAATGTAATAACTGACTTTCTCATGGCCCTCTAATTTTTCTGAGAGTTCAAATATAACACTTCTTTCATGTTGAATCACAGCTTCCATCCTCGATACCCTTTTCAAAAACACCTCTGGCACGGGCAGATAGAATCGCGATTTATACGGGTAAAATTGTCACAGCCTAATCACAAAACGATAATGCTTCTATAAAATTTTGGGAAAGAATTCCCTCAAAACCCAAACTTGAATTCATCCATCAGGGAGGTATTCCTGCCGTACTTAAATCTGTATATATCAGCAGGTCTTCTTTTGCCTGAGTTGTCAACGCCCACCTTCTCCAGCATGCCTGTGCCAAGGATTTTCCGTCGAAAATTTGGCCGGTCGAATCTCCGGGACAGGATAGCTTCCATCAGGGACTGGAGATCCGGCAGGGTGAATTGGGTAGGAAGCAAATTCGAGACAATGGGCGTATAAGGCAATTCTTTCAACAAGAACTTCCGTGCACTCTGAAGAATATCACCATGATCCATGGCCAGCTTTCCAGCCTGGTCCAGGGGGAACCACTGGGCCGACTCAAAAAATTCTGTCGGCTTTAAATCTATGGCAGGATAATCAACCAATGCGATGTAACAGAGGCTGATGAAGCGTTTCGAGAGCCAATCAAGAATTATTTGATCTGAGCCAGACCGGAGATCTGCCTTGATGGCCAGTTCCTTCGCAAATGAACGGGAAGCCTTGCCAAAAACCTCAAACTGTCTGAAGAGCATATTTTCCAGCCCCGTGCTTTCTTTTACGATTCTTTCGACAGCTTCCGAAAGGTCTTCCCTTTGATTTATATAACCACCCGGAAGTACCAGGAGTTTATTTTTCCCTGCCAGGATCTTATTCACTATTACCTGGAGCGTTTTTTCATGAAATCCCACAATTACACAGTTCACCGACAATTGCGGAATAGCTTCTTCTTCCAACGTTTCGATATATTTCCTGATGTCTTCCAACATTTTTTATGCACTGATTTTTGTGGAGTTCCGAATATAACCTATATTTGAGTCAAATTGACTCTTTTTAAGCAGAAGTTATGAAAAAAACATTAAAAACCGTACTACGGGTATTCCTATCCATCCTGGGTCTGGCCCTCTTGATTGTCATCGGAATCGGGATTTATTTCAATTCGAATGCAATCCATATCGAAAAAAATGAGAAGTTTAAAGGGCCTGAGATAAAAGAACTTACCGAAAATGGCTACACCTTCAGAGACCTGAACAGGAACGGTGATCTGGATATATATGAAGATGCCCGTAATCCATTGGAAGAGAGAGCAAATGACCTGTTGTCACTGCTGACCATGGATGAAAAAATTCATTTACTCAAAGGATCCGGTATTAAATCAGCAATGGGACTGGGCCCTTCGGATGAGGGCGTACGGGGAGCCGTAGGTACAATTGTCCCCATTTCACGTTTGGGTATTCCTACCCTGTATCTGTCCGATGGTCCGGCCGGATTGCGCATAAATCCCACCCGGAAAAACGATGAGAAGACCTACTATTGTACGGCTTTCCCAATCGGCAGCTTGCTGGCTTCCACCTGGAATGTGGACCTGGTTGAAAAAGTTGGGGACGCCATGGGCAACGAGGTCCTGGAATATGGCCTGGATGTCATCCTGGGACCAGGAGCAAATATCCACCGCAGCCCGCTCTGTGGAAGGAACTTCGAATACTATTCAGAAGATCCCCTGCTCACAGGCGAAATTGGGGCTGCCATGGTGAACGGCATAGAATCTCACGGCGTCGGCACATCGGTAAAACATTTTGTTGCCAATAACCAGGAAACAAGCCGTAACCTTAACGATGTGCTTATTTCTGAAAGAGCCCTCAGGGAAATATACCTAAAGGGATTTGAAATAATAATAAAGAAAGCGAAACCCTGGACTGTCATGTCGTCCTACAACAAGGTCAACGGTACGTATACTTCGGAAAGCCACTATCTGTTGACAGACATATTGCGCGGGGAATGGGGATTTGATGGAATTGTAATGACCGACTGGTTTGGAGGGGCAAACCCGCCTGCTCAGATCCATGCGGGGAATGATCTTCTGGAACCGGGTACCCGAAAACAACTCAACGCACTGAGAAAAGCCGTTAAAAGCGGTGAATTGTCAGAGGAAGATGTAAACACGTCTGTCAGGCGTATCCTGAAGCTTGCACTGAATTCCCAAAAAATGAAAACCTATTCGTACAGCAATGATCCCGATCTGAAAGCACATGCACAGGTAACCCGGGAGTCTGCATCAGAGGGCATGGTCCTTCTGAAGAACGATGGGACACTTCCCTTGCAAAAGGTGCAAAATATAGCGCTTTTTGGGTCTACTTCCTACGATTTTATTGCAGGTGGATCTGGTTCGGGTTACGTAAACAAAGCCTATACAGTGTCGCTTGAAGATGGCCTTGCAAATGCAGGATTCGTCATCAATGAAGCAGCAAGCAAGCTATTTGAGGCACACAAATCAGAAAATGCAAAAGAATTCAAAAAACCCGAAGGGATGGCTGCTATGATGGCTCCATATACCCCGCCGGAAATGAATCTTTCTTCGGCACAAGTCAGGCAGGTGGCAGGCACGGCTGATATGGCCATCGTGACCCTCGGAAGAAACAGTGGAGAGGGAGCTGACCGCAGAGAAAAGGATGACTTTCTTTTATCGGCGGTTGAAAAGGAAATGCTCAGAACGGTATGTGAGATCTTTCATGCATCGGGCAAAAATGTTGTCGTTGTTATGAATATTGGCGGGGTAATTGAAACAGATTCCTGGAAGGCGCTTCCCGACGCTATTTTGTTGGCCTGGCAGGGTGGACAGGAAGGTGGCAATGCTGTGGCAGACATCCTCAGCGGAAAAGTAAATCCGAGCGGGAAACTTCCCATGACCTTTCCAATCGCACTGGAAGATCATGCCTCAAGTGCCAATTTTCCGAGGGACGTTTCACCCATGAGTTTAATGTCGGTGCTCTCCGGTAAAAAAGAGAAGCCTGCAGAGGAACAGGTCCCCAACGTGGATTTCACGAAATACGAAGAAGGCATCTATGTGGGCTACCGTCATTTCGACAAGCACAATCTGGATGTCTCCTATCCCTTTGGCTATGGGTTATCGTATACTGACTTCGATTACAAAAACATGGACGTAGAACTCATCAATGGAATCATTCACGTGAGTGTACAAGTGGAAAACACAGGGATGATTCCCGGGAAGGAAGTGGTGGAAATCTACGTGTCGAAATCAGATACAGAGATCGACCGTCCCGTTCAGGAACTCAAAGCATTTGCCAAAACCCCCTTGCTGAACAGCGGAGAAAGCACCGAAGTGACCATCGATCTCCCGGTATCGGATCTGTCTTACTGGAACGAAGACACTTCCGGTTGGACACTGGAAAAAGGTTCCTATACCATCCATTCGGCTTCTTCGTCGAGGGACATCCGCCTGAGCAAGGAAATTCCGGACCTGCACCTCTGAAAAGGAGGCTCTTTTAATGGTATTAGTTGGATTTTTCAGCAGGGAACCGGCTATCTCATCTTTTTGGCAGAAGCGATGAATAAATTGTATCTTAATGCATGATTTTATAACGGAAAGACAACACGGATCATGGATAGCACAGATCAGCATCCCCATATGAACAAACCACCCGAGATCATCTCCTATTATTCCATGAGACGGGCCATCGGGATCCTCGGGATCACCCTGCCGCTTATCCTGCTGGCCGGGTCATCTCTTTTCGGAGGTTGCGAGGAGGTCCAGTCGTCCATCAGCACCTATTATCATACCAATATGAGGGACATCTTTGTTGGGTTCAACTGCGCGGTTGCCCTCTTCCTCTTCGCCTACAGGGGGCACGACTGGAGGGATAATTTTGCAGGGTACGTGGGCTGTATTGCAGTCCTTGGGGTAGCCTTCCTGCCCTGCACTATCAGCACTCCCGACCAGCCATGCCTGGTCCCGGTATCAGCGCAGAATCCCCTGGTGGGCAATCTGCACAACATGTGTGCGCTAATCTATTTCATCATTCTGATCGCTTATTCTATGTTCCTTTTCCCCAAGACGCATATGGACATGGTAACCGGCGAAAAGATGTTCATGGGGCGCCAGAAAAAGAAGCGGAACGTGGTCTACTACATATGCGGCAGCATTATGACAGCCTCACTCCTCCTGATCATTGCCGATATGTGGATCATGGATAATCTCTACCCCGACCTGGAAGACCTCGATCCGGTTTTCTGGCTGGAATCGGTCATGCTGCTGTCATTCGGAATTTCCTGGCTAACCAAAGGGCAACTTTTTTTTAGGGATGAGAATTACAAAAAGGGTCCGTAGTGGAAATTCCAGCGGTATTGGCTTACTAAAATATTTCTCAGCTATACAGTTATTTGACAGCTACAGGCTTTCGGCTACTGCTCCGGTGGATGAATGCATGGAAGGGGCAAATGGATGAGTGAACTTTTTGAAGAATTCAATGTTAGTTTTCAATATACAAAAAATATAAGGATGAAAGATAGCAAGTGGACCATTGAGAATATGCCCGATTTAACAGGGAAAACAATAGTTGTAACCGGCGGTAACAGCGGACTTGGTTTTGAATCAGTAAAAGCTTTTGCCATCAAGGGAGCTGACGTGGTATTGGCAAGTCGCACTCCGGAAAATGGTGAAGAAGCAAGGATAGAAATTATTAAGGATGTTCCGGATGGAAAGATCAAGGTGATGCAGCTTGATCTGGGCGATCTGGAATCTGTCAGGAGTTTTGCCACGGCATATAGAGAAAACTATCAGAAACTGGATGTTCTTCTGAATAATGCCGGAATTATGATGACTCCGTATTTCACCACCAAAGACGGATTTGAAGGGCAGCTGGGAACAAATCACCTGGGGCATTATGCACTTACCGGATTATTACTGGACGTTGTGCTGAATACCAAAGATGCGCGGATTGTAAATGTAAGCAGTGGCGCTCACAAAAGAGGTGTGATGGATTTCAGTAATCTTCAGTTTGAAAATGGCACGGATTACTCATCCATGAAAGCATATGGGCGCTCAAAACTCTCCAATCTTCTATTTACGTATGAGTTGCAAAGAAAGCTGGAGTCGGCTAAGAAAGATACCATTGCCGTAGCGGCCCACCCAGGTATTGCCACAACCAACCTCGCACGCTACGTGGAAGGCAAGTTTCTATTTAGAATCCTGTCCCCTGTCTTCAAATGGATGGCACAGGACCAGGCACAGGGTGCGTTACCCGAGATCAGGGCCTGCGTAGGCCCCGAAGTGAAAGGGGGAGAATATTACGGTCCTGACGGAAGAAATGAAATGAAGGGGTATCCCATCGTTGTACCATCCAACGAGGCATCCCATAATCTTGAGGATGCAGCAAAGTTGTGGGAGGAATCGGAAAAACTGACGGGGGTGAAATTCGATTTTTAAGATTCTGCCACATCGAAAGTTGATTAGTCTCCCCTTTCCAACAAAAAAGACCGCAGTCCACCGAGGTCATCGGTATTGATCAGATCGACCCCTGCTTCCAATAATTCCGTCCAGATGGCTTCGCGTTCCTTACCGGGTGAATCCGGGGTAGCCCAAAAACGGATCAACTGGCCGGACCCATGGGCATCTTGTACATACAAATTAAGTTGAACCCGCTCTTTCTCCGGCATATCACCCTTCCCTGACCAGGAGAAATATTTGGTCCATCTGTCGCTGATCAATGGCATCAGGAGTGGAGAATAATCTTCGGTAAGATCCTTCACCCGGCCATCCACAAAGGCAAATCGGTGCGTTTGCTTCATCATATATTCGACGGGGCGGTTCCCTGAGACAACGACGACCACACTTCCCTTTACATATTCTTCAGGGGTAATAAAGCTCAGAATTTCCCGGAAATTATGTAGTATACGGTCCAGTAGTTTGTAGGTAGTGATACCATTGTCCTTGATATCGATTAGCAAAATAAGCGGGCAGGCACTATCATATACAGATTCTTTTTCATTTGAAATGTACTCCCTGAGTGGTTCCAGATAGAGCTCACGTAGCGTCCTTCCAGGTGTGATATCCTTCCTGTCATGTGCCACGTACAAAGAATCACCCAGGGTGTACACATCCGCTTCAATGCTCCGGAATCCGTTCCCGAGTGCATCAAACAGGGGATTCTCATGGTCATAATCGTTATGGGCATGTGCTGGAAAGGGAACCCCGATGGTATCGTTTGACAGGGCTCCATAAACAACGGGCTGACTCAACAGGAGCAGAAACAGCCAGTATGAAATAAGACGGATCATGGATCATTTTTATTTTTGTTATTCAATGTCTGGAATGCAATTTCTA
>CAZCQL010000074.1:10323-18484 GCA_964500835.1 uncultured Bacteroides sp.
ACGGATCATGGATCATTTTTATTTTTGTTATTCAATGTCTGGAATGCAATTTCTAAATTTGTAACCACTTTTGGGTGAAATGTCTAAAATTACTACCTCCAGAAAAGGGTAAAACTGCAAATATGGTGATCATTATATCGGCAATCGGAAGCAATCAGATTATAGGCAACGGAGATGGTCTTCCCTGGCATATTCCATCAGAATACGATCAATTTTTGGGCTATGTAAAAGACCAGACTGTATTATTGGGAAGAAAATCGTTTGAAGAATTCAAATACTACAAGGTTCCCAAAAGAGTGGTGGTGGTTTCCCGATCTCTTAAAACGGATAAGGCAGCTGTTTTTGGTTCTTTCCATGAGGCACTTACGTATTCTAACACATTTTCCGAAGATGTTTTTATTAGTGGCGGACAATCCGTCTATGAAGAATCTATTAAGTATGCAGATTACATGTATCTTTCATTTATAAAAGGAGAACATCAGGGCAACGTATATTTTCCCAGGTTTGAAATGCAAGAATGGTCGGTGGAGAAGAAGGAAGAACACGATCAATTTGTCTTTATCATCTATAAGCGAAAAACAAATGGTTTCTGACAGAGAAAGTACTAAATATCAAGATAATGACAGTAAATGGGAATCCCTTCTGAGGATTTCTGAAGAAGCTCATACCGCAGCAAACATCGAAGAATTTGTCGCAACCGTGCACCACATACTCTCCAATCTGGTCATTGCCAGAAATTTCTTCATTTGCCTGTACGATGAACCCACCAATAAATATTTCTTCCCCTATTTCGAAGATGAATTTGACAGCATTGAAACCGCAGGAGCAAACGTCGGTTATGACGAATCATTAGATGAAACGCTGTATGATTGTTCTGGAACGCTTACCGACTATGTGCGAAGAACAGGAAAGCCAATTAGATTTCCTAATGAACAAATTAACAAATTATATGAATCGGGCGAAATATCACTTTTTGGCAGTCAATCAAGTTCCTGGCTGGGTGTTCCATTAAAACTATCGGGGACTACTGTTGGGGTGATGGCCGTCCAGACCTACGACATTGCCGATGCGTATTCAGTAAAAGATGAAGAGCTATTAGTCTTCGTCTCAGATCATATTGCCAGAGCAATAGAAAATGTCAGAGCTGAAGAAAAAATCAGAAAACAGCATCTGCTGGTTCTTCAGCAGAAGCAGGCCATTACCGACAGTATCAGATATGCCAGGAGGATACAAAGAGCTGCTCTTCCGTCTCCGGCATATATGAATAATATCCTATCTGACTATTTCACGGTATACAAACCTAAAGATATTCTCAGCGGTGACTTTTATTGGGTAAGAGAAATAGACGGCTTCAGGGTAGTCATCGTCGCAGATTGCACCGGGCATGGCGTTCCGGGTGCGCTAATGAGTATGTTGGGTGTAACGCTTCTTAATGAACAATTCAGAACTTTCGGCATCAGACAACCGGGAGTGATTCTGGGACATCTGAGAAGCAATGTAAAGGAAATACTCGCTCAGGAAGGATCCGAAAATGATCAAATGGATGGAATCGATATGGCCATAGCACTTATTGACCAGGATAAAAAAGAGCTTCAGTTTGCCGGGGCAAACAGGCCACTTTTTCTGATCAGGAAGAATGATGATTATGAATTATCTGTAATAAAGGGAGATAAGCAACCGATAGGGGTACACTGGGAAGAGAAAGAGTTTACCAACCATTTGATAAAGATTCAGGAAAACGATTCTCTATATATTTTTACTGACGGCTTTGTGGATCAGTACGGAGGTGAAAAGCGGAAAAAGTTCAAAACGTCCAACTTTAAGAAACTGCTCCTGTCTGTTCAAGCAGAACCGATGCAAAATCAGAGAAAATTGATTGAAGATACCTTTGATAATTGGCGTGGCACCCATGAACAGATAGATGATGTTTGTGTGGTTGGCGTACGGCTTTGATCATTGTTTGTTTACTAATAGCCATTATGAGAGCATTCACAATAACCAGATATGGAGGACCTGAGGTTCTTCATTTAGATGAGGTTGAAAAGCCTATCCTGAAGGACGATCACATAGTAGTTAAAGTTAAAGCGAATTCAGCAAACCCGGCCGATTGGCACATTCTTCGAGGAAAGCCTTATTTTGCGCGCTTCTCGTTTGGATTGCTGAAGCCAAAACATAAAATCCTGGGGGCTGATTTTGCTGGTATCGTTGAAGAAGTTGGAAACAATGTAACCCACTTTAAAATTGGAGACCGGGTATTTGGAGAAGAAATTAATGGAGGAGCTTTTGCTGAATATACCTGCGTACCTGCAAATGTGTGTGGCATTATTCCTGAAGGATCTGAATTTCCTGAAATGGCAGGTACACCGATCGCCGGGCTTACGGCTTTACAGGCAATCATTACTCACGGGCAACTCAAGGAAGGTGAATCCGTTTTAATCAATGGTAGTTCAGGAGGTGTTGGTCATTTTGCGGTACAAATTGCAAAAGCCTGCGGAGCTATAGTAACCGGCGTCTGCTCAAGCAGAAATACTGACTTTGTGAAGGGTCTGGGTGCTGATGAGGTTATTGCCTACGATAAAAAGAACATACATACACACAATCGTACCTATGACCTTATTGTCGACACCCATGGTAATCTTTTTATGCATGACCTTAAGCGAATGGGGCAACGAGGTGTGGTCCCCGGTTTTACCTCAATGAAGCACATGATGTGGTTACTCATTCAGGCAGGTTTTAGTAAATTTCCTTTGGCCCAGTTTACAGCAGAAGCGAATACAAAAGATCTGCAGACCTTGGCGACTTTAATTCAGAGCAGAAAAATTAAGGTTCATATTGACAAGACCTACCCATATAATGAGATTCCAGATGCCATTGGGTATATTGAAGCTATGCGAACCAGAGGAAAGGTGGCGATGGTATGGGAAGACATTGAAGGAATGGCATGATAAGAAATCAACTTTCTACCTTTCCCCGGGCTAGCAGGTCGAGGGCTTCATCGAATGACCCTGCAGCAAGTATATTTTCTGAATTAACAAAGAAAATCTCATCTGCATTTTCGATGGTATTCAGGCGATGGGCAATAATAACCCTTGTGGTGGATGCCGGCAGGTTCTTTAGAATTACCTCTAATTGCAGCTCTGTTACTGTATCGATATTGGCCGTTGCTTCATCAAGTATAAGAAGCTCAGGCTTCCGTAATATGGCCCTCATAAATGCGATGAGCTGTTTCTGACCGAGGCTTATTCCATCACCCGTTATCTGGACAGGTGTATCAAGTCCTTTATCAAACCGGTTAACCAGGCTTGTAAGTTGCGTTTCCTCAAGAGCCCTTTCAAGCTGGCCATTGGTGAGACCGGCGCATTCGGGACTGCCATACAGAATATTATCGCGGACAGTGCCCGGAAAGAGCAAAGGCTCCTGAAGAATAAAGCCGATCTTCGAGGCCCTCTCACAGGGAGTATACGCCCTGATATCTTTGCCCTCAAGCTGAATGGTCCCCTTTGTTGCATCGAACAGCCTGGCAATGAGCGATGCCGTAGTTGTTTTCCCTCCTCCCGTAGGGCCAACAAAAGCATACGTTTTGCCTCTCTGGAGATCGAAATTTACCTGATGTAAAACCTCTTTTCCATTTGGGTAACTGAAGGATACATCCCTAAAATGAAGGTAAGATGTACTTGTTTCCCCCGCTGCATCTTTCACGATTTTAAGATTGCTTTCAAACGAGAGCAAATATGAAATCCGGTCCCATGCCGCCAGTGCAAGCTGAAAGTTAGCCCACAGGGCTGCCAGCTGACGTAAGGGATTATAGAAATTGGAGATATATGCAATAAAGCTAATGAGCAGGCCTATTGTAAAATTTCCTTTGATAATGAGCCATATACCCAGTGCAAGCACGATGAGCTGACCGACATTTGATGCAAATGTATATACCGGCGTGAGAATCGTATTGGCAATGCCGGCATGGACCGACCTTTTGTAATTCTCATTGTTGGCATCCCTTACCCGTTTGCGGAAATAATCGCGCCTGTTAAAGGCAATAACCACCCTGAAGTTAGCAAGGTTCTCCTGAATCTCTGCGGATAAGTTACCCAGGCTCTTCAGACTCGCTTCATTCTTCCTCCTGATCCAGGGCGAAACGAATTTCGTAAAAAACCACAGGAAGAGTGCGGGGGAAAGTGCTGCCAGCCCGAGAGGCAGATTAATAGCCAGGAGAATAATTGCAGCTCCCAGCATTGTAATCAGGCTTCCTATAAACCTCATCAGTGACTGGGAAAAGAACAGGTTTACCTTGTCGGTGTCGTTGTTGATTCGCGAGATCAGGTCCCCTGCCTTATTCTGGTTAAAGAAATCGAGAGGCAGTTCCTGCAGTTTATTGAATACAGAATTCCGCAGGCGAAAAAGCATCCGCTGTCCTATTCCACCCATTAAACGCATCTGTATGTAGTTTACAATAAATGCCACCACAAACATGGCCAGCAGAATGCCGGAAAATAGAAGCAAACCGGGATAATTTTTCACCTGCACATAGTTATCTATCGAATAACCCACCAGGTAGGGTCCCAGCAGGCTTAATCCCGCGTTCAGGAAAATGGCTGTGAAAGCAATAATCAGGGTACGGCGTTCACCGCTGATAATTGTAATCAGCTTCCTTAGTGATGCAAAGAACGGGAGTTTCCCGTTTTCTTTTTCCGATGCCTGATTCAGATTATAATTCATAATGACTTGTGCTTCTTTGTGAACTATAGATCTGAATATATTCAAGGGAATTCTCTAATAAATCCTTATGTTTTCCGGAAGCTATGATTTCTCCTTCCATAAGGAGTATGATCTGGTCAAAATGTTTTACGGGTGCAATTTTCTGGGTAACGGAGAGGAGTGTCAGCCCGGGATAATTGTTCTCGATATTACAAAGGATCTTGTTCTCAGTTTTCCGGTCGACCCGGGATGTAAAATCGTCGAGAAGCAATATTTTGGGATTTAAGGCCAGGGCCCTTGCAAGCATTATCCGTTGCTTTTGTCCGCCTGACAGGCTGGTACCTCTTTCCGAAACGATGGTGTTAAGATTCTCAGGAAGTGTCTCTATATAATCAGACAATTCAGCCGTTTCAATTGCTTTTGCAACGGAATCCTCCGTGACGCTTTCGTTGAAGGCAATATTTTCCTTCATACTCAAATTGAAAAGGACACTATCCTGAAATACGAAACCTATCTCGCTGTGAAATACTTCTCTGGAATAATTTTCTATGGAGATCCCATCAAATTCCACACTGCCCGAATCTGGAGATATCAGGTTTGTAAGAAGGTAAAGTAATTGACTCTTTCCTGCCGCTGTGGGCCCGATGATGGCAGTTTTACTTCCGGCCTTAACTGAGAACGAAATGTTTTTCAGCACCGGCTTATCACCATAACTTACCATTACATTTTTCAATTGAATATCTCCCCGAATATCGGCATGAACTGTTCCGGGTTCCTCTGGTGGCGGTGCGTCAAGAACCAGTTTTATTCTTTCGTATGACGCAGTGGCAGACGCTATTATATTGCTCATAAATCCGATCATCATTATTGGGAATATAAGCATAACCAGGTAGCTGTTGAATGCAGCGAAATTTCCAAGCGTAAGGGATCCGCCTATTACAAAATGGCCCCCAAGGGCAAGTATGGTGACGATCGCCAGGTTCGATACAAACATAATGATGGGAACAAGGACTGAAAAAAGCCGCACGATCGATAATCCCAGATCGCGCGATTCAATGTTTTTTTCGAGGAACTTCTGGCTCTCAGGTTGCTGCGAATTGAGGACTCTTATAATTGCAGCACCTAAAATACTTTCGTTGATTATACCATTAAGCGCATCTATAATCTTCCGGCTTTTTCTGAAAATTACTTTCACTTTCCGGAATACGATAAAAAAGGCAGTGGCTATGACCGGGACTATAAGAAGAACAGCAAGGGCCAGTCTCCAGTTTATGGTTATTAACAGAACCGATGCTCCAATGATCACAAACAAAGAGGAGATGATGGTGACAAATGCCTGGGAAACAAACATCTTAACCGAGTCCATATCCGAAGTCAGGTTTGTCAGAAATTTTGCCGGATTCGACTTCTCGATGTATGTATAACTCTGATTTGATATTTTATCTGTCAGTTTGTTACGTAGATCTTTTGCGACTCTCTCCGCTGTAAAAGTCTGCAATATGCCCTGGAATAAGGTAAAAATAAGTATCCCGGCAGCGGCAGCAAGGAATTCGGTGATCACCATCCTGCTTTCAAACCGGCCGGCCGAAAAGGCATCAATCCCTTTTGCTATAATTTTAGGGATAAGGAGGTTAACGCCGCTTCCTGCCAGGGCCAGTATGATCAGTACGAGAACGATTCCCCTGTAAGGTGCGAGCACACTGAACAACCGTGCCTTCGGTTCCGTACCTGCCTCCGATCTTTTTCCGGATTTTCCCATCCTCAGTTACACAAAATAAAAGATACTTCAATAAAAACCCTCAAAGATAGTATTCCTTGAAGAGTTTTGATAAAATGAATCTCTCTCTTAACTTTAAAAGATCCGGTTTCCGGAATTTGCTGGAACTACATGATGAAATACCTTTTACTACTTCTCACTGGTCTGGGTGCAGTTCTCGCCGGGAATTCCATTTATGCCCAGGGCCGTCATACCATTTATGACGGCCGGTTTGATTTCGCCTGGGAATATTTCAACGGTTCCGGTATAACGGATACAGCCAGGATCTATCGCCCGTTAAAAAATAGGTTGCTACGAAAAGGATCCTTCAAGGGTCCTGCCGATATTGAATCAGGCGACCGGCTACTAGCTATCAACGGGGCCTCTTTCCTGAGATCAGAAAAAGACAGTTCGGAAATCTACGGGCTGAGGGAAGGAGCGGCATCAAGGACGTTTGAATTTGAAGTTTACAGAAGCAGCCTGGATTCGGTGTTACAAATTCCAGTGACGAAAGAATCGGATATAATTGAAACATTCCCCATAAGGGTTGTTGATTACCTTGTAGATAGTTCAAGAAATCTTTCGTTGGATGATATCCTCACAGATTCGCTGCAGGACCTGTTTATAAACCATGTGAAACTTAGGGACATGATTTATGCCGCCTCCCCTGCTCCTCAATGTACATGGTTCAGAGTGAATATTGAATCCAGGTTATCTACCGACCGGTCATATTTGCTCGTCTTCTCCGGTTCCGGCACAGACACAATTTCGGTATATTATCAAAATCCGGTCGGGGAATGGGTTACACAATACGCAGGGGTGGCATTCCCCGAAGACCTGAGAGGTTTTGTTTACAAAGATTGGTCAGCAGTGAACCTGAATCTCAGTAACAGAGGAACGTACGCTATTTATGTGAGGGCCTGCTCGGATAATCTGGCAAATCTCAGGAACAGTTATTTCCAATCTATGGAACATGTGCAGGAAAATGACCTGAAAGAAAGGACGATCTTTTCTTTCCTCACAGGGATGATGGTCCTGATCATGATTCTTAGTATCCTGATTTACTTCATCACACGGGTCAGATCTTACCTGCTGTTCTTTCTGTTCGCTACTGGTTATATCATTCTGGCAGTTACCCGAAGCAGGTACCTTGGAGAATTGGATTTTACCCTGCCCTATACCCTGTCCAGAGACTTTTTTTATCTGCTACACATCCTTCCTGTGCTATTCTTCATGGCGTTCGGAACACATTACATGGAAATAAGGACCCGGTATAAAAGGTGGTATAAACTGATACTCGCCACATCTGGTTTGATGGTATGCAGTGCCGCTTTAGTAACCGTGAGTGATCTGGCCTTCCATGAACCTGGTTACAGGTATATCCTCTCAATCGCTTCGAAAATCTATACCCTTTCCGGCAATTACCTGTCCTATTTGGTACTGACAGGCCCTGCTTTAAGGAGAATCAGAAGAAGAGACAGCAGAGGCTGGTATATCCTGCTGGCAAGCCTGTTTTTTATTGTTCTGGCCATCACTGAGAATTTTAATTTTCCGGGATACTCTGTGAAAAGCCTGGTATTCGGTCTGAATACCATTGAGCCGGCTATTACCCTGAAGAACTCCGTTGAATCTATAGGAATCATTGTCATGTTTTTAACCTTCGCACTAAGTCCCTATAAAACATGATGTAAAGAAAATCCTGCATGTGAA
>CAZCQL010000074.1:18584-20300 GCA_964500835.1 uncultured Bacteroides sp.
ATTCCGGTAAAGGTGTAGCCAGATCCAGAGATGGCACTGGTAGACATGACCAACCAGTTGTCCCGAGAGTGTTCATCCAGAAGTGTGGTGGTGCATATGGCCAAATCAATTGAGCTAAATTAAACAATTAGAATACTACGATGTTACCCTGAATGAAGTTAAAAATTAACACATAAATTGATGAATGATATGAAGTATTATATCCTTTTGGGCATTTTGTTTTTATCCAAAATAAGCATGTCTCAAAATTCGGATAATCTGGCGCTTTCCCGCACGGATTTTAAACCCATTTCAGGTAATAATACGGTTTCCATTACCAGCTATGTGAAAGATGGGAAACATTTAATATACGCTGGTGGATTTGGAGATGTGGATATTTATAGTCTCAATAAAAAAGGGAAATTAACCCATGTGGGAAATCAAGAACTATATAAGAAGAAAGGGCCGGCAAGAGGAATGGTTGCAGATAGTATTAAAGGTACGGATTTTCTATTTGTAGCCAATAAGTTTGGAGATGCCATTGAAGTCTTTAAAATTATGAGTGATGGGACGCTTGCACAGGTTTTTATGATAAAAGATACCGAAGAAATTCATATCGGCATTTGTATTACCCTGCAAGTGGTTCATATGAACAAGGCATCTTATTTATTTGCAGGTGGTTTGGAAGAAACCCCCGGCTTGAGCTGTTTTAAAATTCATGACGACGGTAAACTTACGCATGTGCAATCGATGAAAGATGATGAAGAAATCCATACCGATGGTATTATAGGCATGTGTGTGCATAAAATTGATGGGAAGACCTTTTTGTATACCGGAGGGTTTCAGGACAATGGAGTTAGCAGTTTTAGGGTTTATGATAATGGAACGTTTAAAAACATTAATAACATAAGCGATAACACTACCGACAGGTTTTTAACAGGAGCGTATCCGGTAACAGGTGTCAAATTAGGGGATAATTACTATGTCATTGTTGGCCACAGGCATCATAAATATTACAAAAGAGCAGGTTTTATCAAAAACACAGACTTTGTGTATCATGGAGATGCTGTATCCATTTTTAAAATCAATATAAAAGGAGAGCTCATTCCGCATTCTGTTTTAAAGGATGATGAAAATACAAAACTAAAGGGGCAAACAAGAATAGAAATAATTTCGAATAGCAATGAAGAAGCCATATTAGCCGTAGGAACAAGAGATGATGCCAGTATTCAGTTGTGTAAACTTAATGAAGAGGGAATTCTTAGTCCAATCAGTTATTTAGAAACAGGTTTTTCTATTTATTACGGTTTAAGGTCACTTACAATTGATGAAGATCACTTTCTAATTGCAGGCTCCAACAGGTTTGATCTAAAAAAATTAGTAGCGTATAAGGTTGATTTTGAAGAGCCTGATTCTACTGGAAAAGTCCTGAGGCATGTAGTTGGATTAAAGTTTAAAAACGACATTGGCCCAGAAAAGATTAAGGAAGCTTTAGCTCATTTTGAGAACCTGAAAAACGAAATCCCTGCCATAGATAATTTGGAATGGGGATTAAACAATAGCACAGAAGGGCTTAGTAAAGGTTTTGACTATTGTGTTACAATAACTTTTAGAGACATACACGCAAGAGAAATATATGTTTTTCATGAAGCACATTTAGCTGTGGAAAACGAAATAGCACCCCTATTAGATGATGTTTTTGTGATGGATTATTGGGCAGATAAATAGGTAAAACAG
>CAZCQL010000074.1:20400-23049 GCA_964500835.1 uncultured Bacteroides sp.
TTTGTAAGTTACATTTTGTAACTTGCTATATGTAACACATATAATGAAACATGAAGAAGCCATCTACACCCTTTCCCACTACAGGATATTATGGAGGAGAGTATTTCTGTGACCGGGAAGAGGAGCTCGAAAACTTGGTGCGGAATGTAAGGGGAGGCTCCTCCACTACCCTGGTTGCGTTGAGGCGGATGGGAAAGACAACTTTGATCAGGCATCTCCAAAATGAACTTGAAAAGGAATTTCTGGGTGTGTATGTAGATATTCTACCTACCGAGTCTATGCTGGAGTTGTTAAATGCCCTGGCCACGGGAATTGTTGTGATGGAGTCTGAGCAATCCAGATTAGGAAAACAGATATGGAAATTTCTCAAAACGTTGCGGCCCGTGGTAAGCTATGATAGTCTGTCCGGGATGCCCACACTAAGCTTTAATCAGACTCCGGACGAGGGATTGGGATCCATAGAAGAGATTTTTAACTTCCTCGAAAACCAGCCGAAACCTGTTATTCTTGCCATTGATGAATTTCAGCAAATACTGAGTTACCAGGAGAAGAATGTAGATGCCTGGCTCAGAAGCAGGATTCAGGAATTGCATAATGTCAGGTTCGTGTTTTCCGGTAGTCAGCAACACTTAATCAATGATCTCTTTGCCGATCCATCCAGGCCCTTTTACAGGAGTACACAATTTCTGAAGCTTGATAAGATAGCAAAAGAACACTACCACGACTTTATAGCGGCAAAATTCAACGATTATTCCAAACAGATCGATGATGAAACCATTACTTCTGTACTGGACTGGGCCATGGGTTATACCTACTATGTACAACTTCTGTGCAACCGGATCTTTAGTGCGTCCGGGAAGAAGGTCCGGAAAGATTTGTGGAAGCAGGAGGCTATGCGCCTGCTGAAAGAACAGGAATTTGTGTTCTATTCATACCGTGACGGGCTTACAAAGGCCCAATGGAACCTGCTTAAGGCTGTTGCAAAAGAAGGAAAGGTAAGGGAGCCCACATCACATGCATTTACAAGCATGCACCAGCTTGGCACTTCAGCTACCGTACTGCGGTCTCTGAAAACGTTGCAAAGAAAAGAGTTGATCTATCGCGATTTGGATACCCAAGGCAAATCCTATTACGCAGTATACGACGTCCTGTTCAGACGCTGGATTGGGGGTTGATCTAAAAACACAGTGAAGGAATCTCCGAGGAGGAACTGGCCTTCACCGGGGATGTACTCATTAAATCCAATGCGCAACAGTTTGAGAACATGGGATCATTGCTGCGGATGCTTGAATCCATCAGCACATATGATCTACCTTTTGACTACATCAGGTCGGCCAGCAGGAGTCTGTACTGGACAATGATGTTTTCCCCTATGGATAAACGTATTTACCAAAGGTTCCGTAGCTCCCTCCGAAGAATAATCTGTTCCCATTTTGGGCACGGCTGAAGCTTGCTACAACGTGCTCCTCCCTATTCAGGAAATCCAGGGTAAGATTGGTCCCTTCCACCTTGTAGATCTGTCCGTTACCCGTTCCAATCCAGCCTTCGTCACCAGTTGTAAAGTATAGGCATTCCGCACCGGCTGTACCTTTGGGAATATCAGCCTGTGCCTCGAAAGACTCGAAATTCGTTGTAGTATACAAAACATCGCGGGCACCGTAATCATACCAGTCACTTTTTCAAAGAACTTTTCTAAGATAGAAATAATTCGATATTAAGCTTCCACATCACATTAACTATTAAATTGAGTTTAAAAATAGTAACTAATTAGTTACCTTTGATATTATAGAATGCGAACACTTATACCGTTTAAGAATTTCTTCTGGGATTTTTATAATCCGTTGGATAAGAAACTGAAGGATAAAGTTGACTATGTTTTACAGATCATAATTTCAGTAGAAAGAATCTCAACAAAATTCTTCAAACATCTTGATGATGGTATTTATGAAATCCGGATTGAATATAAAAGTGATATTTACAGGATCTTTTCCTTTTTTGATGAAGGCAGACTTATAATTCTGCTACATGGAATTCAAAAGAAATCACAGAAGACGCCTAGAAAGGAATTAGATCGCGCAAAAAAACTACGAAGAGAATACTATGAAAAAAAATAGCAGCAAAGGAAATCCAAAGACCATAAACGAGCATTTTGATAAGAAATATGGTAAACCCGGATCGAAAAGCCGAAATGAATTCGAACAGAAATCAGAAACCTTTATGGTAGCTGAACTCATCAAGGAGTCTAGAAAAAAAGCTCACATGACCCAGGAACAGCTCGCGAAAAAGCTGAATGTAAACAGAGCCTACATTTCCAAAATTGAAAGAGCCTCAAGTGATGTAAGGATTTCAACACTTAGACGTATCATTGAAACCGGTCTAGGTGGGAAGCTTCACATAAACGTTGATTTATAGATCTTTTCGTAGAGAATTATTTGCAGGTTTTAGTATCTGCCTTTCTTAAAACCAGTCTCTGACATCCGGTTTGAAATAACGAGCAATACTCGGTAGTTGATCCTACTTCAAGATTTTTAATACAGCTGGGGTATAATCGAGTAGGAAGATAGGGATTAAATAGATAATCCCTATCTGACCTCTCACACCACCGTGCATACCGTTCGGTACACGGCGGTTCCTTAATTAATGCCCTTT
>CAZCQL010000075.1:0-17236 GCA_964500835.1 uncultured Bacteroides sp.
GGCACCAGGGCCGATTATGGAAATCTTATAAAGGAACTTAACAAGCGAATAAAAACAGGACTTAAGTAACTCTCACAAGCAACATATTGCATTCGCCTCTATCCAATACCTCGTGATTCAAGGCGATTCCTGGCAGCTGTTTGACACTCCATAAACGAGATACTTCCCTTGGATAAAACAATCCCAGGATAGTGGGCAGTCGCTGATCAGTGAAACATAAGAACAGCCAGTATCACAATCGTCAACCCTGTCAATAATGCGAATCTGCCTAAGGCCGCCACTTTTTTAAGGTTCGCCATCGTGTCACCCTTTTTTGCTTTGTTTGCCGCTAAAGTCATAATGCTGATGGTGACAACAAGCGTAATTACCAGGGCCAGTTTCGCGATTAGCAAAGGTTGGGAAGGAAGGACTTTCCAAAAAGGAGTCATTAAATATAGCCCAGTGACAATAGACAGGGTCAGGCCGATATGTCCCATTCTGCTTAGGGCCAAAGTGTTTAGGGCAAATTTTACTCTTTCTTCCTTTTCCAGTTTTGAACCCGCCATTCCCAAAAACATGAATGAAATACTGGTTCCGACCCCCATGACCAGGCCAATGAGGTGGATTATTAACATTGGTTCTCTCATAATAAATTTTACTTAAATAGTAATTCCCTCTTCTGCAAAGGTCCCTTTACATTTGAAATAACTTTACTGTTGACGTTGTTCAACCCTATATGTTCAAAAAATGACGAGTATTAACAACTCTTTAAAGGTAAAATAAGGGGATATAATTTAGTTCCATTCTACACGAATCCGGCATTATTATTGTAACGAATACCCGACTTATTCGTCATTATAGTAAAATATGCACCCCAGATAGATTCCCAATGAGATTTCTCTTACTTGCAGCACTCCTGCTACCATTATCAGCTACTGCCCTGTTTGGTCAGACCGAATATTTACCAAAAAAAAAGTATAAAGCCTACCGGGCAGTTGTGGCACCTGTTATCAATGGAGTTTTTGATGATGAGGCATGGCTCAATGAAACATGGGCAGGCGATTTTACCCAACATGAACCCTATGAGGGCAGGCAGCCCACACAACCGACCGAATTCAAGGTTGCCTTCGACGATATGAATCTTTATCTGGCCATCAAAGCCCTCGACAGTGCACCTGACAGTATCACAAACCGGATGAGCCGGCGAGATAACGGTGACGGGGATATGGTCTTTGTTATTTTTGACAGTTACCACGATCTGCGTACCGGTTTTGTATTTGGCGTAAGCTCTGCCGGGGTTCGCTTTGATATGATCTTTTCCAACAATGGGCAGAACGAAGATCCCAGCTGGGATCCTATATGGCAGGCAAAGGCCCAGGTTCACGAATGGGGTTGGGGCGCCGAAATGAAGATCCCTCTTACCCAGTTGAGGTTTAAGAAAAATTCTGAGGATGTGTGGGGATTTGAGGTGGCACGCCAGATATTCAGAAATAATGAATTGAGCATGTGGCATGCGATACCAAGAAATGCGCCAGGACTGATACATGCAATGGGTGAACTTGACGGTCTTCAGGAGATAGAGCCAAGAAAACAACTTGACCTCATGCCTTACGGTGTAGCTTCCATCAAAACATATGAAGCTGAAGAGGGTAATCCCTTTGCCGACGGGTCCGATCCGAGCTATAATATCGGTCTTGATGGAAAAATCGGAGTCACCAACAACCTGACACTAGATTTTACAGTGAATCCGGATTTCGGACAGGTTGAGGCTGACCCGTCAGAAGTAAATCTGACAGCTTTCGAGACCTTCTTCGAAGAAAAAAGGCCCTTCTTTATTGAAGGGAATAACATCACCAGTTTTAACGTGGGTTTGGGCGACGGAGATGTGGGTAACGATAACCTCTTTTATTCCAGGCGAATTGGCCGAAGACCACATGGATATCCTTCACTTAATGATGGTGAATATGCCGATTTACCTATTTTCACACGTATCCTGGGAGCAACCAAACTCACAGGAAAAACAGAAAAAGGTCTCTCAGTAGGTTTCGTTGAAGCCGTAACGGCAGATACCAAGGCAAAGATTGACAACGAAGGAATTGACCGGGAAGAGACCATCGAGCCTCTCACCAACTATTCCCTGGCAAGGATACAGAAGGATTTCAATAAGGGGAACTCCATCATAGGAGCTGCTGTCACCAATACCATACGAAGATTAGATGGAACGGAACTGGATTACCTTCATAAGAATGCAACCTCCGCAGGTGTAGACTTTACACAATACTTCAATGAACGTAACTATACACTGAGTACTGCCCTCTACCTGAGCAACGTGCAGGGAACTACCGACGCAATTTCACTTACACAGCGTTCCTCTGCCAGGTATTTTCAGAGGCCCGATGCCGGTTATGTGGAGTATGATGAAACCAGAACAAGCTTATCCGGCCTGGGTGGTAAAGTACAGTTTGGAAAGATTGGGGGAAACTGGAACTTTCAATTTATGAATGTATTTAAAAGCCCCGGCCTCGAATTCAATGACATGGGATTCATGAGGCAAGCCGACAATATTTTGAGTGTACTGTGGACGGGATATAATTTCACCGAGCCGTTCAGCATATTCAGGAGCCTGAACCTTAACAATGATGTGTATCTGGTATCCGATTTTGGGGGACAAATAGGTGGTATCGGATACGAATACAACGTAAACGCTAACTTCAAGAATTACTGGTATGGAGGACTCGGGGGCGGCTTAAATTTTCACCAGGTATCCAACGGTATGCTGAGGGGAGGTCCATCCATGTACCTGCCCAATGGAGGAAGACTTAATTACAGGCTTTCTTCCGATAGAAAAAAGGTGTTCTCGGCTGGTATTTACGGATATACAAGCTGGGGCCAGGAGAAATATTATCTAACCAGTTCCTACACTCTGAGTATGACCGTACGACCCATGAATACCCTGACCATATCCCTTAATCCTTCCTTTTCTACTTCAAACAGGGACTTACAGTATGTGACACATCAGGATTTCAATGGGGCTGACCGCTATCTGTTTGGACACATCGATCAAAAGACGCTGAGCATGTCCCTCCGAATAAACTATAATATTACACCCGACCTCACAATCCAATACTGGGGACAACCATTTATCGCATCTGGCGATTTCACCGATTTCAAGATGATAACCGATCCGAAAGCACCGGCATTCACCGACAGGTTCCAAGTTTACACAGACCAGCAAGCCAGCTTGGTTGACAATACCTATGAGATTGACGAAGATATGGACCTGACCGCGGATTATAGCTTTGGCAATCCCAATTTCACTGTGGATGAGTGGCTTTCAAACCTGGTAATCCGATGGGAATTCCTGCCTGGATCAACCGCCTACCTGGTTTGGTCACAGACAAGAGATTATTATAATCCGGCCGGTAGTTTCGAGGTGTGGGATAACATGAACAACATGTTTACCGACAAGAAGGCGACCAATACGCTTCTTGTAAAATTCTCTTACAGGATTGGTTTCAGGTAGGTTTATACAATCCCAACAGAGAAACTATACCGCTTAAAAAAATGCTGGAATCAGCCTTCAAAAAAAGATTTGAAGTCGTTCGTAAAATCATCGATGGAACTGGCTCAGTTCAACGTATCCATCCACAATGAACTCGGGGAATCCCATACCCATCATCGGCTCTTTTGAGGCCTCGAAAGGTACAGGTACATAGTTTATCGATTTTCCAAGCGCTCTGGTAAATGAGGTGGTTACATCCCGTCAATAGTTAGCTCAATGGCGTCACCTATGCCCAGTTGGTTGACTTCTGAAAGCTGAGTAGCCTTGTCACCAACAACCAGGTAGGTCATTTGATCTTCAATAATGTATTTATTAATAACGGATTTGAAATCCTCCGTTGTCAGATTTACCAACTCATCCTGGTCATCTTCCAGAAATTTCATGGACCTGCCATATTTACTAATGCGATGCAATATGTTCAGTTTGGCATTCATGCTTTCAAAAGAACGTGTATTACCTTTCAGGATCTTGTTTTGGGTAGTCTCTCTATCCTCCTCCGAAAAATCTGTGCCATAATTTTTAAGAAGATCCCTGATGATCTCCATGGAAGGCTTTGTTGCATTGGCTCTTACGCTTGTGAAAACACCAAAGGGAGATATTTCCCGGTTTTCAAGGATAAAGGAGGAAGCACCATATGTGTACCCTTTCTCGATGCGCAGAATCTGAGTAAGCTTTCCGCTTACGCCGCCCCCTAAAATTTCGTTGGCGAAAATCAAATTATTAAAATCGGGATCCGAGGCCGACAATGCGAGCCTGCCCAGAATTAAGACCGACTGTTTTGAATAAGGCACATCGATGAAATAAAGATTCCGTGTATCTGACTTTTCCGGCAATTCATACGTGGGTTTAGCTACATCTATTCCAATCCAGCGCTTGTCTAAATTTTCAAATGCTTCCATTACCTGATCGCCATCAATAAATCCGACCACATGCACGGAGGCCATTGATGGACTCAGATTATCCCTATAGAAGGCTTTTAAATCATCCAGATGGATGTTTCTAACTGTTTTTAGATTACCTCTGGATGAGATACCCAAGATATGCTTCCCGCCATAAAGTAGTTTATAGAAATTTGATATTGCGATTGCCCTGGGATTTGCTTCATTGTCTTTCAGGCTTGTTTCCAAAGCTTGTTTAAGCCTGTGGTACTCAGCCTCATCCCAGCGAGGCTCCATAAGTATTTCCTCCACGAGGGCTACTGTAGCATTGAAATTCTTGGCAAGGCACGATGCAGTCACCCTGATTTCTTCGGATCCGCTGTTCATTTGTATGGAAGCGCCCAGTAATCCGATCGCTTCCTCCAGCTCTGCGGAAGTCCGGGTGGCTGTCCCCTGCATCATCAGATCAGCCCACAGGTCTGAAACCCCTGACTTTTCGAGGGGATCTAACCAGTGACCCCCGTCTATGGTAATATCAAATTTGACAAGGGGAATCTCACTATTCTCAATACCGTAAATATCTATCCCTGAATTTTTCAGTTTCCTGGTCCATATTTCAGGCATGGTAAACAGCGGAACTTCTCCTAATTCCGGCTCTGAGCGGTCATACTTGGAGGCAGTCTTTCCGTATACAGCTTCTTCTCCCTGGCTCACATCCTCCACTGCCACATAGGCTTCAACTTCCTCTTCATAAACTGATGCCTGCACAGCCCCAGCCACACCCAGCTCAAGACTTTCTCTGGGTACAAAGCTGGTCACCACGTAATTTTTGTCATTGATATATGCATTATATACCCGTAACACATCCTCGCGTGTTACGGCATTGGTGTATTCAGCAGTTTTAATGATATGACCGGGATCGCCTGTAAATTCGTTGTCGCTAACCAGCGTGAACGCCTTATTCAGGACAGTTTCAATGCCCTGGTACAATTCTGTTTCCAGCTCGGCTTTAATTCGCAATAACTCATTATCGGTAAATCCTTCCCTTTCGAAAAGTGCCAATCCTTCTTCAATTGCCAGTTTTACAGAATCCAGATCAACGCCGGCGTTCGCCCGGACTCGTATGACAAATTCGCCCGCTATTTCATGGCTATCCTGATAAGTTGTCGCTCTTGGAGCTAATTTTTTTTCTTCAACCAGCACTTTATATAAAGGGGCCTTTTTACTACCGCTAAGCAGCTCCCCGAGGATATTCAATGCATATTCATCTGAATTGTGCTGTTCCACTGTTGGAAATACCATATTTATTTCCGGAAGTGTAGCAAAATTGTCCCCGAAGTACAGTGATCTGGTTTCGCTTAAGGATACCGGCATGGGCAGCAGTGGTTCCACTTCCGGGCCTTTCCGGATCTCACCAAACCACCTCTCCACAAGCCCTTTGGTCTCAGCAACATCAATATCTCCTGCTATCACAAGGGTGGCATTCCCCGCTCCATAATAGTGTTCATAAAAATCCTTTACATCCTCCAGGGTGGCCGCTTGCAAATCCGGTAATGCCCCGATCACCGTCCAGCTGTATGGATGTCCTTCCGGATACAGATTTTTTCGAATTACTTCATTTGTAAAACCGTATGGGGCATTGTCCACCCTTTCCCGTTTTTCATTTTTTACCACTTGTTTTTCCCTTTCCAATGCCGCCTCTGTGACAGTGTTAATCATGTATCCAAACCTGTCTGAATCGATCCACATGATTTTCTCGAATGCATCTTTTGGTACGACTTCATAATAAATTGTACCATCATTCCACGTACCTCCATTTCTGGAGCCTCCCCACTCAGGGATCATTTTTCGATTGGCTCCCACAGGCACATTTTCAGAATCATTGAACGACATGTGTTCAAAAAAGTGCGCAAAACCGGTTCTTCCGGGTTTTTCCCGGTTAGATCCTACGTGCATCAACGTGGCCACTGCAACAATAGGATCGGAATGATCTTCATGCAGGACGACTTCAAGTCCGTTAGAAAGTGTAAACTTTTCATAATCTATGGAAAAACTGCTTTCAGATGAATCTCCAGATACTCTGGTTGTCTGACAACCGGAGAATGCGATTACGCTTATTAATAAAGCGCCGTTAAGGTATTTCATTTTTCTCTGTTTAATCTGTTATTCATAAAGTTACAGCCCGTCTAAGACAATACCTCCCGTTCCCAGCCTTTAACAGTTTATTTAACACTCAGCACATATTGAAGCATTAGCGTCCGGATTTCCTCAGCCTTTAAGGGTCTTAAGGAGTACCACCGATTCAGTAAATTATTGCTGAGGAGGGAAATCTTATGCCGCCGGGCAAACTCAAAACTTATCCTGAGGTCCATGACCACATTGCCATTGTTGTGGTTATTGAAATAATCCATATAGAGGATGGGTTGAATCGTCCCTCCTGCACTAATGGTAGCTTGTTCAAAATCAGCGATCGCCTTGTCGAGGTTCACAATCCTGCTGAAATACTTGATACTATACCCTATTGAAAATATTCCTGTGTAGAATTCCAGGTCAGATTTTAGCGTGTGGAGGAATCTGTATTTTAAAATATTCTCTGAAGGATCAAGACTGGTTGACTTATAGTTGTATTTGATGTTCCTGGCGTCTGTGGCAAAAACATAATCAGGATCAAGTGTTTTGGGTAAAATATAGGTGTAACCGACCATCGTCCTGATTCCTGACTTCTGTCCAATTTTGGCAGATCCCGCAGTGGAGACATCGATCCCCGACACTCTGGACTTCCCTGTGTTCAGGAACTTAAAACCGGCAAGGGCAAAAGAAGGATCCCAGAAACCAAAAAGATATTCAATGGTACTGGAATATTCCTGGACAAAGCCGGCGACATCAAAGTAGCCAAAATAGTTTTTGAATTTAAACATCTGCTTCACGCCCATTTCGACATTCCAGCTGCTTTCGGGTTGAAGTGAAGGATTATCGAAAACTGCAAAGCTTCCAGCCGAAGTTTTTATGTAACGCTCTGTGATGCTTGGGAATCGGTATCCCTGACCATATGATAGCCGTAAAAAGGTACCCGGATAAAGTTTGAAATTAATGCCCGCCCTTAGTATCGGTTTCATGGCCGAGATGGAATCATTCAACTGAAAATATTCACCCCTTACCCCCACCGAAGTGTTCACTACTTCCTTAAATTTATTTTCGGCCTGGACATAGGCTGAGATGTTAAACTGATTGTTGTATACCGAGCCTGAAGCCTTATAGATATCGGCAGTGACAATCGTTTGCGTCCAGGTAACTCCACCAATCAGCTCAAATCCTTCGATAAATTCATAGGAGCGTTTAAAATGGTAATCCGTATAAATCAGGGTGCTGTTAACCGACTGGTTGTTTGTCATTTTGGAATCATTGTACAGCACGCGGGACTTGATGCTATGCCGGGTCCCATTTCCTGAGTAGAGGTTCAGAAAAGGATCAAGGTAGAATATAAACTGATCCTGAAGGTATACAGCTCCGGGGTAAGCCCTGTAAAAACCGGTCGAATCATTGAGCCAGGCCAGCGTCATGGGTGAAGAATGCTGCATGAAGTTGCCATTTATCCCATAATTCAAACCCTGATATTTTTTCGAATGCTTCCTGATGCTGAAGTTGAGCCGGTATTTCTGACTTCGCATTTGTTTATCCGTAAAGTTGGAGATAGAGTCTGTTACCAGTGGCCCGGGAACCGGGGCTCCAAGGTATCCATGGTCCAAGTCCACATTCCCGCCTATAACCAGGTCAATGGTCCCGTATTTTTTGGAATGCAGGAAACTGAATCCGGTGATATAGGGGAAATCTCCCCACCATTTCATATGGGGATCTTTTGGAGCGGAATAGATGCCTGTGTACGCAGTAATCTTGCTGAGAGGCTCCGTTTTTGGTGAAGCGGTCATGATATGAATGGCGCCGCTTAGCGCCGAAGTTCCGGAAAGCACACTGGATGCGCCTTTGATCACCTCGATGTGTTCAATATTCTCCACGGGGATAAAATCCCAGTAAGGTCTTCCTGCATCACCTGAGATCATGGGCATATCATCTATCAACACAGCTACCTTGCTGCCAACGCCGAAAGTAAATCCGCTGCCACCCCGTATCTGGGGCTCATTATCCATGATATTTAATCCGGGAGTAAGGTCAAGCACCGTTTCAATGCTCCTGGTATTCTTATTCTCAATCAGTCGCGGCTTCAGCACATGCATGGATACGGTAATCTCTTCAATGGGTCTGTCAAATTTACTCACTTTTACCTCAACCGCATCAATTTCCTGCCAGAGTGGTTCAAGCTGGAACGCTCTCTGGATGGTATCACCCGGCTCCAGGGAGAGCGTAATCGTTTCGGATTCCAAACCGATGAAAGAAATAATGAAGGTATAGGTACCCGGATCCAGCTGAATGGAAAACCGTCCTTGCTGGTCTGATATGGTACCCGTTGAAAAGTCCCCTTTAATTCTTACCCCGGCTGCCACCAGAGTGCTTCCGTCCAATGCACTGGTGATCACACCCCTGAATACTGGTTTTTGCTGGGCACGAAGAACCGTGATCTGAGAAGAGAGAAGACAAATGCCTGTAAAAAGCAATATTGTATGATGCATTCGCCGGCTAGAACCCCTCAATGTATCATGATTTTCTGTGTGAGAACATTGCTTTTACCGGCCAGGGTAACCATGTAAATTCCTTCTCTCAGATAGGCCGATGAAACGTCAACCCGATTCGCTGTTACAGTACCGGTCCAAATCAGTTTCCCGGTTAAATCATGTATCATGATGGTCTGAAAGCTGGCATATGCGATTCCTCGTATCACTAAATACTGGTTGTTAACCGCAAAGATAAACCCCGTTTGATTGTTCAGCCTAGAGGGCGTGGATTGGGCCGGATTGTAAATCATTTCCAGATCATCTATGAGTGCCACACTGCCGGCAATTGGATTATATTCATTGCCTGAATTCAATACCACGAGGATATATTCGGGATTTTCATCGCTGAAGTAGACAAAGGGCGCAGAAAAGCGAACCCACTCATCGCCTGTGTTTAAAGGTGATTTGTATTCGGCCGCACCAATCCACTTATCGGCATAATTTGCATCCGGTTGTTTTCCAAAACCCTGGTGAAGGGCAACCTTGACCTGTAAAGTATCATCTGATTGGGGTGCATATTTAATCCACCCGGCTATGCTGTCGGGCCTTACCGTAAAGGGTGTGTTCCACTGGCCATCAAGGGTATCTGTAAATATGAATGCCGAACTTGCAACTAAATCAGGATGAACCTGACCATTCGTGGCTACGCCATTCGCCACAATAAAGGATAATACGTTGGTGAGTTTAATGGAATACATGCCGCTGTGTGCATCACTGCTCCTGGCGGTTACAACAGGCGCCAGTGCACTCAAAGCAGGATTATCCGAAGTTTTCAATGAACTCCAGTCAACAGGTTCGCGGATGGTATCACCACTGCCCGCCAGGATGTCTTCCCAATCTTCAAATCCGGGATTTTCAAGCTGACTCTGTGCGGTAGCAAAACCGGCTAAAAGGAGGACGATCAGCGAGGTAGTCCAAAGTTTTTTCATCGGAGGGAGTATTGATTTGTACATAAATATAAAACCTTCTCCAAATAAATCTCCTGATTTCAGAAAATATCTCGTCATGACTTTGTCAGTCGGTCATTCCCCATTCAGTGCGCTTTTTATCGCTCCACTCCAGGTTTTTATCAGTATGACAATTATTACAGGCATTACTCACACCCTACTCCATGCTTTCCGGTCTTTGGCATATGACATTCGATAGGTGAAGATCCTGGTGAATTGGGCTTATGTCGTGTGCGAGTTGTTAAAGTTGATTTATGGGTGAAAAGTAGATGACTCCGATGTTCAATATTGCAGGTAAAGAAGAGGCAATATAGTAAAATGAAGCTTCTCGCGAAAAGCAGCAGTGAACCGAGTTTACGAGCTCGGCTGAGCCAATGCGCTCACAGGATCCACACCACTGTCATAATTTGAACTCGAGATAGTACTGATAGGGCAGAAAATCCTTATCAAGATTTAAATGATAACCCGCTTGCCGGAATTCTTCTAACACAACTTCCTTAGCTAATTTATGGTCCAAAGACCGGGGGCCAACAGGCAGAGGCTTTTTATAAAAATCAACGAGGACCACCCTTCCATTTTGTTTCAAACTCTTTGAGAGCCTCGTAAGATAATCCACCCTGTTTTCCAAATGGTGATAAGCATTACAAAGGAACACCACATCAACCGATCCAGGTTCAAGTTCAGGATCATCGTATTTGACAAGAATTGATTTGTAATTATCCAGGTTAAGCCTGTCGGCTTCTTTCTTCATATACTCTACCTTCGACTGGGATACCTCCAGCCCCATTGCCATTCCCCCAGGACTCACGGCTTTCGCAAAATATCTTGTAAAATAGCCGTCCCCGGCACCAAGATCAGCCACGATATCACCAGATGACAAATGCAGACTCCTGACAACTTTATCCGGCCTCTGCCACTCATCACGTTCAGGATCTGCAAATGCTATACACCATTCAATAAGATGATCAAGATTCTGCCCGTTGGCTGGTGCCGGCGAGATTTCTTGCCCGTTCATAGTCACTGTACTATTAAAAAGCACAAATACAAATAGCACATATACTTCAAATCTGACTTTTCTCGTATCAATTCTTTTCATAATCATCCTTTTAATTTATGAATATGCGTTTGGGGACAAAATCGCGTAAGCCAAGTGAAGCAGAGTTGCGCAAAAAAATCCACAAGAATTAGAGAAAACAAGTTACTATTTATAGCCATAATAGGCACATATTTAGTTGTAATCCAAAAGGTAAAAACTTCTTTTGTTCTTGAGCCATTCGCACTCCCTTTTCCTGGTTACACGTTATAAAAATGTTGTACATTGTACTACACAATATTTGAAACTGCTATGAAAGAAAGACGATTATTTATAAAAAAAATGGCAGCTATGACCACTGGTATGATGCTTCCATGGGGAACGGGGCTGAAGGGAATAATGCCCGGAAAAGATAAACTTGGTCAGGTGTTACCCAAGCGAAAGCTGGGTACGACCGGGGAGATGATTACCATGTTAGGAGTGGGGGGATATCATATCGGGTGGACCACTGAAAAAGATGCACAGGAGGTAATTGAATATGCCATTGAGAGTGGTATACGCTTTTTTGATACAGCCCATAACTATGGAAATGGGAGCAGCGAGGAGCGATATGGAAAATTTCTTGTTCCGAGGTTCCGGGAAGATATTTTTCTTATGACGAAAACCCAGGCAAAGGATGGCCAATCGTTATTAAAAGAGGTGGATCTATCTTTGAAGCGGCTGAATACGGATAGGGTGGACCTGTTGCAGATGCACTCCCTATCTGATCCTGAGGATGTTGATCAACGAATTGAAAAAGGTGTTGTAGAGGCAATGATTAAGATCAAAGAATCGGGAAAGGCCCGCTATATAGGATTTACAGGACATCAAAACCCATATGCACATGAGCGGATGATCAAATTATTACCTGAGAATCATACTTTTTCCACTCTTCAGATGCCCATCAGTCTGGTGGATTTTGCCAGTGAGCATAGCTTTGTGAATCATGTGATTCCATTGGCATTGGATAATAACCTGGGATTATTAGCAATGAAGACCCTTGCTGATGGGCGTTACTTTAAAAAGAAACAGAGGAACGGAGATGTGCTTTGGGAAACCAATACGCCTGTGATACCTAACCATGTCAGTATGAAGGAGGCTCTTCATTTTGTCTGGTCAATGCCCATAAGTACACTAATAACGGGTGCTGAAAATAAGAAACTGCTGATGGAAAAAGTGGAGCTGGCAAAGTCGTTCCATAAAATATCGGAAGCAGACAGGATCATACTAATGCAGAAAACCCTGGAAGCTCCAGACCGCGATAAATTAGAATACTATAAGAAGGTATAAATGTAAAAAGCACTTTTCCCGGTGCTCTTATATTAAATATGATTCTTGCGAATGGTCAAGTCATTCTAATCCAGCACCTGTAACTTCCTGACCTGGAAATAATCGCCCGCTCGCAAGGAGTAGAAATAGAAACCTCCATGTAAGCCACGTGCATCCACATTCACAGAATGGACTCCAGGTACCTGCATTTCATAATCTGAAATGACCGCTACTTTTCCCAGCACGTCAAATACACTGATCTCTACCAGGCTCTCCACTGGGATCTCATACCTGATGGTTGTGATCTCGCTGAAAGGATTCGGATAATTTTGATACAGCTTGAACCCGGGTGTTTCTGTAAGTTCTCCGGTGGATACGGTAGATTCTACAATGTGAAATGGAATGGCATCGGCTGAGGAAACAGAATGCTTTGAGTCATCCGCGGCAGCTATGCGCACCGTATAGCTCCCCAGGGGTGTCTCGGGAAGATCAGACCGGACGGTGTTGTTGGTATACAAACCATCCGCGGCAGATTCATCACCAAGGGTCCCGTCATCCAGAAGCATCCTGGAGAAGGGCCAATCGGCAGTGAGGGCACGAAATATAAATGCACCGTCGCGGAATGCATCATAGGTGACCGTGTGAATTTCATGACCCGGGTAGGCAACATGTGCTGATATGGTGGAGAAGGAGGATCCATCGATCCCCACATGATCCGGAGTGAATTGAATCTGTGAGATGCTGGGTTCACTGTTGATGGCATCGGAGTTGATGGTAGCCACCCATATCTGGGACGGGTAGCTTGATGACAAGAAGCAAAACTTATCCCCGCTCCAAGTAATCGATGGGAGTCTCGATTCAGAGAACCGGTAGCCATCCATGGCAATGGAGAGGGCATCGATGCTTACAAGATCGAGCCGCGACTGAGAGACCCTGTCGACCAGCGTAATCGGAAGCCTGCCATTGGTCCCGTAAACAATGGCCCGGGACCCGTCTGAAGCCATTTGGGAATATGCCGATGTTCCGAAAATATCGATCCCGCTGATCACCTGTACGGGATCCCCGGTCCCCAGGGGAACAAAATAGACGTTGATCTCATCATAGCCGAGTTCTGTGTTAAACTCTCTCCTAAACATGACAAAGTGGTCCCCGTCCACATAGGTGGAAAATGGCTGGGTACCCAGTACATATTCACCTACATTATAAAAATCAGAACCATCTAAGGCAATAGCGTCTCCCCTGTTAAGGTCCCCTGCTGCCAACTTAAAGATCCGTGTTCCAAAGATCATCCTTTTACCGTCAGCCGAAATATCAAAACCATCCACAAACGCAATATTATAACTATATTCAACTGTATCGGTCCCGAATAAATAGTCTGCCATATCGTAGTATTTGAAAATCTGTGTCAGCCCTGAGTTATCTGAATTAATCCGCCAGGCCCCGGAAGCCCGTGGGTCCCTTCCCATATGAATAAACAGCACCTGGCTACCGTCTGCGGTGATTCGTGGAGGAAGCGGGATGATGGGTTCAATATCTGCAAAACTCGGATCTGGATTGGGGAGCAGTGTGGCCAGTTCTAACAGGTTGGTGCCATCCGAATTGGCTATATAGATCTCACCTTCACCGTCGCTCCAGATCACCTTCGCGCCATTGGCACTAATATCCACCGTGGGTCCGGTTCCGGTCCTCTGGAAATCATACAACTCTTTCAACCCTGTCCCGTCCGAATCGATGGTATATACTTTCACTGCCGGACCTCCGGTGGAAAATACAATTTTTGTCCCGTCTCCACTGATCTTCATAGCGACTATGGAGTAGTCCTGTTCAAAATTGCTGATTTGTTTATATTGAATACCGTCTATGACTTCGACCTGTGCATTGGTAGAGGTCTCTGAAATGAGTAGACACAAAAGGATTGCAACAATAATGTAGCTTGTAGATTGATTGGATACCATGAATTTCCTCCGTTTGTTAGGGTCAAACATACATATTTCAAGTGGGCCCGCCGGTGCACACACAGAAATCAATTTACGATGGAAAATCTGAAAATGCAAACAGTTCGGATCTATATGCAAATCCTTTGATAATAGACTAACCAGCAACCGAATAAGTCCCGGTTACGAATCCGGGAGTTGAAAATTTAAACTCCGGAGTAACATAGTCTAAAACTCCTTTTCCCCGAATTCACTGGAAGGAAGTTTTGATTTACTGTTTTTCAGACTGATGTTGTAACTCAGGTTCAGCACTAAAAAATCGGTTTCGTAAATGTAATTGGTAGTGGTATAAAATTGACCGCCCCGGGTGGTGATCCGTTGCCGGTTAGTCTGATGCATGCCAAGGTCGATATTCTGCCACTGTATGCTGGCGGTCAGACGGTTATCAAAGAAACTCTTTTTCACTGAAAGGTTTGGGACCAGGTACCTTGAATCCTCTCCCTGTGCAGTGGGCCTTTTGGACAGATAGTTGACATTGGCCTGTACACTGAGTGAAGAGGTGATATAAAAGGTGGTGTTCGTATTGATGGAGTAAGCCCAGCCCGAGTTTTCAATCTGAATGGCCGGATCGTTTAGTATTTTCAGTTCACCCTGGTACATCTGGTTGAACACATTGGCGCCCAGGTAGAGTGCCCACCACCTGGCCGGATGAAGGTCTGCAGCGGTCTCGAATCCTACAGCATCGCCCCGTTCTACGTTGGTGTAAACCCGGTTTAATATCGAATCGGCATAGATGCTGTTCACCCGTTGAACCGGATCTTTACTCGCCCGGTAGTAGGCAGTTACAAATACGGAACCACCACCTTCAAACTTTTTTGTTAATCCGATTTCAGCGAGACTGACAAATTCGGGAAGCAGGTCAGGATCGCCAATTTCGAGGGTTTCGGAGTGCTCCCGTTCGGGGATCGGGTTTAGCTGGTTGTTGGTGGATCGCTGGATCCGGCGACTGAATCCCGCTTTCAATAACAAATGGGGTGTGAATGCATAGAGCACATTTGCCGAGGGGAAGAAATTGGATAAATCCAGTTCGTGCGTCTCCGGATCGAACGATAAATCTACCGTTCTATTGGAATATTCATACCGCAAGCCCGCTACATATTCCAATTTTTTGTTGGATCCTGAGTACTGGCTGTACAACGAGTTTGTTTGATTTTTGGAAAGGGCACTCCCCCGGAATCGATCCAGATCGGGCTGGTCCAATTCTTCAGGGGAGATCACATAGTTAAAATTACCATCCTGCGAATCGGACCTGAACTGGTAGCCGCTTTCCAGTTTACCATTTCCCAGGGGAATGGAATAATCCAGCTTGAACAGATAGCCATTGATCGGTTTTTGATATGGATTCTGAACATATTGAAGATTTACTCCGTTCGGTTCGGTGAGGTTCCGGTTATGGGTTGTCCCATGCAGGTTATCAAATTCATATAAGAATGATGCCGTAATGGATGACTGGTTTGCAAAAAGGTGCGTGTAATCAATATTCCCAAGGGTAAAAGTTCCCTGCTTTATCTGTTTGTTGGCATTGTAATAGGGATGCTCATCAATGTTTATATCTGTATCAAGCGTCCAGGTCGAATTGGTATAAAAAAGGTTGGCATCGCGTTCCTGGTACCGCTTGCCGCTGAATATTCCGAATGAAACCAGATTTTTTGGATCGGCTGTATAAATGATCGCAGCCCTTGCGGCATAGTTATAGCGGTTGAAACTGCGTTCGCCGGTAGATGGAAACCTGGTCACCCAGTTGTTTGCCACATTCTCGATAAACACATCCCCTTCCCTGTACCCTGCCAGGTCATTCCGAGAATAATTGCCTCCCACCGAGATATCCCATTTATCTTTCCGGTAATTGTACATGACATCCAGACCGTATCTTGAAGCTACCCGTTCGTTCCCGAAATCGGTAATGCTTGGTAATCCATATTGGGCATTCACCACGAGGCCGGTACCATCGGTGGCTCCTTTTTTCGTGGTAATGTTAATGATCCCGGCTTTTCCGTCAGGATCGTACTTAGCTGAAGGCGAGGTGATCAGTTCCACATTATCGACCATGTTAGCGGGCAACTGGCCGAGTGCCGCCTGTGCACTGGTAAGCACGGGTTTTCCGTTGATCAGGACGAGAAATCCTGCGGTTCCCCTGACCGTAATTTCCCCCTGGCCATTGAGGGCTACAGAAGGCATATTCTTCAGAACATCCATTGCCGAACCTCCTTTTGCAGATTCAAACTGTTCAGCCTGGTAAGTCTGTTTCTCAAGTTTATTCAGGCTGTTGATCCTGTTTCCAGTAACTCGCACCTCTTCTACCAGTTGCCTGGCAGGCTCGAGGTCGATGGGCCCAAGTTTCAGATTCTGACCCGCACGCAGGTCGAATTTTTCCGATTGTTTCGTTTCATAACCCAGGAAATGCGTCCGTATGAAATAGGAACCCTGGTTCAGCTTTGCTATCTTGAAGCTGCCCGATGGCTTGGTAATAACCCCGGTGACCAGGATGGAATCGCTCGAATTGTAAATGGCCACACTTGCATACTCCAGTGCTTCTCCGGTCAGCACATCCGAAACACTCCCGGTAACCGTGCTGCTTTGCGCAACTGTTATGAGTGAGACAAGTGAAAAGAGGAGTAAGGAAAGATATTTCATTGATGGTTATTGGATTATAAGTTCACTGTGACGTAGATTTAATGATCTCCTGTAGTTTGGGATGGTAACAATAGATACAAGATTCTGTTCATAAATCCAGCAAAAACCATTCGATTTTCATTGAAGTAAATCTACTAAACAGAATAGTCCTTTAAAAAAGGTAAAGCTATATTACATATTTACTTCTAAAGTTAAGTGATACTGTTTGCATTTAAAACTTTATTTTGTATGCTG
>CAZCQL010000075.1:17336-22414 GCA_964500835.1 uncultured Bacteroides sp.
TTACTTCTAAAGTTAAGTGATACTGTTTGCATTTAAAACTTTATTTTGTATGCTGATTATGAATTAGATTTCATATTACTAATGAACGCACTCTTTTCTCGTATGAAAGTCGGTAAAGCAACCTACAGTGAATTTATCATTCTGATGTTCCTTCAGCTGTCTGCCTGTTCAAATATAGTGGAATCCCCAATGGAAACCGTTGAGTACAAGAAGCCGATGGCTGAAGAATGTGATTCGGATCCGGCAAACAAATACCATATCCTGATCCCCGGACATCAGTCTCCGGTGCAAAAGTTACCACTTGTGATTGTCCTGGATGCCCACGGTGATGGTGAGATGGCCGTGAATAAATTTATGCCAGCGGTCCGTTATTTTCCCTGCCTGGTGGCTGGCTCTGATTGGATCAGGAATAATTTCCCCGGGTTTGAAAACGCCATCGGTCAGCTATTATCTGATATTCAAAATAAGTACCCGGTGGATGCACGGCAAATTATCATTGCAGGATTCTCGGGCGGAGCGAGAATGGCATATTATTTTTCCCTTGATCACCCGGTAAAAGCTGTGCTCATGTGCGGTGCCGGGCCCGGTAAACAGAAACCTTCCTGCCCCATTTATGCGATCTCGGGTATGGGCGACTTTAATTTCGCGGAACAGTATGCCCACCCCGATATCCAATCTTTCGGCAATAATAAGTTCACTTCAGACTATTTTGAAGGAATCCACGAATGGCCGAAGCCGCAGCAATTAACCGATGCCCTTTTATGTTTGCTGGGTGACAATAATGACCTTAATAAAATAAGAAGGAGACGGAGCCCCGAACTGATCCGTCTTGCCGACAGTCTCACAGGGACCAGGAATGATTTAATGGCATGGAAGGCACTGGAAAAAGCAGCTAAAATTTCTGTAAGCAAAAGAGAAAGAAAGCGGGCAGTTGAGCGAGGAAAATCATTGTTGAATAATGAAGATTACCGGACTACTATCAAATCCCTTGAAGAATATTTAAATTTCGAACGAAGATTACAGCAGTCATATTCGCAACGAATATTCAATGAAGATCATGCCTACTGGAAAAACGAACTGTCCGCACTGAATAAAAAACTTAAAACCGATACCACCGGGATCAGTAGTGATCATTACCTACGTATCAAAGGTTTCATCGGTATTTTACTCTATTCCGTGGTCAATAAAATGATATACAGTGATCCCGGTAACCCTCAAATAGGTCACATTCTGGAAACCTATGCATTCGCTGAACCGGAAAATCCGGATCCATGGTATTTTAAGGCCCTTCACGCGTACCGGTCAGGAGACCAGGAATCTTGCATTGAGTTCCTTGACCGTTCATTGAAACTTGGATTTTCCGAGCATAAAAAACTGGAAAGAGACTTTCCCGGAAATATTCTTGACCAGGTGATACACTGAAAAATTGATCGCTGGTGGCGAACCGTTTGGCTGGATACTATCCTTGTTTTTACCAGGTACACTCAGGCCTTCAGACTGGAAACATTAACCCAATTGGCTCCTGGGCCAGGAAATCCACAGGCATAAAGAGTAGACAAAGGCTTAAAAGCGACAGTGCAATTTTTTTTTGCATTACGGTCAAGTCCATAGTTTTGGATTAGCAAAATTCGGAACCTCGGTAGCCCAAGTTATTAGAAAATTTTCATTGTTATACCATTCTTATTCATAATGTAAAATCTACATATTAATTGTACTCAAATTTTACTAAATAAGGAATCTTTATTGAAATTTATATAAAGCTCTTCTCGGAAGGAAACTATAAATTGCTGAATTATAATCATCCAGGAATGGTACTTATACCCACCACCCCATTCCTTCAAATCATGGCATAACACTGGCACCAAAGAATAAACCACTTAGACTCGCCGTGAAGAATTGGTCCGGTGGACCAATTCAGGCGAGGGATAGCTTGTGGCGGGGGATCGCACAGTATCGGTACTACGTAAGAATCTTGATAGCTCGTAAGCTACTTCTGGTTCAAGTGACATCCCAAAATCCTTAATTGACTATGGCAAAACTGAACATGGAGGAAAATGAAAGGCAAATACAGTTTGAAAAATGGAACCGTTGGCCTGTAATCCAGGCAGGGTATAAATCTGAAATGATACTGGATTAGAAATTGCAGGGTGTCCATGCTGGAATATCCATCCCCCTTTGGCAAAAGAAGAACCATGTTCGACAGGTTCAATTACAGCTGGATTGGTCCCATGCCAATACCTGCAAAAGGAGATTGAGATCTTAACGGAGTTCCGTTCGCTTTACCATGAAATCATAACAAATTATGATAATTATCTTTCGCTGAAAGAGATTATCAGCGATACAGATGTATTGGAAAACAGCCTGGATCTGTTAATGGCCAGAATGAATAAATAGTTCCTTTCGATTAGCTTAACTTAGCAGGAATTTAGTGAAATGGATATATTCCATATTTTTATTACTGGCAATCTCAACTGAAAATTTTGCCCAAGCGTCATTGCCTCTGATGACTGTTGATCGTCCAATTATCATGGATGGGATACTCGAAGAAACGTGGAGAGAAGTTGATTCTGCTTCCACATTCATTCAATTAGAGCCGGCAAATGGAGAATTGTCAAGCCGAAAGACCATCCTGAAAGCAGCACAAGACGAACAATTCCTCTACTTAAGTTTCAAATGTTATATAAATCATCCCGATGAAATAGCAGCGCGGATTCAACGAAGGGACAGGTTGAACGAAAGTGATGATATTGTTTCCGTCATGCTCGATACCTACAATGATAACCGAACATCATTGCTTTTTCAAGTCAATGCATTGGGGACACTCTCGGATGCTAAAGTAAGTGACGATGGAAAAAGTGTGGACTATTTGTGGGATACTGAATGGGAAGCGAAGACATCTGTTACAGACCAATTTTGGATTGCTGAAATCCGGATACCTTTCAGGAGCATCCAGTATAATCCAGCGGCTACTTCATGGGGTTGTAACTTTTCCCGTACTATCAGGGCTAATCAGGAAGTTTCATGGTGGGCACCGGTGACTGAAAGCTACAGGGTATCACAGAATGGCCTGATGCAAAATGTGCAGCATACCAGTCAGAACAAGCACAATCTGGAACTTTATCCTTATGGTACAGTTAGATACGAAAACAGTGATATTACGGGAGTTGAAAACAAATTCAAAGGTGACGGAGGTATTGACCTTCAATACGGATACAGTTCAAATCTAAAGGCAAATCTTACGTTAAATCCTGATTTTGCTACCGTTGAAGGGGATAAGGAACAGATCAATCTTACTCCCTGGGAACTGAGGTTTCCCGAAAAAAGGCTTTTCTTCCAGGACGGCAATGAGATGTTTAACACAAGGATCCAGACTTTTTATTCCAGACGTATCGGTGATGTATTGTATGGGGGAAAAGTTGTTGGTAAGGTCGGCAAGTATCAGTTTAATGGTTTGTTTTCTCAAACCAGGGCAGATCAGGATCTTCAGATACCCGGGGCCATGTTCGGCGCTTTCAGAATGAAAAGGGATATTCTGGAGTCTTCCACACTCGGGGTCAGTTATACGGACAAAATCACGGATACAGCCACATTCCATACCTTTAATCTCGATTATGTAATGAACCTTGGAAAGACCTGGAAGCTGACCGGCCAGTATGTGGCAAGCATTCCGGGCGACTTGGGATCACACTCGGCTTGGTATGTAAGATTTGCCAGGGAGAACAATACCTATCACTACCACGTACGGGTCACCAGTCTTGGGGAGAATTTCCAGGATAATGTCAATGAAACCGGATATATCCCCGATGATGACAGGCTGGAGGTTGACAGTGATATCAGCTATAAATTCTGGTTCCAGAAAACTTTTAATTACCTGTCGCTCTCCGGAAGGAACAATGTGTTCTGGAGTCAGGCCGGGATATTACGAAGCTGGTACTTTACCTATGGGGCCAGGGCATATATGAAGAACAACCTGAGTTTCGATTTTAACTACAACAATGAATTCAAACTGCTCGACAGTGAATATTACAATTACTTTTACCGGGGAGTTATTGGATACAGAACCGATGAGGCCTCCAATGCGTCACTGAGTTACAGGACCGGCAGGAATTTTAATCGTGACTTCAACCTTGTTGAATTCGGAACGGTGTTTCAGCTATTCAAGCGATTGACACTTAATTATGAGTTCAATTACCTTGCGTTTGATCCTGATCCGGAAAATGAAACAACTTTTTTTAACGTTCTCGGTCTGGATTACTATTTTACCAATGATTTATGGATCCGAATTTTTTCACAGCACAACAGCAGCTCAGACAGGATCTATTTTTACGGATTGTTCGGATGGCGATTCAAGCCACCTTTCGGCGCAGTGTATCTGATCTACAATTCCGACAATTATAACGACTTTGATACAGACAATCCGATCCATTCCAACATTCTGTTTGTTAAACTAACCTATCCGATCTCTGTGATTAAAAGGTAGGATAGCTTTTTGATGAAAAATCATTCAAAAAATATTACTGAATCCAAAACCATGTGGGTGGTGGCTTACTTCTGCTGATCTTTGCGTTAGTGATTATTTTTGAAGCTGTGCAACGGTTACTGAATCCGGTGGATATTGTTTATAAAGAGGCCATTTTAGTTGCCGGTATTGGCCTGGTGGTGAATATTTTGAGTGCCTTGCTGCTGCATCACGATCATGAACACTCCGACCACAACATCAGGGCCGCTTATTTGCATGTCCTTGCTGATGCACTGACAAGCCTTTCAGCCATACTGGGATTTACTGCCGCAATGATTTGGGATATTCCTTTCATTGATGCTGTTGCCGCCATAATTAGTTCGCTGGTTATTATTAGATGTTCTGTCGGCTTGCTTAAAGACTCGGGCAAAGCATTGCTGGATATGCCTCATAAGGATAGCGAGTAATTGTAGTTGAAATAGGATAACCAGAGATCAGAAAATTGATATATGTGATTCATCTATCACAAATACAGTGATTTATGGGGTAGGTCTTTAATATTTTTTGGCCATTCTCCAAAATACATCTAACTCACAACTTGTTTATTCAAATGTATATT
>CAZCQL010000076.1:0-21717 GCA_964500835.1 uncultured Bacteroides sp.
ACGTCATAATCCTAACCGATATCCCTATCCACTATCACTGCTATCACACATTAACCTCAGAAAATAAGACAGTAAAAGATTAGACAAATTAGCTAACCGATATCCCCGTCTTTCATCACATTAACCCCTGTAACCAAAATCAAACAATTATGAAATGCGGAGTAAACAGGGTAACACTCGTGGGAAACGTGGGCGATGAACCCAGGGTATCAGAAAGGGACGGGGAGGCTTTTGTGGCCAACTTTCCGCTGGCAACTAATGAATTTTACAAAAACAAGGTGGGAGAGGAGGTATCCAAAACGGAATAGCACCAGATCGTTAATATGTCTGGAACATTTGTTTCAACTACTTTTTAAAAAGAATTCTGAATTGAGTCCAGTGAAATTCAGAATTTCACTATTTCAAAACGAAAGAATTTGCTTCAAACTATCGCCTCTGAAGTTTGTGGAAGAAAAGAGCAAAACGGAAATGATTAGTGATAACTTGATAGCACAACGGATTATATAATCTGTACCGATGTATTATAAATATTCCAAAGTGGGAAATAATAGGATAGATTGGAGTTTTCAATACTCCTCTAATTTCTTCATGATATCCTTTGTTATTTCTTGAATATTCTTTAATTCACCCATACTGTATTGCTCCGTTACTAATTTAATAGCTATTAATCCATTTAAAAGTGCACCCAGATCCGCGAATTGAGCACTATTCCAAATGGCATTGCTTAGTTTGGAATAGGGACGAATATGCTCATTACCACTGAAAGGATATTTTTGATTAAAGAATGTTATCTGGTCATTATATGACCTAATAAGAACCTCAACGTCACGTGTATTAGTTTGTTGTAATTCATGAAGCTCTAAGATATCTTTTTGTAACCATCTTTCAAGGGTACTCAGGTTACCTGTGGATCGCAGACTTGTGAAGGTGTTTGTATTGAAGGTCACCTGCGCAAAAGCCCATGGTGTAAATTCAAGGCGAGCTATCTGAACCAGCGTGTCAACGTTAGCTTCCGCGCTCGACATGCGCCTAATGAAATTATTGAGCTGAATTATATCTTGTTCAAGTAATTTTAGGTGCTTGTCAATCAATAGAGTATCCTCTACCAGGTCTGCTTTAAGTGATTCTACAAGACTTAAGTTTTGTTTTTCCAGCTTACGATCATCATTCCAATTGTCGATCTGGAGTGCCAATAAAATGCCGATCACCACCAGTACTACTTCTCCAGCTGCATATAATAAATAAATAGAAAATCTGTCTTCTGAAAGTAGTTGATGCCTGATTTTTCGAAAAAGGCGAATCATTTTGCAAATGGATTAGTTGAAAGTTGCCAAAGGATGAAACGTTTTCCCTTCTAAATTGTTTGCTTTGGATTCTTTAGGATTGCATAACCGATATCCCAACCCCTCATCACATTAATCCCTGTAACCAAAATCAAACAATTATGAAATACGGAGTAAACAGGGTAACACTCGTGGGAAACGTGGGCGATGAACCCAGGGTATCAGAAAGGGACGGGGAGGCTTTTGTGGCAAACTTTCCGCTTGCAACAAATGAATTTTATCGCAACAAAGAGGGCGAAGAAATTTCAAAAACCGAATGGCACCGGATCGTGGTGTGGAATAAGGCAGCCGAAATTGTTAAACAGCACATTAAGAAAGGGGATGCGTTATATGTGGAAGGAAAGATCTCCACGAATGCCTGGGATGACAAGGAGGGCAATAAGCAGTACAGTACCGAAATTGTGTGCGATAATTTTCTGTTTCTTTCCCCGAAGAATAATGGCGAAACGTAAACCGCCAGAATTCCAGGGAAGATTAAAGGGTGTCAGGTATAAAACTGTATGCACTGTTTATGCCAAAAAGAGGAGTGTTTATATATCGGGAGTCTAAATAGGCTTGTGAATATATGATTGTATGAAAAGAGTGGCTCGAAATTTCTATATTCGTCGCGAAATTTAATACAGAAATAAGGAATCGTCTAATACAGAAATTTGCATTAAAATTATTCCTTCTCTGATTCAGTTTAACAAAAACTTCCCCTATTAAGAATACTAACTAAGTTGCTCCTGTTGATAATAGTATACTCCCGGGTACTATCGAAGAATATGGTGATTTTTACCGGTGTAAAGGCTGCCATGGCTGGGACCAGCTTGGTACCCCCGCATCATATATTGATCGGGGTCCTAAAACATCAAAGCCCAGTGTTGCTTCAAATAATATACATCAGTTTGTGCTATCGAATGATATTCGAACCATCTTTGACGCTATTAAAGGTATCGGCGGCAGAGCGGTTGATCCTTCTGTGACAGCAGATGGAACAGATGGTTCAGGGGATGGCCACCCCGACTTCAGTAAGATATTAACAGATGATCAAATATGGGATTTGGTTAAATTCTTAAATGAGGGTGCATTCGATGTCACGTTGTTGTATGAGATACAGACAACGGGGACATATCCCACAGGTGAAAGATCATTTAGTAATGTTGGAGCCGGGGGTGATGCAGCCGCTGGTGTGGCCTTTTTTGATGCGAATTGCGCCGGATGTCATGGTGCCAATGGAAGGGATGATGGAGATGGAAATGTTCTCGCTTTCAATCTGGAAATTGGCAGGTCGATAGGTGAATTTGTTCGCGAAAAGCCCTATGAAATCCAACATAAGGCAGTTTATGGAGCGCTGGGCACAACACCTGCAATGTCTGGTATTGCCACGGCATCACGTGATGATATCAAAAATATGTTTGCTGCGCTAGCCAATACAGAAGCGTATCCTGATCTGTAGCTAACGGAATTAAATAATTCAGGTGCTTTCTTTCTTTTTCTTTTGTCCCCTGGTGTAAAAAATAGAGATACCCAGTGCGATAATCGCGATAAATAAAAGCGCAATTATCCGGTATCCGATGCCCATGTTTGAGAGGTCAAACATAAACAGGTGAATTGTTGCAACCACCATGGTGGTGATCGCTAACCAGCGGTATTTGATGTTATGAATCACAATGCTGAGTAAGAAGAATATCAGCGCGGAAAGCGTCCAGGATAAGGTGATGTATTGGGAAGGTAAAGCATGGTACAGGCTGAACAGGGTCATAACGAAACCAACAATAAGGTAAAGATTTCTTATCAACTCGGTTCTTATTTCAAGCCTTTTCTTTTTCCAATTGATTACTCTGGCTGTAACCAGCGCTACCAGTGCAAATGTAAGATTAATGCTGCTTATGGAGTCTGAACTTACAAGGTATGCGATCAGTCCTCCAATGAACAGGATCGTGTTCATGATCACTATAAATCTGGATCGAAACCAGAGAGCCATGGACACAACCAGCAAGCTTTGCATGGAAAGCAACAGGAATGCGAGTGGAAAACTAAATATTCCAGCAATTGAAATACTCAAGGCAACAAAACTATATAATGCATACATCTCTGCCGGAAGCTGATATACTCCTTTGTGCTGGAGGATGATAGAGTAGGATATGCAGAAGGCCGCTATTATTCCAAAATGGATGAAGTAATTTTCTGTAAAAAATGCAAGGACTGTAATGGTGAGTATTATAGAGAATCCAATTCCATTTAACAGAAGAGAGGAATTTAACATGGGTACCGGAATTGTTTCATTTTTTGGTATCAGGCCAAGCATAGAATAGATCAGGGCACAGGCAAAAAGGTATACATGTCCTGACTGATGGATTGTCCTGATTCCAAGTGTATTGCCCATTATTGGATTCCCCAGAATCCAAATAAGAAAGGTGAAATAGACAAGAATGATGGAGACAATAAGCACTTTCCACCACCCGTATCTATAAGTTAAGAAAACTGAGAGACTACTAAGGCCCACCATCAGAGATAGCATGAAGTGAGTTGAATTGCTGGCAATTGCTGTAACTGCTACCATTATCCATACAATTCCTGTCAGTATCCTTGACCTTTTCCTGGCTGCGAAATAGGCCAGGGACAGGATTACAAGCAGCACGATCCCATAGCCAAGAAATATATTTTCGATGATTTCACTTCCGGAAAAAAAGTGAAGTTTCAACGAATTAAAGAAAAGCAGTATGTGTCCATTATAAAAGAACAGGGAGGACATGAAGGGAACTGACTTTCGGGATAGGTACCCGGTCAGGTAAATGAGGCCAACAGAAACAAATCCGAATAGCATTGAAATTACCGAATGACCCTGGCTGAGAAGGAACTGGGTTAGAAATATGATTCCAAAAAACAGGACGATGTTGCCAAGCCACGCCATCCCATATTCCCCAATTCTTGACTCAAACCCCTCATTTTCAATATTCTGCGAGACAATTTTTGTATCTGAAATCTGCGCATCCTCCTCCTCAGCCAGGCGAATTTTAAAACCTGGCAAACCGACGGTTTTCGTTCCTTCTTCCAGAATGGAAATACGTTTCTCAAGTTTATGGATCTTATCCAGTAACTCGGAATAACTCGCGGATGTATCCTGGGAGTCTTTCATGTGAGGGTTGTATTTTTTCTATTCGTACAAATCTTCCTTTTTCTTTCGGGAAAAATATACACATAGGAGAGAATAGTTTCGGTTGAGATGGCATACTGAAAGAGCATTATAGAACTCATAAAAACCGGAAATAATGATACTGAAAAAGATTGTAAATCCAATTCGTTTTTGTAATTTAAATGCTTAATTACCAGCTTATTTATATTGCAATTAAATAAGAGTAATGGAAATGGAAAACCAAATAACAAATCCCAAAAAGTCAGACGAGAACAGTCCTTTATTCACATTAGGCATAGCCTCACAACTCTCGGGCATTCCGGCTCACTCCATCAGGCAATACATCGACAGGGGACTGTTAATTCCTTTAAAACTCAATTCCAAACGCCACCTTTTTTCACAAAATGATATTAGCAGACTCAAGCATATTCATCTGCTAATCCACAAGAAAGGATTGAATTTTGCGGGAATACGCGCTTTGATGGCAATACTTCCATGCTGGGCTATTCGCAAGTGTACTGACAAAGAAAGGAATGCATGCAATGCATATACTGCGAATTATTATCCTTGCTGGGAAGCCTCAGAGAAAGGTAGGATGTGCAGAAATGAAAACTGCAGGGAATGCCGGGTATATAAAGATATAAGTAAGAATCTTAATCTGAAATCAGTGATACGGGAATTGATCTAGATATTAATCCACGAGGCTGGCGAGCGCTTCCTGCACCATCTGGATGTGATTGTCAAGCTCGTAACTGTATTGTTTATAAAGTTCCCGGGCACTTAAGAGGTTAAAGAGTGCGTCTCCATAATTACCAAGCACATAGAATCCATACCCCTGTTGGTGAATGAATATGGCATTGTTCGGATCAGCTTCAATGGCTCTGGAGATGAGTTCCATGCCCTCATCTATTTTCAAAGCATTCCGGATGAGAACCCATGCCAGGGATCCCATCTTTTCGACGTTATCCGGATCATATTGATACGCAGTCCTGAAATGTTTCTCAGCTTCCAGGTAATCAGTGGTGAGATAGAGTTTCCCAAGATGGAATGCAATATCTGATTCATTCATACCCTGGGACCTCAGTATCAATATGAGTTGTTGTTTATAGTAATCAGCTTCAGCATACCTGACCCTTGAATGGGCACATATTACATACCGTCCAATAACTCCGGGGTGTTCCGGAAAAATTCGTGCAGCTACATCGAGGATCTCCTTCTCCAGTTGGTGTTTACCTGATTTATTATAGCAAAAACTGAGACTAAGGTAGATTTGAAGTAACGAGTGAGTATCTCCCTTTGGATAAAGCGCCAGGCCCTGGTTGAAGGCGTTAATAGCCTCCTCATACCTATGGATCTTTATGTTCTCCATACCCAGGTTGAACCAGTGGTTGTATTGAGCAGGGTCGAGTTCCAGGATATCCTGGATAATGGAGATAAGCTCAAAAGGCGTCTTGTTGTCATTTACGCCGTTAAGGTATTCCAGATTTAAACTGAACACAATGGAATCCCTTTGTTTTTGAAGGACAGAGTCAGAAACAGGATCATCCATCTGAATTTTCATGCTACCGGATAATGGCGTTTCTGGGAAAATAAAATAGAAGCTGGTACAAACAGCAAGGAGGGTGAACCCATATAGGTGTCTATTATTGAGTATCATTAAGAATCATAAGAGGGACAATTCTTAAAGATACGAACAGTATTTTCACAAGTCAACTTCTGCCTGTCGAAAAGATTCTATAGGTTCGCACGAGCAGACAAGATTTCGGTCTCCGTATCCGTCGTTGATGCGGCTTACAGAAGGCCAAAACTTATTTTCTTTTACCCATGGCAGGGGGAATGCTGCTTTACTCCTGGTGTAACTCCTCTCCCAGTTGTCCGACAGAAGTACCTCACTTGTGTGCGGGGCGTTCCTCAGTACACTCTCTTCTACCTTAATTTTCCCTTCAGCGATTTCCATAATATCCTGATGAATATCAATCATTGCCTGAATAAAGCGGTCCAACTCAACTTTTGATTCACTTTCTGTGGGCTCCATCATCAAGGTGCCGTGAACGGGAAAAGATAACGTGGGAGCATGGAAGCCATAATCCATTAGTCGCTTTGCAATATCGGCCTCAGTAATGTCCGCGAGGGCTTTGAATTTCCTGCAATCCAGGATCATCTCATGTGCTACGAATCCCTTTGTTCCGGAGAACAAGATATCATAATGGTTTTTAAGGGAGGCAGCCACATAATTGGCGCTCAGGATTGCAACACGGGTCGATTCGGTCAGCCCTTCCCCACCAAGCATCTGGATGTAGCCATGGGATATGGCCAGTACTCCTGCACTCCCATAGGGAGCAGCAGCCACACTGCTTATACCTTTTATCCCACCGGTTTCTATAAGTGGATGGGTCGGAAGGAATTCCACCAGGTGATTTGCTACACAAACAGGACCTACCCCGGGTCCGCCTCCTCCATGTGGGATAGCAAACGTTTTGTGCAGGTTGAGATGGCACACATCTGCACCAATATGGGCCGGACTGGTAAGTCCAACCTGTGCATTCATATTGGCTCCATCCATGTAAACCTGCCCTCCCCGGGAATGGACGATGTCTATGATTTCACGAATGTTGTCTTCAAACACGCCATGAGTGGAAGGATAGGTGATCATAATGGAGGAGAGCAGATCTCCAAATTCATTTGCCAGTTCCATCAGGTGCTCCGTCTTGATATTCCCGTGATCGTCGCAATCTACCACCTTCACTTCCAACCCGGCCATTACGGCGCTTGCTGGATTAGTCCCGTGAGCTGAGGCCGGGATCAACACCACCTTACGTTGTGTTTCTCCCCTGTCCTTATGGTAAGCTTGGATCACCCTCAGTCCGGTGTATTCGCCGGCTGCGCCTGAATTTGGTTGAAAGGATATGGTTTCAAATCCAGTAATCTCCTTTAGAGCATGCTCCAGTTCATTCATCAGCTGATGGTAACCTTCCGTTTGATCAATGGGGGCAAATGGATGGATGGAGGCAAATCCGGGCCAACTGACAGACATCAACTGCGAGGCAGCATTTAGTTTCATGGTGCACGATCCCAGGGAGATCATGGACTGAGTGAGAGAAATATCTTTGCGTTCGAGCATCCTGATATAGCGCATCATCTCTGTTTCCGACCTGTACCTGTTAAAAGTTGCCTGATGAAGGCAGGAGGACTTCCGGGCAAAAGCCGAATCAAATGCAGTGGTGGTTTCCAGGGCTTCTTCAAATGGGATTCCTTTTTTTACAGTTATAGAGAATATTTTTAGGATCTCATTAAGTCCTTCCTCACGGGTGGTTTCGTCGATTGACAATTGAACAGTGTGCTGGTCCGGATAGTAGAAATTGATCTCCTTATCCTCGGCCAGATTTCTTATCGAATCGGCTGAAACTCCCTCAGGCAATTCAATGACCAACGTATCGAAGAAGTTCTCATGTACAACGTTGTATCCCAGTTTCTTCAGCCCGGTGGCAAGATAAGCGGTACCGGTATGAATGTTCGAAGCAATCCTCTTCAATCCCTCCGGTCCGTGATAAGCTGCAAACATGCCTGCCATGCTGGCAAGCAATGCCTGAGCTGTACAGATATTTGATGTAGCTCGTTCCCTTTTAATATGCTGCTCCCTGGTCTGCAGGGCCATCCTGAGGGCAGGTTTGCCATGAGAATCAATTGATATGCCAATTATCCTTCCCGGAATATGTCTTTTAAACTCCTCTTTGGCAGCAAAATAGGCTGCATGAGGACCTCCGAAGAACATTGGGATCCCAAATCGCTGGGTGGAGCCAACTACTACATCGGCGTCCCATTCTCCGGGTGGTTCAATCAAAGCCAGGCTCAAAAGATCGGCGACTACCGCTACATTTGTCCCGTTTTCGTGGGCTCTCTTCGTAAAGGATCTGTAATCACGTATGGCACCATCTCCGGCCGGATATTGTACCAGGCATCCGAACATCGAGTTATCAAGAGGAGAAGATTCGTACGAGCCGAATTCTAAGGCAATACCAAGAGACTCTGCTCTGGTAATCAATACAGCTTTGGTTTGTGGAAATATGTTATTGTCTATGAAAAATTTCTGTCTTTCTTGTTTTACGGCTGACCTTGATCGTGCATTAAAAAGCATGATCATTGATTCGGCTGCAGCAGTGGACTCGTCCAGGAGTGATGCGTTGGCTAAATCCATACCAGTCAGTTCCATGACCATGGTCTGGAAATTGAGCAAGGCCTCCAGCCTTCCTTGTGATATTTCTGCCTGGTAGGGAGTATATGAAGTATACCAGTTGGGATTTTCCAGGATATTGCGCTGAATAACAGGGGGAAGTATGGAATTATAATAACCCAAGCCTATGTAGGTTTTAAAAACCTTGTTTTTTGCTGCTATTTCGCGCATTCTTGTTACGTAGGAATGCTCATCCAGCCCTTCGGAAATGCTAAGTGGCTTATGTATAAAAATGGACGACGGAATGGTTCTTTGTACAAGTTCATCCATAGAACTTAATCCAATCTTGTCCAACATTTTTTGAATTTCCGGCTTCCGGGGACCCAGATGGCGCAGAATAAAATTATCAGAGATCATCGATTTTATTTTTGAAGCCCAAATATAAGTAAACAGGTCTTATTATCCCGTCAGCAGATTATGTTATTAAGCCATGGCGAGGAACGGATTCCCGGTCAGTTCTTGACCAATGGTGGATGGCGATCCATGGCCGGCGTAAACCACAGTTTCAGGAGGAAGTACCAATAATCTTGAACGTATGGAATTTATCAGCTGATCATAGTCCCCTCCCGGTAGATCGGTTCTGCCGATACTACCCTGAAATAACGCATCGCCAGTAATAACAAATCCCCCGTCTTTCGAATAAAAGGCAAGGCTCCCGGGGGAATGGCCGGGTACATAAATGGATTGAAGAGTATGACTACCCAATTGAATGATTTCATTGTCTTCAATGGTTTGATCAATGCTTTCCAGGGGTTCCACGATTAATCCAAAAACATCTCCCATGACAGGTGCATTTTTAACCAGGCCGGATTCTGACTCATGGGCTCTGAAAGGACATCCATAAGTTGCCTTGATGTATTGTACGCCAAGAACATGGTCGACGTGACAGTGGGTGTTCATCTGACCGGTGATCTTCAGTTCCATTTCAGCAACCAGATTATCAAATGAGGCTCTCTCCTCATCTGAATCAAAGGCCGGATCTACCACCAGGCAGCTGCCGTCTTCATCCCATACCAGGTACGTGTTAACCTGAAAGGAGTTAAATACCAGTGTTTCTATCCGGATCATGCTAATGGTTTTTACCTCTCAGAAGAGGAACAAATGAGAAATAACCATGTTCGCTCCGTTGAAAATGGTCTTGAGATTTGCGTACAACTCGGATCATCTTTTGGCCATTGCTATCACCTTCAGGTATTACCAGAATTCCAGGAACTGAGAGTTGATCTAAAAGGCTTTGCGGAACTTGAGGGGCTGCCGCAGTGACAAGAATTCTGTCAAATGGAGAATATGCAGGCAAACCCTCGTATCCATCACCATAAAAAAAGACCGGCTTATAGTTGAGAGGGCCTAATGTTTTTTGCGCGTCAAGAAAAAGTTGACGTTGGCGTTCAATGGTATACACTCTGGTGCCCAACTCTAATAATACGGCAGTTTGATATCCCGATCCAGTTCCAACTTCAAGGACTTTATGGTGTTTACTTACTTCTAAAAGTTCTGTCTGAAATGCAACGGTATAGGGTTGTGAAATTGTCTGTCCTGAAGATATGGGGAAGGCCTTATCGGTGTATGAAAAATTTACAAAACTGCTATCCATAAAGAGGTGTCTTGGAACCCTCTCCATGGCTTCCAATAACTTCTTATCTTTGATTCCTTTGGATCGGATATCATTTATAAGCTTGTTTCTAAGGCCTTTATGTCGATAGCTATCCAAGTGTCCTGATTAAATGGATAAATATAGTTTATATTCCTGAACATAGATGATCATTTTTTTTGTGAGCGATGCAATTATTTAGATGCAATTGCAGTTATAATAAGAAGAGGTCGAATTATTGAATGAAGAACCACAAGAACCAACGTATTATCTACATTGTTTTTGACTTCCTTGCTGCTTCTGCGGCGTGGGTTCTCTTTTATATGTTTCGAAAGGTTCAAATTGAACCACAGGTCTTTGGTATGGATATACCCATAACACTCGGGCACCGTTTTTGGTTAGGTGCCATCGGACTTCCGTTTGTATGGATCATGTTTTATTTTTTTACCGGATTTTACAATGATGTTTTTCGCCGTTCCAGGTTGGATGATTTCATGCGGACATTCATGGCTTCCTTATCGGGTGTGATCATTATTTTCTTCCTTTTAATCCTTGACGATACCATTGTTGACTACACCAATTACTACAGTCTCTTCTTTACCATTTTCCTGCTCCATTTTACTTTCACACTAATCCCCAGAATGATTATAACCGGAAGAACGGTGAGGCGGGTACAACAACGCAAAATTGGTTTCAAAACAGTAATGATTGGCAGCAATGAGAATGCGGTTGATGTATACATGGATATCCTCGATCAGACTACCTCCAGCGGACATGAGATACTTGGATTTATTAATGTGCATCAGAAGGTCCATTACCAGCTACAGGACCACATTGCCCATCTTGGGGGGCATGAAAATATGGAACGTATTCTGCGTGATCTAAAGGTAGAAGAGGTGATCATAGCCCTGGAACCTTCCGAACATGGAAAAATCGGTAATATCGTGAACCAGTTGTCTCTGATGGACCTTCGTGTGAGCGCAATACCCAGCATGACCGATATTCTAACAGGGAAAGTAAAGAGTACCAGGATATTCGGAACTCCTCTACTGGAAGTTACCCACGGGTTAATGCCTGCCTGGCAACAAAATGTGAAGCAAATGCTCGACATACTCCTGGCCATTGTATCATTAATCCTCCTGATGCCGCTTAACCTGTTTTTAATAATAGGTGTAAAGGTTTCCTCACCCGGACCAATCTTCTATAAACAGGACAGGATAGGAAGATTTGGCCAGCCATTCAAAATCTTTAAATTCAGGTCTATGTACCACAATGCGGAGGAAAACGGACCGGAACTCTCCTCCAAACATGATCCGCGTGTTACCCGGTTTGGGCAATTTATGCGCAAACATCGGCTGGATGAGATCCCCAATTTCATCAACGTATTGAAAGGCGACATGGCATTGGTAGGTCCCCGGCCTGAGCGGGAGTATTTTATTAATAAAATTACGCAAGAGGCACCTCATTATATCCACCTCCATCGGGTTAAGCCCGGCATCACATCGTGGGGACAGGTCAAATACGGCTATGCGGAGAATGTGGAGGAGATGATCAAACGATTAAGATACGACATACTCTATATAGAGAACATGTCACTGTTTGTGGATTTAAAAATCTTGTTTTACACAGTCATTACTATTGTAAAGGGCAGGGGTGTCTAACTGGTTATTGCAATCCTCTTCCTTTTAGAAGTGGTTCAATCGAAGGTTCTCTCCCACGAAATTTAATGTACATTTCCATCTCTTGCATGGACCCTCCCATTTCAAGAATATCAGTCCTGAATGCAGTGGCGGTTGCCTGGTCATAAATGTCCGTTTCGAGAAATGCATTAAAAGCATCTTTCTCAAGTACTTCTGCCCAGATGTAACTGTAATATCCCGCTGAATAACCACCGGAAAAGATGTGTTGAAAATAGGTTGACCGGTAGCGTGGAATGATTTCCTTGATGAGACTAATCCTTTTCATGGAGGCTTTCTCGAACTGATTTACATCCAATTCCGAAGTATCTTTCAGGGTATGGTAATCCATATCCAGAATGGAAGCGGCCAGGTACTCAACAGTTGCAAATCCTTGATTGAACTTACTGGCAGCTTCCAGTTTATCGATCATATCTGAAGAGATCATTTCACCTGTTTCAAAGTGCTTTGCATAGGTCCCAAGAACATCCGGATATGCGGCCCAATTCTCCATAATCTGGGAGGGAAGCTCTACGAAATCTGTGGCGACCGACGTGCCTGAGGTAGTCAGATAATCGCATTTGGTGAACATTGAATGAAGTGAATGACCAAACTCATGAAAAAATGTAAGAGTCTCGTCAAAACTAAGCAGGGCCGGATTACCACCGGTGGGACGCGTAAAGTTCATCACGATAAGATGAACCGGAGTGATGTGTACCCCATCCTTTGTATAAGCCGAGCGTATGCTGGTACTCCAGGCACCTCCTCTTTTACCTGGCCTCGGATGAAAATCCATATATAATATCCCCAGATGCGATCCGTTCTTCTCTTTCACCTCATAAGCCGTCACCTCTTCGTTATACGCGGGCAGATCGTTCCGGAGTTCAAACGTAAGTCCGTATAAGTTATTCACCACCTGGAAAAGTCCTTCTTTTACGGTTTCAAGGCTAAAATATGGTCTGATCTCTTCCTCATCCAGGTTGTATTTCTCCTTTCTGATCTTCTCAGCATAATACCACCAGTCCCATGATTCCAGCCTGAATTTTCCACCCTCTTTGTCAATTAACTCTTGCATCATGGCAGATTCTTCTTTGGCCTTATTCAGGGCAGGCTCCCAAATCTGTTCCAACAGCTCGTAGACTTTGTCAGGTTCTTTTGCCATCCTCTCGCTCAGCACATAACCGGCATGAGTTTCGTATCCAAGCAGATTGGCACGTTCGATACGCAAGGCAATAATTTGCTTGATAATCTCACGGTTATCATACTCATTTCCGTTATTGCACCTCATGAACATGGCCCGGTAGATTTCTTCCCTGAGCACACGGTTACTGGCGTATTTCAGGAACGGGATCCAGCTTGGTTTGTGTAAGGTAAAGAGCCATTTCCCAGGATAGCCAGCATTGTTGGCTAATTCAGAGGCTGCTGAACGAACCGATTCTGGCAAACCGGAAAGATCAGATTCGTCCTCAATAAGTAGCTGGTAGGAATTGGTTTCTGAGAGCAGATTATTTCCAAACTGCATAGTGAGCATAGATAGATTCTCATCGATCTCCCTTATTCTGGATTTACCTGCCGCGTCCAGGTTGGCTCCTCCCCTTACAAAACGTTTGTATATTTTTTCGAGGACCCTGGTTTGCTCAGTGTTTAGACCCATAGTGCCCTGATTATCGTAGATGGCTTTCACTTTTTGGAACAGGGCTTCATTGAGCATCATATTGCTGCGATGGGCAGAGGTTATTGGAACTAAAACCCGGGCGATGGAATCGATCTCATCACTTGTTTCGGCTGGCCTAAGTTTTTCAAAGACTCCCTGTACCTTTCGTAAAATATTTCCGCTGTAATCGAATGCAGCAATTGTATTTTCAAAGGTGGGTGTCTCCGTATTCGCAACGATGATTTCAATCTCTTTCTCCTGCTGACTTATTCCTGCCTTATATGCCGGGATAAAGTGTTTGTTTTCAATGATATCAAACGGGGGAACCCCAAACGGCGTAGTGTATTCATTCAGGAATGGATTCATGTGCTTAGGATTATCTGTGCTGCAGCCATGCAACATGATCAGTACAACAATGATGGGTGCAATTAGTTTCTTCACGATTCGGCAGTTTGATTGGTTAAAAGTACAGGTCTGGCAGTTAGGATTCAATGAGGTTTGTCAGCTTTTACCGCTCATGGCCGAATAATCGATTCGCCCACGCGACAATTTGATTAATCCACCCTTTTCCATCTGTTTCAATAACCGTGATACAACTTCTCTTGAGCTATTCACGGCTCTTGCCACATCCTGGTGGGAGCCTTCATAGAACATGGAGTTTGTTAAGCGGTACCGATCCATAAAGAATTTTTCAAGCCTCTCATCCAATTTCATAAATGCCACACTGTTCAAGGCCTCCAGAAGTTCATCAAACCTCCCCTGCATAGAACGCATCACATATTCTTTCCATGTCTGGAATTGGGTCATCCAATCATCCAACAACTCAACAGGAAGAAGAACCACGGCCGTTTTATCTTCAGCAATCGCCTTTACTTTGCTCCTGGTCCTGTCCATGCAGCAGATTAGTGAAACTGTACATACTTCACCTGGCCTCATATAATAGATCAACAATTCGTTCCCTGCATCATCGGTTCTGATTACCCTGATGAGACCGGAAAGCACAATGGGGAATGACTTGATATACTGATCTTCGCGAATAAGCTCTTGATTTTCTTCAAACACTTTATAGGTTCCCTTTTCACCGATGGCTATCCTGAGTTCGGATTCAAAAAATGGGAATAGATTCTTAATTGTCTCATCCATCATACGTCTGCTATTTATAGGGGCGCTTCTTTCTGATTTGGCCGGGTCCTTTTTCGGATGGGTCGCTAATTTTTTGCTGTGCTAAGCGGCCATACAGCATAAGCAGGATGCCCGCAAAAAAAGGGCTGTACACCAACCACCTGGAAGTGCCTGCAAGCATCCACCCTGCATTTTTGATAATGGTTAATACCAATCCCATCACAGCTAATACAAGACCTGTCCGGTGCCAGGGTTTTATCCTATTGCGGTTGCTCTGTTCAATCTCAGCCCTGAGCACACCTTCATCCACCTGCCTTATAATGGATTTGATATCCGACTCATTAAAACCTTCACCGGCCAGGTTTGATCTGATCCGGCTATAACTTTCACCGGCGAGCTTTTGCCGGACCAACTCTTCAATGGCGTTATCTGTAAGTTTCTCCATGATCAGAAGGTCAACCTTCATTCCATCCGCAATAATAAGAAATTATCACTAATCCAGCTTGTCAAAATACCTTTCGTTTCGTTTTCCATTTTGCCTTGCTGGTTTTGATGAATACTTCTATTGAAATTTGTTACTTAAGAAATGGTATAAATTATCTAAATTGTGGAAGTTTGCATAAATTGAAAAACATGAAAAATCTAATCCTATTTTTCCTTGTGGGTCTCCCATGTTACCCCGCTGCACAACAATCAAAAACTGCCGATGCGCTGGTCTTACCAAAAAAAATTGGTGAGCAGGTACATCTTGTCAGAGGAGAGTTGGTTCTTTAAAAGCAATAATTCAATGACGAAGCAAGTTTTTTTTCATGTGGGCTTAGGGAAAACAGGATCCATGTACCTGCAATACAGAGTATATCCCAAATTGTTGGGAATAAAATATATACCACGCATAAAATACAGGGATTTTAGATATGCAAAAATAATTGAGAATTCGTCAGATAAAAAGTTCCTGGTATCCACCGGATTTGACAGGCAACTAGAAAGAGAGGCCAAAAATATAGCGTCAAAATACCCAGAGGCTAAGATAATTATTGTATTGCGCAGACATGATTCTTGGATCGCCAGCCAGTATCGAAGATATGTGAAGAACGGGTATCCCGGCAGTTTTGAGGAATTTATTGATGTGCGCAACGATGACGGTGAATGGGACCAGAAAGACCTGTTTTTTTATCCAAAACTCCTCATGTTAGAACAACTATTCAGCTCCAGACCGCTCGTTCTCTTTCACGATGACCTGGTGAATGACCCTCACACATTTATTGAAAAGATCTGTGCATTTGTTGGAGCTGATTATGACAAGGATTCTATTAACTTAAAAAGAAAGCACACTTCATACAGCGAAGCGCAATTAAAGGTTAGAAGGCAGTTTAATGCGAAAAAATCCGGAAACCGATCCCCTCTTTCAAAAAGATATTGGATAAGAAGAATTCAGGTTTTTCTGAGGATGCCTGAACGGTACCTGACACTTTATGCAGCGTACTTATTTCCCGCAAAATGGATATCTGATGAACCATTAATATCCAAAGAAAGCATGAGGAAAGTCAGAGCATATTACGAGGAGGATTGGCAACGATGCAAAGACTACTCGCTGATTTCCTGAAGATTGTGCTCCAATTGCTGAATGGATTCCATCAGTGAAGCTTCAGGTTTAATGGTGTTATGGATACCCCAGAAGGAAGGGTCAAATTGAAAGGGCTCATCCGAGAGTACCATATGAGGATCAACCCGCTCTGAAGCATTAATCTTTAGTCTTTGATCCGGGTTCACATCAGTGATGGCCATCTCGAGGGCTATAAGATACCGGGCACCGATCCAGTGACGGCGTCGCCGCACCTTCATCTCCACCTCAGCACGGACCTGGTTTAGATGGTACCTGCCATGTACTTCTCTGTAATCCACATGGTACCTGGCCATGATGGGCCTGATCCTGATCGCTGGAGAGTGGCTAACCAGAAATAGTCCTGGCTCCTTCTGGATCAATACCGGATTATACTCGAAATCTGCGGCAACCAGAGCCAGATTCTGCTGGTCGATGAATAACTGACCCTGGAAAAGCATCTCCGGTATGGTACTTTTCTGCGTAAAACTGATCACATAAACCAACCTTTCTCCATAACTCATCAGATCTGTAAATTCAAGGTCATATCTAGTTGGGAAATCATTGGCGAGAAAGTCGGGTCGTTTCTTAATAATATCCAAATCCAGGGAAGTATAAATTCCCGACCGCAGCTTAATTAATACCGTATCTTCAGTGGTATAGTCGACTATTTTCCGTCCTTTTCTTATTCGCACACGGTCGCTGGGCAAGGGTTGACTATACGGCGATTTTGCTACATCCAGCAAGGCTTCTGAGTACCCTGTACAATGGTCATTCCTTTTCACTGATTCTCTGTAATAGGCAGTCATGGTGGAATGTTCATCAAGGTAATTGTCAGGGATTCTGCTCAGAGCTTCTCTTATCAACAGCTCTGGATCGGTATACCTGATAATGACTTCCTGAAGCGGTATCATCTCTTTTTCAAGGAGGATGTGTACCTCCTTTTCCAAAGGGTAATTAACTGCAAGCAACTTATTTTTGTATCCCATGTAGGAGACCACAATCAAAGGATCTGACAAGTTTGTGGGGATTTTAAAGGAGAATTCCCCCTCCTGGTTTGTAATGGATCCAAGATTGGTTCCAAATAAAGCAACAGTTGCATATGAAAGCGGTTTTCCGGAGTGACTGTCATGTACCTGTCCCTTCAAAAGGGAGCGATTAATCTCCTGGCTGATTGGAATGGGTGGGGAAATATTTTTTTCATAAATGACAATGTTGCGGTCTATCACCTTATAGGCAAACCGCGGATCGCGAAGCAACGAGTCGAGAGTCTTTTCAAGCGGCAGATTGTCCGCCTGAAAATGAACTTTTTGTTTCCCTGTGATCAGTTCGGCATTGTACGTAAAGTTGTAACCGGACTGAAGTGAAATCTCATCCAGAATCTGGTGGATGGTCCTGATCTTCGAAGAAATAGTAACCGGGATGTTTGGTAGTGTATCCTGACAAAGCAGGGGCCGGGTGATGGAGAGAATTGCAACTAGAAAGGGTACAAAGCAAAGATGGCCTCTTATGGTTCCCCTTCTGATAATTCTCATTTGATTTATTAATTTGTCAGATAATAGCCGTCTTCTTTATGACTGATTATTAATCCGAAAGCCGTGCCAATGGTTTCAAGAATGGCGTCAATGGATTGTTCTTCGTAGGAGGTTGTGATCTTCATACCATTCAGTATAACCTGATCTCTATGAATAGCCACATGATAAGATTCTTCCAGTTCCCCGAGTACATCTGTAAGCTCGGCATCTACAAATTTAAAATCTTTTGTCTTCCATGAGATATAGTTGGGATCAATTTGTGCCACTCTTGAGAGATTATTCTTATTGATTTGTCCAATTTCTCCCGGTTCCAGATTTATGAAATTTCCGCTGTTTTCCAGTGCCATTCTAACTTTTCCTGTTGTCACATATACTTCAACTTCGTTCGATATTAATGATTCCTTTATATTAAAGGAGGTCCCAAGTACAGAAACAACTACTTTGCCTGATCGCACGGTAAAAGGATTGACAGGGTCTGACATGACTTCGAAAAAGGCCTCACCCTTTAACTCAACAGACCTTCCCTGGTTAAACTCAGGAGGATAAGATATCTCAGCTCCTTCATTAAGGAATACCCTGCTACCATCTGGAAGGTTTATGGTGCGGACGCCTTTTTCGGAAGAGCGGTTCAGCACAGAATCAGTCATGTCTTTTTTAATGACGCCGAGGTAGAGTGCTGGTATCCCTATGGCAAGGATCAACAAAAAGGAAGCTGCCACCCTTAATACAGGAAGAAGATTTTTGGTGCCTGTTTTGACGGACTGCCCATCCAGCATCCCATCTGCGTTTAACCTGCCGTATAACTTGTCCCATGCATCTCTTGAATCCCCGTTTCCATGCAAAGGATCCTTATCGAAATATTTCCACGTATTTTCCATATTTTTCAGTTCAGACAATTCTACTGGATTGACTTCAGTTTTATTCCTGAATCCAATCTCTTCTTCTACACTCATTTCACCGGCTAAAAACCGGGCTATATCGATATCTCTACTTTTCTTCATATTTCTCAATAATATGACGCAGGGCCTTCAATGCTTTGCCCATGTTTGATTCCACAGTTTTTATTGAAATCGAAAGTCTGACTGCAATTTCCCTGTATTTCAGCCCCTCCTGTCTGTTTAACCGGAAAATTTCCCTTGTTCTTTCCGGCAGGGCCTCAAGAGCATGGGCAAGCAGTTCCGATACTTCATTCAACTGCAATAATTGAGAAGGATCCGGAGAAGTAACTTCCGACTCCGGGAACATACCCCCTTCCATTGGAAATTCACGTCGCTTTTTTCGGAGGTACATCATCGAGTTGTTATAAACAGAGCGGTACAGATAACTCTGCCAGCTCTTGTGAATGCGAAGCGATTCTTTGTTTTTCCACACATTATAGAACACATCTTGTACTACCTCTTCGGCAATTTCTCCTTTATGGACCAGGCTTTGGGCATAACCGCAGAGACCGGGATAATACTGATGAAATAACCTCTCAAAAGAATGGATATCCCCCCGTCGGATCTTTTTGAATAGTTGTTGTTCTTTCAGCGTCATTTTTCCATTAAAAGCACCATTTTAAATGCGTTTCATGCAGGGATGGCAAAGTTACACAAATCTTATAGACAGCGCTTTGAACAATTATCATTGATTCCGCTTCTCACTCCTATCCGTTTCGCCTGAGGTATTTCCTGTTTAACCTGCGGATGGCATTTTCGATGGATTGATCTGGCTCGATCACATTATATCCTTCCCAAAATCCCTGGTCAAAGAAAATAAAAACCTTTTCGCCCATGATATCATTTCTCTTGAACCTCTCCTTTGCAGCGAACTTCTCAATACCCTCAAAGGTTCGATCAGTTATTGCCACTTCCGACATGGTTGAATAAGTCGTATGAAATAATTTTTTCTTCCAGGCCACACGGAATTTCACTTCAGCACGGGCATATGTGAAATACCAACGGTCTTCTTCTATGGTATATTTAGCCCGGTATGCTGCTTTTTCCGGAATAATCGTCATCCCCATCGGTTTTCTTTGAATAAATAGCCTGGCAGCCTCTTCCTTGTTTTCAGTATTGAGTTCAAATTCAGCTTCTGTGATGGCAAGTTTATCCATATCGATGTATAATTTTCCATTATAAAAGGGTTCATCAACGTATTGTTTCTGATTAAATGAAACAACGTAATGCAACCTGTTGTCGATGCTGATCACATCGCTTATCACAAAATCATAGATCTCGAAGTATTCGGCCGATAGAAGAACGTAAGGATTCTTGACCACATCAAGCAGTATGGTCGTATTAGGTCCTCCCTGTACTTTGAATAATACAGTATCCATTTTTTCGACATCGGCACTCTTCCTTCCTTTAAACAGTTTCACCTGGTCCATCTGGAATTCGTTGGAATAGCCACCTTTAAAAATATCGACCACCGCCTCTGATATGGAAACATAATTGCGCCCGCGCATGATTGATTCTCTGTAAAATCCACGCATCATCATGGGCTCGGAACTGTAGTTCTCTCTTACATTAGTTAAAACATCTTTTATTAATTCCATGGCATCCTGAGGCCTGATGGTAATCTCTCTGAGCTGCACCGAACTGGGTTTCAACTCGATGGTAGTCGTCCTATCGTTTGAAAATAGACTTAATTCCACATTTTTATTGGAAAATCCGATATACGACACCTTTAAATCGGTTACCTCTGCACTTTTGTCAATTTTAATTGTGAATTCCCCATCGATGTTGGTTACGGTAGCAATGTTACTTCCTACAGCTTCTATGGTCGCAAAAGGCAAGGTCCTGGAATTTTCAGCATTCACTACTTTACCGAAGTAGGCCGTATAATTCACTGTATCAATAAGCTCTTCATTTCCGGTAAGATTCGCGTACGTGACAGAGCTTATGAAGATTGCAAGAAGAATCAGTAAGACACCTTTTTTTATAATTAAAGTTTTCATCAGATATAATTTTAAAGTGTAATTATGTGCTCTTTAATAAGAAGATGCACCGAACTGGTTTTACCCTACGCATGCACCGCTTATTTTCTTGAACGAGCCATTGCAATTGATATGTACGATAACCGAGATCTTAGAAAAGTACCCGGTTAAATCCGAAAACGAGATTTAGAATTCCATTCTAAATAGAGAAGCCACCCCGCTCGTAAGTACAATGAAATCAGGGAAAAATGTGGTTTCTTTATTTAGAATCGCTAGCCGTCTTATCCCATTTGTAGATTCGATCAGGTTTTAAATTAGTTTTGCCGGTATGAAACTAAATTAACTCTGATGAAAATATCGACAGCTAAAATCATGCTTCTCTGTATTGGATTGATGTCGAGAGGATTTGGGCTTATAGGACAAGAGAATGTCAATACGTCGGAACGGATGATGGAAGAGGATCACCGTCTGACCATTGGCGGATATGGACAGATCGATTTCAACCAGCCAGCTGAAACGGGAACTTTACAAAATGCAGGCCTTGATGTGCACAGGATGGTTCTGATGTTCGGGTATAAATTCAATGAGAAAACTCAGTTTGTCTCTGAAGTTGAATTTGAACATGTAAAGGAGGTCTTTGTTGAACAGGCCTTTCTACAATATGAAATCACACCCTGGTTAAAATTCAGAGGCGGGCTCATGCTTATCCCCATGGGGATTATTAATGAGTACCACGAACCTTCCACATTTAATGGTGTGGAGCGGCCCAACGTGGACAAATTCATCGTACCTGCTACCTGGCGGGAAGTTGGAGCGGGATTTGCAGGAACATTTCCCGCGGGCTCCATCTCATACAAGCTCTATCTGGTAAATGGATTTAATGGATACGACGGAGATGCGAAGTTACATGGAGGAAGCGGATTCAGGAAC
>CAZCQL010000077.1:0-21703 GCA_964500835.1 uncultured Bacteroides sp.
CGTTGAGCTCGCAGGCTCGGCTGACTTCATCAAGCTAAAGGTTCCTCGGAGCATACTCCGAGGAGCTTCAATCAGAGTGAAAAAATAAATATTTAGAACCCACACTAGTTAAATTATTGTTATGCAAGTTATGCGTTTATTAAGTTTCTTGGTCGTTGTTTCATTAACGGGTTGTGCTTCATTTACTTCCCTTCAAACAGCAGATATAATTCCACAAGGAGAGACAAACTTTACGGTGAGTGGTAATTTATTGTATTCATTACCTCTGGAAGAAAGTGTTTATGAAGAAGGCAATCAGTTTGTTACGCAACTTATGATACGTCGGGGTTTGTCGGTTAAGACTGAACTCCAGGCAATAATATCAAGTAATTCACTGAATGGAACATACAAACATCTCTTGAAGTCGGGTGATACGTTCATCACTTCGTATTCGGTAGGAGCAGGTTATTCATTCCTCGCTTCGAGTTTCGACGATCAAATTCATGTGGCCGATTTACCTGTTTCCATGTTTATTACATACAAACCTAAAAATAACTTTGGCATAACTCTAAACCCTAAAGCGCTCTATCGTTTTATTGGGGACGAATCCACTTTTGTGGTAGGAGGAAGCATAAATTTAGTATTTGGAGAAAACATAAAATTCTATCCTGAAGGAATCATGTTCTATGATATTGTAATTGGAAACATATTTACTGGGGGTGGTTTTGCAATATCATTTTAAAATACATATAATCATGAAATTACGTAGTTGTATGCTAATTTTTACTTTAATAGTATTTATGTTAGCTTGCAGCAAGGATAACGTTCCTGTATCTCCACCGGAAAGCTTTCTTCAAATACCTCTGTTCTCGGCTTCCTCCCCCTTCAATATACCAATTCCACGGAATCCTGAAATCGATCCGAACTCGTCCACGATGGTAGAAAGCTTGATTAAAGATTCAGACGAGCGAGGTTTTTTTATTGCGTTAAAGTCCTTTACCGAAACTGTGTATTATGCAAATGCGTCAACGCCTGTGTATGATGTTATACTTACAGCATCATGGGCTCCAAAACGCAAGTTAATGCACGTACCAATCCCGGATTACGCTGTGGCAGATCCGGGTGCTGATGGTGAACTTGTAATTATCGATACGGTGAATCGTTGTGAATACGATTTTTGGCAAGCAAGGAAGGTTTATGGCAATTGGTATGCATCCTGGGGAAATGCTCTATCCATAGACAGTTCCGGCGTTTTTGCCAAGGGTATGTCTGCGAGAGGGTCGGGGTTTGCAATGACAGCCGGTATTCTTTGGCCACAAGATTTTCAGAACAACCAAATTAATCACGCTTTGGTATTTACTTACGATTATACCAAAAGTGGTGGACCCGTAGCTCCTGCCACAGAAAGTGATGGTACATCAGACACGGATAGTGCAATTCCTGAAGGCGCTTTGATACAACTTAATCCCAATCTGGATCTGAATTCGTTAGGACTTACATCATACGAACATACCATTGCAGTGGCATTACAAATATATGGCATGTATTTATGTGATGATGGCGGGGGCTTGGAATTAGAAGCAGTGAATCCATTGTCGTTTTCGAAGAATCTCTATAATGGATTGCTGCCCGACGCAGAGTATGTTCCTATTGCCCATATTCCTGTAAGTGAGTTCAGGGTACTTAAATTGCCGCCACAAGATGACAAGTCTGAACCACAGGTAATACCAAACAGCTGTGCAGAATTCCAATAGCAAGCTTCAATTGATTTAAAACGCTGATTATAATCCCGATAGCTTTTTGATCTCATTCAGAATATTCAGTGCCTCCATTGGCGTCAGGCGGTTGATGTCCAGGCCTGCAATCTGATCTCGAATCTGTTTTAAAATGGGATCATCCAACTGGAAAAAACTCATTTGCAGTCCCTCACGCTGCCCTGCCAGATCACCAACTGGTTTACTCAGGTTCTTTTCTCCTCCTGTCTTCTCGAGTTCTATTAAGATTTCATTGGCCCGTTTCACAACACTTTTGGGCATTCCGGCCATCCGGGCCACATGGATTCCAAAACTGTGTTCACTTCCTCCCGGAATAAGTTTTCTCAAAAACAGTACCCTGTCATCAAGCTCTTTAATGGAAACATTGTAATTCTTTATCCTGTGGAAGGAAGCCTCCATCTCATTTAACTCATGATAATGGGTTGCAAACAGGGTTTTAGCCTTTCCCCCCTGCTTTTCATGGATATACTCTACCATGGCCCATGCTATTGAGATCCCGTCATAGGTGCTTGTTCCGCGACCGATTTCATCCAGAATCACAAGGCTCCTTTCAGAGAGGTTGTTCAGGATACTTGCCGCTTCCAGCATTTCAACCATAAATGTGGATTCTCCAAGAGAGATGTTGTCAGAAGCCCCAACTCGTGTAAATATCTTATCCACCCATCCAATGCAGGCCGATTCCGCAGGAACAAAACTGCCCACTTGAGCCATGAGTGTTATTAGTGCAGTTTGTCGGAGGAAAGCAGATTTGCCAGACATATTAGGCCCGGTAAGAATCATGATCTGTTGATCCTTGTCATTCAACGTTACACTGTTGGGCACATAGGCCTCATCTACCGGCAATTGTCTCTCGATTACCGGATGCCTGCCATTGGTTATATCAATGGTGGTTGAATCGTTGACTTCAGGCCGGCAGTAGGAATACTCCATGGCAATCCGTGAAAAGGAGAGAAGGCAATCAAGCCGTGCAACAAGAGAGGCATTCAGCTGAATAGCCTCCACCCAGGTAGCTAATCCAGTCACCAAATCCAGATACAACCGGGATTCCAGGGCAAGGCATTTTTCCTCAGCCCCCAGGATCTTTTCCTCATACGATTTCAATTCTTCTGTGATGTAGCGTTCAGCGCTGACCAATGTCTGTTTCCTGATCCATTCCTCGGGCACTTTATCTTTATGTGTGTTGCGCACTTCGATGTAGTAGCCAAAAACATTATTAAATCCCACCTTGAGACTGGTTATGCCCGTACGTTCCATTTCCCTCTGCTGGAGTTTAAGCAGGTAATCTTTTCCTGAATGCATAATTTCCCTCAGTTCATCCAGTTCTTCTGAAACTCCGGGTGCAATTACCCCTCCCTTATTCACCATAGCGGGAGGTTCTTTTTCAATTTCTTTTTCAATACGTTCCTTTGCCGCCTGGCATGGATCCAATTGAGCTGCCAGTTTCTGTAATGCCAATTCGCCTGATAATTCACATTCTTTCTTTAGCGGTGCTACTGCGATCAAAGCATTTTTTAACTGTACAAGCTCTCTGGGGGCAATTCTTCCCACTGCAACCTTTGAGATGATCCTCTCCAGATCCCCGATCATTTTTGTCTGTTGTGTAACAAATCCACCGAATTCGGCATTATTGGATATGAATTCAACCATGTTATGCCGTTCACGAATTAGAAGGACATCTTTTAAGGGCAATGCCAGCCATCGCTTTAGAAGCCTCGATCCCATGGGCGTGATTGTTTTGTCCATTACATCCAACAGTGTCCGGGCTCCTTCATATAAGGATTGAAAAATCTCCAGGTTCCTTATGGTAAAACGGTCTAGCCAGACATAATGATCACGTTCAATTCTGGATAGCCGTGTAATATGTCCGGTTTGGGCATGCTGGGTAAGGTCAAGGTATTGTAATATGGCTCCGCTTGCAATAATGCCATGGGTCAATTCCTGAACACCAAATCCCTTCAGATTTTGAGTTTGGAATTGTCTTTGTAATTTGTCTCGGGCATTGTCTTCGGTATAGACCCAATCATCCAACGGGAATGTAAAATAGCTCTCGCCAAATGATTCCCTAAACATCTCCCTGTTGCTTTTTTGAATAAGAACCTCTTTAGGAGCGAAACTGCTTAGTAACTTATCAATAAATGCAAGCTCGCCCTGCGAGGTGAGGAATTCACCTGTGGAAATATCCAGAAACGCTACGCCACTAATCTGCCGGTCGAGGTAAACACTTGCCAGGAAGTTATTCTCACGGTTCTCCAACACATGATCATTGTAGGTAACCCCTGGAGTAACAAGTTCAGAGATCCCTCTCTTCACCAATTTTTTTGTGAGTTTTGGATCCTCCAGTTGCTCGCAAATAGCCACCCGCTGACCCGCTCTGACTAATTTGGGAAGATACGTATCCAGGGCGTGATAAGGGAATCCTGCCAGTTCAACAGAGGAGGCCGCACCGTTTGCTCTTCTGGTAAGAGTTATACCCAGGATTTCGGAAGTCCGGATAGCATCCTCTCCAAATGTTTCATAAAAATCCCCCACTCTGAATAGCAATACAGCATCGGGATGTGCTGCCTTGACCGAGTAGTATTGCTTCATCAGGGGCGTTTCAACGATATTTTTAGGTAGAGCCAACGCAGAAGGATTGTAGTTCAAAATTAATCCAAATTAGTAAGTTCTTATAGTTCTCCACTCTTTTTTCGCAAACGAAACTTTCCTACCCGTCATATGCATCCACGCGAAAGTTCCGTCGCATCCAGTACCATTATAAAATCTCAATCTCAACATTTTGCTTCGGTGTTGGTTATTCTTATACTATGAAGAAAAGAGTTACAGGGATTGGCGGAATCTTTTTTAAAGCATCGGATCCGGAATCAATAAAGAACTGGTATAAGAAGCACCTGCATATTGATAGTGACGAATATGGCGCTGTTTTCCAATGGAGACATAAGGAACAACCTGATTTGGAGGGAACTACCGTCTGGAGTCCCTTTCCGGAAGATACGACCTATTTTCAACCGGCAGAAAAAGACTTTATGCTCAACTACAGGGTTGAAAATTTGGTAGAATTGTTGAAGGTTCTCCGCGCAGAAGGCATTGAACCTGTTGGCGAGATCGAAGAATACTCCTATGGAAAATTTGGTTGGATCATGGATCCCGAAGGCAACAAGATAGAACTCTGGGAACCATCAGACGAATAATTCATCTAGCCGATACCCCGGTAGGAAGTCTCTCCTGAATGAACCTAATAACGAGAAAATGGATTTAGGATTAGAAGGTAAGGTAATGATGTTGGCAGCATCCAGCAAAGGTCTTGGATTTGCCATTGCCAGACAGGCAGCATTGGAAGGTGCAGTACTCTCAATGGGCAGCAGGAGCAGAAAAAATATCAACGAAGCGGTCACCCGCATTAAGAAGGAGGTCCCCGGTGTTACGATTTATGCGTCCCCCCTGGATGTAGCCGATCCGGGATCCATTGAAATCTGGGTGAACAATACTCTGAGAGAATTGGGTACGATTGACGGATTGGTAGTCAACGGTGGAGGACCGCCTCCCGGAACCTTTGATGAGATCGATGACAGCACCTGGCTTGCGGGCTATGAAAACACCCTGATGAGCTCTGTCAGGTTAATCCGGATGGTATTGCCGGAGTTGCGAAGAAAACAATCGGGATCTATATTAACTGTTACTTCAAGTTCCGTTAAAGAGCCCATTGATAATCTACTCCTTTCGAATGTCTTTAGATCCGGTATTACCAGCCTGGTAAAGAGCCTTTCCTTTCAGGTTGCGAAGGATAATATACGTATCAATAACCTGGTCCCTGGATTTTTTGACACTGAACGGTTGAAGGAGCTGGACTTACGAAACTCAGGAGAATGGAGGCTCAGTCTTGACAATGTCAGAAAGATCAATTTTGATAAAATTCCCATGGGTAGATACGGAAATCCCGATGAATTTGGAAAAGCTGCCGTTTTCCTGCTTTCAGAAGCTGCCTCTTACGTTACCGGGGCGACATTCATTATTGACGGGGGTAAAATGCGTACCGTATGGTGACCAATCACAGTCACGTTGTTGTGCCGGTCTCAATTACTTTCTCCGATCAGGTTGCATCCGGAATTTATCTCTTTGGCTTTATTAGAGATTTCGATTTTAAAGCTGGCCAGGTAATTGGCATTGCACTTAAAGAAGATGGACCTCGCCGTCTTTACAGTATTTGCAGTGGTGAGAAGGAGCGTGAAGTGCATATTCTCTATAATGTAATTGATGAAGGATTCCTGACACCATTGTTGTCGGACCTGGACACAGGCGATACCATCTGGATTACCGAACCCAGGGGAGAATTTACAAGCAGCGAAGAACCTGCCATCTGGATTGCTACCGGTACCGGTATTGCCCCATTTTATTCAATGCTCAAATCAGGCTTAGTCAGCAATAAGATCCTGATCCATGGCAACAGATTCCTGGAACAATTTCATTTCTTTGAGGAATTTGAGGGTATTCTCGGCAGAAATTACATTCGATGTTGTACAGCCGAACAGAATGAAGACGTTTATTCCGGCAGGGTTACCGATTATCTTCAGGAACAGCCTTCACTCAATCCAGGCATAAAGTATTATCTTTGTGGCAATGCTGAGATGGTGGTGGACACGCGGGATATTCTTATTAACAAAGGGATTCCATTTGACCAGATTGTCTCCGAGATATATTTCTAATCCGGGATGGATAAGCTTTTTGGTAAAACGCTAGGTGAACTAAAAAACCTGTGTACGAAACATGGTTTTGCCGCTTACACCGGAAATCAACTCAGTGAGTGGTTGTATAAAAAGAAAATTTCGGGTTTTGAGGAAATGACTAATCTTTCCAAGGGAGTCCGGTCGCTACTCTCTTCTTCCTATGAACTCGGAATTCAGGAACCGATAGATGTACAAAAATCTATCGATGGAACCAAAAAATACCTTTTCCCCACGGTTCCTGATAAATTTATTGAGACAGCTTATATTCCGGATGGAAAACGCGGCACAGTTTGTGTGTCCTCCCAGGTAGGGTGCAAAATGGGATGCCTTTTCTGCATGACTGGGAAACAGGGATTTCAGGGGAATCTTACTTCCGGAGAGATTCTGAATCAATACCGCAGTTTGCCAGAATGGAAGAATATTACTAACATAGTTTATATGGGCATGGGGGAACCCCTCGATAACCTCGATGAAGTTCTTAAAAGCCTGGAAATTCTCACTTCTGACTGGGGATTTGGTTTGAGTCCGCGCCGAATAACGGTTTCCACCATCGGGATTACACCTGCTCTGCTGAAATTCCTGGAAAACAGTGACGCCCACCTGGCGGTTAGTCTCCATTCTCCCTTTGATGACGATCGCCGAAAACTGATGCCAGTGCAACAGGTGTATCCCCTGAAAGAGATACTGGGAGAAATCAGGTCATGGGACTTCGGTCGCCAGCGAAGGATATCCTTTGAATATATTCTGTTCAAAGGATTTAATGATACCGCGGCTCATGTCAATGAACTCTCCAGGATTCTTCATAGGATCCGCTGCCGAATCAATCTGATTCGTTTTCATCCCATTCCTGATTCTCCCCTGGAATCGCCCGATGAAGGTACCATCGAGTACTTCAAAGAACGGTTAATCGCAAAGGGGATTACCACCACCGTTAGGGCAAGCCGGGGTCAGGACATTTGGGCTGCCTGTGGCTTGCTATCCACTAAAAAGTTACAAAATAAAGCCTGACAGCTTTCGACAAGGTTTCCATTCATCCCATCAACTAATAAAACGCATGCAATGGCTGATTGATCTTCTCCTTTTCTTTTTGCCTGTGAACTGCCTGGTTTGCGGAAAACGGTTGGGTACACCGGGAGGAGTGCTATGTCTGGAATGTGAGTATAAAATGCCTAAAACCGGTTACGGAGATCGATTCGACAATCCCGTCAATATGATATTCTGGGGCAGGGTCCCTGTCAAAGCAGCTACCTCCCTGCTACGGTTTGAAAAGGGTTCGGCATACCAGACCCTGCTCCATGATCTCAAATACAGGGGAAACAAGAGAGCGGGACTCTATCTTGGACAACTGCTGGGATATGAATTGAAAGATACTGACTTTTCCGGTTGCAACTTACTGGTCCCCGTCCCTTTACATCAGAAAAGATTCCGGGCAAGGGGATATAATCAGAGTGAGATCATTGCCCGGGGAGTTTCTGAAATTATGAATATCCCTGTAGTATCAACCTTGCTGAGACGAAAAGGGCATCACCGTTCGCAAACTTCAATGGGCCGTTATGAACGCTTTGAGAATGTGTCTGACAATTTTCAGATTGCCAGAAACCCGCCGCCAGGCATGGATGGAAAACGGATCCTCTTGATCGATGATGTGGTCACTACAGGGGCAACCCTTGAAGCTTGTTGTCAGATATTGCTCAGTCAATACAGTTGCCAGGTGTATATCGCCACAGTTTCCTGTGCGTAATCATTGTTGAGAGAGTTTATAAGATGCGGTGAGGCAAAGTCCTTTGTGGTAGTACCCCCGATACCTCGGGTGGTTCCACTCCTGTGGATCACGAAATGGAATGGCCGAATAGGTAAACCTGAGTCCGATCCCTGCTTTGGCATTGAACCAATAGGAGATTCCGCCAAACACACTTAGTCCCAACCTTCGATTGTCAGGATAGATGCTGGGATCGATAACCCCGTTCTCGTCTGAAAACACAGTCTTTACCAAGATTTCCGGAGAGGTCCCTGCCTCCACCAGGATTTGTTGATCATGAAGGTAATGGACAGACAATGGCAGCTCTATATAATGATATCCACTTTTATACAATGTGGGATCATTCTCACCTAGACCTTTATATACACCCCTGGATACATATTTAACTTCAACCTGCCAGTAAATATTATATTTAATATGGCGGTTCACATAAGCGCCTGCGGTCAACCCCAATTTATTAAATCCGGTAAAAGCATCTCCGTCCACCTGTGAAGCTGAGATGCCACCAAATAATCCGGTATTGAATTTTTGTCCAGATAAGCAAAGGCACAAGGTTAAAATAAAGGAAGTAACAAGAACTTCTTTTAATCGTATGTGGCAGTCCCTAACCATGCGACAACATTTTAATTAGTGTTTGCACTCCTTCCCCGGCTTTTTTCCTGATTACCCTGGTCATTGAATCGCTGGTAACAGGAACCTCGTTGGGATCAATGATGTAAATAGGTGCTTTTTCCGGAACATGGTCGATTAATCCAGCTGCCGGATAGACGTTCATGGAGGTTCCGATAATAACAAGAATATCCGCTGAAGTAACAATTTCAGCGGCCTTCTCAATGGCCGGAACTGCCTCCCCAAACCATACTATATTTGGTCGCAACTGGGATCCTTTTTCACACAGATCCCCTTCTTTTAATTCCCATCCGTCGATGTCATACACAAGTGCCGGATCGACCGTACTACGAGATTTACGGAGTTCTCCATGAAGATGAAGAATTTTTCCGGATCCAGCCCTTTCGTGAAGGTCATCTACGTTTTGAGTGATGATATGCACATCAAAATTTTTTTCAAGTTCCACCAGTCCAAGGTGCCCCTTGTTGGGAACGGCTTCCAGAAGTTGCTTTCTTCGATCGTTATAAAAGTTAAGCACAAGCCCTCGATCTCGTTCCCATCCACCCGGACTTGCTACTTCAGTTACGTCATACTCTTCCCACAATCCGCCCATTTCACGAAACGTCTTTAACCCGCTTTCCGCACTCATTCCAGCTCCTGTAAGAACTACCAGTCTTTTCATCTATCGAGAATTGATCATTCGTATTCCGGGAAGATTGACTCTCCCCTCTTTTCGATTCATGTAAATATAAGATTTTGGATGAACAATTAGTTTCGCTATTTTTATCTATCCGCTTACCAGGCCTTTCCTGGTGTAATTTCCAATTCCTAAATGATTGACCAACAGACCATCAACCTTATATTTGAGACAGCCGACATTGTGGATGTGATTTCAGATTTTGTAACCCTGAAAAAAAGCGGAACCAATTACAAAGGACTGAGCCCCTTTTCCAATGAGAAAACCCCGTCATTTATGGTTTCTCCTGCCAAGGGGATCTTTAAAGATTTTAGCTCTGGCAAAGGTGGAAATGTGGTGGGATTCCTGATGGAGCATGAAAAGTTATCTTATCCGGAAGCACTGAGATACCTTGCAAATAAGTATAGCATACCCGTAGAAGAAAAAGAGTTATCTGCTGAAGAAATTCAGCAAAAAAATGAGCGTGAAAGCCTGATGACTGTATCGGCTTTCGCATCAAAATACTTTAACGATCAGCTGGATTCTGAGGAAGGCAAAGCCATCGCTCTAAGCTATTTTCGCAAACGAGGATTCCGTGATGATATCGTGAAGAAATTTCAGTTAGGATACAGCCCCGAACAACGCAATGCCTTTACAAAAGAAGCAGGAAAGAACGGCTATAAAAAGGACTACCTTGTAAAGGCGGGTCTAACCATAGAAAGGGAAAACTACTCCTTTGACAGATTTGCGGGAAGAGTGATTTTCCCAATTCATTCTATTTCTGGAAATGTCATCGGTTTTGGAGGCCGGACCCTGAAATCTGATAAGAATATTGCAAAATACATTAACTCACCCGAATCGGATATTTATCATAAGAGCCGGGTCCTCTATGGGCTGTTCCAGGCGAAAAAAGCCATTGTCTCCAAGGAGAGGTGCTTCCTTGTCGAGGGGTATACCGATGTTCTTGCCTTACATCAGGCCGGCATTGAAAATGTAGTTGCCTCGTCTGGTACTGCCCTCACAGCAGATCAGATCCGATTAATTAAACGCTTTTCCGGTGATATCACAATTCTCTATGACGGGGACGAAGCGGGAATTAAAGCATCTTTCCGTGGTATAGATATGATCCTGGAGGAGGGTATGAATGTGAAGGTGGTGATGCTCCCCGATGGTGAAGATCCGGACTCGTTTGCACAGGCGAACGGTTCTTCAGAATTCCTGGAGTTTATAAAGGCAAACGAGAAAGATTTTATCTCCTTTAAAACGGAGATTCTGCTGGCTGAGGCACAGCACGACCCTATTAAAAGGGCTAAATTGATAACCGACATTGTAAAATCTGTTGCCGTCATTCCGGATGGTATATTACGGAGTGTCTTCCTGAAAGATTCCAGCCTGTTATTAGGCGTTGAAGAACAGGTCCTCTACAACGAGGTGAATAAGATCAGACGCCGGATGCAGGAGCTGAAATGGCGTCGGGAGCAATCCGGACGAAGGAATTTACCGGGGGCCAGGGAATTTTCAGGGCGCAGGGATATTGAAGAAAGATCACTTTCGGGTCTTCCTCAGCAACCGGTAGTTCCGGGGTTTGTGGAGAATGTATTCTCCGAAGTCGAAGAAAGAGAAATTATCTACTTTCTGTTGAAATTTGGAAATCAGATGCTTCATATCAGCGGTGAAGAGAATACCGAAATAAGTGTTGCCAAATTTATAATAAGAGAGATTCAGAATGATGAGTTGGAATTTACCAACCTGGTATATAAACAGATCTTTGAAGATGTAAAAAGTCTAAATGATAAAGGGAAAGAAGTAGCTGAACGGTATTTCATTTACCACGATCATTCTGGTGTAAGAGAGTTAGCTGTGGATATCTATACATCCCGATATGAGTTGAGTAAAGTATGGAAACGTAAGGAAGCATACGTGGAATTACCAGGAGAAAATCTTGGTTTTGAGATCCCAAAATCGTTGCTTTCATATAAAATGATGGTGATTGAAAAAGCCCTCTCACATCTGAGAAAAGAATTGGCGAATGCGGAAAAGAATAGCGATCTTGAAGTTCTCAATCAACTGATAATTAGAATACAAAGTCTGGAACAGGTGAAACGGGAACTTTCCATTAGTTTAGGAGGACGAACCATCATTCGATAATCTGACTTATCAACTTATCGATCCCTTTCAGTAGTCCCGATTGAAGAGTATGGTAATCGACAATCTCCCGGTGTTGATACAGGATCACCAATTGTACATTCGCATTAGCTTCGATGAGCCGGGCATAAAAATCAGGTTTATTAAGACGGTAGGCCTCCCTGATACGGCGTTTTAACAGGTTCCTGTCCACCGCGCTTTTGAACAGCCTTTTAGGAACAGAGATGGCCACAGCAGCAGGGAAAATTCCTGGTTCCGCATAACTGTAAATGATCCTTATTGGATACGACACTACCGATCTCCCAGATTGAAACAAAGAAGATATGGTTTTTTTGCTGGAGAGTCGCTCTTCCTTCTTAAAAGAAAAATCAGGCATAAAAAAAGGGGGGATTTCTCCCCCCTCAAGTTAGTAATATTTTCAATTACGGCTTTCCGTTACTCTTATTATAATCTTTAATGAAATTTTCCAGAGCCATTGTCATAGATGGAGCCTGGGGTTGCGGTGCCGTTATATCAAGGCGCAATCCTGCTTCTTCTGCAGCTTTGGCGGTTTTCCTGCCGAAGGAGGCAATTTTTGTGTTGTTTTGTTTGAAATTAGGAAAGTTCTGAAAAAGCGATTTGATTCCGGAAGGGCTGTAGAATACCAGGATGTCATAGTTCACATCTGCAAGGTCAGAAAGATCGCTGCATTCGGTTCGGTAGAGTACTGCCTTTGAAAAATCGAAATCGCTATCATTCAGCAGAAGTGGGATCTCCTCTTTATGTGCTGCCGATAAGGGCACTAAGAATTTTTCACCTTTATGCTTGTTCATGATCTCAACCAAATCGGTGATTTGACCATTGCCGTAAAAAATCTTTCTTTTACGGTAGACAATATATTTTTGAAGGTAGTAGGCCGTAGCTTCAGATACGCAGAAATATTTCATTGTATCACGAATGTTTGTCCGCGTTTCTTCCGCAATCCTGAAGTAATGATCTATAGCTGTTTTGCTTGTAAAAATAACTGCAGTGTGTATGCCTATGTCAACCTTTTCCTGTCTAAAGTCCCTGGCGCTTACACCCTCCACATGAATAAATGGCCTAAAATCAACTTTCAGGTTATGTTTGTTTGCTAAATCAAAATAGGGTGATTTATTATTCTCAGGCTGTGGCTGAGATACAAGGATTTTCCTTATTCTTCCCATGTTCTCCTTTTATTTATCTCTGCTTAAAGGATACCGTCTAACCATCTGTACAGTAATGCAAGAGGTACTATTTCAAGGGCACAAAGGTACAAAAACATATAGAATAATGAAATTTCTTTCTTGAAAGAAAATACCAATCCCCTAATTATTCTCATCACCACAACCAAAGCAATAATTGTCAGAGTAAGTGAGAGAATGACCTTTTGGAGTATACCGGTTGTGTACACTACAAATAGCAATGGAGGGAGAACAGCCATTCCAAGTAACTTATTAAATATGAAAGCATTATATAAATATTCCCTAAATAATTTTATCTGATTGAATAAAAAACCAGCCAGATTTACGGCGATGATCCGCCCAAAGAACATCCCCAATAACAGGGCAAGATTAAACAGATAGAGAAGACCACCTTCCTGGCCATATGGATATATCTTCCCCTCATTCTCTAAATGGAAGAGCAGGAATGCCAGGCTCAGAAAATACAGAGCGTATAAAATATTGTCTAACTGATTTTGTAACAGGCTATTATCTTGAAACATTCTGGAGGCTACCTGAAAATTAGTGGATGCCTGGACCGTCTGAATTAATATATTTCCATAGGAAATTCTGATCCACGCAAAAAAGCCAAGCAACACAAGAAGGTACATAAACAACCAATCAGGATGATACAATTGCGGTTTTGGTATCAACTCCATTGCAGAAAGTGGATCTTCAACTGCCCCCATTGTATCGGAGAAAAGCATCGTGATTGAATCCTGGCCTGTCATTTGTGGTATAATTGACCACAAAGATACACATCGGGCATTCTTAAAAAAAGTTAATATTTAGGGTAAATTAGATTCTTTGTAGTTCCTTTATACTGGTGATTTTCCATTTATTGAGCATTAATGAAGATCTTATGAAACGAACCAAACGTACTATATTCTTAGGTGGAGCCTTACTCATCCTGATTAGCGTAGGATTTACCACCATAAAAAACAAAGACCTTGAGCTGGTCAAGAACCTGGATATCTATTACACACTATTCCGGGAACTCAATATGTTTTATGTGGATGAAACGGATCCGGAGAAGCTGGTTACCACAAGTATCGATGCCATGCTTGGGTCCCTTGATCCATACACCACGTATATTCCTGAATCGGATATGGACGATTTTAAATTCCAGACTACAGGGCAATACGGAGGCATCGGATCACTTATTAGAAGATCGGGTGACTATGTAATGATCGCAGATCCATATGAGGATTTTCCTGCGGCAAAAGCCGGAATTCGTGCCGGGGATAAGATATTAAAGGTAGACGGAAAGCCTGCGGTAAACATGGATGTAGAATCTGTTATTCATAAGTTAAAAGGGAAACCAGGAACCCAGCTAACTTTAACGATGGAGCGGTACGGGAATAATGAACCACTTGATTTTAAACTCGTTCGGGAGAAAATCTCCATTCGAAATGTTCCTTATTATGGAATGATCGATTCGCAAACGGGATATATACGAATTACTAATTTCACCACTGGGGCGGGCCAAGAGGTCGAAAATGCATTGAAATCACTGCAACGCGACCATCCTATGAAATCGTTGGTTTTGGATCTTCGCTCAAATCCCGGAGGTTTGTTAATTGAAGCGGTCAGGATCTGCAATCTCTTCATTGATAAAGGTGAGCTGATAGTAAGTACAAAAGGAAAAGTAAAACAATGGGATTCTGAATACATCACACAGAAAGAACCTGTGAACTCCGAAATTCCTCTTGTGGTGCTCATTAACAGGGGGTCTGCTTCCGCATCAGAAATTGTTGCCGGTGCTTTACAGGACCTTGACCGGGCGGTGATTATAGGCCAGAGAACATTTGGAAAAGGTTTGGTGCAAACCTCAAGGCCACTGAAATACAATGCGCAATTGAAAGTTACTACAGCGAAGTACTACATTCCAAGCGGCAGATGCATCCAGGCTCTGGACTATTCAAATCGAAATGAGGATGGAAGTGTGGGTGTAATTCCTGATTCATTGATATCGGAATACAAGACAAAAAATGGTCGGCTTGTCTATGATGGAGGAGGTATTCAGCCCGATATCGAAAGTATTCCCGGGATGCTTTCAGAAATCACTTTGCAGCTCTATTCACAAAACATGATTTTTGATTTCGCCACCAGTTACCGCGCTACCCATGAAGAAATTGATTCTCCTGAATCGTTCTCTCTTTCAAATGATGAATTTCTCTCATTTAAATCTTTTGTTGAAGAAAGCGGATTTGAATTCAAGACAGGAAGCGAGAAGGTGTTTGATGAACTTGTGTCGATAGCAAAACGGGAGAAATATTATGAAATCGCCCGCGAAGAATTTACCACATTGGAGCATAAGCTGTCGCACAATAATCTAAAAGATCTTGAAACCTTCAAGCCCGAGATTCGGCAACTTCTTTCTGAGGAGATTGTGAACAGGTACTATTTCCAAAAGGGCAGAATCCTGGCCCAGATCAGTGATGATAAACAATTGGAGGAGGCTCTGAAAGTTATTAAAGAACCTGCGCTTGTCAAGGAAGTACTTTTCGGGAATCAGGGAGAACTCGCCAAGGCTGACCTTACTCATTGATACTAATGGGCTTCAAGCCAGTTGGCGCCCACTCCCATATCAATGGTTAAAGGAACCAATAGCTGTACGGCATTTTCCATTTCCTCTTTTACGATCTGTTTCACCCTGTCCAATTCTTCCGGCCATACATCAAAATTCAGTTCATCATGCACCTGAAGAATCATAGCTGATTTTAAGTGTTCCATCTCAAAATTCTTCTGAATTTGTACCATGGCTATTTTAATGACATCAGCAGCCGATCCCTGAATGGGCGAATTCATGGCATTTCTTTCGGCATTCCCCCTAACCACTGAATTCCGCGACAGGATATCTGGCAGATTCCTTCGCCGTCCGTACATGGTTTCCACATACCCGCATTCACGCGCCATTTTAATGCAATCATCCATGTAGACCCTGACTCCGGGATAGGTTTCAAAATATCCATCAATTAATTGCCGGGCTTCCGTTCTTGAAATGTGCATTCTCTGGGACAAGCCAAATGCAGAAATGCCATAAATAATTCCAAAATTTGCGGTCTTTGCATTGCTCCGCATCTCTCTTGTAACAGATTCAGGTTCAACCTTATATATCTTAGCTGCCGTAGCAGTATGAATGTCCTCTTCATTGATGAATGCCCTAATCATTTGAGCGTCCTTGCTGAGGTGAGCCATCAGGCGAAGTTCAATTTGGGAGTAGTCGGCTGATAGAAAAACATTGCTCTGTAACCCAGGAATAAATGCCCGTCTGATCTCCCTGCCTCGCTCTTCCCTAACCGGAATATTTTGCAGGTTAGGATTTACGGAAGACAACCTGCCAGTTGTTACAGCTGCCTGGTTAAAGGAGGTATGAATTTTTCCGGTTACTTCTTTCACTAGTTTTGGGAGCGCTTCCACATAGGTGGAAAGAAGTTTTTTTAATGACCTAAACTCTAATACTCTTTCCACCACCAGGTGTTCATCTCTCAATTGAAGCAAGACATCTTCACCTGTGGCATATTGTTTTGTTTTCGTTTTCTTCGGATTTGATACAATCTTCAGCTTATCGAACAGAATTTCACCCAGCTGTTTAGGGGAACTAATATTGAATTCTGTTCCTGCGAGTTTAAATATATCCGCCTCTAATTTGAGTAGATCCTTCCTTAGTTCTTCGGCAAATATCTTCAGAGCATCCACATCAAGGTTCACGCCGTGATGTTCCATATTCATCAGTACGCTGACAAGAGGCATCTCAATTAGTCCCGATAATTTACTAAAACCCCTTCCGGCCACCTGTTCTTTTAGCCTCCCTGCCAACTGAAATGTGATATCTGCATCTTCTCCTGCATATTCTTTGGCTTCTTCCGGATCCACAGACCTGAATGACACCTGCCTTCCCCCTTTCTTTCCTATCAGTTCTTCAATGTGAACCATAGAATAATTCAGGTATTGCTCGGCAAGCACATTTAAATTATGCTTTTGATCTGGTTCAACCAGAAAATGTGCAATCATCGTATCAAATAAACTACCTTTAACATCTAATTGATAATTCCTTAAGATATGCAGATCATATTTCAAATTTTGACCAATTTTTTCAATTTCCGGGTTTTGAAATGGTGCCTCAAGTACTTTTAACCAGGCACGAATCTCATCAGGATCATTTCTAAAGGAAACATAAGATGCTTTATGTGCTTCCCAGCTAAAAGCTATTCCGACTAGTTCTGACGTGATTGGATCGAGTCCGGTAGTCTCGGTATCAAAGCAAAAAGATTCCATTCCCGATAGTTCCACGGTCAGTTTTTTTACCCCGGCAAGATTGTTGATCAATTCATACTGATGCTTTACCGAACTGATCGTATCAAAGTCCTGATTCTCTCCGTCTTTACTTGATGCACCCGCCTCCCCAAACAGGGTTCCTTGATCGGAAGCACCAGCAACAGCTGAGGAGCCGGAAGCACCGGAAGCAGCTGAGGAGCCGGAAGCAGCTGAGGTGCCTGCAGTACGTGAGGTAATCTGTGTCGAATCACCCAGTATCCTGCTTGCTATTGTCTTGAACTCCAATTCTTTAAATAACGTTTTTAAGGCCTCTCGATTCATCTCTTTCCGAACCAGATCTTCCGCTGATTTTTGTACGGGTACATCCAGCGCGATAGTTGCCAATGCTTTCGAAAGGAATACCTGCTCCCTGTCATTTTCCAAATTTTCTTTTTGCTTGCCCTTGAGCTTTTCTATATTAGTATATACCCCTTCAACGGATTTAAATTCGCTAATTAGTTTCTTGGCTGTTTTTTCTCCAATTCCGGTAGCTCCCGGAATGTTGTCGGCAGAATCGCCCCATAATGCAAGTATATCAATGACCTGTAACGGATTATCTATAAGGAATTTCTCCTTAACTTCTTCTGGGCCAAGTATTTCAACAGGATTTCCGCTTCTTCCCGGCTTGTACATAAATATATTGTCTGAAACCAGTTGAGCAAAGTCCTTATCAGGGGTCATCATATAAACTTTAAACCCCTCTTTTTCAGCTCTTTTGGCCAATGTGCCAATGGTATCATCTGCTTCATAGCCCGCCTCCTCCACCACGTCTATATTGAACCCTTCAATAAGTTTTTTGATATATGGTACAGCCTTCTTTATGTCCTCCGGAGTAGATTCCCTGTTAGCCTTGTACTCCGAAAACATATCATTTCTAAAGGTGGGGCCCGGTGGATCAAAAACGACCGCAATGTGTGTAGGATCCTCCTTGCGCAGGATCTCTTCCAATGCAAGTGTAAATCCAAAGACGGTGGAAGTTGGCATGCCTTTGGAGTTAATCATTGGATTGGAAATGAATGCGTAGTATGCCCTGAAAATTAGAGCATAAGCATCCAGAAGAAAAAGTTTTTTTTCCTGATTCATATAGAATTATTTATTATCTGCGGCATACCACTCTGCATAAGAAGTGGCAGTTTCAATAAGTTTAACCGAATGAAGTTCTAATTCTTGGGAAAGTAAGGGTCGAATTTTTTGAACGATATATAATACGAGATTTTCACATGTAGGTTGAAAGTCAAATATGTGTACTTTTTCATACATTTTCTGTAGCGCCGAGAGAGCATTCCCATCAGTTTCGGTGTAGACAGCTAGTGAGTGGTCTAGATATTCTACCACGGGACCCATTACTATACGTTTTAAATCTTTAAAATCAAGCACCATTCCAAATTTGGGATCATTGCTGACAGACAAGGGTACCCCCTTTATGGTTACAAATAGCCTGTAGGAATGACCGTGAATATTTTTACAAGCCCCATCATAATTCCACAGGGCATGTGCCATTTCAAAATCAAATTCCTTGGTTACTCTAATCTTATCAAACATTTCCAGGGAGAATGCCATGCTAATTCCGGCTGGCTAACCGATTTCAAATTGCTCAAATACAAATATATTAATATTTTAGTCTGTTATCTTTTTCTACCTTTGAAAATCCCAATTCTGAGCAGATGAGCAAATTAGAGGATATCAGGAATCCGGTCCGTCTGGAAATGAAAGAGTTTGATAAGCGATTCAAAGCTTCGGTGTCCAGTTCTATTCCCTTATTAAACATTGTAACTCGTTATATATTACGCAGAAAAGGGAAACAAATGCGTCCGCTATTCGTTTTTCTCTCATCCAAATTAATCGGTGAAATATCTGAATCCACATACACTGGTGCTGCTCTTATCGAATTGATGCACACTGCTACCCTTGTGCATGATGATGTAGTGGATGACTCAAATGAACGAAGGGGAGCCTTTTCAATCAAAGCCATCTGGAAATCTAAAGTAGCTGTACTCTTGGGAGATTACCTGTTGGCCCAGGGCCTGCTTCTGGCGGTCGAGAACAAGGATTATGATCTTCTTGAAATAGTCTCCAACGCGTCAAAAGAAATGAGTGAGGGTGAACTGGTTCAGATTCAAAAATCAAGAAGTCTGAACATTGACACTGAGACGTATTATGAAGTGATCCGTAAAAAAACCGCCAGCCTGATTGCGGCGTGCACAGCTTGTGGCGCCAAGTCAACCGGAGCAGAACAGAAAGTTGTCGATCGCGTGTATGAGATGGGTATCAATATTGGAATGGCTTTCCAAATTAAGGACGATCTATTTGATTATCAGTCACATGGGCTAATCGGCAAGCCCACGGGGAATGACATAAAGGAGAAGAAATTCACCCTTCCTCTGATCTATTCCCTGAATCGGGCTGAGGCCAGAAAAAGAAAGGCCATGATCCGAAAAATAAAAAATGGAAACAGAAGTCAACGTGTTGTGAATGAAGTGGTACAGTTTGTAACTGATCTGGGCGGAATTGATTTCGCCATGGATAAAATGCAGGAATATAAACAAAATGCCATGGAAATTTTGCAAACTTTTCCAGCTTCACCCTCCAGGGATTCCTTAAGAGATCTTGTTGAATTTACCGTTTCCCGTGATAAATAAGATGGATTTAATTTCTGGAAAGGTGATCCCTCAATTTTCGTGCCCTTGCGAAGCCAATCTCATGTGCTAACTGCTCCTGGGAAGCGATTTTGATCCCTTCAAGAGATTTGAATTTCTTAAACAACTTTTCAATGGTTTGAGATCCTATTCCAGGAATATCCTGCAGAACCGAATGTGTCATGGTATTTGATCTTTTGAGACGGTGAAAAGAGATGCCAAATCGGTGTGCTTCATTCCTGAGATTTTGAATTAGCTTCAATGATTCTGAATTCTTGTCAATATAAAGTGGAACAGGATCATCTGGAAAATAAATTTCTTCAAGTTTTTTAGCAATTCCGATAATTGCTATCGTTCCTCTTAAATTTAATTTGTCGAGGCTTTTTAGTGCGGCACTTAATTGTCCTTTTCCTCCATCAACTACAATAAGTTGAGGAAGGTCGTGCTGTTCATTAATGAGCCTCTTATACCTTCTGTATACCACTTCCTCCATGGAAGCAAAATCATCACTACCAGATACACTTTTAATATTGTAATGCCGGTATTCTCTTCTGGAAGGTTTCCCATTTTTAAAAACCACACAAGCGGCCACGGGATCACTTCCCTGGATATTACTGTTATCAAAACACTCAATATGGGTCGGCCTCTGCTTCATCCTCAAATCTGACTGAAGTGTATTCAGAATCCTGTCTGAGGATCCAGCGACCTTCCTTGTGGACGCCTTTTTTCTTTTTTCCAACCTGTAACTCTTGGCATTTCTCTCAGAAAGCTCCAATAACCTCTTCTTGTCTCCCCGCTGGGGCACGGTTATGCGGTTGGCTGGAAAATAATCCCTGAGATCAATCGGTAGAATGATTTCTTTGGAGCTACTTTCTATTCTTGTCCTCAAATCTGTAACAGCATAAGCCAGCAATTCCTCATCCGATTCATCCAGTTTCTTTTTAATTTCCACTGTATGGGCTTGAATTATGGCTCCCTTTACGACCTTTAAAAAATTAACAAAGGCTTCTTTCTCCTCACTTACAATAGTAAAAACATCTACATCGTGAATGGCCGGATTTACAATAGTGGATTTACTTTGATACCTGGCCAGTATTTCAATCTTTTCCTTGAATTGGTTTGCCTCTTCATAACGAAAAGATTTTGCCCGAACTGTCATTTGATCGGTCAAAAACGATATTACTTCCGATAAATTGCCCTTGATTATCTCTCTTATCTGTCGAATACTCTCTGCATAATCTTCCTTGGATTGCAATTGTTCACATGGCCCCTTGCAATTTCCTATGTGGTATTCAAGGCACACTTTGAATTTTCCCTGGGAAATATTCTCATCCGTTAATGAATGCTTGCAGGTTCTGAGCTGGTAAATTTGTCGAATAAGTGTTAAAAGAATTTTTACAGCATAGGCGGAGGTATAGGGGCCGTAATATTGAGAACCATCATTGATCACTGTCCTGGTTGAAAACACTCTGGGAAATGGTTCATTCTTTATGCAAATCCAAGGGAACGTTTTATCATCCTTAAGTAAGATGTTGTACCGGGGCTGATGCTTTTTTATAAGGTTATTCTCCAGAAGAAGTGCATCTGCCTCACTATTTACTACGACATATTTTACTTCGGAAATTTTATTGACAAGGACTTTGACTTTAAATGATTCGAATTTTTGTTTATTGAAATAGGAACCAACCCTTTTTTTCAAATTTTTTGCTTTACCAATATATATGATAACCCCATTCTCATCATAGAATTGATAGACGCCTGGTTGGTCGGGTAAAAACTTTATTAAGGTCTGAATATGCGGTTGAACACTTTTCACCATAATTTATGGCTGTTTGGAAGCCAATATTCCCATCAGATGGCCAC
>CAZCQL010000078.1:0-7495 GCA_964500835.1 uncultured Bacteroides sp.
GCAACGGTAGCCTGCGAGAGATCAGGAGTACTGGAATTTAAATGCGTCGGCCCTGTCGCTCATGCGGGGGATTTTTTTGTTAATTCTAATCCGTTCATGTAAGAAATACGGCTTTTTACCACTATATTTGCTTATTTCATGTATATAAACTAGCCGTTCGTGTAACGTATGGATTGGACCTTCGGTGCCATATTGACCCTGTTCAATGAACTGATGACTGTGATCCTGATGGGCGGAATTTTTGCATTCTTAATGCATGTTCTGTTTAGAAGTAAAAGGACACGGTTGCTCCGTCGGGACTATCGCAATTTGCAGGAGAAGGAAAAGGAATCGTTGCAAGTACTTCAGCAGCGAAACCTGTTGCAAAGCCGCACTAAAAACATAGAAGATAGTCTTAAATACGCCCAGCGAATCCAGACAGCTATGTTTACCACTCCCACGGAAATGAGGGCGCTTTTCCCGGAATCATTTATTTTCCAACGTCCAAAGGATATTGTGAGTGGCGATTTTTATTGGGCCCGCAAATTAAATGGGAGGGTGTTGTTTTCCGTCGCTGATTGTACAGGCCATGGTGTTCCGGGAGCATTTATGTCATTGATCGGTCTTGAGTTTTTCAGACAGATAGTGGTTGAGAAGCAAATTCTTCAGCCAGCCAGCATTTTAAATGAAATGAACCGCTATTTCGACCTGGTGTTTGGAAACCTTGAAGAACTCTCCCTGAAGGATGGCATCGACCTGGCGTTCTGCGCGTATGATTATAAGAATCAAATCCTGGAATATGCCGGAGCATTCACCCCTGTGTATATTATTCGTGATAATGAGATCCTGGAGGTAAAAGCCGACAGGATTATTGTAGGTCCCGATTATGGAATCCATCGAGGATCTTTCCAAAACAGAACAATTGCATTGGAAGAGAATGATGTGCTCTATATGTTTTCGGATGGGTATCCTGACCAGTTCGGGGGGCCTGAAGGGAAAAAATTCAAGTACCGGCGCTTCAGGCACCTGCTCATGACCATCCACGAACTTCCCATGGAAGACCAGCACCGCAGGCTTGAGGAAAATATCAATGAGTGGATGGGGGCTCAAAATGACCAGATCGACGACCTGATGGTGATCGGGATCAGGCCAGCAAGTTTTTCATCATCTTGACCAGCAGATCGGCCTGGAAGGGTTTGGCGATATAATCATCCACCCCGGCAGCAAGGCAGTTCTCCCTGTCTCCCGCAAGGGCGTTAGCAGTAATAGCAATAATGGGGACATGGCTTTCACCCGTGGATTCTATCTCACGGATTTTCTTTGTGGCGACGATGCCATCCATCACAGGCATCATGATATCCATCAGGATCAGGTCATATTGTTTGATCCCGAACATCTCCAGTGCTTCCTTGCCATTCTTAGCCACATCTATCTGGTTCACCAGTTTAGTAAGACTTAATAGGACAATCTTCTGGTTGATCTCATTGTCCTCAACCAGCAGAATCTTGGCATTTCTGAGTGCGATCCCTTTTCTGTAGACCACGTCCATTTTCACTGCATCGGAAGGTTCAATCACACTCCTGGTTGTATCCTTTGCAAAATCCTGGAAAAAAAGAATCGATGCCCGTTGATTTCCATATTCGGCGGTGAGGTCACTCTCGCTATCAAGAAGCAAATTGCGTGCATTGGCCAGGTTTGAGCCAGCCTGCTTGTCGCTGCGGTTCAGGGTCTCCACATAGGTAAACAGATCCTGGCCCATGTCGGATTCGGCCACAAACCTGAATTCAAGGCGCACCTGACTGGGACTTTCACGCAGGTTGAAAGTCTGAAGTTCAATGGGATTGCCGGTGTGCTTATAAATGCTTAATCCCTTAATAATATTTACCACAAGACTTCGCAAAAGGCTGGGATCTCCAATCAGATAATGTGTCAAATGGTCGGTCCGCTGAATCGTTACATTTTCGTTGAAGGATGCACTTGATTTCAGGATACTTACAGCTTCTTCTAATACTCTGGTGAGATCAAAAGAGATGATACTTTTCTTATAATCGATGATTCCCGGTGATGCAATTTCCACAATGTTATTGACATCTTCGATCAGGTTGTTGGTGGACGCTTTCAGTGTCTCCATCAGTTCTTTTTGCTCCGAGGTCAGGCTGATATCATGCACCAGATTATTGATCAGGGCGATGTTACTAAGGGACGTCCTCAGCTTATGGGAGAGTTTTGAAATAAACTCGTCCTTCTGGACAATCTCACTTTCAGCCTTGCTTCTGGAATCTGTCAGCCTGGCAAACAATTCCCTGTTAGAACGTTCTATAAAGTGGACAATACCGGTTACAAGGGCATAGGTGGAAAAGAGAAGCAGTGCGTTAAAGAGATCCAAATGAATTCCGTCAACGAAGACTGGAATAAAATTGAATACCATGGTAATAATACCAAGTACAATGGGAACAATTATCCCATATTTGCTGTTTACACTTACAGCTGCCATCGGGAAAAGCAGGTAAAATGCCATGATCAGACCGCCCGAAATTCCCAGATCGAAAAAAAATCCTGAGAGAAGAATAACTGCTGCGAGCACCAGGGCCACAAGGCTGCTCAGATTGGGTTTAGTTGCAGCCGGGATAAGGATATAAACCGCAAGACTGGCCAGAAATACAATGCTGTTCAGGCCGATCAGAAGGGGCATCCTGGCGAGGGAAGACCAAAGGACCGAGAGGAGCAACATGACAAAGAGGATCATAAAAAAGAGGTTGATCCTTCTTATCCTGTTTACTAATGTTTGCTCCATCTTCTCCTCGATACCATGGGAGATGATACGTTGCAGGAATTGGGGAAACATGGGTATTCTTAAATGGCTTTCGTAGCAAAGTAAGAGAAATTTTACACAATCCTGACTACTATTGGCGTTATTTTTGTGACAGAAACGTATATTAGTTGGTAAATTTGGCGAAGGAACAGACGTGGAAATGGGTACACGAATTATTTGTTTTTGTATAGGATTGATCCTTGCCCCGGCACTATTTGCGCAGGGGGAAGAAGGAGCCGGCATGGTGAAGTATTCTGCCGATTTCGAATTCCATGATGGGATTTATGCCAATTTTGATATGGTCAAGGCCAACGACCCGGTACCTCCTGCCAGGATTGTGACCGATATTGACATGTTTGACAGGGAGTTTTACGACAAGGTCACCATGGGAAAGGAGATAGTGATCTATGACGATAACGGGGTGAAAAAGGTGATGAAGACAAGATCTATCTGGGGGTATAGCCGAAATGGAGTGTTGTATATCAACGTAGGAACTAAATTTCACAGGGTGAGTTTTGTGGGCAGTATTTGCCATTTTGTGGCCACCATGACCACCTATAACCCCAATTATTACGATCCCTATGCGATCAATCCCTATTATTCAAACTCTTATTATAACAACCGGTATAACATGCCCAATTCCAATTATTCCAACACCGAATTGAAGCAGTACCTGCTTGATTTTGAATCGGGGGAAGTCATGGAATACGATACCGAAAGCGTGGGGGTACTCCTGATGAGAGATCCCGAGCTTGCCGATGAATATGAGGCCTTGAGGCCCCGGAAGAAGAAGCAGATGAAATTTGTCTATATACGCAGGTTTAATGAGAAGCACCCGCTTTACTTTCCCGCCAATTAACCTATCTTTCACCCATAGAAATTGATTTTCATGAAAAAAATTACCGCCCTATTGCTTGTGATGCTTCCGTTGATTTATCTACAGGCCCAGAGGGAATACCTTCCTACCGAAGAGGACCTGACACGTTTTCAGACCACGAAAACCTACATTGTGCTTAGCGACAATCCGTTGTCTGAATACAACATGGAAATACGGGATGCGGTGGAGAAGTACTGGAACATTACCGGTTATGAGTTCCTCCCATTCGACGAATTCGGAGATAAAAGTGTGGACAAGAATGCTTCCTTCCTTTACACGGCGGCTGTCAATTTTGAAAAGGATAAGTCGTACACCCGGTATATGTTCCTTTGTGTTTCACTGGGCGGTGACTATGAATCTATCAATGATATGAAGGACGTGGCAAACTTGCCCCTCAGTTTCTATGGGGTGGATGAAGACCGATACACTTATAAATTGGGGACCATGGTGCAGTTCCTTCAGGCACACATTCGACTGATTACCGAAAATCCCCACATGGTTTCCCAGAATGTGTACAAGCATTATAACGACAACATGGGCGATATGCGGGGCAAAACCCTCTACCTGGTGGAAGATGAGCTTGCCAAAGAGGTTTCTTCCGAGGCCCGGATCCGGTCTGTCTATCCAAATAGCGTGAAGATCGTGAAGCCGGAAGAGATCAAGGAGCTGATCATGGCAGGTGATAAAAACGCGGTGTTCCTGCATAAGGTCGGACCCGAGGGCAAGAAAATGAACGCGAGGGTGTATAAGATCCTTATTGGCGCAGCCGACGGAACGTTTTATTACTTCGATTACCATAAAGTCAGTGCCAAAAAGCCGGATGCTTTCCTTGAAAGTGATTTTAAGAAATTAGCCCACGCCAGCAAATAGAAGGAATCTAGCGCATGGCAGAAAAACCCTCCATTCCAAAAGGTACAAGAGATTTCACCCCCCTGGAAATGACCAGGCGAAACCACATTTTTGACACCATCCGTCAGATTTTTAAAACCTATGGGTACCTCCCCATTGAAACACCGGCCATGGAGAACCTCTCCTCTCTTCTGGGGAAGTACGGGGATGAGGGGGACAAGCTTCTGTTCAAGATATTAAACTCAGGCGATTTTAAGAGCAACCTGTCTGAAGATGAGTTTACTACGGTTCCTGCCGGCAAGCTGGGCAACCTGATCTCTGAAAAAGGTTTAAGATATGACCTGACAGTACCGTTTGCCCGGTTTGTGGTACAGCACCGCAACGAGATAGCCTTTCCCTTCAAGCGATATCAGATTCAGCCTGTATGGAGGGCCGACAGGCCACAGCGCGGAAGATACAGAGAATTTTTTCAATGCGATGTGGATGTCATTGGCAGTCATTCACTGCTGAATGAATTTGAGCTGATCCGGATCATGGACCAGGTATTTGGTGCACTGGGACTGAGGGTGGTGATCAGGATGAATAACCGCAAAGTGCTGTCAGGGATTGTGGAGGTGATCGGAGAGCCCGACCGGATGATTGATGTGACCATTGCCATTGACAAACTGGAAAAGGCAGGATTGGAGGGGGTTAAGCAAGAGCTGGAACGGAAAGGATTAATGTCAGACTCCATACAAAAGCTTGTACCTGTGTTGCAAATGGAAGGGAGCAGCATGGAGAAGCTCGAATTCCTGGAGGACTACCTGAAAGAATCAGGCATAGGAAAGGAAGGCATTGCGGAGATAAGGCAACTATTTAATCTTATTGCTGTTGACCCTGTCGAGGCTGAGGTCGAACTGGATCTTACCCTGGCCCGGGGCCTCAATTACTATACCGGAAGCATATTCGAAGTGAAGTCGGGGGAGGTACAGATTGGAAGTATCTGCGGAGGAGGGAGGTACGACGATCTTACGGGGATTTTCGGATTGGAAGGAGTCTCCGGTGTAGGAGTCTCGTTCGGGGCCGACCGGATTTACGATGTGTTGTGGCAACTTGACCGTTTTCCTAATAAAAATGAGATGGATATCCGGCTGCTCTTTGTGAACTTTGGTCAACGCGAAGCTGCTCATGTCTTACCCATCCTCGGTCAGTTACGAAAAAATGGGATTGCCTCAGAGCTATACCCCGATGCGGCCAAGATGAAAAAGCAGATGAGTTATGCCAACACCCGCAATATACCTTTTGTCGCCCTGGTTGGTGAACAGGAAATGAAGGACGGACTGGTCACGCTCAAAGAGATGGAATCAGGGGAACAGGAACAGGTTACCCCGGCCCAATTGGTGGAAAAACTATCCACATAAACCTCTCTTACCTATAGGATATGGAAAAAGTACACCTGGTAACCACCCAGGAGATCGGGTGGAAAAAATTTGAGGAGATCATTACTTCTCATCAGAAAATTGTCCTCTCCGACGAAGTGACCGAAAAAATAACGAGGTGCAGGGATTACCTGGACCGCAGGCTTGAGAATGAAGATGAGGTACTCTATGGCATCAACACCGGTTTTGGTTCACTCTGTGACGCCGTAATCTCCAAAGAGAACCTGGGGCTGTTACAAAAAAATCTTGTGATGTCTCATGCATGCGGGATAGGCGAGGAGGTACCCAGGGAGATTACAAGACTAATGCTCCTCCTGAAAATCCAGTCCCTTTCCTATGGAAACTCAGGAGTACAGGTCTCCACAGTTCAGCGCCTGGCCGATCTCTATAACCACGATGTATTGCCGGTGGTCTACACCTATGGCTCTCTCGGAGCCTCAGGAGACCTTGCCCCATTGGCACACATGAGCCTTCCTTTGCTGGGTATGGGCGATGTGGATATGAAGGGCAAGCGAATGAAGGCCTCTGAAGTGTTAAATAATATGGGATGGGATCCCATTAACCTCCAATCGAAGGAAGGGCTCGCCCTGCTCAACGGCACCCAGTTCATGAGTGCCTACGGGGTTTATCTCTGCATGCGGGTTTTTAAGCTCTCCAGGCTGGCCGATGTGATTGGTGCCCTTTCGCTGGATGCCTTCGACGGGAGAATTGAACCATTCCACGAGCTGATACAACAGATCAGGCCCCACCAGGGGCAGATTGTTACTGCCCGAAGGATTCGCTGGCTCCTGGAAGGAAGTGAATTGATCTCGAGGGCAAAGGCACATGTGCAGGACCCCTATTCCTTCCGGTGCATCCCCCAGGTTCATGGTGCCTCCAAAGACTCCATCAATTATGTGGCCTATGTGTTTCGCAATGAGATCAATTCGGTGACCGATAATCCCACCATCTTCCCCGGGGAAGACATGATCATTTCGGCTGGGAACTTCCACGGGCAGCCGCTGGCGCTGGCCCTGGATAACCTGGCAATTGCATTGAGCGAACTCGGGAATATTTCGGAACGACGCACCTACCAACTCTTATCCGGGACCCGGGACCTGCCTCCGTTTCTTGTGGCAAATTCCGGACTCAATTCCGGATTTATGATTCCACAATATACGGCAGCCTCCATGGTGAGTCACAACAAACAATTGTGCACTCCGGCATCGGTGGATTCCATCGAATCTTCCCAGGGACAGGAAGATCATGTGAGCATGGGGGCCAATGCGGCTACCAAGGCCTACAAGGTCATGCTCAACCTCGAACGGATCCTGGCCATCGAACTATTCAATGCAGCCCAGGCCATGGAATTCAGGCGACCCGCCCGAACCAGTCCGTTCCTGGAGAAATTTCTTACCGAATACAGAAAATATGTATCATTTGTGGAGGATGACAAGGTGATGTACCACGACATGGAGTCGAGTGTGCAGTTTCTCCGGGATATAGAATTGGACCTGCCTGAAGATCTGCTGGTTATGCGCGACTACTCTCCTGCCGATATGCGGTAAATCAGCTGCCTGG
>CAZCQL010000078.1:7595-21344 GCA_964500835.1 uncultured Bacteroides sp.
GTGCTGCCTGGAGTGCTGCCTGGCGTGCTGCCTGGCGTGCTGCTTTCCAAATTGCTACCCGGGCCGTTATCGTGGTAACCCCCTCTGCTGGCACCTTGTTTGCCCTCTTTTCTTCCTCGACCGTGACCCTGATCTCGCAATTTACGCAGCAGGTGACCCCGGAAATCCCATTCTACTTTGTACAGCATTAATACTTTCTTAGGCGAAAGTACCGTCGGGAATTTATGCTGATAATATTCGGTTTCTAACTTGAATTGCTCTTGTTTAAGCACCCGGATCTTCCCAAGTATCTCGTTGATCTCTTCATCGGTGAGATTCTCGGAGTTTTGATGGGCATACTTAAAAGCGCTTCGTTCTTCTTCCCATAACTTCATTTTTCGGTTATGAAAATCATTGTAAACACACCAGAAATCTTCTGCTTCTTTTTCGGATAACTCCAGTTTTTCATTATAGTAGGCTTCTTTTTCCCTGTTGAAAGCTGCAATCTGCTCTTCAGATTGAGCCATCAGCGATGCCAGGCATGTGGCAACAACCAGGATAGCTACGGTTGCAAAACTACGGGTGACTGTTCGGTTCATGATACAATATAATTTCTTATTCAAATAAAAGAGCTATTTCCACATCATTGATTGCCAGGTAATCCATGGCTTGAGTTGCAAAGGCCTCCTCCTCATCCAACTCATCCGATCCGGATCGCATCATCTCCATCAAATAGCTATCATCATCGAATACCTGAAGTTCTTCCAGGAGTGCAATATCAGGATAACTACCGGAAGAACCCCCATTGGGCAGGGTTAATCTGATAATGGAATAACTGATCAGTACAACTCCAAGCAGGGCGGCAGCAATGGCTATCCTGTAACGTGGAGAGGTACCGATTCTACGGACAGGCATTTGTCTTTCATCCTCCTGCCTGATCCTCGCCTGCAGCCTGTCAGAAAAGCGTTCAAAATACCCTTCGGGTACTCCGAAAGGCATCTTTTTCAGCGATTCATGCTGCAGATTTCGTGTTTTTTGTTTTTTATTCATACCATGTAACTAATTAGTTAGACCTGATTGTGGGCAAAAGGTTTAATAATCGCCCAGCATAGATTCAATTTTTTTTACCGCGTGGTGGTAGGAGGCTTTTAGAGCCCCCACCGATGTTTTCAGGATTTCGGCCATATCATTGTATTTCATCTGGTCAAAATATTTCATATTAAATACAATCCTCTGTTTGTCAGGTAGTTTTAGAATAGCCTTCTGCAATTTCAACTGTATCTCATCCCCATTAAACCAGGGGTCCGACTTCAGTGTATCACTCATCTTTTGTTCCACATCTACCCAGGGAGCAAATACTTTTCTTTTCTTCTGTTTCAGAAAAGTAAGCGCTTCATTGGTGGCTATGCGGTAAATCCATGTGTAAAGTCCCGAATCTGAACGGAAATTGGGCAACGATCTCCATACCTTGATCATGGTGTTTTGCAGTACATCATCGGAATCATCGTGACCGATCACAATTTTGCGGACATGCCAATACAATCTCTCCTGGTACTTCTGCACCAGCTGCCTAAATGCTTCTTCTTCTTTTCCGGGGGTTTTTACTCCTTCGATGATCTCTCTGTCATCCCATTCCGGCATATTCCTGCAAGATTTGGTGGTTAGACTAAATCGCCATAGAAAAGTTTAAAGATACAAAGATGGGATTTAATAGAACTTGATGGTCTCCGAGGATCCCTGATCCACTTCGAAATCTTTCACCACGCTGAAGTCGGTGGATTTCAGGTCGCCACGCCGGAAAATTACACGGTAAGTTCCGGGCTGGAGGTGGAATCCCTGCACTTTTTGATTTTCCAGAAGATTCAACACCCAGATCTGGTCCCCTTCATCTGACAACTGGTACAGTGCGCCTGCACCAGGTTGCTGCGAACTGAAGGTAACGAAGCCGGGAGCGGGGATCTCCACGGTGGTGGTATAGCTTTGAAGGATCTCCACATCCCTGACAATCATCAGGGGATAGATGGGAATCTCCAGGTCATAATGACCCACTATGTATTTCCCCACATTGCCCATTTCATGGATATTAATGGTCTGTGGATCACCGGCCCTTTTCACAAGGATTTTTTCATTATCGTAGGCCCTTCCCCTGCTGGTACGGATATGAAGGTATCCCTGTGGCGTATCAATGCCAATGGTATTGTGGCGTCCCTGGATCAGCTTTACGCTGTCGAAGGTAACCGGTGGGATGGTCTGTGCTTTCACATTGTACGTACTCATATGATCCAGCGACACGGTATCGGGATTGCCTTTGCTGTTGAGGGTGTGGATCATGTTATAGCGGATCACACCCGAAAAACGATCGTAAAACACCACATTCACATCGGTTTCGGTAGGCCTGTGATCGGAATCCAGCAAATTCACCTGGGTGCTGGTGGCGTTGAGGGCCTGGGTAATCACCACTTTGAGTGCTTCCCGGAAATCCTTCTTGCTTGGAGCATCATAATATTCCCCGATGCAGTTATATGTTTCCCTGAATCCCGGATCATTCCCGATACCGATGACAAAGGGACGCAGGATAATCCCCTTTTTCTGAAGCCGGGTGGAGACCAGGCAGGGATCCCCGTCGCAGGCTTCCACTCCGTCGGTGATCAATATGATGATGTTGCGGCAATTTCCACAGGTTGGGAAATCGTCCGGCGCCAATTCGAGGGAGCGTGCAATGGGGGTCGTTCCTTTTGGATTGATAAACCTCAGTTTTTGCCTTATCCGTGAGGCATTGTTCGGACTGAAAGGCACTTCCAGTTTGGTGTCGGAACAGTCCTGTGGAGGAACGGGACTCTGGTGACCGTATACCCTCAGGGCCATCTCCACATTGGGCATTTTCTCCAGGCTATCCACCATCTCAAACAGGATCTCCCGGGCAATATCTATCTTCCGGGCCCCATCCCATTGTCCCGCCATGCTGTTGGAGGCATCGAAAATGAACAATATTCTAGAGGTAGGTTCATATCCGGTGGTGGTGGTGACCTCCTGTGCCAGAAGACCGTTTGATCGATTCAGCACAGGTGCAAATACCAGGATGGCCACCATGGCCAGTAAGAGGAAGGGGTCTTCGTTTCTAACAGTTCTTTTTCCAGGCTTCATCATCATATTTATAACGCTGGTTTCCAGCTAAAAGTACAAAAACTGGTCCAAGAGGGAGGTTGAAGTTACAAACAGGGATACCGAGAGAAGCCGGCGAAGCCCACCAGGAAGGCTATTGCTTGATAAAGCGCAAGCTGCGGGACAATTCCTTTGAGGTTACATGGAGGATGTATAATCCCCCTGGCAGAGCCTCCGTCTGAAGGGCTACCGGTTGGGTTGGATCCTGCTTCCTCAGGTGCAAATACAGCTGACCTTCCAGTGAGAATACCCTGATATCCAAAAGACCCGGATTTCTGCCTTCTGACTTAAGGTAGATGATTCCGTTTGTCGGATTGGGATAGAGCCTGAATCCCGTGAGCTGAGCCACAGGAACAAGTCCGGTCCTCAGATCCCTTTCCAGTCCAACCTCCAGGTAAGTAGCCAGGTAATCAGTGACGCTCACTCCGGTAACCGTATCGGTAAGGAACCCGGGAGCCGAAACCACCAGGTCATACATGCCCTCCTTTATCAGGCGGTAGAAATCACCGTGGAGGGAAGTGCTGTGTACCACCGAATAGGTGCTGTCGTGATCCGGTATCCGGATCAGGGCCCTTACAGGCTTCCCGTTTTCCTTGTCGTAGATCCGTCCCCTGATGCCGTACTCTGACTGGGACAGGTAGTTGAGCAGAGACCGCCGGTTGATGTTCCAGTGTTCCTCCAGGAGATCTGATCCCAACAGGAATTCCGTGCTCAGTTCAAGGGTCACCTCCCTGCCTTCAAGGTAATAATTGACATAATCCTGTCGACCCCCGGTAATGATATACCACGCTGCCCCGTTGGTTATCCCGTCGGTAAACAATCCCATGTAGCCCGGATCGACTGCCTTGGCTTCATCGGCATACTCCCGCGAGATAAACCGGTACCAGTCATCATCGGCATGTAGATCAAAGGTGAAATCCCATGGATAATTCACCACCTCCTCCCCGGAATGGATATTTGCCGACATGGCAAATCCATGAGTCTTCATGAATTGCATCATGTGCCGGTTCTCCGTGGGCCGGCCGGTGGTGTCGTCAGGTTCCGCCTTTCCCGGGTCGGGGAAACTGCGGTTCAGGTCGGCTAACTTCACATTAAATCGCATGGAGTTCTTCATGGTGAGGTTGTTACCGGCCGAATACGTGCCATCGGGATTGGCCAGGGGATTGATCCAGATAGAAAGACTGTCCACCAACCTGGTCAGCTCATTGTTTTTCCCGTACCCGTTCAATAGGGTATCTGCCAGCCTCAGCAATAAAATAAAACCCACCAGTTCATTTCCATGAATGGTAGAAGAATAGAGGAAGTTTGCTTCGGCCTCATCTTCTCCCACATTGTCGCTGATCTTCAATGCCAGCAGCAGCCGGCCCTCCTCCGAGGTGCCAAAAGTATCCAGCCTGCAGATGTCGGGGAATTGTGTGGCAAATTGTTGCATCATTTCCACATACTGACCGTAGGTGGGGTACTTTTGAAAGGTCAGTGCTTCGGCCAGATCCAGGGCCATGTCACCGTCATCGAACTGCACCTGCCGGTACTGTGCAGAAAGGGTACCTGGCATGGCAAACATGGCAAACAGGACAAACAGGACAAACAGGGCAAACATGGTAAACAGAACCTGAAATCCCAGGATATAAGCTCGCTGACCCATGGCGAAAATCATACGTTAAACCGGATATGAAGGATATCGGCCTCTTCGACTACATAATTTTTCCCTTCCACCGATAATTTCCCATGCTTCTTGCAGGCTTCCTCCGAACCCAGGGAAATAAAATCTTCGTATTTCATGACTTCTGCACGGATGAAACCCCGCTGGAGGTCAGAGTGAATGGCCCCTGCGGCCTCCGGTGCCAGATAACCTTTGTGGATGGTCCACGCCCTTATCTCCTTTGGGCCCACGGTAAAAAATGAGATCAGGTTGAGCATGGAATAAGCGGACCTGACCAGCTTGCTGACCCCGGGCTCCTCCAAACCGGCATCCTCAAGAAACTCTTTCCGGTCAGCTTCATCCTCCAGCTCAGCTATCTCAGACTCCAGCCGTGCTGCCAGCACAAGGATCTGAGCCTCTTCATTTGCCAGGTATTCTTTTACCTGTTCCACATAGGAGTTGCCGGTAAGGGCTGCCTTATCCTCCACATTGCACACATACATGACCGGTTTGTTGGTTAGCAGGAACAGGTCGTCCAGATGATGGCGGTCGGCATCAGCTATCTCCAGGGTACGTGCATTCTGGAAATCCTCCAGGTGGTTCTTGTAGAGCTCAAGCACTTCAATTCCCCTGCGGGCATCCTTATCGCCCGATTTGGCAATCTTGGTCAGGCGCTCCATTTTCTTTTCCACCGATTCCAGGTCAGTCACCTGCAATTCCAGGTTAAGGGTTTCAATGTCCCTGACCGGATTCACCGAACCGTCAATATGGGGGAGCGAATCATCGTCAAAACACCTCAGTACCTGGATGAGTGCATCGGTATTGCGGATGTCTGAGAGGAACTTGTTGCCAACACCTTCACCCTGACTTGCCCCCTTGGCCATTCCGGGGATGTCCACAATTTCCACTGTGGCCGGAATTACCTTATCGGTGGACTGAAAATTTTCAAGATTGTATAATCTGGGGTCGGGCACGTTGACCACCCCCACATTGGACCTGTTTGATGTAAACGCAAAACTTGAGGTCTCCACCTTGGTATTGGACATGCAATTGAAAAGGGTGGACTTGCCCACGTTCGCAACTCCTATGATCCCGCATTTAAGTGCCATATTGTGTAAAATTTGGATCAAAATTAAGAAAAAAGAACTACCCCTCAGGACCCGTTATTAAATATTAATGGGTAATTTTGGGCTTCATTTTTCTACGGACCTAACTTTAATAAACCGGCATACCCATGGATACCAAGATTCACAAAAGGGCAGCAGATAACATACGCATACTTTCCGCATCAATGGTCGAAAAGGCCAAATCGGGTCATCCGGGAGGAGCCATGGGAGGAGCCGATTTTGTGGAGGTCCTCTATTCCCGGTTCCTCAGTTTTGATCCCGATGATATGGCCTGGCCCATGCGCGACCGGTTTTTTCTGGATCCCGGACATATGTCACCCATGCTTTACAGTATCCTTGCACTGACCGGCAACTATAGCATGGAGGAAGTGAGTAATTTTCGTCAGTGGGGAAGCCCCACTCCGGGTCATCCCGAGCTGAATACCGCCAGGGGCGTGGAAAACACCTCAGGACCGCTTGGTCAGGGACACACCATGGCGCTCGGAGCAGCCATCACCGAAAGATACCTGGTTGCACGGTTTGGGGAATGGATGGCCCACAAGACATACACATTTATATCGGACGGAGGAATTCAGGAGGAAATTTCACAGGGAGCAGGACGAATTGCCGGCTACCTGGGATTATCCAACCTGGTGATGTTTTATGATTCCAACGACATACAGCTTTCCACCCGGACGGAGGCGGTGACTGCCGAGGACACGGCAAAGAAATACGAAGCCTGGAACTGGAATGTGAAAACAATCAATGGCAATGATCCCGGACAGGTATACGAGGCACTGGCGTCAGCCCTGAGAGAGACCAGTCGTCCCACGCTGATTATCGGGAAAACGGTCATGGGCAAAGGGGCGCTTGATGAAAGCGGTGCCGGGTTTGAAAGTCAGACTTCCACCCATGGGATGCCGCTTTCGGCCGCAGGCGCATCTTTTGAGAAGTCCATTGCCAACCTGGGAGGCGATCCTGAGAATCCTTTTGTGATCTTTCCCGAGGTGAAGGAGGCCTATGAAAAGGTGCTGGATGAAAAACGTTCACAAGTTGCCTCGAAAAAAGCTGTACAGGCACAATGGGAAAAGGACAATCCCGTACAGGCTGCCAAACTCCGGGGTTTTTTGGAAGGAACCCTTCCCGAGATTGATTATTCCGCCATCGAACAGAAAGCAGGGGCTGCCACACGCGGTGCTTCAGGTGCGGTACTGGCCAGCCTGGCAGATAAGATTGAGAACCTGATCGTTGCTTCGGCAGACCTTTCCAACAGCGATAAAACAGATAGTTATTTACATAAAACACACGCGTTCACCAGGGGCGACTTCAGCGGTTCCTTTTTACAGGCAGGGGTGAGTGAACTTACCATGGCCGCCATCGCCAATGGCATGGCACTGCATGGGGGAGTGATCCCGGTGATAGGCACTTTCTTTGTATTCAGCGACTATATGAAACCGGCTGCACGCATGGCTGCCCTCATGGAGCTTCCCGTAAAATATGTGTGGACGCACGATGCATTTCGCGTGGGAGAAGACGGCCCCACCCACCAGCCCGTCGAGCAGGAGGCACAAATCAGGTTGCTGGAGCACCTGAAAAACCACAAAGGAAACCGTTCCATGATGGTCCTTCGACCGTCCGATGCGGTTGAAACCACCGTTGCCTGGAAAATGGCCTTTGAAAATAAATCCACTCCCACCGCCCTGATCTTATCGAGGCAGGGAATTCCCGATGTGCCGGCACAGCCTGGATCTGACAGGTTTACCGATGCACTCCGGGCAGAGATGGGGGCCTATGTGGCCGTGGATTGTGAAAGCACTCCGGATGTGGTTTTGGTTGCCTCCGGATCGGAAGTGTCGACCCTGCTGGCAGGCGCTGACTTGCTCCGTGAAAGGAAAAAGTTGAACGTCAGGATTGTCTCGGTGATTTCTGAAGGAATTTTCCGGGATCAGCCGGATGACTACCAGGAGCAGGTAATTCCCTCAGGGATCCCCGTATTTGGAATGACCGCCGGATTGCCGCTAACCCTGCAGGGACTGGTAGGAGAGAACGGAAAAGTATTCGGGCTGGAGAGTTTTGGATATTCCGCTCCTTACAAAGTACTGGACGAAAAACTGGGTTTCACCGGCGAGAATGTTTTCAACCAGGTTAGCGCGATGCTGAACATACAGGTTGGTGATTAGTAATTTTTGGAGGAGTCTGATGAAGTGGAGTACCGTTGTTCTAATAATTGTCCTGGTCATGGGAAGCGTGGGAGTTTCGGGTCAGAAGATTCCATCCCAGAAGCCCAAGCTGGTGGTTGGTATCACCGTTTCCGGCATGCGGTATGACTACCTGTCCGTGTACTGGGATAAATTCGGCGACGATGGATTCAAAAAAATGGCGTCTACCGGGGCCAATTGCAAGAATGCACGCTATGACTACCTGATCACAGAGCCATCGGTGGGGTACGCCACCATTGCCACAGGAGCTAAACCCAATGCACACGGCATCGTTTCCGATTACTGGTATGAGCGCCTCACCAACAAGGTCACGTACAGCTTGGACGATCCCGATCAGACTACCATTGCAGGCCCCTATGGAACCGGGCAGTTTTCACCTGCAGCTTTGCACAGCCGGACCATCTCCGATGAGCTAAGGGTTATCAGCCGCTTCAAATCCAAGTCCATCGGGATCTCCATGGACCCCCAGGCCGCCGTGCTGATGGCAGGACACACGGCCAATGCTGCTTACTGGATCGATCCTTCTTCCGCCACCTGGATGACCAGTAGTTATTATATGGATTCATTGCCCCGGTGGGTAAAGGAGTTTAACGAAAAGAACTACCGGGATATCTACCTTGACAGGACATGGGAAACCTTGTTGCCTATCTCAGAGTACCATGAGAGCATGCTTGATAACAATCCTTACGAGACCGGGATAGAAGGCCAGATCACCTTTCCCTATGACCTGGCACGGATCAGCACACGGAACAGGAAGGAAAGAGACTATTCGGTACTTATGGCAACCCCCTGGGGAAATACCTTTACCAAGGATTTGGCCATTGCCGCCATTGTTAACGAGGAACTTGGTCAGCGGGAAGTGAGTGATATGATCCATATCGGGTTTAACGCTACCAAGTACCTGTCGGAAAACTACAGCACCTGGTCTATGGAGATACAGGATGCCTATCTCCGACTTGACAAGGATATTGCCCATCTGCTGGGATTTCTGGATGACCAGCTGGGATTGGAAAATGTGGTGGTCTATCTGACTGCAGAGAATGCCCTGGCAGATGATCCCCGTTACCTGGAAGAGAGCCGCATTCCATCGGGGTTTTTCAACTACCGGACCAGCATCTCCTTATTAAAGTCTTACCTGAATGCCATTTATGGTCAGGGCGAATGGGTTACCTTTTATTATGCCCAGCAAATCTACCTGAACCACCAGCTCATTGAGGACTCCAGGCTCTCCCTTGAAGAAGTTCAGGACCGGGTAGCCAGGTTTATGATCCAGATGGCTGGTGTATCAAACGCATTGCAGGCTTATGTGCTGCAACGAAACAATTTTACCGATGGGGTATTTGAGCGGATCCAGAACAGTTATTACCAGAAACGTTCAGGTGATGTGATTATTTACCTGACTCCGGGATGGGTGGAACACAGCAGCGTAGGGCGGAACGGATTTGCCGAATTCCAGTTCGGCCCTCACGTACCCTTGCTTTTCTACGGTTGGAAAGTGAACCGGGTCACTATCCCTGAAAAACTATCACTCACAGATATTGCCGCGACCATAGCCTATTTCCTGGAAATCTCCATGCCCGAGAACGCATCGGGCAAGGTTATTTCTGATCTTATCCAATAAGAGATCCAACCGGCCCTGGAAATCATCCATTGATTTCTGTCCGCAGTACTGAGAAATCTTTCACCAGTCCGGGTTGCTGCTCCAGCACAGTGCCCACTACCACCATGTCTGCCCCGGCATCGTAAACTTCTCTTGCTCTCTCCGCAGAATCGATACCTCCTCCCACAATCAGGGGGAGGGAGATTTTTTTCCGGATGGCTTCTACCATGTCCGGCCCCACTGTATTAGAGGCTCCGCTTCCGGCTTCAAGGTAAATGGTTTTCATTCCCAGCATCTCTCCTGCCATAGCAGTGGCTACGGCAATTTCCGGCTTCCCGGCAGGAATGGGACGGGAATTGCTCATGTACTCCACCGAGGTGGATTTACCATTTTCCACGAGCATATAGCCCGTTGGAATCACCTCGATCCCCGAACGGTTTAAATGGGGTGCAGCCAATACATGGTTCCCGATAAGGAATTCCGGATTGCGACCGGAGATCAGAGAAAGAAAAAGGATCCCGTCTGCCCGGTCGGAGAGCTGAATGACATTCCCGGGAAAGATAAAGACCGGAAGGCTGGTACCCAGTTTAAGGGCAGTGATGGTAATATCTATGGATTTGAAAAGAATGCTGCCACCTACCAACAAGAGGTCGGGAGGGTCCTGGTTGATGTATGTGATTAATTTCTCCAGGGAGTTATCGTCATACCTGTCAGGATCCACCAGCAGTGCGAAGCGCTTCTTGCTCCTGTCACGGAGCTGGTCATAAAAACTGTTCATTCTTTGACGCACCAGACCAGTGCATAGTTATCGTGTTGGAGGTATTCCAATTCGAAATCTTCTTCGCCGTTCCCGTTCAGCACCCGACCTTTCATAAATCCATTGTCGTCTGGAATAAATGGGGCAATGGTAAGGCCTGTCCGAAAGTTGATATCCTGCTTATCGCAGATCTTGTACATGGCCTCTTTGGCACACCAGTGAAGATACAGGTGAAATTTTCTCATTTCCGGATCGGTGGTGATGCTCTCCTTGTTGTTAATGAATTTATCTGCCACCTTGCTGATCTTGCCTGACATGAACTCCAGGTCGATCCCCACACGCTTGCCTTTGCTTATAAGCACTGCAGTCAGGTTGTTGGAATGTGAAATGCTGATGCTGTGGGTATTGCCCCTGACAAAAGGTTTGTTTTCTGCATTGTACAGGATTCGGGTGTCCCTTCCCAGCATATTTTTAACCAGGGCACGAACGCTGAGCCATTCTACCTTCCTGCTTATGTTCTTGAAGCTATCCAGTTTGCTTTTCTCCACTGTGGCCAGATCCACCATTCCGTACAAAGAATCGAAATCCTCTGTAATCTCCCACACACCAAGATGGCAATCAGGCAATATTTCTGTTTTCAAAAATACTCCCACGATATCTTTTATCAGGTTCCCCTTTCGGGGTGACAAAGTTAATAAATTTGATTAATACTTCCATTCTGTAGTTTCTATCATATGAATGATATCCTCCCGAAGGAAATCGATGACCGGATTCAGCGAATCACGGTTGGGACGGCTGTTAATATATAGCGATCCCCTCAGAAAATGACGGGTGCTGTCAGTGATAAAAAACTGAACCGCTGAAGCCACATCACCCTTTAGATCATAGACCATCCCAAACTGCTTCCGATCCCTGTAAACAAAGGGAGTTTCCTCAATCCCTTCAGCCTTCACAATATGCTTATATACCATCGTCCGGCTGTCGGTAATATACTCTCCCAGGTTATCACTGACCGGTTTGTAACTCAGGTGGATCGTTCCATTTAATTGGGGGAACACCACATTGATCCAACCCGGTTCGGTATTCCGCCCGCTATCAATCTCCACGACGGCATATACGGGAATTTCGAACTGATAGAAATCCTGTTCCGAATATAGCACATAGGATTTCTCAGGGGTAGCGATCCGTGAATACCCCATCGGTTTCGGGGTATATGAATGATCACACGAAAGGAATCCTATCAGCCCGATCAATATGCTAAAACGAATAGTCATCATTGAATTAATGTCATCTGGGACCATCTTCGCGAGGGATGGCGTTATGCAAAATCTTTTAGGTAGACTTTCACTTCTTTGATCCTCCTCTTGTCCATTCCAAGCACTGTAAATTCAACTCCTTTACAGGGGATGGTATCATTTACCCCGGGGAATCCCCCCTTCAACTCCAGAATGAGTCCTGCTACCGTCTCTGCATCTCCTTTCACACTGTCGAACAGTTCATCATCCAGTTCGGTAACCTTGTAGAAATCGTTGAGGTGTGTCTTCGCATCAAAAATGAATGTACGTCTGTTAATCCTTCTGTAGAACTCTTCGGCTTCATCTGACTCATCTGTGATCTCACCCACCACCTCTTCAAGAATATCCTCCATTGTGACGATCCCCTCGGTACCACCGTATTCATCCACCACAATGGCCATGTGGATTTTTTTCTCCTGGAATTCTTTCAGCAGGTCGTTTATTTTTTTTGTTTCCGGAACAAAAAACGGTTCACGAATTAGCTTCTGCCAGTTGAAATGGTCATTCTGGTTGATATGGGGAAGCAGATCCTTCACGTAGAGAATTCCTTTCAGGTGATCAGAGGTTTCTTCGAATACCGGAATCCGTGAAAATCCTGAATCGATAATAATGCCGATCAGCGCTTTCAGGTGAGTCCCGATGTCAACAGCCGTTACATCGGTTCGGGGTATCATGATCTCGGAGACTTCCAGGTTGCTAAACCGCACGATTCCTTCCAGCATGTCCTTTTCATCCGCAACCACATCCGTAGCCAGGTCAAGCGCCTCCGAAATATCGTCCATGGAAATGTTCTGTTTTTTCCTGGCCAGCCGGCGGTTTACCCACCGGGAGGATTTAAGAAGAATGAATATTAGAGGCTGGAAAACCTTGTCCAGTGCAATTAGCGGAATAGCCATCCTCCGGGCAAATCGCAGTGCAAAACGGTTCGCATATATTTTCGGGATGATCTCTCCAAAAAGGAGGAGTAAAAAAGTAATAACCACGACCTGGATCAGAAATCCCGCCAGAAGTGAGTCCGAAAAATCAAACAGTGTTCCTGTCACAAAAGAGGCGATGATTACTATGCCCACATTGATAAAATTGTTTGCAATGAGTATGCTTGCCAGCAGCCGTTCCGGTTTTTCCAGAAGATTCATGACCAGTTGGTCCCTGCGGGCGGATTGGTCCCTTAACGTACTGAGATGCTGTGGAGCCAGGCTGAAATAGGCAACCTCGGAGCCGGAGATCATGGCAGAACAGAACAGAAGGATCAGGACCACTGCAATGCCAAGAACGGCACCTGCGGTGAAGGGCATCAAAGTAGCCAGGAGTAAAATGGATAAAAATGCTGGTTGCAAAGCGGAATTTAAAGGTTAATGATCTGATCAGAACGGGAGATCATCCGGGTCATTGTCCCCGGAATTAAATGGATCGCTTTGACCATCAGAAGGTGGCTCAGCCTGGCCCTGCCCCTGTTCAGCCGATGGTGCCTGCGCCTGTCCCTGTTCAGCCGGTGATGCCTTCGCCTGTCCCTGTTCAGCCGGTGATGCCTGCGCCTGTCCGGCTCCGGCAATTTGTCCTGCACCAGTCTCTCCTTCGTCAGGTTTTTTACCCAGGAACTGCATCTGATCACCCACAATTTCGGTAATATACTTTTTATTGCCATCGGCATCCTCATAGGAGCGGGTTTTGATCCGTCCTTCAATGTAAATCTGGGTTCCCTTTTTTACATACTTTTCAGCTACCTGGGCCAGTCCCCGCCAGAGTACTACATTGTGCCACTCGGTGTTGGATACCCGTTCACCATTCTTGTTCTTGTAAGTTTCACTGGTGGCCATTGGAAATTTCGTTATGGCAATTGATTCGTCGAGGTACCTTGTTTCAGGATCTTTCCCCACATTTCCTACCAGGATCACTTTGTTTACGGACATATGCCTATAATTGTTTAATGCAAATCAAAGATACATAATTTTGACCACTTCCATGTACCGGTTAATGAGTCGGGGGACA
>CAZCQL010000079.1:0-20605 GCA_964500835.1 uncultured Bacteroides sp.
ATTCAATTTTTGCTTCTCCATTTTCAATATCCAACCAAACAGAGGCATGTTCAAATTCCCGGGTATATATATAACCTTCCTTTTTTGCTGGTCCCTTGGGAGGCCCCAGGGGCTTGTCATATTGTGGAAATCGCTTCAACCAGACAGAACTTTTGTTGCCATCCACCGCGTACCCGTCATGTGCCAGGAAATAGCTATACTTTTCCGCACATATTAAAAAAATTGCCAGTGAATAGTCCAGGCGCTCCAAGGTCTCCGGACCCCATTTCACCTTTTGCCTGGAGTCATCGATCCTGTCCCGGCTATTTGCTGCACGTCCCAGCCCCATCGACATGCAGATGATTTTACCTTCACGGGCAGCTTTCTGAACGGCATCAATTCCTTTGGCAATATATTCAAGCCGGGGGATGCCATTGGCTGCGGTCTCAAAGCCTTCCAGGTAGGATCCATCCATATATTGCATGTAGCTCAACCCCGCATCAGGCAGTCTTGCCCTTATCAGGTTCGCAACCATTAACTCATCCGATCCCATCCTTTTTCTCATATCCTGCATCATCAGCTTATAGCCCTCTGCTACCTTCTGTTTCTTTTCAAGTCCTATCTCTTTTCCAAGAAAGACCGGTTCCAGGGCCTTGATATTTCCGTCGAGGAAGATCCCGTCAATATCAGGATACCCGGCCATCTCCACGCAATGATCCACCCACCATTTGCGCAGCCTAGGATTGGACAGGTCATAGACTTCCCTGACATTTCGATGCAGCTTCGTATTTCCATTGCTGCTATCCACCAGGAAGGCTCCGGCGATAGTGTCAAGACCGGCATTTACTTCATACGTACCATAATTACACATCACATTCCGGTAATACAGTACTTTCGTATTAGGATTCACTTGCTTGATGGCCCTGGCTGCTGCAAGTGATCCTTTCTCCGACGAACCATACGTCTTACTGCCTGTGGTCTTTTCCAGAGTGACAATTGAAAAACTGGCCAGGTATTTCAACTCCTCTTCTGTAAAGGCGGTTGATTTCCTCATGTGCTGGTAAAGGGGTACATGATCCCAGCTAAAATCAGGGTAATGGTTGTGCTCTGCCATTATCTTGAATCCAATGACGGGAAGTTCGGGTAAGGATTTAGGGAGTTTAATTCTAAGACCAGCTTCGCTTAGGTCCCAGGAGATTTCTTCATTGCTCCCAAGCAAACTTATTGATGTGATTACCCTATTCAACAGACCTCCTGTCTTTAAAGTCTTTATCAGGATATCCTGCGTTGGAGGTGCCAGTATAAATGCGTAGAGAACACCTTCCTTAGTAGTAAACCGAATATCCGCCTGAGAGTAGTCATCATGGTTCTCCCCCTGTCGTCCGTCCTTCACAATCAATGACCCTTCACCAAAAACCTTCCATGGGCGGGTGCCATAAATACCTTCTCCGTTAATTTTAAGAAAATCACCAAAGGCAGTGAGGTATGTGATTTGTTTTTCAGGGATGGTTCCATCCCCTTTCAGGGCTATGTTAAGCATAACCACTCCATTCTTGCTGATGGCATCCACCGCATTTGCAACCATAACCGGCACACTCATTTTATTAACCGCATTTTTGCGGTAGAACCAGTTTCCTGAAAGGTCCGTGGCCCAGATCCAGGGATGCGGTTTAATCTCCCCTGCGCCACCTCTTTCGAGATTATAGGTAAAAGCTGATCTGTCTGTTTTTCCGTCTTTTAATGAGAGTACAACTGTCTGCTTGCCATTGTTTTCTTTAAGATCCCGATTGAGATAAGCAGAAAAAAGTTTGATACCGAGCCCTTTGCCTGGACCGATTCTTGGGTAGGGTGAATCGTTGTTAAACATATCGGGATCGTATTTATCAATGATCTCCCAACAGCGCGCGTACCAGTGCTCGTTCCAGCTATCCTGGCTGCTGAAATTATCCGGATCATAATCCATGTTAAAAAGCTTCCACTCCAGCGTTCCCTCTTTCTGATATTTTCGTGCAGGCCGCCACCATCCGGGTGACCAGTAGAGGTGGGTGGAAATCCCGAATTTCAGTCCCTGCCTGCCTGCGGCATCTTTCCATTCCTGCAGGATATCCCGGTGCGGACCCATATCCACCGAATTCCAGGGATGAAAGGAATCATACATGTCAAAATTATCGTGATGGCAGGCCACAGGCATAATAAAGCAGGCTCCCTGATCTTTAACAAACCTGACCAGCGAATCGGGATCCCAGTTTTCGGCCTTGAACAGGGGGATCAGTTTTTCATAGCCGAATTCCGAGGGCGGACCATAGTTCCTGGTATGCCACGCAGATAACTCCTGAGATCGTTTATTTCCGCCCCCGTACATATTGCGTCCATACCACGATCCGTCATTCGGGCGGTCCTCCCCGGTTGCAGAAGGAATTCCCCAGTGGAACCAGACCCCGATCTTGCCATTCTGGAACCATTCCGGAACCTGGTAATTCTCTGACATCGAAAGCCAGGTGGGCTTCACTGGTTCCGATGTAACTAAACCGACCTGGGAGAGATCAATGGGTACAATGCCCATATCCGGTGCGGGAGATCCCGGACTGAACCTGAAATTCCCATTTACCGGATCCATGAACAAGGGATCCGTAGCCTGGCTATGGAGATCCACTCCGTCGTCATGGAGTCTGTCCAGGGTCTTTTCACCAAGGCTGTTGTCTGCTTTGCAAAAGTAAATATTGTAGTCTGAGTCGATATCTTTCATCCTCGCAGCTACCCGGCCTCTCCTGTCCTCTCCGACCCTTACTGATCCGGGGGATGGCTCAGAAATGAAGGTGCAGTTATCCAGGGATGAATAGTAGATGTTTCGTTTATTGCTCGCGCCTTTCATGGGACCTTCCACGATTTTCAGGTAGGTACCCCTTGGTACGATTACATCGGCAATGATATTATTTTCAAACCGGTTATTCAGTTTCAGGGTCATCCCCTGCGATTTGCATTTCCAGATCAGGTTTTCTGTAATCAGGGCATCCATCTGCCCTCCGTCTGTCCGGATAGCGCCCTGCTTCGGAGTTTCGGAAACCAGGTGATGCACATAGTTGCGGCGGACCACGTTGCCCGGGCCCGAAGCGCGGATGTAGATCCCGTTGCCGTCTCCCAGCTTATTCATCACATGGTGTATTTCGTTATATTCTATGAGGTTGTTGCGGCTGTGCATGTAGGGGCGAACAACTTCCTGGGTCAGGTCTTCAGGCAGTTCCCCGATTTCATGCCACCGGATGGTCCTGACCTGCTCGCGCATATCCGGCATGGCGAAAAAACGCAGAACACAACCTGATACGATCAGGCCCGTGTAGTTCGTTTCATAAATTAAATTGTTAGCCACTCGGTTTTCCCCGCTCTGCCACAGGAAGATCCCGGGTGAGTGCCAGTAGAGCTCACTCACATGGTGGATATGGTTGTTATACACAAAATTCTTTTTGTTTACATCCTTTGTTCCGGGTCCGTACCCGCAGAGCAGGATGCCACCACCGCCCATGTATTCAATATGGTTGCCGGTAATTTCATTATTCATTCCGTGCAGGTCCACCCGTATCGCACCGCTCCCGCTGTGTAAAAAATGACAATCTTCAATGCTACAGTTTTCGGTGCCGCGCAGGCGCACAAGGGCATTGTTCTTGTCCAGCATATCCCAGTCATGCTGCAATCCCGCATCATCCGGAGTTAGCGCATAACGTTCACCGTGCGTAAAAGTAAAACCCCGGAAGTTCAGGTTTCGAACCGGTACATCCACGGGACCTTTTTTGTCGATATTCCCTTCTATGCGAATCAGTTCAAGCAGTTTTGGCGCATACACGGGAGAATCTCCCCTGGGCCAGAGGTACACTTTTCCTTCCTTTGTATTAAGGACCCACTCACCTGCCTGATCCAGTGCCTCCAACACATTCTCCACCCAGCAACCGCGCCTGCTCATGGCATAGGTTGCATCAATGGCTGTCCGCGCTATTCCTGCCTCTTCATCCACCGAAACCAGAGGGAGGATATTCATGGTCCAGTCACGGGTGGGGCGGATCACAATCTCCACATCTTCCACATTGGGCCAGTTTTTCAGACGTCCTTCAGGAAAACGGAGTTCATTTTTAGTTCCTCCCTGCAAGGGAATAAAGCGTTCTGACTGTGCCCGCGGAAGCATTCCTTTATCGTCGTATAAAGTCAGGAACCGGTCAGAGACGTTTGCCACCAGTATATTTCCCACCGCTTCTTCAGGCAATCCCGGAAGCTCCCCGGTTACTTTTTCCCAGCCATCGATTTTCCAACCCGAACTGATTACCGGAGTCTCCCCCGGATAGGCTGCGTAGGTAATAGCCGATCCGGGCTCGCCGGAATCCTCAAGACCAAAAACAAGCGTCTCTTCCAGCTGATAGGTCCCCTCTCTAACCAGCACGACAATGTCTCCTGACTTGCTCTTTTTTAATTCCCTCACCCCATCGCGTGCTCTCTGCAGTGTCGCAAAGGGGCCGTCAGTACCATTGATATCAGGATCTGCCAGGGTCCCGGTCCAAATATCGGATCCCTCTGGTGAAACATAGAAATCAGCTTTGTTATCAGTGTTCGTCCCGGAAGCCATGCCTATACTTCCGGTGATAAGGGCCAGAATAACAATTAGTTTTCTCTTCATTTTTGTTCAATCTTGGTTTCTTTCTTATCAAGATCTACCGTAACCCTTATATTTTCAAATTCGCGGGTATATACCCACCCCTTGCGCACTGCCCTGCCCTGGGCTTTACCAGTTGCCAGATTATATTCAGGGTAATCTGTAAACATCCCCTGGGTTTTATTATAGCCAGAGTTATATATATAATAGCTGTCAGGCCCGTAAAAAAGTAAAAATGAGGCAAAACTAAAGAGAAAGGGTTCCCGGGTGCCTGGCAACAAAGATCTCGGGCTTCCTCTGGGGATTATCATCTTACCTGCTTTTTGTGCCTCAATGAGATTATCAAAAAGGAAAGCTGCTTCTTCCTTGGTATCGAGAGGTTTATGGAGGAAGAATTCAATGAAAACTCCTGATGTGTGATCAATGAAATTCTGACCACCCTGCAGGACGGTGGAATCGACCCGGAAGCCGTTATATATGACAATTTTATCTTCACCGATTTTTGCACGTACCTTATCAATCATTTTAAACAGGCTTTCGTACTGTTCCCTGGGAACTTTCGGGGAAGCATCCAGAAATACACCATCCAGGTCACCTCGTAAGACCGGATCGACTATGGCATTCACCCACCATTCCTGGACCTCAGGATTATTCAGGTCATACATGGGGACCGGATTTGCGTTTGCGTGCTGGAAAACCCAGTCACGGTATTTCCAGTCAGGATGTTTATTGAATTCCTTCTGAGACTCGTAGAAGTTCCAGTTAAGAACTATATTCCAGTAAATCAGAACCTTAATGTCAGGATTTATCTTTTTTAGCTTTTTTGCAGTACCGATGGTTGCTGCCTCTGTATTGGGTTTTGGCCCATAGTCACCCCAGGCATGTCTTTTTTCAACGGTGAAGATGGAATAGTTCTTTGCGATATACTCGTACTCCTCCGGTGTGAAGTCATTGGGCTCGCTGAAACCATGACCATACCTTTGAATCCGATTCCCATAATAAGATTGTTCCTGGGCTGATAAACCAGTCCCAATGATCACAAACAGAGACAGGATTACACTTGTAATAGATCTCGCTTTCATGATAGTCAAAGTCTTTATCTAAGAGTTTCTATATTTTCTTAAACAGCACGACCGATCGCCAGGGGGCCACGTTTACAGAACCAGACACTGCATTCCCACGGGGATCCACATAGGCCCCTTCGGGGAGGGTGAAGGTTTTTAACTCTTCTGAATCATTGTAGAATAGCCGGATAAAATCATCCGGGGCAAAAGATTCATCTGCCATTACCGGTGCATCCTGGTTGCCGCGAGCGTAAGGTCGTAACTCCTCCCATTCAGCCACGGAGGCATACCAGCGTTCAAAGGCTGTCCGGCCCGGGTTGCAGTGCCTGTGGAGTTCATAAATGACCTTTGATCCCTTATAGGGCATTGCACATACATTATTGGTGAACAGCCCCTGGTTTTCCACATCGCATTGCTCGGTCTCCTTCAGTGAGAAGCAAGTCATTGCCCCGTAGTTGGCAAAGGAATTTTGAGCATCGGTGCAGACAATAATGTTTTCTTCGAAGCGGTTACCGGACATAGATGGGGGAGAGGCCTCACCGGGTTCCCGGTCATAGGGATCGCGATCCAGGGTAGAGATGCCCGCGCCTCTAACCAGCAGGGTGTTGCCAAGGAAGAGGTTGTCCACGGAATTAAAATTGATATGGATCCCCCGGTCGGGGCCCCGGTTGACCTGGGGAAAGGAGATGGTGTTGTTGCGGATAATGAGATTCAGGGTTCCCCTGTCACACTGGATGCCCGTTGTGAAAGGTACTTCCATATCTGCAATGGTATCACCCAGTCCAACCGTGTTGGGCATCCCGTTCAGAATGATGTTTTCCTCTACCACACTACCCAGCTGATCATTATGGGTATAGATGGCTCCCCCGTCGAAAGCCACCAGGTTGTAGTTGTCAATGACGTTTCGACTGATCCTATTTCCTCCTCCCAGGTGCTGGATACCCAGGTATCCGATATTGGTCAGCCTGTTATAGCTTGCCTCGGAGTTTCCGCCCAACAGGTATATCCCGTTCCTGCCAGAGCCACGGCCGGCAACCAGGCCGATGTTAGAGATATTGTTTTTTGTGACTACCACGCGGCCTTTTCCGCTGGTCCGGATGCCGGCACTGAAGCAATCGCTGATGTCATTACCTTCAAGTAGTGCAGAACTGGCCTCCACACGGATGCCCATCTGTCCGCACCATGCTATCTCACAATCATTCACTGTAATAAGCTGACTGTTTTCAATCAATATCCCAGTCGAAGCAGCCATTTCAATCTTTAATTCTTCCAGGGAAACAGAGCTGGAGTTTTCGATGCTCACCACAGCCGGACTTACTGAATATCGGTAGTCATTAAGATTCGGATTTTTTTCAGAGTAGAGATAAAGTATTCCTTTTTCCTTATCGAAAAACCATTCCCCGTCCATATCCAGCGTATTCAGATGTTTCTGGAAGAAATACCCGGCTTCCTGCAGGTGCTCATCTCCTTTCTTCGGCGTGGGCTTTTGACCGTTGCGAATGTGTACTACAGTTCCCTCTACAGAAGTGACCGGATAAGGATCATATCTCCACACATTCTTGCGCAGGATGACCTCCGCACCGGCCAGTCCTTCAGCACTGCTCAATTCCGGGTCGAATAGCTTTGTAAAGGTCCGGCTGCTGAAGGTATAAAAAGCATCGTTCGTCAGGATATCCCCGTTGGGAGTGCGGCCAAGCGGGAGAGAGGTGCCTCCGCGCATCAGCAGGGTAACATCCGATACATCCTCAGGCAGAAGCTGTAGATATACATCGCTTCTTCCTGCAACCGGAGACCAGGCATCCGTCAGTATCCTGGCCCCTGACAGGACGGGTCGCTCACCCTCCCCATAGGCTCCAATCCTGATATTAGATCCCTTTATCTCGAGCATTCCTTCGAAGTGATCACCCCTTCGGAAGTGTATGCATGCACCCTCAGGGAGGGCCATTTGTTGATTTACCCTGTCCACTGTTTTCCAGGGTCCCGAAACGCCACCGGTGTATTCAGCAGATTTCCCATCCCAGGCATCATTGCCGGCGCTGGATACATAATAATCAACCGCATCTGCATTTAGCCATCCTGCAAAGAGAAGTGCAACGGCAAATGCGCATGGCATTAGATTTTTCCTTATCATGATGGAGTACATGTTGGTTTGGGGTCGTGTTGATAAAAGTATTCATTCACCAACCATTGCAATTGCTCTAATTCCCCATTTCCTTGTCAGGATCTGTTATTTGAATCCATAGAACCAGAGTCCTTGTACTATCCGCATTTCTACATCTGTACTGAAAGTGAACTTACCTCGCCTGTACTATCGATAAAAATGTATAGAGAAGCTTATAACCATATGCATTGATTTGATAACCACACTAACAGGGTTTATTTTCCAGAGGTTTTCATTTCAAACCGGAGCAGATAGGCCAGGCCTTTCTTTGATACCATTGAAATGCCCCAGCCGGGTAAATCACTATTGGAATTTCCGTCCTCAATGGCAGGACGGTATAAGCCAGGAGCCTTGGGAATACTGTTCAGGTTCGCATAAAGCTTCTGGAATCTTACTCCATCGGGAGCAAAATTGATGGATTTATTGATGGATGCCAGGGAAGCCACCCCACCATCCTGGCTCCAGATAAGTACTTCGTGGCTCTTATCCAGAATAGGACCCGGGTATTTTTCATAGGGTCCTTCCGGTCTGTCTGCATAGGCCACACCCATTTGTGTAAGCCCCGGGCCTTTTTTTCCATGGATCTTGGATCTTCCTTTATAATACAAACAGATTTTGCCATCTCTGACCAACAGGCTTGCATCGTCGATCCGGTAGCTGTCAAAGGCTGCCGTATCTTCGCTGATTGTCAAAACAGGATTATTCTGCACCCTTACAAAGGGTCCGTCCGGACTGTCCGACACAGCCAGACCTATGGCCGTGAAGTCTGTTTTCGAATTATTCTCAAACTCCTTATCCGGGTTTCCGGGAGTGGGTTTCACACCGGTGTAATAGAGATAGAACTTTCCCTTATAGGCAAGGATGTTGGGTGTGAAAACGGCATGACCATCAAAAGTTCCCTCATCGCCCGTGCCAAGGGCCATGCCCTTCTCTGTCCAGGTATACCCCTCATCCTCTGATGTGGCATACCAGATGGTTCCCCAGTATCCGGGAGTGACCGGGCTGTCCATTCTCGTGTACCAGACATAATATTTGTCTCCGACCTTGATAATGTCGCTGTTGTCTCTCCGGTTGAACAATGAGTCCTTACCGATGCCGCTTATCTCCGAATAGTTGAAAGCTACAGAGTCAGGAACAAAATCCTGACTAGTAAATACCAGCTCGTCGCCCACAGAGGTTTCCATTGTAATCACTTTGTCTCCATATCGCAGATTTAGCGTGTTGCCTAGTTTTGATGTAATGATCAGCTGATCTAATAGCCCGTTCATCCAACGGATATCGACTTCAAAACCTTTTCTGGCCAGGATTCCCTTGATGGAGCCCGATGACCATGCATCGGGAAGCGCCGGGAGCACATGTATTTCCCCGGCATGACTTTGCATCAGCATTTCCGTGATGCCTGATACCACTCCGAAATTGCCATCGATCTGGAACGGTGGATGAATATCCAGGAGGTTGGGCAGGGTAGATTTCTGCTGCAGGGCCACAATATTCTCATGGGCCTTTTCCCCATCAAGCAGACGCGCATAGAAGTTGATAATCCAGGCCCTGCTCCATCCCGTATGTCCCCCGCCATGTGACAGGCGGTATTCCAGGGTCTTCTTTGCCGCCTCAAACAGCGCGGGTGTGAAAGTCTTAGATATTTGGTTGGAGGGGTGAAGAGCGTATAAGTGGGAAATGTGCCTGTGCCCCGGTTCCGGTTCATCGAATTCTTCCACCCATTCCATAAGCCGTCCGTCACTACCAATCTGAATCGGAGGCATGTGCCGGATTATGGTTCTCAGGGTATCCCTGAATTCTTTGTCAAGTCCCAGTATTTCGGCTGCGGAGATACAATTCCTGAACAACTCAAAAATGATTTCCCTGTCCATGGTTGGACCCATATTGATGGTCCCGAGATTCCCCTTTTTATCCAGGAAGCTGTTCTCTGGGGAGACTGAAGGTCCTGAAACCAGCAGACCGGTGTGGGGATCGGGCACCATGAAATCCACAAAAAATTGCGCAGCCTCCTTCATAACGGGATAGGCATACTTATTCAGGTAGTCCCTGTCCTCAGTGTACTCGTAATGGGTATAAATATGCTGGCAGCACCAGGCGGCACCCATGGGCCACATTCCGTACCTTGCCCTTCCGAACCCGGCCGTGGAATGCCATGCGTCACTGGTGTGATGGGCAACAAATCCTCCACAACCATAGGTTTTCCTGGCTGTTATCCTGCCCAATTCACGCAGGTCGCCAATAAACTTCAAAAAAGGCATGTGGCATTCAGATAAGTTGGTCATTTCTGCCAGCCAGTAATTCATCTGAATATTGATGTTGATGTGATAATCTGAATTCCACGGTGGAGAAAATCCATCGGCCCATATTCCCTGTAAATTTGCCGGCAGGTTTCCGGGCCGTGAACTGCTGATCAGCAGGTAGCGCCCGAATTGATACTGAAGCTGTGTCAGGTAGTTGTCAACTGTGCCTTCTTTCACTCTCTGAAGCCGCACGTTGGTTGGAATATCTTCCCATTTGCCTTCAGAAAGCTTTAGATCCACTCTTTTGAAAAGGGAACGGTAATCATCAGTATGTGACTTACGCAAGTTTTTATAATCGGATTTAAGGGCAATGTTTAAGTTCTCCCTGCATATTTTTTCCGGTTCGATTCCACGGTAATCGGTGGCGGCTACTATCCGGATGACCAGCTCTCTGGCCCCTTCTACCACTATCTTTCCGTTCTCGGCGTGCACGTCACCACCCCTGGTCTCAAAGTGAACAAGGGAATGAAACTTCACCCCATCCCCGTTTCCCACATGCTCTGAAAAGTGTATGCTGTTACCGCTCAGTTCTATGCTTGTATTTTCGGTGCGTTCAATCCATGCTGAGAGGTTTATGGCATCTTTTCTATCCGCCTCATATCTGATGACCATCGCCTTATCAGGATAACTGGAGAAATATTCCCTTTTGTAATTCACCCCATCCTTTTGGAATTGCGTGGTCACCAGTGAATTGTTCAAATCCAGTTCCCGCCTGTAATTATCAACACTGTCGAGCCCCGGACTTTCGATCCACAGATTGGCCAGCATCTGGTAGGTAATGGTCCCGGAAGGTAAGCGTTCGGCCAGTATTTTTTCCCCTGCCAGGGTTTCCGCTTCCACATATTTACCTTCAAACAATAGTTGCTGAATTTGCCCCAGGTACTTATGACCATCCTTCTTATCGCGGTCGTATCGTTTTCCACCTGTCCAGATGGTCTCTTCATTCAGGGTAATCTGTTCCTTTTCGGGTAAGCCATAGATCATCCCTCCAAGGCTACCATTACCCACAGGCAATCCTTCGTTCCATTTTGTAGCGGGCTTGTCGAACCATATCTTCTGGGGTGTTTCAATCCTGATTTCATTCATTTTTGAACAATCTGAAAGCAAGACAATGAGAAGGATTGGTAATAGTAATTTCATTTTTAAATTAAAAGTACAAAGAAAAAGCGCCTGAGACACTCAAGCGCTTTTTCAATTAAACTAACTTAAACTTAAACTAACCTAAACTAAATATAACCTGTAAAACTACTAGTATCCGGGATTTTGTTCCAAAAGAGGATTCTTGTTTATTTCACTTTGTGGAATAGGCGTGTAATAGAGTTTCTCATCATAAATCCTTTCCTGCAGTACCGAATATTCAAAGTAACGTTTTGGTGGATCCACCGTGTTATCGACTTTTACGTTCACCTTATGTACAGGAACAAATGTCTGGTCAAGAATCTTCCAGCGGCGAACGTCAAAGAACCGTTGATCCTCATATGCGAGCTCTACCCGCTTCTCATGCATAATATCGTCCATGGTGAGCACTGCGGGCAGTGATGCATCCGGCAAGAGGGCACGCTGGCGAATAGGTAAGACATAAGCGCGGGCTTCATCTCCTCTTCCCAGCATTACCAGACACTCGGCATAATGAAGATAGAACTGGGTCAAACGCAATAAGGGAACAAATACTACATCACCCTGCACGAATTTGGAATCATAATCATCATGAACGTCTTTATGGCAATAATAGCCGGTGCGCGTGAAGTTCTTTGTTTCCTGCAGAACGCCACCCTGCCGGTCATAGCCAGGGCGAAATATGGAATCTCCAGTAGTAGGATCAAATTCCCCTTCAAAGTATTCGCCTGACTCGACATTATATCCAACCAGATCACCAGAAGGTACACGGTCCTTGGTTTTACTGAAAGGAGCCCCATCGTACAGGATCGTTTCATAGAAACGCAATTCCCTGTTCGAATATGGATCCTGTCCTTGAACAGACCTGTCAAAGTCAGTCCCGTCAGCATTCTGAAAAGCATCCACCAGCTCTTGGAGAGGTGTGCAAAGGCCCCAACCTCCCCAACTGGGAACACCAAAATGAGTTGAAGGGTAATTAGAAAAATGAAGCAGCGTTTCGGTAAAATAATATCTAGACATGATTATTTCCGTATTTCCCTCGGCTGGTGAATGATACCATACATCGTGATAATCTATACCACTTCCCGGCAAGCCATATAGTTCATACTGGGGAAGATCAATAACTGCTTTACAGGCATTAGCTGCTGCCGTCCACCTGGCCATATCGTTATTCGGGTTATGCAATGGACTGGCATAATGCAGCAATACCTCTGCTTTCACTGCTAATGCTGCACCTGAGGTAACACGACCGGGTTCTGCCGCTTCTACAGGCAATCCCTCATACGCCAGATCTAATTCATCTAAAATAAATTGAACACAGTCATCATAGCTTGCGCGTACCTGTTCAACAGAATCATTAGGAGTAAAAACTTTATCAGCGATCACGATTCCACCATAACATTTAATCATCTGATTATGGTACCAGGCTCTTAAAAAGTGCATCTCTGCCAACCAGAGATCGATTTTACTTTGCTCTACATCAAACCTGCCTTGCTCATAGTTGTCAAAAAACACATTTATATGTTGAAGATAAGAGTAGAACCATCTCCAACCCCCGATAGTTTCCTGGGTATCCGGATTCAGCCTGTTATTGGTAATATCCTGACCTCCGCCCCATACAATATGAGGATAGGCTTCATCTGTGGCTTCTCCCCTGTAATGTCCCCATGAATAGAACCTTGGGATACCGCCTTTGGTTGAAGGATAACCACCCAGTTGCTGGTAGGCATAATCAACATATCCCTGAATAGTACCTGCACTGCCCCACATTGCGGCATCAGAAAGACTGTCCTGTGGTTCTAAATCAAGCACATCCTGGCATGACCCCAGGGTCAGGGCTGCTAAAATAATTATATATATTTTTTTCATGATTATAATATTTTAAAAATTTAAAGTTACACCGCCTGTAACGGTTCGTAGAATCTCATACGATTGCCAGTTATTGATCTCAACATCACGTGAGATATCCATTTGGTCGAAACAAAACAGGTTATCAGCACTGACAAAAATCCGTAATCCCTTAATATTCGCCCTTGAAAGAACTGATTGAGGTAAGTTGTAACCCAGTTCAACAGTTTTAACCCTTACGAAGGCAGCACTTTTTAACCAGAATGTGGAACGCCGGTCATTATTATGACTTCCGATTTGATTATCTCCAAGATAGGCGTAGGTTTTAGGATACAAATTATCACCTTCTTCCTGCCACCTGCCCTCATGCCATGCCTTATCGTACCTGAGCATTACCGGTTGTACAAAGTGCCATGCACGTGCCTGTCCCTGCAAACGGACTACAAAGTCGAAACCTTTATAATTGGCTCCCAGATTCAGTCCAAATACTATTTCCGGGGTTTGTACTTTGTCGGTCCTGACCCTGTCCTTATCATCAATTACACCATCTTCGTTATAGTCGATATATTTTATATCACCGGGTTGTGCCCCCGACAGGTGAGGATATGCATCAATTTCGCCCTGGTTCTGGAAAAGACCATCGGCCTCAAATATTAACCTTGACGCATCACTTCTATCATTTGTTTCAAGTGCGTCCACAGAATGGCCTTCTTTCTTCTGCCATTCTTCAACCCCGGCTGCTTCGTCCAGGTACTCCACACGGTTGCGGGTGAAAGTAAAGGTACCTGCGGCATAGTAGGAGAAACCTGAGCTCTTTCTGTTCTGAACTGCCAGGCTTCCATCAAACCCGTAGCTGTTCACAATACCCAGATTCTCATCAGGAAGAGTAATTCCGTAATAATCGGGCACGGATGCAGTTCTGGGGATTAATATTTTTGATCGTTTGTTGTAAAAATAGTCACCTGTAAAATCTATTAATCCTCCTGCAAATTGTAGGTCGAGACCTGCATCATAGTTCTCCTGTTCCTCCCAGGTTATAGCAAAGTTCGGGACCCCGTCTGACTCGTACGTAGTTACCGGATCACCACCTGCTCCAATATATGTTTGAAACCATTTGCTGGTCACCTGAGAATATGTTGCGAGGTATTGGAAGGGGTCAGTGTTGTCAAGACCCAATCTTCCCCATGATCCCCTGATCTTCGCATAATTTATAAAACCTATGTTATCCGCAAAGAAAGATTCTTCCGAAATACGCCAGGCGGCAGCAACTGCCGGGAAAGTACCCCACTTCTGACCCTCCGGGAATTTATAACTTCCATCAGCACGTAAAGTGAAATCCACCATATATTTGTCTTTATAGCCGTAGAAGAAACGTCCGAAGTAATGCAGGGCTGATGTTTCACTCATTGAGCCTCCATTTGTATCTGTTAATTCATCACCAGCATTTAATATTTCCAGCTGATTGGATAAATAATCCCCTCTCGATGCAGACATGTTTTCGTTAAAGCCCTGCCTTACTTCCATGCCTACAAAGACATTCAGGTTATGATCACCAAAAGTCCTGCTATAATTCAATTTGGTATCAACCTGACTGGAATGGTTATCACGGTAACTCTTGTTCAGTCTGGGATAATTGGTAGTCCAACCACTGGCAGAGGGTAAGTAATCATCCAGGTTCTCATCGTACTTATAAGTATACCAGGTATTTAGCCAGTTGGTTGTTTTTCCGCTACCAATACCATATTTTGCAAAACCTTCAAGCGAAAGTCCTTCTGTAATCCAATCCAGCTGATAATCGTAACGGAGAATTCCCGTCAGACTATTGTCATAAACTTTATTATAACCTGCAACTGTTGAACCCAGGATGACCGGGTTTAAACCATATTGCATGGTTCCAACCATTCCGTTGTCATATCTGAAAATGGTTTCAGGAAGAGCTTGTTTCGCACGTAGCCTGGCAGCATTAGTAGACTGTTCCTGACTTCTGTCCTTTACTCGGGCAGCCAGGTCAAGAGATACTTTGAGCCTGTCAGTGGCCTGAAAATCCAGATTGGATCTGAGCTGGTATTGGTTATAATAGACAGCAGGCTCGCTATTATCTTCCTCATATATTTTGTAATTACCATCCTGGTGCAGCAATTCACCGGAAAGGAAATATTGCACCTTTTCCGTGCCACCATTCGCAGTAATGGCATGCCGCTGCTGTGGTGCCCAGTTTTTAAATGTCTGATCGTACCAGTCCACATCCGGACCTGCATGCGTCAGAGGAGAGGAACCTGTCCTTAATTTTTCCAGGGCCACATCGTCATAAATAGCGGTACCACCACTATAGATCTTTTCCTCGTTCATGGCAACAGCAGTCTGATATGAGTTTGTCCAGTCTGGTTTTCTTGTAGGTTGTGTAAATGAGACTGTGCTGGTCACGGAATATACAGTTGCTCCTTCTTTACCTCGCTTGGTAGTAACGAGAATTACACCATTTGCAGCGTTTACTCCATAAATTGCTGCTGAAGCATCTTTCAAAACAGATATGTTCTCGATATCATTTGGATTTAGGCGTGCAAGATCATTTACACTGGTTGGAACACCATCAAGAATCATCAGCGGTGCATTGGAGCCTGACATGGTTGCTTTACCACGCACTAAGATATTCACATCCTCAGCACCCGGTCTGCCATCACCCTGAGAGATTACCAGGCCAGGAATCTGACCGGCCAATCCGGTGGTAATATTAGCAGCATGGCTCTTAAGCATCTCCTCGCCACTAAATGATGCAACTGATCCGGTAACTGTTGCCTTGGTTCGTGATCCGTATCCGATGACCACCACCTGTTCCAGTTCAGTAAGATCTTCAGCCAGGGTGACGTCGATTGAGGTTTGTCCGGCTATTGGAATTTCCTGGGAAACATATCCCACATAGGAAAATACCAAGGTAGCGCCTGCAGAACTTACATCAAGAGAGTAATTTCCATCCGCATCAGCAATTGTTCCGATTGTTGTGCCTTTTACTGCGATGGATGCTCCTGTAAGAGGTACTCCCGATTGGTCGGTTACTTTACCAGTAACGTTTTGCGCCTGGGCAAAAACAGAAACAGTCAGAACCATTGTAAAAATAGTTAGGATTCTTTTCATAAGTGATAGGATTAGAGTTGATTAGAATAACATTGTTGATTAGAATAACATTCTTATTTTCATCTATTTAGGTTTGGGTTTAATTGGAGTAGTCTGGAAATGTTAATTAATCAAACATACACCTGCTATAATTTCATGTAAATGTTGAAATTCTTGAAAAATGTGTCTATTTCAAACATCTAATCCAGTGAAATGCCAGTTCATCCCATCTGAATAGGACTAAAATGACACAATAGTACCCAGAAAATCAGAGGATTGTGAATTATCTTTTTCCTCACAAACAAACTACTCATGGTTCCTGAAATACGTATTGCTTATATCATGCTACATGTTGCTGATATCGCCCATTTATTTCGAGAGTGGTAAAAGATTGTCCACAAAAACCGCAGGACGGCTGTTTTACTCAAGGTCTTTTTCAAGGTCAAAAAGTGAGATTGGCTCCCCTGAATTTTTTTACACTGCGGTTCTGCTCTTCCTGATTGTATTATATTGTAGTTGAATTTCGCGAGCGCATTAACTTCGTTGAGCTCCGCTGCGCTTCGGTTAGCTTAGCTGAGCTCGTAAACTCGGTTGGCTGCGCCGAATTCTAAAGGTTCCTCGAGCAGAGCTCCAAGGTTCTTCAATAACCAGACAGAAAATGAAAAGATACGGAATCCTTATGCTGATGGCATGCCTTTTTGCTGCATGCACTACCCAACCAGCACAAAACGATCAGGAAAAAGGAGGTTTTCCCTATTTCCTGCCAGATGAGAAGCCCGACCGGGAACTGAGTGAGGCACTGGAGCGCAATTATGAGGGCTATCCGGCTCCAAGGCCAGAATTAAACGAATTATTCAGTCAGTTCAAATATACCGAACTCAAGGGCTTTGACTACAATGACCACGATGGTACCATCTCACGCAGGGACCCCTCCAAGATCCTGCTTGCCAACGGGAAGTTTTATGTGTGGTATACCCACCGGGAAACCCTGGTTCCTCCGGTTGGGATGAAACGGGCTGCGGAAGCTACGGATGTGATCCCGTCGGCCGACTGGGACCTGGCCGAGATCTGGTATGCCACCAGTACGGACGGTTTCACCTGGGAGGAGCAGGGTGTGGCTATCAAGCGGCCTGAAAAGCCCATGGTGGGCTGGCGTTCGGTGACCACCACAGACATCCTGGAATGGGAAGGAAAGTATTACCTCTACTACCAGGGATTCATGGAAGCCAGCGGTACAAGGGGAGACGACTGCCCGGTGGCTGTGAGCTGGGCCGATTCACCGGACGGACCCTGGACACCCTATAACGAAATCGTCATTCCCAACGGGGGGGAAGGGGAATGGGACCAGTACTCCATACACGATCCCTACCCACTGGTTTATAAAGGGAAGATCTATCTGTACTATAAGTCTGATTTTAAAAGCAAGGACGGGCATAGTGTGCGAATGCAGGGACTGGCCACCGCCGATAATCCCCTGGGACCCTTCACCAAGCATCCCCTGAACCCGGTGATCAACTCCGGGCATGAGACCTCTCTGTTTCCCTTCGGGTCCGGAATTGCAGCCCTGGTCTACAAGGACGGGAACGAACACAATACCATCCAGTATTCCGAGGACGGGGTGAATTTCGAGATTGTAAGCATTACCGAACTTATGCCCTGGGCCGGTTCACCCTATATCCCGGATGCATTTACGGATACGAAAGATGGTCGTGGGATAACGTGGGGACTGGCTCATTTTATTGCCCTGGGCGGGAATGAAAAGTTCCATTCCATGTTGGTACGCTTCGACTGCGACCTTAGCAAGGATTTGCACGATCCGGAGATGAAGATGCACCGGGTAAATCACAAACCCGATGTCTATTACCGGCAGGGACTAAGCAAGAAGCAGCGCAAACGTATCGAGGAAGAGAATATTAAGCGGATGTCACAGGATTAACTAATGAACCATGAAACTGCTGAAGGGAATTATCATTGCTCTTATCATCCTGATCCCGAACAATTATTTGTCCGGACAGAACAACAGGCCCAATATCCTGTGGATCAATTGCGATGACCTGGGACAGGAACTGGCCTGTTATGGGAATCCGGATGTAAGGACACCCCACATGGACAGGATCGCTCAGACTGGACTAAGGTTTTCGAATGCCTTTGCCAATGCGCCTGTTTGCTCATCCAGCCGGTCTTCCCAGATCACGGGAATGTATCCTTCGGCCATAAACTGTCTGAATCACCGAACGGTCGAGATGAGGGAACTGCCCGGGCGAGTGGTTCCCGTAATGGATCTGTTCCGTGCAGCAGGGTATTTCTGTACCAACGGACAGGCTCCCGGACTGGAAAGGAAAGGTAAAGAGGATTATAATTTCTCAGGTGGCGATTGGTTCGACGGGACGGACTGGAGGCAAAGGGCCGAAGGACAGCCTTTTTTTGCCCAGGTACAGATCCATGAGCCCCACCGGACTTTTGAAAGAGACCCGGAACGACCCGTGGATCCGGGTGGAGTTACGCTGCCGGGTTGTTACCCCGACCATCCCCTGCTAAGGGCCGACTGGGCCCTGTACCTGGAAAGCGTACAGAAAGCCGACCACCTGGTGGGGGAGATCCTGGAGCGCCTTGAAAGGGAAGGCCTGGCCGATAATACCATCATGTTCCTTTTCGGGGACAACGGCCGCCCCCACCTGAGGGATAAACAGTGGCTCTATGAAGGAGGACTGAAAGTGCCTTTGCTTATCCGGTGGCCGGGGAGTATTTCGGGTGGAGAGGTGAGTGATGACCTGGTCAGCCTGGTGGATGTGTCGGCCATGTCACTGGCTGCTGCAGGGATTGAAATACCGGAACATTTTCATGGTAAGGATGTACTGGGTGGAGATAAACGGGAATATGTGTTCGGATTTCGGCAGCGCTGCGGGGATGCTGTGGATGACATCCGCTCCGTCAGGGATCCCCGCTTCAAGTTGATCTGGAACCGCATGCCCGACCGGCCTTATATGCAACTTAGCTCCTACAAAAAGCTGCAATACCCTGCCTTTACCCTTTACCGGGTACTGGATTCCCGGGGGGAACTGGAAACTCCATTCAACCAATTCATGGCAGACAGCCGACCGGAATTCGAACTCTATGACCTGGATTCAGACCCGGAAGAACTCAATAACCTTGCCGGGAAGAAAGGTTACCGTAAGATACAGAAGCGTCTTTTCTCCGTTCTGAAGACTATGCTGGAGGAGGTTGAGAAGGAGATGATCGTCGAATCTGCTGAAGCCATAAAGAGAGCGAAACAGGGTTCGGAAGAGTATGCCACAAAGGGTTTTGAGAAACGGGGACTTGCCCCGGATGCACCCGATGAGGAAATCTTGAAATACTGGGAGAAGGAATTGCTTTCCGGTAGTGAGGCTTTTGACTTTCCGGAACTTCAGGAGGTATTTAAGGTGAGCCGAACTAACCAGGAGATGAATATCGACGGAAAGGCTTCTGAGGCTGCCTGGAAGAATGCTGAGAGCAGGACCTTTGAGTACTTCTACAGGATAGAAAATGCTTCAGACAGGCAGCAGACCTCATTTCGTATGCTATGGGATGAGGAGAATCTGTATGTGCTATTCGAGTGTGAGGATCAGTATATTACTGCCCGGGAGACCAAAAGGGATGCGCAGCCCTATTTTGACGACTGCGCAGAGATATTCCTTATCCCGGTGCCCGAGGCCCTGGATATGCACCTTGGTTTTGAGCTAAACCTGTATAAGGCTTCCAATGATTTCGTTTTCCTGAATGATTTCCATGGAGCGGAAAATGCAATGGTGAAATCATGGGATCCTGATTTCAAGGTAGGCGTGACAGTTGATGGAAGCATCAATGATAATTCGGACATTGACCGGGGCTGGTCCATGGAGATGGCTATTCCCCTATCACTATTTAAGGGGATGGAGAAATTCAGTCCGGTGAAGTCTGGAAACAGCTGGACTTTCCTGGCTATCCGGCAGGATCGTAATGATCCCTCCGGGAACCGCAGGTCCACGTCCACTATCTTTCCCATGACCGAGCCGATGACCACCGTCCACGATCCGGACTGTTTCGGGCAGATGTTGTTTGTGAAAATACCTGAATAAAGGAAATTGTACAAGGGATTCATACAAAACAGCGAGATAGGACCTATAGATCATAGATGTTGATTTAGTATTGTAAAAAAGAAAGGTTTATTTGTAATTTATCAAAGTGGTTATGTATAACAGGATCCGAGGATGTTCGGAGATCAACATCAGGATGAAGAATAGGAGTTTTGCTGCTATTCTGAAAATTGCCATATTTACAAGGGACCAGGGGGATTGAGTTCTATTTGCCGGTGGACCCGGGCCTGGAAAATGGTATATACTTTCTCAGCATATGTGGTGCTGATGAATCA
>CAZCQL010000080.1:0-15184 GCA_964500835.1 uncultured Bacteroides sp.
AAAAACAAATACGCAAAATAAATTATTTTTCCACCATTAAAACTAATACTATGAATGTAAAAAAGTTTCAAAACTTTGCTGTTATTATCCTAACGCTTGGCCTGATGGCATCCTGCGGAGGGGAAAAAAATGGCGCAAGCGGACCCCTGGGTGGCGGAAACGCTGCTGAGAGGGTATACGTAGCTCCTGGCGAACTGGATGAATTCTACGCATTTTTGTCGGGAGGATTCAGCGGACAGGTCAGTGTGTATGGCCTACCCTCCGGAAGGCTCTTTAAGGTCATTCCAGTTTTCTCTGTAGATGCAGAAAAAGCCTGGGGATTCAACGAAGAAACAAAGCCCATGTTGGAAACTTCTCATGGTTTTTTACCCTGGGACGATGCACACCATCCAGAGCTATCTCAGACTAATGGAATTCCGGACGGACGCTGGCTCTTTATCAATGCGAACAATACACCCCGTATCGCCCGGCTTGATCTGACCACTTTTGAAACGGATGAGATCATTGAACTCCCCAACAGTGCAGGAAATCACAGCTCACCATTCACCACGGCGAATACCGAGTATGTGGTTGCAGGAACACGATTTAGTGTGCCGGTTCCACAGCAGGATATGTCAATGGATGAATATGCAGGAAATTACAAAGGAGCTCTCTCGTTTGTAAAGGTAAGCGACGAGGGCAAAATGGAGATTGCTTTTCAGATACTGATGCCGGGTTTCGATTACGACCTTGCCCATTCGGGGAAAGGGGCATCCCATGGATGGACCTTCTTCAGTACCTATAATACGGAAGAGAGCAATACACTGCTGGAAGTGGAAGCCTCCAAGAATGACAAGGATTTCATCGCAGCGATAAACTGGAAGGTGGCCGAGCAATATATCGCCGATGGAAACTTTGTTGAAATGAATTCGCCTTACATTCGAAACCATTACGATGAGGATACACAGATGGCCTATTCTGAGAAAATTGAAACAGTAAAAGTTCTGAAACCAGAGGACTGTCCTGGATTGGTCTATTTCCTTCCTTGTCCAAAATCTCCACATGGGATTGATGTGGATCCCACCGGAGAATATATAGTTGGAAACGGGAAGCTGTCTGCAGAACTTACAGTTCATTCATTTACTAAAATGCTTGCAGCCATTGAGCAGGAGGATTTTGAAGACGAAAGGTATGGCATTCCGGTTCTCAATTTTGATGCAACGCTGGCCGGAATTGTTAAAAGTACAGGACTTGGCCCACTGCATACCGAGTTTGATGATAAGGGCAATGCCTATACTTCATTTTTTATCACCTCTGAGATTATCAAGTGGAAAGTAGGTACCTGGGAAGTACTCGACAGGGTGCCCACTTACTACTCGATTGGCCACCTGATGATTCCCGGTGGAGATTCGCACCAGCCCTGGGGCAAATACATGCTGGCTCTGAATAAGATCACCAAGGACAGGTATCTACCTACCGGGCCCGAAGTGAACCAGGCAGCACAGCTTTTTGATATTTCAGGCGATAAGATGGAACTGCTTCTGGATTTCCCGACGGTTGGAGAACCGCATTATGCCCAGTCTCTTCCCGCAGATATTATCATGAACAACTCAAAACAGTTCTATAAACTTGAAGAAAATAACCACCCCCATGCTGTTAAGTCAGAGGAAGAGGTCAAGGTGGTAAGAGACGGGAATGTAGTTAGAGTGTATTTGACTACCATCCGGTCTCATTTTGCTCCGGACAATATTTCGGGTATTCAGGTGGGCGATGAAGTCTATTTCCATGTGACCAATCTTGAGCAGGATTACGATGTTCCCCACGGATTTGGAGTTATGGGAGCCAGGAATTCAGAATTGCTGGTTATGCCCGGACAAACCGAAACATTGCTCTGGAAGCCCCAACACCCGGGAATTTTTCCATTTTATTGTACCGACTTTTGCTCTGCCCTGCACCAGGAGATGCAGGGGTATATCAGGGTTTCAGCACGGAATTCGGGTCAGGAACTGGCATGGAGTGTCGGAACCGACGAATAATCGTCGTTCCTGAGTATACTACCATTGGAGAGTATTCAGATCAGGTCCCGAAAACAGGAGAAAGTAATTGGGTAAAGTTATCATTCGGGACCTGATCATATTGTAATCGTTTAGTACTTAAAAATCGCAAACCAAATGCACTACTTAAGATCAAAGCCATGGATTTTTATGTTGGCAGCCGCAGTTTTCCTTGTAGGGATGTTCTTTTTCCCGTTGTGGAAAATCACTCTTCTGGCCCCTCAGTATCCAGCCGGAATGTCCATGTTCATCTGGGTGAGTGATATTAAGGGAAGCGATCCGGGAACACTTCAGAACATCAATATTCTGAATCATTATATCGGCATGAAACCCATTGAACCCAATTCGATTCCTGAACTGCAATTCATGAAGTATTTTATTGTTGCTCTGTCGGGACTTGCACTCGTTGCGGCTCTTCTGAATAAATGGCAGGGGAACCTCGTTTGGTTAATTCTTTTAGTGGGAGCAGGAATTCTTGCCGTATTCGATTTTTACCTGTGGGAGTATGATTATGGACACAACCTTAATCCGGAAGCCGCCATTAAAATATCGGACATGGCTTACCAGCCTCCCCTGTTCGGTAAAAAGCAGATTTTAAATTTTACAGCAATTTCATATCCGAGACTTGGTACATTGTGCATGTTCCTGTCAATGCTCTCAGGAGCGGTAGCATTATTTTTTGGATTGAAGAAACGAAAATTAAACGTGTAAGAGGATCTTCCTGTTCACGTAGATAAAAAGCAGTACCCCAGGTTTCATCCCCGCAATCAGTATGAACCGCGAAAATTGAAGAATATGATGAGGTATTTCGTTATTGCAGCTATGTTCCTTGCGGCATCTTGTAGTGTAAGCGAACGCCCTATTTCTTATGGGACCGATGATTGCGACTATTGTAAAATGACCATTATGGACCACAGGTACGGATCTGAATTGGTGACCGGCAAAGGCAAGATTTATGTGTTTGATTCGGCTGAATGTCTGATCGATTTCATGAATAATAATGAGGAAGTAGCGGGGGATTCGAAGCTTTTACGGATTACTCCCTATACCCGTCCCGGTAATCTTTTTGATGCCACCCGGGCTACCTTTCTGGTTAGCAGGAAAATGCCCAGCCCCATGGGAGCCTACCTGACTGCTTTTTCAAATACCGATTCTGCCACGGCATACCAGAAGGTAAACGGCGGAACACTTTATGACTGGGAAACTCTTAAAATGGATTTCACGTCCATTAAATCAGATGTGATAAAAGGGAATGATTAGGTGGATCTACATAGCAGCTATCCTGACCGGGAGCCTCATCAGATGTGGTGCACAAATTGAAGTTGGCCCAAACATGTCTGTCAAGTCTATCAAAGAAGCTGTACAACTGGCACAGCACGGAGACTCCATCTACATTTACCCGGGAACCTACAGGGAGGGAAACATTGAAATTAATAAAAAACTGGTCCTTGCAGGAATTAACGGACCTGTACTGGACGGTGAAAATGAGTATGAAATTATCCGTATCACCTCCGACAGTGTAACCATCAGGGGCCTCACACTGAAGGATGTTGGAGTCAGCTACCTGGAAGACCGGTCGGCCATCCGGATTGTTGAAAGCCATGACTGTTTGATCGAATCAAACAGGATTAATAATGCATTTTTCGGTATTTATCTGGAACGCAGTCATGATTGCACTGTACGAAGCAATCAAATTTTTGGTAAAGCAGAGCATGAAATGAATTCGGGGAATGCCATTCACCTGTGGTACAGCAGCAGAAACCTCATTGAGGGGAATCATGCCAAAGGGCACAGGGATGGCATTTACATGGAATTTGTGGATAACAGTGTGATCAGGAACAATTTAGTTGAAAATAACCTGAGGTATGGACTTCATTTTATGTTTTCGGACAATGATCGTTACCTGAACAATAGGTTTATATCCAACGGAGCCGGAGTGGCGGTCATGTTCTCCAAGTATATTCTAATGGAAGAAAATGATTTTCTCGATAACTGGGGAGGATCTTCCTATGGATTGCTGCTAAAGGATATTACCGACAGTGATATTTTGAATAACCGATTTAGCAAAAATACTATTGGAATCTACGGTGAGGGCGCCCTCAGGATCACTATTTCCGGGAATGATTTTATCCGGAACGGATGGGCGCTCAAACTCCTCGGCAGCTCCAATGACAATGTCATTCACGGGAACAACTTTTTGAATAACACCTTTGAAGTTAGCACCAATAGCAAGCGCAATTATAACAGTTACGATGGCAATTACTGGAGTGAGAATACCGGTTCTTACGACCTTGACAGGGATGGTATTTCGGATGTTCCTTACCGGCCCGTGAAATTGTTTTCTTTTATGATGTCGACAATGGAATCGTCCTCCATCCTGATGCGCAGTTTGCTTGTGGACCTGATAAATCATGCCGAGAAAGTGGCTCCGGTGATTACGCCCCATAACCTTATGGACAGTATGCCCTTAATGGAGAGGATTGATAATGATTGAGATAAAAGGACTGGATAAATACTATGGAAGGCATCATGTGTTGAGGGGCATCAATCTAGAAATTGCGGAGCCAGGTATTTATGCCATTCTTGGTCCCAACGGCTCTGGAAAAACTACCCTTCTTAAATCCATTATCGGACTTGTGAATCCCAAACAGGGTAGTATCCATATAAACGGGGTGAGCGTTTCAGATACCCACACCTACAGAAACGATATATCCTATCTACCCCAGATCGCAAAATTCCCGGATAACCTGAGGATTTACGAGCTTTTCAACCTTATAAAGGAAATCAGAAATGATAATGCCGATGAACATCAATTGATCTCGTTGTTCCAGATTGAGAAGGATATGAGGAAGAGGCTGAGAAATCTTTCCGGAGGAACACGGCAAAAGGTAAACATGATTCTGGGATTTCTTTTCGATACTCCCTATCTCATTCTGGATGAGCCAACCATCAGTCTGGATCCTGTATCCTTAGCCAAATTCCGCAAGCTCATTTCAGAAAAGAAGGAGCAAGGCAAGATTATCATCTATACTACCCATATAATGAACCTGGTTGAGGAATTGTCGGATCAGATCATTTTACTGATGGAAGGACGAATCATATTCAAGGGTGGTTTCAAAGAGATCTGCAGTGAAGCCGGTGAATCAACCCTGGAGAATGCGATAGCACAATTGGTGGAAAGGAACGGGAAATGAGAAAATTCATTAAATATAGTTTTGTGGACCTGATCCAAAGTTACTGGACCATCCTTTATTTTCTCTTTTTCCTGGTGGTCACCAGCACGATACTCTATTTCAGTGCAGATATGACCAAGTCCATTGTCAGTATGATGAATATTGTCCTGGTACTGACTCCCCTTGTATCGATTGTTTTTGGTGCCATCTATTACTATAATTCCAGGGAATTCACGGAGTTGCTTCTTGCCCAACCGGTGAAAAGGAGGTCCCTGATTCTTGGTCAGTTTACCGGTCTGGCCCTTTCCCTTTCATTCAGTTTTGTTGCAGGGATCACCATTCCATTTGTGGTGAAGGGTATCTTTTCTTCAGAACATCTGACCGACTTCTTATTAATCCTTCTTGCAGGAATTTGCCTGAGTTTTAGCATGACCGCCCTCGCATATACGACTGCACTTACCCATGAAAATAAGATTCTGGGTTTTGGGATTTCCTTATTTATCTGGTTTTTTCTGGCAGTTTTATTTGACGGTCTGATCCTGGTGCTCCTTATCTTATTTAAAGACTACCCCACCGATGCCCTTGCAGTAATCCTGACCTTTCTGAACCCCATTGATCTTTCCCGGGTATTGATAATGCTGGGGCTGGATATCGCAGCAATGATGGGCTATACCGGAGCGCTGTTTCTTAAATTTTTTGGTTCGGTACCCGGTATCATTTTATCCCTCTTTAGCATGCTGAGCTGGATAGTTGTCCCTTCCATCGTTATGGTAAGGATTGCGAAAAATAAAGATTTCTAATATGAAGAATTTACACATGAGTCCTATGGAACGAATTTGCAAGACCGGCATAAAGGTGGTACTAATTGCATTGCTCAGTGCACCGGTAACCGGCCAGGAGACAGCAGGTAATCAGGGTAATTACCGATCCGGAGAAAAGAGTTTTCAGGCGATTGTTAATACGGATGGGCAGAGCTGCGCTGACTGCCACTACTTCAACGAACCGGATACCATCAACTGGAATCCGTCGGCAATGGATCTCTCCGGCCGGGTTGGGATCTACAAACAGAAGGGAATTGAAGGTTACTTTAAATCACCAGATGGAGATGTCATGAAAAAGGCACATGCCGGCATTTCACTTACGGGTGATCAGGCCGGCGAGATTATTGGATACCTGGATCACCTTCAGGCTAATCCATTTGTTCCTTCCGAACCTGTCAGAATTAAGCTGATCCTTTTTATCGGGATGTTTGTTTTCATGATCCTCCTGCGCATTGAGAAAAAAACGCTCGGAAAACTACCGAAACTGGCACGCAGGATCCTTGTCCCGGTCGCATGGGGAGTGATCCTGGTAATTATTGTAGAGGATGCGCTCGGGTTTAACTTGTCGAAAAACTATGCCCCGGAACAACCCATTAAATTTTCCCATTCCATTCACGCCACCGATAACCGGATAGATTGCAAATATTGTCACTCCGGAGTTCTAAAGGGAAAAAATGCCGGAGTCCCTCCGGTGAGCCTTTGTATGAATTGTCATAAACACCAGCACGAAGGGACTCGTACAGGAAAATTTGAGATTCGGAAAATTCTGCAGGCAGCTGAGGATAGCATCCCCATACGCTGGGTCCGGATCCATGCCCTTCCCGACTTCACCTATTTCAATCACATGCAGCACGTTACTATTGGAGGAATCGACTGCATTTCCTGTCACGGTGATGTGGCGAACATGCACATCGTGAAACAGGTGGAAAATCTTTCCATGGGTTGGTGTATCAAATGCCATGATGAAACGAAAGTGGACTTCTCAAATACTTACTATAAAACGTATTATCCTGCATTAAATGACTCCCTGTTGACCGGAAAAATCGACAGTATCATGGTTTCTGATCTGAACGGCAGGCAATGCAGTGTTTGCCATTATTAAAATAGCCATTGAAAAAATACCGGAAGGATGAAAAAATATTGGAAAGATATTGACGCGAAACTTGAAAGCAATCATCAGCCTGAACCTCAGATACCGGGAAAGCAAAAGAATTCCCTTCTGTCAATGTTTGATGATGTGAGTGGTGATGGATCAGCCTCAAGGAGGGACTTCTTAAAGCTTTGCGGCTTTAGCTTTGCAGTCTCTACCCTGGCTTCCTGCCAGACAAAAGTCAGAAAAGTGGTGCCTTATGTGGTGGCTCCCTATGAGATTACTCCGGGAGAGGCCAATTATTATGCTTCTTCATATATGAGTGGATCCGATTATTGCAGCATTGTGGTTAAGACAAGAGAGGGTCGTCCCATAAAGATTGAAGGGAATCCGGAATCCGGAATCACCGGGGGAGGAACCAGCGCGAGGGTTCAGGCTTCCCTTATGGAATTGTATGACACAGGCAGGTACCAGGCTCCTGAGAAGGAAGGTTCGACGTTGGAATGGGAATCAGTAGATAGAGAGATTCAGACCAAACTTCAGTCACTCTCCGAAAATGGGGGGACTATTGTACTCTTAACACCAACTATCTGCAGCCCGTCAACAAGAGCTGTCATTTCTCAGTTTTCCGGGCGTTATCCGGGAACAGAGTGGATCCAGTACGATGCCATTTCGGCCTCGGCCATCAGGGAAGCCAACCGCATCAGCTTTGGAAAGGATGTTATTCCTGATTACAGATTTGACCTGGCGGATGTAGTGGTAAGCATGGGCGCTGATTTCCTGGGGACCTGGCTTTCCCCCATCGAATATACCAAACAGTACTCCTCAAGGCGTGATCCTGATAAGGAGATGAACCACCTGATCCAGCTGGAGTCCGGCCTTAGTCTGACTGGCAGCAATGCGGACAAAAGGATCCAGATAAAGCCTTCAGAGGAGGCAGGCATTTTGTTAAATATTTACAGGGAGGTGGCGAAGAGTGTGGAAAACCGCACTGTAAATGCCCCCTCATCAAAAGTGGATACCAGGGAAATCAGTCAGAAATTACTGGCATCCAAAGGAAAATCTCTGCTGATTTCTGGCTCGAACGATGTGAATATACAGCAGATAGTCAACCAGATTAACAAGCTGTTGGAAAACGTGGGTGCCACCATTCAATGGAGCTCCCCCCTCATGACCCATCAGGGAAGTGAATCGGAGATGGACGATCTGATGTCCAGAATGAATTCGGGGGAGATTGATGCGCTCCTTGTCTATGAGGTTAATCCGGTCTATACCTGGCATGATCCTGAGGCATTCATTGAAGGAATCAAGAAGGTGAAACTCGCCGTGTCGTTAAGCTGCAGCCCCGATGAGACAAGCGAACTGGCACAATATGTCTGTCCCAGTAACCACTACCTGGAGAGCTGGAATGATCTGGAGCCCAAAAGGAATAAATACAGCCTGTCACAGCCTGTTATCAACTCTATATTCGATACAAGACAGCTTCAGGATACACTCTTAAAATGGACTGGTTCGGAATTGGCTTATTACGATTTTATTACTAGTTATTGGGTTGAAAAATTCATGCCCCTTCAGTCCGAATACATTTTCCCGGAGGCATTTTTTGATCATGCCCTTCAAAAAGGGGTGTTTGAACCAGCGATTCCTTCACAGGAAGAGGGAGAAGAGCCCTCCGCCGGGTCTCTTTTTGATCCGGCTCAACTAGGTTTTGAAAATGGCTCTGCGGACTCAGGAACTGAGGTGGTTCTCGTTGAAGATACCCTTCTTGGCAGCGGACAGCATGCCAACAATCCATGGTTGCAGGAGTTGCCAGACCCTGTGGCAAAGATCTGCTGGGATAATTTTGCCGCCATTTCCCCGCTTCAGGCCCGTGAACTGAACCTTCAGGAAGGGGATGTCATTCGGCTTCTTGGAGTGGAAATACCTGTTCATATACAACCGGGACAAGCTTACGGTACCATTGGCATTGCCCTTGGATATGGACGGAGGAGTTGTGGAGTGGTCGGAAGGGATGTGGGCACCGATGTGTGGCCGCTGACCCAATTGAAAAATAATACTGTTCAGTACTGGGCCGTTGCCGATGAGATAACCGCCACCGGAAACCGGATGCAGCTCGCACAAACCCAGACTCACCACTCCATGGAAGGGCGTGGTCTGGTCCGTGAATCCAATGCAGGTTCCTATAAAGAGGATGAGGGAGCAGGGAATGAATTACATGCCGATTTTGAGAAACATGCAGAAAGCCTGTATAAAGTACGGGAATTCAAAAATCATCACTGGGGCATGGCAATTGATCTGAGTACCTGCACAGGATGTGCCAACTGCGTCATTGCGTGCCAGGCAGAAAATAATATCCCTGTGGTGGGGAAGGAGGAGGTTACCCGCGTTCATGAAATGCACTGGATGCGGATCGACAGGTATTACACCGGAGATGAAGATAATCCTGAAGTTGTTTTTCAACCGGTGATGTGCCAACATTGTGATAATGCTCCCTGTGAGAATGTGTGCCCGGTGGCAGCCACAAACCAGAGCTCCGAAGGACTGAACCAGATGGTTTACAACCGGTGCATCGGGACAAGGTACTGCAACAATAACTGTCCGTACAAAGTGCGGAGATTTAATTGGTTTAACTACACTGAAGCAGGTACTCTGAAGGGTAATCTGAGAGATGCAGCAGGGATGACGCTTGACCTCAAACGAATGGTCCTGAATCCGGATGTTACCGTACGGTCCCAGGGGGTCATCGAGAAGTGTTCCATGTGCGTTCAGAGGATCCAGGCTTCAAAATTAAAAGCCAAGGCTGAGAACAGGGCCCTGGTTGATGAAGAGATGCAGACGGCCTGTTCTCAATCCTGTCCTGCCAATTCGATTGTATTCGGAGATATGAATGACCCCACCAGTGAAATAGGCAAGCTGATCTCAAGTGGAAGAAGATACAACCTTCTGGAAGAGCTTTATACCAAACCATCGGTTCATTACCTGACTAAAATAAGAAACACATAGAATCAAATAAAACCTGAAATATGCTGCAATCTCCAATCAGAGTTCCTTTAATAAAAGGAAATAAGACCTACCCGGATGTGACAGAGGATATCCTCAGACCAATGGTAAACAAGCCAGGGAAGACCTGGTACCTGGGCATAGGTTTATCAGGAACGGCTTTGCTATTTGGAGCCTTTATGATCTTTTGGACCATCTGGCAGGGAATCGGCACATGGGGCCTTAACCGGACCGTCGGTTGGGGCTGGGGAATAACCAATTTCGTCTGGTGGATCGGGATTGGCCATGCCGGCACTTTTATCTCTGCCATCTTGCTGTTATTCCGGCAGAAATGGAGAACCAGCATCAACCGTTCGGCTGAGGCAATGACCATCTTTGCGGTGATGTGCGCTGCTCTTTTCCCAATTATCCATATGGGAAGGCCTTTGCTTGCCTTCTTTATATTTCCTTATCCAAACTTCAGGGGCCTCTGGGTAAATTTCAACTCACCCCTGCTGTGGGACGTCTTCGCAATTTCCACCTATTTCACCGTATCCCTGGTATTCTGGTATGTGGGCCTTATACCAGATATCGGTACGGTACGGGACAAGGTGAAATCGAAATTCAAAAAATTCAGCTACACCGTACTTAGTTTTGGATGGAAAGGCTCGGCCAGGCACTGGCACCGGCATGAAGTAGTTTCTCTGATTCTGGCTGCATTAGCAGCTCCGCTGGTACTTTCAGTACATAGCATTGTGAGTATGGACTTTGCCGCATCGATTGTGCCCGGCTGGCACACCACCATCTTTCCGCCCTATTTTGTTGCTGGTGCAATTTTCTCTGGTTTCGCGATGGTACTTACCCTGATGATAATTACCAGGAAGGCATTGCACCTCGAAGATTATATAACTGTTGGACACGTGGAGTCCATGAACAAAATCATTATCGCGACGGGCTCGATTGTTGGTCTGGCATATATTACCGAGCTGTTTATCTCATGGTATTCAGGAGTGGAGTATGAACATTATGCGCTGATGAATCGGGCTACAGGACCCTATTGGTGGGCATACTGGATTATGATGACTGCCAATGTCCTTTCTCCGCAACTGCTCTGGATCAGAAAGTTGAGGACCAACCTTGTGTTTACCTTCTGTCTTTCCATTGTAATTAATATCGGAATGTGGTTTGAACGGTTTGTAATTGTGGTTACTTCTTTGCACAGGGATTATCTTGTTTCAAGCTGGACCATGTATAAACCCACCATTGTGGAAATCGGACTCTTTCTTGGTACGCTGGGTTTCTTCTTTACTGCCTTTTTTATCTTCATCCGTGTATTCCCTGTCATAGCGATTGCCGAAGTGAAATCGGTATTGAAAGGCTCGGGTGAGAAAAATCAAAATAAATCGTAAACCATGGAAAACACAAACTACATAACCGTTGTCTTCGATGATGAAATACCCATGCTCAAGGCTGTTGAAAAGATACAGGAGAGCAAGACACAAATTATCGATGTGCTAACTCCCTTTCCGATTCATGGTCTCGATAAAGCTTTAAAAATGAAGCGAACAAAAATCCCTGTAGCAGGATTTATCTGTGGCGCTACGGGAGGGATACTGGGATTCTTATTTCAGGCCTGGATCTTTACTGTTGATTACCCACTGGTTTTTGGGGGGAAACCCTACTTCGCGGTCCCCTCTTTTATTCCGGTAACATTTGAACTGACCATCCTGTTTACAGCACTCGGCATAGCAAGCGCATTGCTGATCAGGTCAGGGTTAAAACCAACAAAAAAATTTACTCCGGTTCATGAGAGGATTACCGACGATCGGTTTGTTATCCTGGTGGAGGCAGAAGAAAATGAGGATTCAGCACGTACACACGTAACCTCTCTGCTTTCAGGAATACCTACCGTTGAAATCATTTAATATGAAAAACATCAGATATGGACGAGCAATATAATTTCACGAATAAGATCCGTAACATCCTGTTCATTATTGTCGCCGCGGGAGTAATCATCTCAGCTGTGGCCATTATTATAAGTAAGCCGGATGGATCAAGGATCTGGGCCAATGTTCTTCTTAACAACCTGTTATTCCTGGGGATAGCATTGGGAGGTGCATTCTTTCTTGCTGTTCACCGCATTGCCTGGTCGGGCTGGCATACGGCCCTGCAACGAATCCCTGAATCCCTGACCGCATTCCTGCCTGTGGCATTCATCTTAATGTTGTTACTTTTCTTTGGCATGCAAGACTTGTATCATTGGTCCAGCAAAGACTTGCATGATCCGGTGATTGAAGGGAAATCGGCTTGGTTAAACCTTCCCTTCTTTTTCGTCAGAATGTTGCTCTATTTTGTTGGCTGGATCCTTTTAACCAGGGGGATGAAGAACAATACCAATGCACTTATGGATTCGGACGATCTTAAATTTCATGCAAAAAGAAGAATTTTTGCCGGCCTCTTCCTCGTGTTCTTCGCAGTCACTGTATCCGCCAGTAGCTGGGACTGGATCATGTCCATTGATGCACACTGGTACAGCACTATTTTTGGATGGTATGTATTCATTGGCATGTTTGTGACCGCACTTGCATTCATGATTATCCTCATCTGGTTTCTCAAACGTAGCGGGAACCTTGATTTTATCAGAGAAGATCACATGCATGACCTGGCAAAATTGTTGTTTGCTTTCAGCATATTCTGGACCTATCTTTGGTTTTCCCAATACTTGCTCATCTGGTACGGCCATCTTCCCGAAGAGACTACCTATTTTATTCAACGACAGGAACACTTCAAGGTACTGTTTTACATGAACCTGGGATTAAATTTCGTGGTTCCTTTCTTTGGATTGATGAAACTGAACCTGAAAAAGAAATTGAACTGGCTGGCCGGAGTGGCCGGAGTGGTTCTCTTAGGGCATTGGGTGGACTATTTTCAGATGATTATGCCTGGAGCTGTGGGGGAGACAGCAGGGATCGGAATGTTGGAGGTTGGAATGACCATGCTCTATACCGGAGTTTTCCTGTTTGTGGTACTGCGTACATTGGCTTCAAAACCCCTGCTTGTAAAAAACGACCCATTCCTGGAAGAGAGCTTGCACTTCGAATCCTGATTAACTCATCGTAAATGAATTATGGAAATTATGAGAAAGGCATTCAATAGCAGAACATCGGTGGTCCTTCTATCGGGACTGATGTTGATAGCATGCGACACCCATAGAAATATGCCGGGATATGATTTTATGCCGGATATGGTCTATTCGCGTGCATATGATGCATATTCTGAAAACAAGGTTTTTAAGGACAGTCTGACCAATCAGATTCCGGTCTACGGTTCCATGCCTCAGGGGATGGTTGCTTTCAGATACAGCGTGTTGCCCGAAAACAGGCTACTTGCCGGTCAAACGCTACTCAGTCGCGATGAGATGGTCATGAAGAATGTGTTTGAAGGGAAAAAACTATATACCGCCTTTTGTGCAAACTGTCACGGTGAATCTGGAAAGGGTGACGGATTTCTGGTAACCAGTAAAAAACTACCCCCCACGGTTAAAATTGGAGATCTAACCCAGGAGCGACTGGTCAAGGCATCGCGTGGTGAACTATTTCATGTGGTAACAGTAGGATATGGAATGATGGGTTCCTATGGGGCAGCACTTTCGGAAAGAGACAGGTGGAAAATTATTGAATATGTGAAGGTAAAGATTCAGGGCCAAGAACTTGGAGCCAGGACACTGGCCGGAGCAAATCCGGCACTTTCAGAATCCTATGATGATTTTGAAGCAAGAATCGCTGCTGATTTTCCCAGGACCGATGGGGTTGGACCGGTATCCGGTATATCGCTTGGCGCCATTAACCAGGCTTGGGTAACCGAGGGTGAGGCCTTATTCAAGAATAAATGCTCATCCTGTCATAGACCCACCAAAAAATATGTGGGACCTGCTCCCAAAGGTGTGCTGAGCCGAAGAAATCCCGCGTGGATAATGAACATGATCCTTAATCCGGAGAAGATGGTCGCCGAAGACCCGGTTGCAAAAGAGCTGCTGACGAGGTATCTTGCGCCCATGGCCAATCAAAGTCTGAACCAGGATGAGGCGAGAAAAATTTTGGAATTTTTCAGAACGCTTGAGTAATACAGGCGAAAATGGAAATAATACAACTTAGGAACCGGAGGATCCGGAAGAACCTGAGGAACTGAGCGATCAGGCAAAGAATGAGTAAAAGGTAAAAAAAAGGAGAGAAGATGGAAATTCGAACAAGCACAACCGTGGGACAGATTGTGAGGTATAATTTTAAAGCAGCACAACTGTTTGATGCATATCACATCGATTTTTGCTGTGGAGGTGATATCTCCCTGTCAGAAGCGTGCAGTGAATCAGGAGAAGATATAGATAAGCTGATGACAGAACTTGATGAAGTCTTAAAAGGAAGAGATTCTGAGACAATTTTTATTGAAGGCCTGGACCTGGATCAGCTATCGGATTATATAGTGAGCCGCCATCACGCATATGTAAATGATCACATTCCATTCCTGCAACAAAAACTGCAGAAGCTATGTGATGTGCACGGTACAAATCATCCGGAACTATTCAGGATTAAGGAGATTTTTGAGATTGTGGCAGGAAATTTGACAACGCATATGAAAAAAGAGGAGCTTATACTCTTTCCTCTTCTGCATAAAATCGCTGCTATCCGAAAGAAAAGCCCAACGGAATCGGGAAGTGCCGGCGAGGTTCAAAAAACAATTAGGGAGCTGGAAGACGAACATCAGGCAGAAGGAGACAGGTTTAAAGAAATTGCTAAAATATCAGGCAATTACACTGTTCCACCGGACGGTTGCGCCACTTTTCAGGTGACTTATGGCACATTACAGGAATTTGAAGATGATTTACACAGGCATATTCATTTGGAAAGCAATGTTCTATTTAAAAAAGCGGTGGCACCGGGAGAGTGAACCCGGGAGAGTGAACCCGGGAGAGTGAACCCGGGAGAGTGAACCCCGGAGAGTTAACCCCGGAGAGTGAATCCCGGAAGGTGAACCCGGGAGAGTGAACCCGGGAGAGTGAACCCTGAACATTGAGAACTATTACTTTTCAGG
>CAZCQL010000080.1:15284-20236 GCA_964500835.1 uncultured Bacteroides sp.
GTGAACCCGGGAGAGTGAACCCTGAACATTGAGAACTATTACTTTTCAGGAAAAGAGATCGTCTAAGGCGACTCGGACCATGACTCGGACTCGGACCATGGAATAAATTCACAGGTGCTTTTCGTTTCTCCCTGCATGCTTTATAGTGTCCAATTTTTCAATTAAGTTATGCGCAGCAGATTCAGGGCTGTCATATAACCACTAAGAATAGCCCCTGAAAAACCACCGCCAAATTTTCCCCAGGCCGATGCGATATGAATATTATCGGGAAGGGCTTTGAGGTAACTGGTGGATTTTCCCGGATTCTGTGCAAACCCATACACAGCTCCTTCAGGATTCAGGGTGAAGCGCTTTACACTCAACGAAGTGGCGACTTCCACGTATTCCACCGATTCTCTGAATCCGGGTATAATCTTGTCACACCTCTCGGTCATTGCATCTGCCACATCGGCTTTCATACGGTCGTATTCTTCTCTGGTCAATCCTTCCCAATCCGAGGGGTAATCGATACAGCACACTGCACCGACACTTTTTCCCTGGGGAGCTAAACCTGAATCAATCAGGCTGTAGTCCACAAAGGTGAAACTTCGTGTTCCAAATTCACTGTGATTGTTCTCCAGGATGTCTGCCTGGGATTGTACGGATGCATCATAGACAAATGTGGAATAACTTTTATTTCCCTTCTCTCTCAGAGGTCTGCTGAAGCCGTAATAAACTGTTAACAGGGATGCCCCGATCCTGTTTTTTTTTATCTCCCGGGAAAGAGAAATGCCATCTGCTTTTGAAAGCAGGGTATCTGCCAGATTTGGTACCGCAGCATTCACAATGATCTCTCCGGCGTGATCTGAATAGGTTCCCCAGTTCCTGTTTTTTACATCCTGGTAAGTTACACCAACAGGTTTCTTCCCCCGGTACAAGATTTCCGTCGCCAGGCTTTTTAGCTTTACTGTCCCGCCATTATCCCGGATGATGTCCATAAGCGCAGTGGAAAGTTGCTGTGAGCCTCCCTTAATGAAATTGGCACGTCCTCCATAATAGCTTCCCTGGGCGTTGAGGTAGTAAAGCCAGGATAGCGTATATGGATCATCATGGAAGTAACCGAGATTGCCCAGAAGAACCAGCTTCAGGTTTTCGTTGGTGATAATCTCATCCAGAAATTGTCCCACGCTTTTCTCGGGCTGGTCTCTGAATTCCATCATGATCTTCCTGGCATTGAGCACATGGTAAAAATAGGCATCAATGCCTTTTACTTCATCGGGAAATGCATCTTTCAGGATCTGTTTAGCCGCTTCAGGATCATGAGGGATCACCAGGTCGCAACGCTCATTGAGAAACCGGTAAAACTCAGGAACTGCCAAAAATTCAATCTGGTCCAATACACCCAGGTCATGGAAAATCTTTCCCTTCATATCCTTTGGATGCAATCCGTCCATTTCATGCAACCCAACCTCCATTGTAAAGCCCCTTCGTTTGAAGGTGGTAGCACATCCTCCCGGCCTGTCATGTTGTTCCAGGAGCAACACTTTTTTACCCTCTTTAGCCAGTTTCGCACCGGCAGTTAGCCCGCCTAAACCAGCTCCAATAATAATGACATCGTAATTCATTGCATTAAATCCGGATTATTCTTTGTCCTCACCGGGGATGGGATACCTTTTAAACACTGCATTCCGATCAAACAGGTACCTGTAAGTGATGTAGTGTTTAGCCGATACACTCCCTACTGACATGAAGATTTTACGCATCTTAGGATTGAAATCACCCACCCATGAGAATTCGATTTCCCTGTAATGGCGCTTCCGTTCAAACACTTTTACCAGGTTCAAAATGATAGCCGCTTCCACCCCGCGGCCCTGGAAGGCCGGGATCACTCCCATAAGAACCCCCCTCGCCCTGGTGATGGTTTTTCTTTTCTTCAGGTATAGAAACTTGATCATGCCCGGAATCGAGAGCCGGCCGTTAAAGTGTTTCAGGATCATATTCACATCGGGGTACATCAGGTAGATGGCAATGGGTTTTCCCTTATGATAGGCGAACCAGACAAATTCCTCTTCAAGGATGGGCTTCGCCTTTTGCATGGTTTTCCTTATATATTTGACCTCCAGGGGTACAAAATTCTCCTTAAAGGAAGCCCAGGCCTCATTGAAAACCGCCACAAAATCTTGGATATAAGCATCTGCTTTTTTCCATTCAAAATGCCTGAATTCATACTCTGGTTTTCGGGCGATCCATTCTGCGATCTTTTTAAACCTCGGAGGAAGTTCTTCTTGTACGTTCAGATGAAATCCTTCTTGCTTAAAATATGTTTTAAATCCATAGGATTCAAATAAGCTTTGATAATAAGGGGGGTTGAAAGCGATCTCATAGGAGGGGTGGGTGAATCCCTCCACCAGCAATCCCCAATACTTATCTGTTTCACCAAAGTTTACTGGGCCATCCATTGCTTCCATTCCCTGTTCTTTTAACCAGTTCTTCGCTGTATCGAACAAAAGGTTAGCTGCCTCCTGGTCGTTGATGCATTCAAAAAAGCCCGTTCCTCCGGTGGGCTGGTCGTACTTATTTGCGGTGTTATAATCAATAAAACCTGCAATCCTGCCGATCAGCTGGTTCTCGTGGTTGTACATAATCCACCGGGTAGCCTTCCCATGGGTATAATAGGTATTTTTACCCGGATCGAAAACGGATTCGATCTCTTTATCGAAGGGACAAACCCAGGTATCATCATCCTTATAGAGGATCTTGGGAACCTGAAGAAATGCTTTTTTTAGCTTTTTGCCGGAGACTTCCTGAATTCTCATGATTTTCTTTGATAGATAGCATCCAGTAGATCCGGGTACTTCGATTCAACCACCCTCCGTTTTAATTTTAAACTTGCAGAAAGTTCCCCTGTAGCGGGCGACCATTCGTCGGGTACTATTTTGAATCGGCTGATCCTTTCCCAGTCGGACAGGGATTGGTTTATTTTGGAGATCTCTTCATTGAAAACCGCCATCACCTCCGGCTGGCTAATCCATTCCTTAAGACTGGAGCCTGTGGAAAGATTCTTTGAGGCACACCACTCTTTAAGGTATTTGGAATCGGGTACCAACAAGGCACTGGCGAATTTCTCGTTTTCACCAACGACCATCACCTGGTCGATAAATACCGATTCTTTAATCTTATTTTCAATGGGCTGGGGAGCAACAAATTTACCATTCGAGAGTTTAAAAATTTCCTTTTTCCTATCGGTGATCACCAGGAACTTGCCATCTTCCAGCCGGCCCACATCGCCTGTATGGAACCAACCTTCTTCATCAATTACGCTCTTTGTCAGGGCTTCATCTTTATAGTAGCCAAGCATTACATTGTGTCCGCGGCACAAAACCTCTCCATCATCCGCAATTTTTAATTCCACACCTTCAATAAGGGAGCCAACTGTTCCTAGTTTGCATCTCTCCTTCTCCAGTCGATTTATAGTGATTACCGGGGATGTTTCAGTCAGGCCATAGATGTTAAGGATCTTAAGTCCGCTTGCCCAGAATACCTTTTCGAGCCTGGGTTGCAGGCTGGCAGCTCCGCAACCTACAAGCCTGGCTTCTCCTCCAAGCGCTTCTCTCCATTTGCTGAAAATCAATTTGTCTGCAATTTTTAATTTCCTGTAATAGAACCAGCTTTTTGCACCATAAGGTTCATATCGGAGACCCAGGTTCACTGCCCAGAAGAAGATTTTCTTCTTTATCCCGCTCAGCGCCCGTCCTTTGGCCAGGACAGTATCAAATATTTTCTCCAGAATTCTGGGAACGGCATCAAATCCGGTGGCTTTTATTTCCCTAAGATTAAGTGCGATGGTTCCCATGTTTTCTGCATAATAAATGCAGGTGCCTGAATACTGGGTCTGGTAATTTCCAAACCTTCCTCCCACATGGCACACAGGAATTATACTCAGGTAACGATCCTCCGGGGTGAGTTTAAATACATCGTGCCCGGCCAGAAAATTCCGAACCAGGTTGTCGTGCGATAGCATGACCCCCTTTGAAGTACCGGTGGTGCCGGAAGTGTAGATAATCGAAACCAGATCGTCGGGAGCTATCTCAAGCTTGACGGCGGAGAGCTTCTTTTTTATTTCATCACTGGCTTGTTCGCCTTTTTCCACGATCTCTGTCCAGTTACGGGCTCCAGTGACCTCATCGAAAGTGAAAAAGTACTCCACATGGGTCACTTTTTTCACAAGGGGATGGATCATATCGTATAATTTCTGGTCAGAGACTACCACCATTTTTGCTTCGCAGTGATTCAAGATGTAGTCGTATTCTGCGCTATTTATGGAGGTGTAAACAGGGACATGAACAACCCCTGCAAGGGACATTCCCATATCTACGAAATTCCACTGGGGCCTGTTATTGGTGACGGTCACAACCCTGTCCCCTTTCTGGAAACCCATTTCCAAAAGTCCGTGGGCAAAATTGTGGGCTATCTCGTTGTATTGTTCAGATGTGTAAGTGATCCATGTACCATCTACTTTTTCAGCAAAAACCTTGTTTCCCGGGAACTTCTTTATAAAGCGTTCGAGCAGGTCAAAAGTACGTGTTGGCGTCATCGTTGAAAGTTTGGGTTTACTGCAAGATAATGAATCTATCTTAAAAAATCTTCCTGGCTTAGTGCATAGACACGATCATCTTAATCCTGCTTTGTGTGGGAGTTTTAAGTTTTGGAACCGGATGAATAAAATAGACTCCAGGGGTCCATCCGCAGGTATTGACGGGTACTTTAAGGCCGGCATTCACCTGAAATACTTTCACCCTTTTGCCCCACATATTTATCACCTCAATGCTCCCTGTGAAAGTTTCGCTAAACTCAATATACGCATCGTCCTCGGCAGGATTGGAAAATATTTTTATAGTATTTATTTTTAGGTCATTCACCGCCAAAGGTATTGCAGTAATCCTGGTGGTGACAGACCAGAAACCAAATCCCAG
>CAZCQL010000081.1:0-19905 GCA_964500835.1 uncultured Bacteroides sp.
CGTATCCAGACCCTCAAAGGAAAAGGGTATATATTTCTTGTACCCCGCTAAAAATTTCAGCGAGCTTCTCTGCCTCCCCGGCGAACTTATCCTATTTCGAACCCACTTTCTCACATTTTAATTTATAATCCCATCCGGGAGAAAGGCGAATCACCGTGTGACAATTTGTCAATGAAATCGCTCTGGCTCAATATTTGACCTATCAGCTGCAAGTTATTGATTAATAATATTGAGAAAAGATATGGCCAAAAAGTCAGAAAAAGCTGATAAACAGCAAAATAAAACGAGTGAGGCGAAGAAAAAAGTGAACAACGAGGAAGTTCCGGAAGAGGTGAAAATGAACACCGGGACCGAAGATGAGGAGGAAGAGGAAATTGTAGAAGAAGAAAAGGAACCTACTGCAGAAGAAAAACTGGCAGAATTGCAGGATAGATACTTAAGGTTGTCAGCCGAATATGACAATTTCAGGAAAAGAACCTTAAAGGAGAAAATCGATCTCCAGAAGAGCGCCAATGAGAGCCTGCTTGCAACCCTGCTTCCTGTGGCGGACGATTTCGACAGGGCACTTCAGTCAGTGGATGAAGCCAAGGAGATTGAAGCTGTGAAGGAAGGACTTCGGCTTATCTCGGGGAAATTCAATGGTTTTCTAAGTCAACAGGGAGTAAAAGAGATTGAAGCATATAAAAAAGAATTTGACACGGACCTCCATGAAGCCATCACCAAGATTCCTGCTCCTACGAAAAAACTGAAAGGCAAAGTAGTGGATGTCATTCAGAAGGGATACTATCTAAATGAGAAGGTGTTGCGCTACTCACAAGTTGTAATTGGGGAATAACACACATGGCGAAACGAGATTATTATGAGGTACTGGAGGTAGGGAAAAATGCTTCCCAGGAGGAAATCAAGAAGTCGTACAGGAAACAGGCGATAAAGTATCACCCTGATAAAAATCCCGGGGATTCTGCTGCTGAAGAGAAGTTCAAGGAAGCAGCAGAGGCCTACGAAGTACTGTCAGATTCTCAAAAGCGTACCAAGTATGACCAGTTTGGTCATGCTGCATTTGAAAATGGAGGTGCAGGAGGATTCCATGGCGGAATGACCATGGATGATATCTTCTCCCAGTTTGGGGATATTTTTGGAGGATTCGGAGGATTCAGTGGCTTTGGAGGGTTTGGTGGCTCTTCAAGGGGCGGAGGGGTTGCAAAGGGTTCTAACCTGAGGGTGAAGGTAAAGCTGAATCTTCAGGAAGTGGCCAATGGTGTTGAAAAGAAGATAAAGGTCAAAAAGTATGACTCATGCGACGCGTGTAACGGATCGGGTGCGAAGCATGGTACCGCTAAAAATACATGCAGCACATGCCACGGAAGCGGTCAGGTTACCCGCGTAACCAGCACATTTCTGGGACAAATGCAAACTGCTTCCACATGTCCATCATGTCATGGTGAAGGCACAACCATTAGTCAGAAATGTGAGAAATGCTATGGGGAAGGCATCGTAAAAAACGACGAGGTAATAAAGATTAATATCCCTGCAGGCGTGGCTGAAGGAATGCAGGTGAAAATGAGCGGAAAAGGGAATGCAGCCAGGAGAGGCGGAATCAATGGAGATCTTCTTGTGATCATCCATGAGGAGAAACATCCGGATCTCACCCGTGATGGAAGTGATCTGATCTACAATCTTTACCTCAGCATACCCCAGGCCACGTTAGGTTCCACGGTAGAAATACCCATGGTGGAAGGCAAAGCTAAAATCAAAATTGAAGCGGGTACTCAGCCAGGAAAAATCCTTCGCCTGAGGGGCAAAGGTGTCCCGGAAGTGAATGGATACGGGCGTGGTGACCTGCTGGTGCAAATTAATGTGTGGATACCAAAGTCACTTGAAAAGGAAGAACGAAAGGTATTTGAAAAGATGGAACAATCGGATACCTTTACCCCCAAACCCGATAAATCAGAAAACGGTTTCTTCAACCGTATGAAAAATTTCTTCGAATGACGCTTATCGCTGCGAATGCAGTAGTCAAGGACTTCAGTGGGCACAGAGCACTGAACCGTGTATCCATGGAGGTCCCTGAAGGCAGTGTACATGGCTTGCTTGGCCCCAATGGCGCAGGAAAAACCACCCTGCTCAGGATCATCAATCAGATTACAGCTCCCGATGAAGGCTCCATCCTTTTCAAAGGAGAATTAATCGGTCCCTCTCACCGTTCAATGATTGGCTACCTCCCGGAAGAGAGGGGGCTCTACAAAAAAATGAAAGTCGGAGAACAGGCTCTCTACCTTGCCCGGCTAAAGGGATTGACCAGACAAGAAGCAATTAAACGGTTAAAAGTGTGGTTTGAGAAGTTCGATATGGGTGCCTGGTGGGATAAAAAGGTGGAGGAACTCTCCAAAGGAATGGCACAAAAAGTGCAATTCATCACCACTGTGCTGCACGAACCCAGCCTGCTTATATTTGATGAGCCTTTCAGTGGATTTGACCCAATCAATGTGAACTTGCTTACACAGGAAATCCTCCGGATGAAGGAGAATGGTGCCACCATCATTTTTTCCACGCACAATATGTCGTCAGTGGAGGAACTTTGCGATCATATAACCCTGATCAATGCCTCAGAAACTATTTTAGAGGGTGAAATTTCGGCCATTCGTGAAAAGTACAGAGACAACAAGTTCGGAGTGACTTTCACCGGGGATGCGGACAGGTTGACCGGGGGTTTAAGCAGCAGGTTCGAACTGCTGCACCTGGAAGAAAATGGAATGGGGCAACAGGCAATCATCCTGGTTAAAGAGGGAGAAAAAGCAGATGACCTGATCAGGAACCTGGTAGAGATTACCGAGATAAAGGCCTTCCATGAGATACTCCCCAGCATGAACGATATTTTCATCCAGGTTGTAAATGACGCCTCCACAAAGAATTGATCTTTGCCATGAGTAAAACGACGTTAATTATTCAGAGGGAATATCTGACCAGGATACGGAAGAAATCCTTTCTTATCATGTCCATACTTGGACCTTTCATCTTTGCAGCTTACGTGTTGGTACCCATGTACTTTGCAACGCTGGAAGATAAAGAGGAGAAAACCGTGGTGGTCATTGATGATTCAAAACTGTTTACTGAGTACCATCGCGATGGAGCTTCCTTTGTGATTCCGGGAACCGAATACCTGAATTTCAAGGTGATTGATGGAGTACCCATTGAATCGTTTAAAGCAGGATTTGATGAAACCGGATATTATGCAGTCCTCTTTATTCCCTCCAACATCCTTGCTTCCGAGTCTTCGTTAATCTACTCCACCAAACAACCTTCTATAGAGGTGACCGGCTATATCGAACGATCCATGGAAACTGAGATAGAACACCTGAAATTAGCCAAACATGATATCCGGGACCTTGAAAAGATTCTGGCAGAGATCGAGACTCACATCGAGGTGAAGAGTTTTTTATGGACCAGGGATGGCAAAACGCAGGAGACAAATACTGAGGTTGTCATGGGAATGGGTTATTTGGGCGGACTGCTGATCTTCTTCTTTATTTTCTTCTTTGGGTCCCAAGTGATGCGTGGCGTAATCGAGGAAAAAACAAGCCGGATTATCGAGGTAATTGTGAGCTCGGTAAAACCGTTTCAGCTCATGATGGGGAAGATCATCGGGGTTGGACTTACAGGCCTCACCCAGTTCTTAATCTGGATGGTCTTATCCACTGTGCTGGTCACCGGATTGAAAGCCGCCTTTTTCCCGGATCTGAACCAAACCCCTACGGAAAAGGTAGTATCTTATGATCTTTTTGAAGGCGGGGCCACCAATCAGTCCGGCCAGGCACTTGCTGGTGAAGATCTGGAGATGACCCAGGAGATTTTCGCCTCACTGAAGTCCATCAATGCAGGGGTGATGATCGGATCATTCCTTTTCTTCTTTATTTTTGGTTACCTGCTTTACGCAGCCATGTTTGCCGTTATCGGATCGGCAGTGGACAATGAAACGGATACGCAGCAGTTGATCTTTCCTGTGATCCTGCCACTTATCCTTGGCATTTATGTCATGATAAGTGCCATCAACAATCCCGATGCAGCCCTGCCCTTCTGGTTTAGTATGATCCCATTCACGGCACCTGTGGTGATGATGGCAAGAATTCCTTTCGGGATACCTTTGTGGCAGGCAGCCCTGTCAGGATCACTCCTGATTGTGACATTTCTGGGGATGACCTGGGTAGCAGGAAGGGCATACCGTACCGGCATCCTGATGTACGGTAAAAAGAGCAGCTTCAAAGAGATCTGGAAATGGCTGCGATACAGTCCCTAATCCCCTAACCACTATCCATGCCCATAGCGATCCTGGATTTCGGTACAAACACATTTAATCTTTTAATTGCGGAACGGAGGGATCGCGGTTTCGATGTACTCCATAGCAGTAAACAACCGGTGAAACTTGGTCGTGGAGGGATTCATATAAACCGGATTACAGCAGATGCTTTTGAACGCGGATTTGTAGCGATCCAGAATCATTTAGAAACCATAGAAAGATTTAACGTGGTTGAAGTCCGTGCCTTTGCTACATCGGCCATCAGGAACGCCAGCAATGGGCCTGAATTTGTGGATGAGGTGGAATCCCGTTTTGGGTTCCGCGTAAGGGTGATTCCGGGTGAACGCGAAGCCGAACTTATCTACAAAGGCGTGCGACAGGCAATTCCATTAAGCGAACGAAACAATTTAATTCTGGATATAGGGGGCGGCAGCAATGAGTTCATTATTTGCAATCAGGAAGGGATCATCTGGAAGCATAGCTTTGAGCTGGGAATGGCGCGAATCATGGAACTGTTTGAGCTTTCTGATCCCATCTCCCATGAAGAGATTAGTGCACTTGAATCATATTTTAAAAAAGAGTTAGAGCCGTTAATCGATGCAGTGAAAAAGGAAAAACCCCGGACGTTGATCGGGGCTTCCGGGTCATTTGATACATTCCACGCTCTGATCATGGAACGAACCGGTGCCGTTCCGGATAATACCCATGGCAGGGAAGTATCCATGAAAGAATACAAAAAGCTACACAGGATTCTTACCCGTTCTACCATCGAGGAACGAAAAAAAATGCCGGGCATGGAACCGGTCAGGATCGAAATGATTGTTGCCGCCACGATTTTTGTTAGTTTTGTGTTGCGGGAATGCCACATCAAACACCTGTCCCACTCCGAATTTGCGTTGAAGGAAGGGGTGGTCTCTGAACTGGTGGGGATTTGAACCTCTGGTTTCAAAAATTTAATAATGCGTATGGTACATATCCTGGTAATAGACGACGAACGAAGTATCCGCAATACCCTTAAAGAAATCCTGGAATATGAAAAATTCTCTGTGGATCTGGCAGAAAATGGTGTGGAGGGACTGGAGATGTATAAAAAGGGTTCTTACGACATAGTCCTTTGCGATATAAAGATGCCGGAAATGGACGGACTGGAAGTCCTCGAAAAGATTTACGAAGAAGAAGATGAAACCCAGGTGATTATGATCTCGGGTCATGGAAATATCGACAATGCCGTGGAGGCTATTAAGAAAGGAGCATATGATTTTATAGAAAAACCTCTGGATCTGAACAGGCTTTTAATCACCATCCGCAACGCCCTGGATAAATCAACGTTGATCACTGAAACCAAGGTGCTTAAAAAGAAGGTGAACAAAGGCTACGAAATGATAGGAGAATCTGAAGCCATTCATCAGGTAAGAGAGATGGTGGACAAAGTCGCCGGTACCGATGCCCGGGTAATGATCACCGGTTCCAACGGGACCGGTAAAGAACTTGTAGCTCGTTCGTTGCATGAGAAAAGTACCCGCTCCTCCGCTCCCTTCATAGAAGTCAACTGCGCGGCAATTCCATCCGAATTGATTGAGAGTGAGCTCTTTGGTCATGAAAAGGGAGCTTTCACGTCGGCTATCAAGCAACGGAAAGGGAAATTTGAACAGGCAGATGGCGGTACCATTTTTTTGGATGAGATTGGAGATATGAGCCTTTCTGCCCAGGCCAAGGTGCTCAGAGCCCTTCAGGAAAACAAGATCTCCCGGGTGGGAAGCGACAAGGATATCAATGTGAATGTGCGTGTAATCGCTGCAACCAACAAGAACCTCAAAGAGGAAATCGACCACACCAAATTCAGGGAAGACCTGTACCATCGCCTGAGTGTAATCCTGATTCATGTGCCTTCACTGAACGAGCGGCTGGATGATATCCCGCTGCTGGCAGATCACTTCAATCAGAAGATCTGTGATGAGTACGGCACGCCTCCCCTGATAATCAAACCAGATGCCATCAAGGAATTTCAAAAGATCACATGGACCGGAAACATACGCGAATTCAGGAATGTTTTAGAGCGGCTTATCATCCTCTGCGATAAGGAAATCACAGGCAAAGACGTCCTGAATTTTGCCATGCCGATCTCGAAATAAACTGAGAGTACTATTTATTGACTAAAAAGTAACTAAAGATGAAAGCATTCCAACTCATTCTTAGAATTATTGCCACACTGGCACTCAGTGGTTACGCAATTTTCCTGACCGACCTTACCATTTATTGGGTAAATAATGACTATTCTTTGTTCAGGATTGTAATCAGTACGGAATACCTCATGTTCCTGATCTTTATCCTTGGCTACTATTACGTTTGGAAGAATGAACTTATATCGGGTGTGATCATTGTATTCTGGCATATGCTTCAATGGGTTTTTGTACATTGGGTATGGGAAGACGCCGCATTAACTTTGGTATTTGGCATTCCAATTGGCCTGATTGGAATTTCGCTGTTGGTTTACGGGATTCTGGACAAGCGAAGTAAAATACCAGGCGTAGAATGAAATGATCTAACCAGAATCCAGGGGATTGGGATTCTGAATTAAGATTCAGGGATTGGGATTCAGAATTTTACTCCGCAGCGTGTCATAGATCTGGTGATTGTCGAGCCCCTCTTCGTCCATGATTCTCTCGAAAATGTAGATCTCATATTCGTATCCACCCAATACTTTAAAGGTTTTTACGGGTCGGACCAGCCTGACCAGTTTAAATCCCGGATTATCCATCAATCTTTCAAGAGGAAGTTTGCCTTCATTGGGGCTGAAATGGGCATCCCAGATAACAATTTCTCCCTGTTTGATATGGTACTCAGGTTCATCGCTGTTGTAGACAAATCCACGCACACGTTCCTCATCATAGGGATTGATTCCCATGAAGTGGCAGAAGAACGGATCGTAATAATAGATTTTGTTTTCAAAATATTCGGAATTTCTCAGCCAGATTGATGCTTCCTTCACCAATTTCTGGGTGCCACCCAGAGGAACAGGAATGTCATATACGCGATGGGGTGTGATCACAAGAATCAGGCATGCGATGGTCGTCATTCCCTTCTTACCCCATTCAGGGAAGGGTATCCATTCCATTAACTTACTCCACCCCAGCCCTCCCAAAAGTGCAGCTGCAGGAACCATGGCAGCAATGACCCGGATCATCCCAACGGAATTGCCCAGACCTTTCCACCATACGTAGCTGTGGGCTGCAAAATAGAGGAAAAAGGGCAGGTAGATGATCAGCATCTCCAACAGCCATTCTTTCCGTTCTTTTTTTATTTTAAGGAGGGGATTAGCCAGCCAGGTGAGTATTCCGATCAGAAGCAACCCGGAGAGAACCCACCCAAAAATATATTTCGAGGCCCTCACGTAGTGGAACAATTCGCCGCTTCCGTATATATTTTTTGCATTTCCCCTGTAAGGCATTTCATGGATCACCCACAGGATATCATGGAAGTGGAAACTCCCAACGATGCTGTAAAAAACAAAGCCTGTCAGCAGGACCGGCATCGCTTTCCATTGTCTATGCCATGCATACGCAAGGAAAAACATGGGAAGTATGATCGCCCCTTCGGTCCTGACAAATGGAAGGAAGGAGAGGATGAATGACGACCACACATAGTTTTTTCTGTAGAATAGAAAGACGGATACAATGAAGACCAGGCTAAACAGGATCTCTGTCATTCCACTCAACATCAACATGGTATATATCGGAGAGGAGATGACCAGGAAAATGACCACCACGGGGAAGTTGATTTTCAGAATCTTCGCGGTCCTGTAAGTAAAGTAAGCCGCAGCGCTGCCTGCCAGCACATTGAACAGGCGGATCCCGTTATATCCAAACTGGGCAAAAGGGGAACTGATTGCCGTGAAAAACGGTTTTCCCCAGTGGTGCAGAAATAAGTATGGATTCCGGAACGCATACCTGGCATACCGGTAATGGGTTATATCATCCGCCCCACCAATGGTGCCCTCGGATAGAAATACCAGGACCGTATAACCTGCAACAAGTGCCAGCAACACGATACAGACAAGGTGCTTTTCAACGAACCGGATCATTTGAACACCCTTTTTCGAAGAATGCTGTACTTTATGATGCAGTAAATGGCTCTGAATCCATCTTTCCAATTAATTTTTTTACCTTCCCGGTACGTCCTGCCATAATAGGATATCCCCACTTCGTAGATCCGGATACCCGGCACCCGGGAGATTTTAGCAGTTATTTCCGGCTCAAAACCAAACCTGTTCTCCCTCAGGTAAATCTTTTTGATGATCTCTGACCTGAACATCTTGTAGCAAGTCTCCATATCCGAGAGGTTCAGATTGTTGAACATATTCGAAATTACCGTGAGAAGTTTGTTGCCAATGGAATGCCAGAAAAACAGGATCCTGTGGGGATTGGAACCTTTAAACCTGGAGCCATAGACCACATCAGCCTGATCATTTAAAATGGGTTGAAGCAGATCCTTGTATTCGCGGGGGTCATATTCCAGATCGGCATCCTGAATAACTATGAAATCTCCAGTCGCCTCTTCAATCCCTCTTCGTATGGCAGCACCTTTTCCCTGGTTCTTATCCTGATTGAATAGCCGAACCATGCGATCTTTGTGTTCTGAGATATATTGCTCGATAGCTTGCCTGGTTCCATCCGTGGAAAAGTCATTCACCACCACCACCTCCATTTGGATCTGATCAATGGCAAGGTCAAGAACCTGGTCAAGAATCAGATGAACCGTATTCTCTTCATTATAGGCTGGGATAATGACAGACAGGGTATGCTTCATTTTGCCGGAAAAGTCAGTCCAAATATAGGTAAAAAAGGTCTTTGCCGGACTTATTTCTATCTTTGAGGCATGCATACCGGAGCCATGAAAAGGATCTTCAATATTTTTCTCCTAATCTCTTTTTTATTCCTGTTCATTTACCTGGTCAGACTCGACTATATCGTACCTGTGGTTCGCAACCGGGCGTATCTGGGAATATCGTTTCTATGCCTTTTCGCCGGATTCTATGCCAGTACTTTTAGCTGGAAGGTGGCTTTGAAATCCCATGGTTTTAGTCACCGGGCCAGGGAAGCTATTGTTTCTCAGGGACTCTCTGTGTTCGCCAAGTACATACCAGGTAAAATCTGGGTCATTCTTGGAAGGGCAGGCTATCTCTCCGATGGGAATTCGGAACTTAAGCACAAATCGTTTGTCTCCCTGAAAGAGCAGCTCATCTATATGTGGGTAGGGTTTCTTGTTAGCTCCGTGCCTACCATCCTGTTTTACAAGTTTCAATGGATCAGCATCCTCGTGTGGCTGATCATTACCACGCTGACTCTTTTCCTCTTTTTTGAAAAAATTCATATCAGGATTCTAAGGATGATGGGACGGATATTTAAAAAAGAGCTCGATATCCCGCTTGTGAAGTTATCCCGATCGCTCCCCATGATAGGAGCGGTTGCCCTGATCTGGGTTTGCTGGACCGCAGGATTTTACCTGTTCATGGGGGCATTTACTCAGGAGATTACCCCGGTAATGATGTTTGCTTTTCCCCTGAGCGTCTGTTTTGGACTGATCGCACTTATTCTTCCAGGGGGGATAGGCTTGAGGGAGGGGATTATAATTGGTTACCTTACCCTTGCCGGGCTGGATGCGGAGACAGCCACCACCATCTCCTTCCTGAACCGTTTATGGTTTATTTGCGGGGAGGTATTTATTTTCCTGCTGGCAACCGGATTCAGGATTGCAGGCGGGCTGGAGCAGAATTAATGCATTTATTTCTGCAACCGGTCGTTGTCCTGAATATCCATCCACATGGCAAAGAACCAGGATTGCAATCCGGAAATAACCAGAAAGATGTAAATAACCAGAATGCTGTTGGGGGTCACATTTCCAGCCACAAAAATATTCTTAAGAATCTCCACCAGGAAAGGAATGGAGGCCAGGAATAAGAATATCCCAAGTAGATAAAGGAGAAACAGCGGATGAAAATCGCGCTTGAAATAGCGCACCCATATTCTCCTGAAGAAGGACCTGAATAAGAGCCATGACACTTTTGGTATCACTCTCATGATCTTCATTTTTGAGCGTTCTCCAATGCGGTATACGGGTTTGATCTCCACCTCTTTGAGCGTGCATTTTGCTAAATTCAGCTTCACGAGCATGTCATTGGGCATTCCATACCTTTTATAGATTTCCGGGATATCTATTTTCTTTAAGGCTTCCAGCGAAATGGCCGTATATCCTGTCTGGGTATCCGAAACCCGCCAGTAACCTGAAGCCATTTTGGTCATAATGGAAAGTATGGAATTCCCAAAATATCGGGTGCGCGGGATCACGTATTTGGCACTCCTGTGTATCAGCCGGTTTCCCTTCACGTAGTCGATCCCTTCCAGTAAAACCGGATTGCATATTGCTTCCAGTTCATCGGGGTCCATCTGTCCGTCTCCGGCCATCACAGCTGTACATTCAATGTGATTGTCTTTACACCACTTATAACCTCTCGCTATGGCGGCTCCCACTCCCCCGTTCCTGAGATGGTTAATCAGGATTATCCTGCTTCGTGCGGGATCTGTGTTCACCACTTCGGCCGGAACAAACCGTTCGATTTCCAATTGATCCTGCTCCTGAAGCACCATTTCAGCTTCATTGTAATAATTTCGTGTGATTGTTCTTGTTCCTATCAACTCACTGTGGTAGTCCGTGTGATCGTTATCCAGAAGGGATTTTACTACTCCGGCGGTTCCGTCACCGGAGAGATCGTTTACAACCACCAGCCTGTCCACAAAGGCAGGCATAGTTTCAAGAACTTTCCCTATCTGTGCCTCTTCATTGAAGGCCGGAATAACAACTGCAACAGTTTTATTATGGAGCATAGATTATTGTTTGGTCATAGCAAGATACATTCTTTCAGTCACTTCAGACATGGCTTGATGAAGATTCACCCCTTCCCTTTTTGCATACCACCCGATCTCCTTCACCAACCGTTTATCATCGTTTACCATCTTCCTGACCGATTCCATGGCCTCAGCCTGGCCCATTTTAGCAAGATGATCGTATTGAAATCCGGTATAATAAAAGACATAGATCCCTTTTCTTGCCAGGTAATAATCGGGCATTGAAAGGGTATTCCAGTGATCTGGATGAGCCTTCACCCGAAGAAAGGAATTTTTATAGGTGATCCAGTTCATTCCCACATAATGAATAATGTTTCGCCTGTACTGGAAGGTATTGAACAGTTGGAATACTACCAGCAATCCCATGGCTGAAAGGGCGGCAATCCTGACCGGTTTCCTCCTCAGTATCAGAAATCGTTCCGCCACTGCGGCAAATGGGAGGGCCAGAATACCATAGATATCGATATATGCCCTGAGCCCAAATCCGCCTCCAAACCACCACGACCACCACGAACTCTGCACATACACGGACGTAAGAAGAAGTATGAGAACAGGGAGAAAGACCGGAGGAATCCTTTTTCTTACCAAAGGAATCCCGGCAACTGCCAGCAACATGACGGGAGTATAAATAAACCACCCCTTTTTGAATCCGAGCAGGCTCCGGAGCACATGAGGGTGTGCCCAGTAAAATGATGCCCCCTCGGCAGCATAGGAAAAATAAAGGAAATGTCCTGTAATCGATTTCCAATAGATGAACTGGGGGATCCAAATAAGGACAAAAGCTGCGATCATTAATCCTACCAAATGGATTTTTTTAAAAAAGAAAAGGATTCGATCCAAAAGTTCTTTCCAGGTTTTTACATTCCAGAGGAGGAGGATAAAGATGACGAGGATATTGGTGGGCCTCACCAGGGTGATGAATCCAAAAACGGCACCGGTGATGATGGTTCGCACGAAATCAGGTTTCCGGTACCAACGGATCACAGAGTGAAGAAACAGGAGGATCAGGAAGAACCCGTAGGAGTGGGCCATGGCCGACTCAAAGGTAGAATAATAGAGCAGGTTGGTCCCGAACGCAATGGTTATAAGCGTAATGGCCGTAGTTAACTGATTGAAATATTTTAATAATATATTCTTTAGGATCACGAAACCAAGGGTCACATATACCAGGGCGCTGAGGACCAGGAAGAGCTGGTAAATGGAACTGAATCCATTGGCCGCTTTTCCAAACACGGGTGCCAGGACATGGGCCGTGAAAAAGAACGGAGCATAGAGTACCGACAATCCCATAGAGGTGATAATCAGCTTATTCCCATTTTCAATGGTAGATGGCCAGAATTTAGCATCATTGACAAACCCTTCCGGGGGATGGTCTAAAAATTCCAGGCTCAGATCTCCGTAAATAAAAGTAGCCGGCAGATAACTGTAATACGAAATCACGTCCCAGTGAATGACTCCCCGTTCTCCCGGACCGTCTCTGGTCCAGCTGTGATGCAGGAAGTTGGTGAACATATAAAAGACTGCAATGGTCAGGATAGCCAGCGAAGCAGGGGGGTAGGATTTTAATGATCTATTCCCGGGGCGTGAGCGCATTTCCAAAGATAATTAAAATTGGAAGTAGATAAAGGGCTGGAGATCCGAAGACCAGGACTGATAGATGGTAAAGATGACCAGGAGGGTAATGAGGACCTTCAGCCACATAGGAGTGTTGGTGAACGCATTAAGGAGAGTTAGTTTCCAGCGTTCAGGTACCCAGTGGGTGAAATAGCCCAGGGCCATGATTCCAAATACCATCCTGTAGCTCCAGATGACATCTGGAACGATGGAAAGATTGAATTCGTGCGTGACCTGGTGAACCAATTGGTTTGCCTTTTCCATGGATTCGGAACGAAACCAAATACGTGTAAACGTAATGAATATGAAGGTGTTAAATATCTTCCAGAACCTTATGGCCCAGTGTTTGCTTTTCTCGTAGGGAGAGATTCTTTTCCATACTTTATAGACCAGGATGCCAACTCCGTTCAACCCGCCCCAGATAACAAATTGCCAGCTGGCCCCGTGCCACAATCCGCCCAGCAGCATAGTAATCATCAGGTTCACGTCGGTCATAAACCGTCCCCTTCGGTTTCCTCCCAGGGGAATGTAGAGATAGTCTTTCAGCCAGCTTGAAAGCGAGATATGCCACCGTTTCCAAAAATTCCCCACACTTGTAGCCTTGTAGGGGGAATTGAAATTCTTGGGAAGTCGAAAACCCAGCAGCAGTGCAACCCCGATGGCAATGTCGGTATAACCCGAGAAGTCAACATACACTTGAAGCGAATACCCAAACAGAGCCGCCAGGTTTTCAAATCCGGAGAATCCAAGCGGATGGGCAAATACCCGGTCGACAAAATTGAGCGCAATATAATCCCCTATAAATATCTTCTTGAACAAACCCTTCAGGATCAGAAACAGCGCATAACTAAATTCCTGGTAAGAGAGGCTGTACCGCTTGTAGAGTTGAGGTATAAATTCGGATGCGCGTACAATGGGACCGGCTACCAACTGGGGAAAAAAGGAGACATAAAAACCAAAATCGAGAATGTGCCTGACCGGATCTACCTTGCCACGGTATACGTCCACCGTATAGGAGATGGTCTGAAAGGTATAAAATGAAATGCCTACCGGAAGAAGGATCATAGATACGTCGAAATGAGTACCGGTAAGGCGGTTTGACCAGAGGGCAATGTGGTTTACTACCTCCAGATCCAGGTGAAAGAGAGAGTTGATCGTATCTACGAAGAAGTAGGCGTACTTGAAGTAGGAGAGCATGAAAAGATTTACAAAAACGCTCATGACCACACCGAATTTTTTCCACCCTTTCTTTCCAGAATGGTGGATCAGGTTCCCCAGATAAAAATCTGATACGGTGGAGAACACCAGAATCAGAAAGAAGAGTCCGGAGGTTTTCCAGTAGAAAAATAAACTGGCAGCGAAAAGGAATACATTCCTGACTGCGCGCTGCTTATACAATCCGGAGAATATAAGCAGGACTATAAAATAGAAGCCCCAGAAAAAGAACCGGGTAAAAATCAGTGGCTTTTCCGGGTTGAACAGGAATATATCGACCAGAATCTGACTCAATGGTTCCTTTTTTGGGATATGTATTTTTTGTATTCAAGCATAAGCGCATTGTGGAACATCTCCCCCATAAGGTTTACTCCCAGGTTGGTGAAATGAATATAATCGGTGCGTGCCAGGGGCGGATCGGTATGCACAAAGGACTGCATTGAATTTCTACCTCCCATTGCTTCGTAAAGATCCCAAAATGCGTACCCACTCTCCAGTGCGGCATATCTAAGTGCATCCCTGATGGATTCCAGGCCTGGATAGGTATTGAAAACCCCCTTTCCCCTGACCGACATGTCCGAGGGCCCTATCACGATGACAGGCACTCCCGGACAAATCTCTTTGTAGAACTGGAGCTCCTTTTTAAATGCCCGCTGATAGTACCGGGGATTCATATAGGGGACCACATTTCCTCCAAATTGTAACATGATCAGTCCTGGCGACAAGCGGTCCATCATGAGTTGCTGCTGTACCCGGTTCATTTTAGTAAAAATAAGTCCGGACCCACCCCGCATGGCAATATTATCCATTTGCAATCCTTCATACGATTCAAAGGAGATCCCATAAATCCTACCGCCTTCATCCAATTTCAGATACAGTTTCAGATCCTTCACCAATCCATGGTGCCTGTAGTCCAGTACGTTGAATCCATCCGAGATATGCTGAAGGGTATCTGCAATGGTATCGTTTACCTGGAACACCACAGAAGCATCCGCGACATAGGAGTGCAAAAATATTCTGATGCGGTCGCATTGGCCACTGCGACGGGAGGTATTGAAACGGTAGTGAAGCATGGGCCACTCCCCCTTAACTGGTAGAGGGACAGAGGCAAAGGCGCCCATCACTCCATAGGAATTGTGACGAATGGTTGAATCCCGCTTCCCAAAATAGGTATATCGAAGCCATTCTCCTTGCTGGTCCTGGGTATAAGCCATGTTTCCCCAATAAAGGGGAATTGCCTGGACCAGCCCACACCCTGTTCCCCCAAATTGCTTTTGCAACCTGTACCTGATTAAGGATGTCATCCGGTCATTCTCCAGTTGTGAATCACCAAAATGCAGAATCCTGGTGCGTTGCGCCTTTCCGGTTTTAATGGCATTAAGTTCCTCAAAAAAAGGATCCAGCAGATCTTTCTCCCCATCTGCAAATTGGATCTGATACACCGACTGTTGCAAACTGTCGGCATTGGCAGGTGCTATGACCGATCCCGGGGATTCCTCCACCCCCGCATCAGGTGCTAAAAACCCGGGGTCAGCTTCGGGATCGTCTGTGACCATGGACGCTGCCAGGAGCCGTTCCACATTCTCCGACTTATCCAGGGTGTCCTTGCGCAAAAGGTCAGAAAAATTGAGAAATGTGATACGGTGGTCACCGGTGATACCAATGCCTTGTGGCGGTATCAGGAATGCGAAGATGGAGATCAACAGCAAAATTACTGCGAAGAAAATGAAGGTCCGTATTGGCTTCATATACAAATATACATCTCACATGGAGAATTGCAAATGCAGGATTATTCCTTTGGTTTGATCCGTATCACCTGTCCGGGTCTGATTTTCGAAGAGTTGCCGATGTTGTTCAATCGGGCGATATCTGTTTCCGAAGTTCCGGGATAATTCCTTGCGATCTCCCACAAAGAGTCTCCCTGTCTCACGGTATAGATGATGTATTCTCTGGTAGCATCTGCGGATCCGGAATTTGTTGATCCTGATGGGTTCGATCGCGAAGCGGAGGATCCCGACCCGGTATGGGTCGATCCTGTAGCTGCGGATCCGGAAGCGGAGGTTGTCCTGCCTGCGAATCGCTGCTTTTCAACGAAGCTCATATTGTTCAGTCCTTTGTAATGAGCCGTTTTTCCTTTGGGTTTGTAGATGACTATCTTCTGTCCTGTCCGGATCATGTTCCGGCGGATGTTGTTCCAGTATCGCAGATCTGATGCCCTCACATCATACCAGTCTGCTATATACCCCACATTATCACCCGACCGGACTGTATAATGTAGTTTGTCGTATGTGTCAGCAGGGAGGTCAACCCTGTATGCAGATGTGTACCGCTGTGGTGAGGCGACCAGCTTTCCTTTGTCAAAAAACAGCGAATCCTTGTATGCAAAAATACTGTCCTGCAGATCAATGAAAGAAGCAGAGCGGTTCAGAGGAATTTTTACCGCGTACCCGATTCTTGAGGTGGCTGGTACAATATCCTGACGGTATTGGGGATTCATATCGCGCAATTGGGAGATGGGGATCCCAAGAACTTCCGCCACCTGCCTCAGATGTACCGGTTCATGCACCACAATGGTATCGGTATGCTGTGGAAATTGCAAAGGCGCCTTTTTAATAAGGTGCTCCCGATAGAAATTCATGGCATAGGTAGCCGCTATAAATGCAGGAACATATCCGCGGGTTTCCCTGGGCAGGAAGTAATAAATATCCCAGAAATTGCGTTTCCCGCCTGACCGGCGGATGGCCTTATTTACATTGCCAGGACCACAGTTATAGGCCGCCAGGGCTAACGTCCAATCGTTATAGATCTTATACAGGTCAACCAGAAATTTGGCTGCTGCATGGGTGGCAGCCACCGGATCACGCCGCTCATCCACCAGAGAATTGATGGTCAGGCCGTAGTGTTTCCCTGTACTGTACATAAATTGCCAGGTACCCACCGCACTTGCCCGGGAAACAGCCCTGGGGTTCAGTGCCGACTCAATGATTGACAGGTATTTAAGCTCATATGGAATCCCATAATAATCGAAAATTTCCTCGAATATAGGAAAGTAGTAATCCGATAATCCAAGCATGATCCTTACCTGTTCCCTCCGTTTCCGGGTATATACATTGATGTAATTTTTTACAATTCGGTTGTAGGTGAGATCGATTACGGAGGGTATCTCGGAGAGCCGTTTTAAATAAACCGAATCGGAAAAATCGGGAATGAGAGTGTCAGATTCCGGAGAGTAATCATCGATTGCTGTTTCGAGGGACTGGTTCACATACCACAGATTGAGAAGGCTGTCAAGATTGTCAGCTGTCTTTAGTTCCACTTCACCTTCCATGGTAAAAGAATCAATGAAATCAAGGCTGCCCGGCGCATCAGGTGTATCAAAGGTGGCAGTGGTATCGATGGCGGTAAAGGTGTCAGGGGTGGCGAGTGTGTCATTCTTATCCTGTGCATTCAGGCATAGTGGAACTGCCGTGATCCACAATCCTGTAAAAATCCTAAAGCAAATCCGGTTGGTATTTCTTATCATCTTCCTTTCAAATTTAAGCGACAGGTAAATCCGTAAGACTGGCCTGTCAGGCTGGCCGGTACCATGAGTGGTTGAAGGGAGGGGGCAACTCTCATCGAGAGGTTTTCACTCACATCCCAGCTGTACAGCTGGGCATCCACATACGCGTCAACCACCTGAAGGGCATATGCGGCAATTAACCCAATATAACTCAGCTCCACATTTCTTCTCCAGTACCGGATGTATCTTTCATTAAGTTCGTCCGGATTAAGCGCATATTCGCCACTGGATTTCTGGTACTCTTTGGTGGTGTAGGCAATGGAATAGCCCAAGGCCCCGAAGGCTGCCCAGACCAGAGGCATCTTAAAATATTTTTTGTTGTAAGCCTGACCGAGGCCAGGGAGAACTAACGCAAACATGATGGCCTTTGAAGGGGAGTGGCTAAAATCGGGTTGCATTACCTCCACTGAATCCTCTCGCACAAGGGTATCTGCACTGCGAAGATCCGGATAAATGGCAATCGATGTGGAATCGAACCTTCGAATATGTGAAATGGAATCATCTTCCTGGCTGAGGGCCCGAATGGAATCAGCTTCCTGGCTGAAGGCCGGAATGGAAAGGATTGAAATAAGAAGAACTGTAAGAAAGATCCTGTTCATTTACCCGGTTTATCGAGTATGCTTACAATACGCTGCAAGTCCTCGTCCGATTTAAAGGGAATAACGATGCGACCTATCCCTTTATTGCTCCGTTTAAACTCGATTGTGGCTCCGAAATAGTGTGAAAGGTGGCCTCTGAGATCTTCGTAATCAGATCTTTGCTCATCACCGGTGTCCGAATCACCCAGCTCCTCTGTTTTTGCCTTCTGAGCCAGGCTCTCTACCTTTCTAACAGAGAGATCATCGGAAAGGATCTTGCCAAACACTTTTAATTGAAATCTTTTATCCTCAATACCGGCCAGGGCCCTTGCGTGTCCCATGGAAATCTTTTTCTCACGAATGGCTGTCTGGATCTCAACAGGCAGGTTCAATAGCCTCAGGTAGTTGGCAATAGTTGCCCGCTTCTTCCCCACCCTTTCTCCTAATCCTTCCTGGGTAAGGCTGAACTCTTCGATGAGCCTCTGATAGGATATGGCAACCTCGATGGAATCCAGGTCTTCCCTCTGAATGTTCTCAACCAGTGCCAGCTCCAGCATATTTTCATCTCCTGCTTCACGAACGTACGCAGGAATCCTTTTAAGTCCGGCCTTCTCAGCAGCCCTCAGGCGCCGCTCTCCGGTGATCAGCTGGAACGTGTTATCCGGAGCCCGGCGAATGGTGATTGGTTGTATAATCCCATGCTCTTCCACCGACATCACCAATTCGTTCAGTGCCTCCTCATCAAAAGAAGTACGGGGCTGGAAGGGATTTACAGAAATACTCTTTAAAGGTATCTCACTGACCGCGGATGGTGAATGGAGTAGTTGCCTGTCCTGTTGATCATCTGAAACATCGATCAATGCTCCCAATCCTCTTCCCAATGCATTCTTCTTTGCCATTCCTATGTGTAATTAATCCATTATTTTTTCTTCTTGCTTCAGTCGCGTTTCCTCATTCTTCTGGAGGATTTCTCTGGCCAGGTTCAGGTAACTCACTGCACCTCGTGATTCGGCATCATACAGAACTGCCGGTTTTCCGAAACTGGGTGCTTCACTTAATTTGATATTCCGCTGGATGATGGTCTCAAAAACCATTTGCTGAAAATGTTTGCGTACCTCATCTACCACCTGATTGGAAAGCCTTAACCGGGCATCATACATGGTAAGAAGAAAACCTTCTATCTCAAGATTGGGATTCAGACCCCGTTGAATGATGTTAATGGTGTTCAGCAGTTTCCCCAAACCTTCCAGTGCAAAATACTCGCACTGAACCGGTAAGATGACAGAATCGGCTGCCGTAAGTGCATTTACGGTGATCAACCCAAGGGATGGAGAACAATCGATTAACACATAATCATAGTCACTCCTGACCAGCTCGATAACGTTTTTCAACATATACTCCCGCTCATTCATATTCAGCATTTCAATCTCAGCACCCACAAGATCAATGTGGGAAGGAATCAAATCCAACGAATTGATCTCACTGTTAAGAATGATTTTCCGGGGATCGGCATCCTCAATCAGGCACTCATAGATGCTGGTCTTCACTTTTTTGATATCAAATCCGGTTCCGGAAGTTGCATTGGCTTGAGGATCTGCATCAATGATCAGCACCTTCTTCTCCAGCACAGCCAGGCTTGCACCGAGGTTAATTGCCGTGGTGGTTTTCCCTACGCCTCCCTTCTGATTTGCTATTGCAATAACTTTAGCCATCGGCCATTCGGTTTATCGTTGTTGGATA
>CAZCQL010000082.1:0-7973 GCA_964500835.1 uncultured Bacteroides sp.
TTTCTTAACTTTCCTCTGACCCCGAGGCAGAGCCTCGAGGAATTCTATGATTAAATTCTTTAGGATTATCTGCTACCTGTAGCTCTGAATCCTCCTGCAATTTTTGCCGGTTTCGGATTCATGCACATTATCGCCAGGTTCTCCGGATTAGCAAGTAGATACTGTTCAGGAGCTCCCATCAGGTAATCCACCCACCTGATATCCCGGGTGGCCATCACAAGGACCAGATCGGCCTGCTCTTCTTTCGCAATATGAATAATCTCCTTTTTAAAGCTTTGCTTGCCCGATGCAGTCAATATCTTATATTCAACATCGTGACCTTTCAGGAACGATTCAATGTATTTTATATTGGAAAGGACTTTTCTTCTGAATCCCTTATCCCTTGCTTTTGATTTTAGAATAACAAATCTGGCTCCAAAATTTCTGGCCAGGTAATAAATCCAATTTGCTTTCTCTTTGTTCTCTCTTTTAAAATCAATAGGTAACAAGATGGTATCGATTTTATCCTTAGTAGGTTTATCCTGGACAACAAGAAATGGAATTCGTGAAGAAACAATTACTTTTAGTGCCTTACTTCCAAATAGTTTTTGAGCTCCCTTCATCCCGTGGGTTCCCATGATGATCATTTCTGCCTTCTTCTCTTTAGCCGTATCACCAATAGCCTTAAAAATACTTCCGTCCACTATTTCTACAAATGGCTTTTTGCCATACTCTTTTCCAAGTTTTTCGGAGGAAGCCTCCAATTCGCCTTTTTTTCCTTCGTGGTCTTTCTTTTCAGCAACAATGTGAAGGAGGAGAATATCTCTGTTTAGAGCCTTGGAAATATTTACAGCATGCTGAAAAGCGTTCTCAGCCACCTGCGAAAAATCCCACGGTACAATAATTGGCCTTTCTAACTTTTCCATAAATATCCTATAGTTTTGTTTTCAATGTAGGGTAACTATTATTTTTATATTTTTGATACAGCCGATGGAAGAGGGGACCCTACGAATCACAAGTTATGAATTTATTTTTCAAGTCATATAGGAATTGCTTGATTTTTTTTCTGCTCATAGCTTGTGAACACTGCTTCAATTGGGGAATCGCTCAGGATAGGAGTTTATATCTCACCCCCTGGATACAGGAAATTAAGCTACCGTCTCAATACAATGATATACCTAACGAATCCTTTTATCTGGATGACTATGGTCATCTATTTATTGGAAAGGAGAACGGACTGTCCATCTTAGACGGAAAGAGCTCCATTCATCTTCATATGAACGGCCCGGTTTATGTAACTGGCGGAGATTCAGACACTTTATTCTATGCAGCTGAAGATGATGTAGGTTATTTAATCAGGGCTGAAAATCCAGATTATCATATACAATCACGTAAGCATTGGATCCCTGCCTCGCAGCGTTCATTTCTTCCGTCTGGGTTAGTCAGGTTCCAGAATCATTATTTCGTCATCTCTGACAAGGGGGTATACTCCTTATCAAAAACCAGGTCAGATTTGTTCACTTTTCATGGGGCACGGACCCACTTTTATCAGGTGAATGATGAACTCTACCTGGCGGTTGATGACATAGGGATCATGAGGTGGGATGGAAATGAATTCCTGGAATTTTTGGGCCAGGACCAGATTGGAGGCGAATCGGTAATTTTAATGGGATCTGAGGAGGACAGAATCTTAATTCTTACCTCCACGGGTGACCTTTACTCTCTGACTGATTCTGGCTCTTTGCCACTTCTTGAATCGACATTTGAATCGACAGGCCAGATTACATTTGTAGACAGGGTCAAGGACGATTTGGTGCTTGTGGATGTTGAAGGTGAGGGGATATCAATTTTTACCCTTCATGGAAAATTAATAAACCGCCTGGGGATAAAAGAGGGCCTTCCTGATAGAGAGATACAACAAATCATTGTTCGTGAAGACCAGGAGATCTGGATCCTGGGTTCTCACACGCTACACAAAATAAATTATCCTTCCCCGCTCAACGTCCTGGATATTGAATCCTTTGAAACTGGTCGAATACTCACATCTCTTATCTCAAATGAACTGGTTTTTCTGGGGACAAGCCAGGGGATATTCAGTGTCGAACAGGGGGATGCAAATCTTAACAGATTGCAAATAACCAACCTCACCGGGGAGGATAAAGAGTCAATTCATTTACTCACTGCTTTTGGTGACCAGGTTTATGCTGCCGGGATCGAACACCTTCACATCGTCAATAATGGAGAAGTGCAGGTGGTCGATGATGGAAGTTTTACGGGGATCCAGGCGCTTCAGAATAACACTCTGATTGCTTCCAGTGAAAAGGGATTACTGCGTTACAATTTAGATGAAAATGGGTGGAACTCAACAATCATAGATTCCTCTCTTTCCTCATCTCACTCATTTGTCCGGTACAACGATCAGGTCTTTTTCCTTTGCAGGAATGGGGTATACAAGACTTTAAAGAACCTGGACAAGGCAGTACCAATTTCCTTTCACATGGATGAGTTGTTATTCAGACTGGTGCCTCTCGGCAGAGAGCTTTACCTTGTTGGGAACAATCAGGTATACATTTATGAAAAAGGTGAAGAGACTTTTTTGCCCCTTCCCTGGGACCAGAAAGCCAGGATCTTGTCAGGTTCAGATGTTATTCTTGCTGGCAGACAAGGTGAATATTGGATTGTGCAACACGACGGCAAATACAGGTCCCGTGTGATTCTAGCAACCGACATAGATGAACCTTCGGAGGATCAGCTTTCATTCCCAGTTCTCCAAAACATCGGAGAAATTTTAAATCTGGCCGTAAAGGACAGCCTGCTTCTAATTACCGGTCGGAATAAAATCTCTTTTTTTGATGTGCGCGAATTAAAAAACTATACAGCGAGTGTCCCGCTACATATCGAAAAAAGAACGCTCTTTGATAACCTCGTTGAGTTCTATTTAGCCGGACTTGAATTTCAAAGTGTGCCAGAACCCTCATTCAGGTACAAACTGATTCCCAATAATGAGGAGTGGTCGCCCTGGGACAACAACAGAAATGTTGCATTCAACAATTTAAAACATGGCGATTACAGCATCTATGCCCAAGCCAGAGATCTTTACGGTAGAGTATCTGAACCTGTTGTAGCAAAGTTTACCATTCCCCCTCCTTTTTACAGTACCTGGTATGCCTATTCAATCTATGGGCTTCTTTTTTTACTGGCTCTTTTTTTGATACGTAAATGGAGGTTACTCGGCTACCAGCAGGCCGAATCACGGGTATCTCTCCGGATGCAGAGAAAGTTCGATGACCTGGCTTTAGAGAAAGAAAAGTCGGATAAACTTGTGGCTGAAATATTGCCTGAGAAAACTGCACAACAGATTAAGTCCTCGGGAAAAGCAAAATGGGACAAGTACGAACGTGCCACCGTTCTTTTCTCAGATATCCAGGGATTCACGCAAATTGCAGAGAAGATGAATCCGGAAGTATTAATAGATGAGCTGGATAAATTCTTTTTCCATTTTGATTCAGTGGTTGAAAAATACAATATCGAAAAAATTAAGACCATAGGTGATGCTTACATGGCCGCTGGTGGTATTCCGGAAAAAAACAGTACCAATCCAGTTGAGGTTGTTCTGGCGGCCATTGAAATGCAGTCCTATATGCAGCATTTAAAAACTTCCAAGGCCGATATTTGGGACTTAAGGATAGGGATCCATACCGGACCGGTAATCGCCGGAGTGGTAGGGCATAAAAAAGTTTCATATGACATTTGGGGCGACACAGTAAACACGGCCTCCAGAATGGAATCTTCAGGGACTGCCGGAAAAGTGAATATTTCGGCAATCACTTATGGAATGGTAAAAGAGTATTTCATTTGTGAATACCGGGGGAAGCTTCCAGTCAAATACAAAGGGAACATTGACATGTATTATGTGAATGGCCTTCGCCCCGAACTGGCAGTGGATCTGAAAGAAATTCCAAACAAGAGATTCTTCACTAAGCTACAGCTTCTCAGGTTAGGTGATCTCGAAGAAAAGATATTCACAGAATTTTTGGACAAGTTGCCAGGGACCCTCCATTTCCACAAATCTGACTATGTCAGAAGGGTCTACAACCAGTCTTTCCTGCTCTGTAAGGCAGAGGAGATGGAAGAAGAAGAGCGATTGCTAATATGCACCGCCACACTTATGTTTTTTACCGGCTTGACCCAATCAATCACTAATTTTGAGAACCGGTCACTGGTACTCGCCCGGGAGATCTTGCCTCATTTTAAATACAGCGAAACTCAGATAGACCAGATATGCAATCTGATTCTGTCCGCTAAGATGCCATTCAACCCAACTAATAAGCTTGAGAAGATCATGATTGATGCAAAAATGGAATACGTTGGCCGGCCCGGTTACACAGCGGATATCAAATTGCTCTTTCAGGAATTAAAAGAAACGGGCAACAAAATCAATGGGCAACAATTTAAGAAACAGCAATTGGAACTGTTGTTTGGTTTCGAATTTTTTACATTGGCTGGGCAGAGACTGCGTGAGATCCCAGGCAAAGATCAGATGGCTATCCTTGAAGAGGAAAGGTGGATATAGAACATCCTTTTAAAACATCTAAGCATAATTGGCGCTGAGGGTTGGAATGTTTACTTTTGATTGCTTATTTCAACCTCAAATAAGATGAGTTATGGAGCTCGACTGGAAAAACCTGGGATTTAATATCATCAAGACTGACTTCAATGTCAGGTGCGTATACCGGAACGGGGAATGGGGCAACCTGGAGGTTTTTTCAGAGGACACTTTTCCTATTCATGTGGGGGCCACCTGCCTGCATTATGGTCAGGAATCTTTTGAGGGACTGAAAGCCTTCAAAGGGAACGACAACCATATCAGACTCTTCCGGCACGATGAAAATGCAAAGCGGATGATTCAATCCGCCAAAGGAATTTTGCTAGCTGAAGTTCCGGTAGAACTATTCATGGAAGCAGTTGAGAAAGCAATCACTTTAAATAAAAAGTATGTTCCTCCTTACGGCACCGGTGCCTCACTTTATATCCGTCCTTTGCTTATTGGGACCGGACCTGAAGTGGGTGTCAGACCTTCACGCGAGTTTACCTTAATTGTATTTGTAATGCCCGTAGGCCCTTACTTCAAGGAAGGATTCAAACCGGTGGATGTGATGATTTGCAGGGATCATGATCGCGCGGCACCATTAGGTACAGGTCATCTGAAAGTAGGGGGTAATTATGCAGCTAGCATGACTTCCATATTGAAGGCTCATAACAAGGGTTTTGCCACGACGATGTACCTTGATGCCAGAGAGAAAAAGTACATTGACGAATGCGGCCCTGCTAATTTCTTCGGGATCAAGGACAATACGTACGTTACTCCAAAATCCCATTCCATCCTCCCTTCTATTACAAATAAAAGTTTGCAGACGTTGGCCGAAAGCATGGGCATGAAAACGGAAATTCGTCCAGTACCGGTAGAGGAGTTGGTTGAATTTGAGGAGACAGGTGCCTGCGGAACTGCAGCTGTTATCACTCCATTCCGTAAAATTGTCGACCTCGATAATGATATCACCTATACATATGGCAATGAACTAAGTCCCGGACCGGTGACCACGAAACTTTACCAGACACTGGTTGGTATTCAAAACGGCGATATTGAAGATAATTTTGGCTGGACAAAAATTGTCGATTAATTCGAAACCATCGGGTGTAACCTAAATTATACCTATCTTTGCCCCAGCCATTTTTTCAGGCAATGCCAAAGAAGGAGAACAGGACATATTCCCGGAGGATCCGCAGCTCATATTTCACCTCAATCATCAGTATTTCACTAGTCTTGCTGCTGCTTGGGCTGGTTGGGCTGCTGCTAATTAACGGACAAAATATCAAAAAACAGGTAATGGAGAGCATTGGATTCAATGTGATCCTTAAAGAGAATGTAAAAGAAGCCGATATCTATCAGCTTCAAAAAATTCTTGATGCCAGGGTATATATTCTCTCAACAGAATATATTACCAAAGAGGAAGCTGCACTGGAAACCGAACAAATGCTTGGAGAAGACTTCATCCGTTTCCTGGGATACAATCCGCTGCCACCCTCTATCAGAGTTCGTTTGCACCAACCATGGGCAAATCCCGATTCAGTAACAATTATTGAACAGGATCTAATGCAATATGATACCATTGAAGAAGTGTACTATAAGAAATCATTGCTGTATGCCCTCAATGAAAACATACGACAGATCAGCCTGGTTATACTGGGTTTTTCCATACTCCTTACGCTGATATCTGTTACTTTAATTAACAACACTATCAGGCTCTCCATTTACTCGAAAAGATTCATCATTAACACCATGCAGCTAGTAGGAGCCACCAGAGGGTTTATTCGAAGGCCCTTCCTGTACAGGGGAGCTGCCAGCGGTTTTACAGGAAGCCTGGTAGCGTTAACGATCATATTAGGACTGGTCTACCTTCTTCAGGAACAATTCGAGGGAGTGATCTCAATTCGGGACTACGAAATGATGGCCTTTTTGGCCCTGGGTGTAATACTAATGGGTGTGCTCATTAACTGGATTTCAACTTTCTTTGCAGTTAATAAGTATCTAAACATTAAAAGCGATAAGCTTTACTAAGATAAGCGCTATGAGTAAAAAGAACATAGGCAAGGAAAACTTTGCTTTAAGTAAGGAAAACTATATCCTTCTGGTAATTGGATTTGCAATCATTGTCCTTGGATTTATCCTGATGATGGGAGGCAAATCGGAAGATCCCACCATATTCAACGAAGATGAGTTATTCAGCTTCCGCCGGATCACCCTTGCTCCCATTGTAGTCCTCGCAGGATTTATCTTCGAGATCTGGGCTATTATGAAAAAGCCTAAATCGACACGTGATAAAGAATAATATTTTTGCTATAAATGACTTGGTTAGAAGGCCTGATCCTTGGATTAGTTCAGGGACTCACTGAATTTCTGCCCGTAAGCAGCAGCGGGCATCTGGAACTTGGAAAAGTTTTGCTCAATGTTGAATTGAAGGAAGACATTACATTTACAGTGCTTGTTCATTTTGCCACTGTGCTTAGTACAATTACTGTTTTCTATAAGGATATTAAGAATATTTCCGCTGGACTCTTCGCCTTTACGTGGAATGCAGAGACAAAGTATTTTTTGAAAATCCTGGTCTCCATGATTCCGGTCCTTCTTGTGGGAGTACTGTTCCGGGAGGAAGTTGAGTCATTATTCTCTGGTAATATGCCGCTTGTAGGAGGAGCGTTGCTCGTAACAGCTCTACTGCTAATTTCTACACAATTAGTAAAAGCCGGTAATAAAAAGATCCCCTACCTGGATGCTCTGATCATGGGTATAGCCCAGGCAGCCGCAGTAGTCCCGGGTATCTCCAGGTCCGGAGCGACTATTTCGACAGGTTTGTTGTTGAAAAATGAGAGAAGTGAAGTGGCACGATTTTCATTTCTCATGGTACTATTACCCATTATCGGAGCCGCATTTCTCGATATTTTATCACTGTCTGCCAGCCCGGTTGAAGGAGGAATCACTGTCCTGGTTTTAATCGTTGGATTCCTTGCTGCGTATGTATCAGGATTACTGGCCTGCACATGGATGATAAATCTTGTTAAAAAAGGAAATCTTTACTGGTTTGCTCTATATTGCGCCATTGTTGGCATCATATCAATCGTATTTGCCTGATTTCATGGAATTCGCTAAGCCGGAAACATTCCTTGATGGAACCGTTCTTTTTATCGATAAGCCACTTAACTGGACTTCGTTCGATGTTGTCAATAAGATACGCAGATCTCTCAGGTCTTATCTTGGTATCCAGAAAATCAAAGTAGGACATACGGGTACGCTTGATCCATTGGCCACTGGACTGGTAATTATTTGCACAGGAAAGGCTACCAAACAAATCATGCAGTACCAGGATCTCGACAAAACCTATGATGCGGATATCATCTTTGGAGCTACAACTCCCTCTTTTGATCTGGAAACCCGC
>CAZCQL010000082.1:8073-19484 GCA_964500835.1 uncultured Bacteroides sp.
TCTTACCATTCACGTGGAATGTAGCAAGGGCACATATATCCGTTCTTTGGCCCGGGACATAGGAAATTATGTTCATTCCGGAGCTCACCTCACAGGGCTCCGGCGAACTAAAATCGGGCCTCATTCTGTGGACCACGCTGTCTCCATCGAGAATTTTATTGAAAACCTTAAACTTTTGTAACAAAATTCCGTTTTTTACGTATAACGATGCCTGCATCATTAAAAATAATCCTATCCTGAAAATGAAGTTATCCCAATACAAATTCGAATTACCACAGGAGTTGGTAGCGAAATTTCCTGCCAAAAATCGCGATGAATCCCGTTTAATGATCCTTCACCGCGATTCAAAAAAGATTGAGCATAAGACATTTAAGGATATCATCGAATACTTTGATGATCAGGATGTGATGGCCTTTAACGATACCAAAGTATTTCCTGCCCGCCTATATGGCAACAAAGAAAAAACCGGCGCTGAGATTGAAGTATTTCTTCTGCGGGAGCTAAATAGAGAGCAGAGGCTCTGGGACGTACTAGTTGATCCTGCGCGTAAAATCAGGATTGGCAACAAACTCTATTTCGGCGAAGATGATGTCCTGGTTGCAGAAGTCATCGACAATACCACCTCACGTGGCAGAACTCTCAGGTTCCTCTATGACGGAGACTATGACGAATTTAAGAAAACACTTTTTGAGCTCGGCGAAACTCCGCTTCCCAAATTTATTGAGAGAAAGGTTGAACCGGAGGATAAGGAGCGCTACCAGACTGTTTTTGCAAAACACGAAGGTGCCGTTGCCGCCCCCACAGCAGGCATGCACTTCAGCCGGGAATTGCTGAAACGACTCGAAATTAAAGGGATTGATTTTGCTTATATCACTCTGCACGTAGGTCTTGGTAATTTCCGCACAGTGGATGTGGAGGATCTCACAAAACATAAGATGGATTCGGAGAGAATCATGATTGAGAAGCGTGCCGCAGATCTTGTGAACGCCGCCAAAGAGAAAAAAAGGAATATTTGCGCAGTGGGTACAACTGTCATGCGCACTCTGGAAAGCTCGGTCTCGACGGATGGGTTCTTAAAGGAATTCGATGGATGGACAAATAAATTCATTTTTCCCCCATATGAGTTTAGCGTACCCAACAGGATGGTTTCGAACTTTCATCTGCCCTACTCAACCCTCATGATGATGGTATCTGCCTTTGCAGGGTATAACTACCTATTGGAAGCCTACCAGGTTGCTATCAAGGAGGAGTACAAATTCGGTACTTACGGTGATGCCATGCTGATTCTCTAAGGAATCCCTTCATGCCACTTCTGAACTCCATTATTTCTTGGGTAAATGTGAAACGGCTCCACCAGATTGAGCTATTCAAAAAATACCCGTTTGACGTGCAGCATGATGTGTTTAATAAGCTATTGGATCAGGGTTCCAAAACCGCCTGGGGAGTTAAATATCATTACGATACTGTTCATACCATTGAAGAATACCAACAACGGGTACCTATAAGTACTTATGATGATCTGAAACCGTACATCAGCCGGTTAAGGGAAGGGGAACAAAACCTGTTATGGCCCTCAGAGATCAAATGGTTTGCCAAATCTTCCGGCACAACTTCCGATAAAAGTAAATTCATCCCTGTAAGTAACGAAGCTCTTGAAGATTGTCATTTTCGCGGTGGCAAAGATGTCGTCGCTTTTTATACAAGGGAGCGTCCGGAGAATGGCATCTTAAAAGGGAAAACACTCACTCTGGGAGGAAGTGCTGAGGTGAATAAATTCAGCAATCAATCATATTTTGGAGACCTTTCTGCAGTGATCATAGAAAACCTTCCTTTTTGGGCACATATTATACGTACTCCAGCTGCGGAAATTGCGTTGATTTCTGACTTTGAAGAAAAGCTTGAAAAGATTATTAACCACACAATACATGAAAATGTTACAAGTATTGCGGGTGTCCCTTCATGGAACCTGGTGCTTTTGAAGTCGATCCTTGATTTTACCGGAAAATCAAATGTACTTGAGGTATGGCCAAATCTGGAACTTTTCACCCATGGCGGGGTGAGTTTTACCCCATACAGGGAACAGTTTGACAAACTTATCCCATCTGATAAAATGAATTATCTGGAAACGTATAATGCTTCTGAAGGTTTCTTCGGGATCCAGGACGAACTGAACAGGGATGATATGCTGCTTATGATGGACCTGGGTATATTTTATGAATTCGTTCCATTGGATAAACTCGGCGATCCAAATCCCCCGGCCTATACCATTGCAGAAGTCCAGAAGGGAGTAAATTATGCCATGATTATTACCACAAACGGTGGATTATGGCGCTATATGATTGGCGATACCGTTGTATTCACATCCATGTTTCCTCATCGAATAAAGATATCCGGTCGTACTAAATACTATATAAACGCCTTTGGTGAAGAAGTAATTCTGGATAACGCAGAAAAAGCCCTGATGGAAGCTTGCCAAGCGACCGGGGCTTCCATCAAGGAGTATACGGCAGGCCCATTGTATATGAGTACTAGTTCAAAAGGTGGACATGAATGGATGATTGAATTTGATACTCCACCAGACAGTTTGGACCATTTTAGCAACGTGCTTGATAAATCACTCTGTTCCGTAAACTCGGACTATGAAGCGAAACGGCTTAAGAACATCACACTGATGAAGCCTGTTGTTGCATCTGTAGAGCAAGGAACCTTCTACAGATGGATGCAGAAAAGAAATAAATTGGGAGGACAGAATAAAATTCCACGATTGTCCAACGATCGGAAATATTTAGATGAGCTGTCAGATATTTTAACCCAATAAAAGTTATTATCTTTAGTCTGAGTCTCACCTTAATTGAATACGCATGCATATAGCTGTTGCAGGGAACATTGGGTCCGGTAAGACTACGCTTACAAGTCTCCTGGCCAAACATTATCGATGGGAAGCCCAATATGAGGATGTGGATGATAATCCCTATTTAAACGATTTTTACCAGGATATGCAGAGATGGTCTTTCAACCTGCAGATTTACTTTCTCAACAGCCGATTCAGCCAAATAGTAAAGATTCACCAGTCAGGCAAAAAGATCATACAAGATCGAACCATTTACGAAGATGCATACATCTTTGCTCCCAACTTGCACAGCATGGGATTGATGAGTACCAGAGATTTTGAAAACTACTTCGCCTTGTTCAACCTGATGAGCTCGTTAATTGAACCACCAGACCTGCTTATATACCTGCGTGCAACCATTCCAACTCTGGTCGAGCAGATTCAACAGCGAGGCCGTAAATATGAAAACAACATCAGGCTTGATTACCTGAAACACCTCAATGAGCGTTACGAAGCATGGGTGGAAACTTACAGCCTTGGTAAATTATTGATTGTGGATGTTGATAACCTGAACTTCAGGGATCAAGCCGAAGATCTGAGTACGGTCATAGATAAGATTGATGCAACCATTCACGGTCTTTTTTAAGTTCCCTGCACATTCATTTCTTCGAATTAAGCAGATAGGATGTTAGAAAACCCGTTCATAAAAGGCAGGGGTTACAGGCCAGCCTCCTCTTTTGGAACAAATACCACATCTACAATGTTGGGATCGGTATAGAAGTTACCCATGACCTTTTTCACATCCTGGGCAGTAAGATTATTCAGGATATCCTCGAAATTGACGGGATCATCGAAATTAATACCGTATACATAGTAATTATAAATATTTGAAAGAAAATAGGCATTGTGCTCTTTGCTTTCCTCCCGGTCCTTAAGAATATTTTCAATAGTTTTGGAAAGGTCCTCTTCTGAAGGTCCATCCTTTGCTAAATTAGCTAATTCTTTGTACACCAATTCTTTCAGATCTCCGTACCTTTCTGGTGCACAATCGAATCTTATTTGCATCGAACCTTTTTCACTTGGCCAGCGGCTTAAACTTGTGCTTAATCTTACCCCATAGGTTCCTCCTTCCTCTTCCCGAATTGTTTCATCATATCGAAGAATAAGCACTCCTTTTATTACTCTCATGACCATGCGGTTGTACGGATTATATTCCATCTCGTTATTGATGACAATATTCACGTTCGCTTTAGGAGTTTCAAGCACCATGGGAATCACCTTTTCAACTCTGCCTTCCGGTTCATTAACTCCACGGTCGACCCAGGTCTCCTGGCGGTCCAAATCAGGTATTGCCCCAATATACTTCTGAGAAAGCGCTTTTACCTCCTCTGCCTTCATGTTCCCAACAATAACGAAAATAAAATCACTGGCATCCACAAAACGGTTGGTGTAGACCTCCTGAATCTTTTCAAAATCGATGTCCGCTAAAAACTCATTGTTCATTACCCGGGTCCGGGGATTATAATCGGTTAGGATCAGGCTCAGAGAATCAGACATAATCTTTCGCGGATTTTTTTCCATATTTTGGATATATGCGACATACCTGGCCATGATGGCCTCGTGGGCCTCCATATCGAACCTGGGTTTGACAAAATGCAGGTACAATAGCTGCATCATGGCCTCCATGTCTTTTGGGCTGGCAGAACCTGACAATCCTTCGCTGAGCCCACCCAGGCTTAGCTGCAAAGAGACGTTCTTACCCGATAACATCTTCTGTAATCCGGTTGCATCAAAATCACCTATTCCATAAAATCCGGTTAAATTCGTTAACATATTTAATGTAGGAACATACTCATTGTCAAAGAGGGAACTCCCTCCAATACTGTAGGCCCTCAATTGAACCTGGTCCTTTTCAAATTCCGCATGTTTGAATACAATCCGGGCTCCATTCTCCAGGGTCCACTCAATTGCATCGAAATCTTCAAGTTCTTTTGTCGAAGTAATTTCCGTTAATGCAAGCTCCTCAGAAATCAATGATTCTGCAAGCTCTTCTTCCTCGTAGGGTTCTATTTCAGTCATAACGACTCGTTCAAAGACTGCCATGGAGGCTGCCTCACTTAAATGTTCCACACCCTCTCCCTCGGTTCCCTGGATCAGTAATACCCTGTTTTTATCGGTTATCCACTGTTTTATACGCTGGTTAAAATCTTCCAGCGAGATCGTTGGTAACAGCGCCTGAACAAGCTTATACCCTTCATCCGGAGATAAAAAAGCAATCCTATTGAGAAAATGACTCTGGTAATCCCGGATATATTCCTCATTGTTTATTTTATCCCTTTCCTTATAGTGTTTCTCCCAGCTGGTAAGAATATTCGATTTAGCCCGATCCAGCTCACCCAGCGTAAACCCATACTTTTGCACTCTTTCCAGTTCAATTAGTATAGCTGATAGGGCCAGAGCCTCCTCATTTGGTTTTGGCGTTACATCCACACTAAAGATCTCATATCCTCTCACAAAGTCTCCATGGTAGATTCCACCCATTATAAACGGAGGATCTCCTTTTTGAAGCAATTCTCTGATCCTCATTTCCATCATGCTGTTAAACAATGAGTGAATATACTCCTCCCGGTGATCCATCAGGGTTTGATCGTGTGATTCTGCTTTTTTGTGCCGTATGAAAAATGATATATTGGATTGATCCATCTCTTTATCTGTTACCAATCCGTATACAAAATTGTCATCGTCAGGAATGTCATAAAATGGGCGTTCTGAAGCATTCTCTGCTGCAGGGATTTCTGAAAACAGTGACTTAACCTTAGCTTCCACCTTATCTGCAAAAAAATCCCCAACAATTGCAATCGCTTGTAAATCTGGCCTATACCATTTATGGTAGAACTCCCTTATGGTATTGTATTCAAAATTTTGAATGATATCAAGGTCGCCTAAAACATTCCTATGAACATACTTTGAGTTAGGAAACATATATGGAAAGGAAGCATCATAGATTCTAAAATCTGCATTTCGCCTGGTTCTCCACTCCTCCGTAATGACACCTCGCTCGGCATCGATTTCTTTATCAGTAAGTAACAGGTAGTGAGACCAATCATGCAAGATTAGGAGGCTTGTATCAAGAACCCCCGGCAGATTTACAGGGACATCCGAAAGGTTATAAACCGTTTCGTTAAAACTGGTATATGCATTGATATCAGCACCATTGGCAACCCCGTGCCGTTCAAGAAAATCAGTAATTTCTTTTTCAGGAAAATTTTTGGTTCCATTGAAGGCCATATGTTCCAGGAAGTGAGCCAAACCATTCTGAGAGTCTTCTTCGAGCAATGCCCCAACATTCTGAATGATATAAAAGGAGGCTCGCTCTTTCGGCTCCTGGTTAGCCTTTATATAATAGGTCATGCCATTCTCCAAAACACCGTATCTGACAGACTCATCATTTGGTATTGGCTGATTTGGGTCCATCTGAGCAAATACCTGCCCAAAAGCCCCCACAAAAAGGAACAAAGCCATTATTGTTTTTGAACGTATCATAATTAATGATTTTTAGCAATTTACAATTTCTGATCGTGATCAATTCTGATCATAAATATGAATGTACACATTAATAAACAATTGAAGCGCACGATTGATCACGATTTTAAGTCTATTTCCATCACTTTTACTTTTCAATCCTGAAAAATTAGGTACATGAACAGGCGCAAGTTTATACGCGATACTGCAGTCAGTGCCACAGCAGTAGGATTTAGCGCACCGGCTATTAATGCAATGGCCCCGGAAAGAAAAAAAACAGTAAAGAGAAAAGTCGGATTGTATAGCCTCTTCCGATTGTGAATGGACAAAAAGTAGGCATTGAATTCGTCGAAAGCTGTGCCAGCAATGCCTGTAAATTGATGAAGGGATTGATGTAATTCACAAAAATGGGGTTGTCCCGCTGAGACAACCCCATTTTTCTGCTCCCCAGGTAGGACTTGAACCTACGACCTACGGATTAACAGTCCGCCGCTCTAACCAACTGAGCTACTGAGGAATTTCAAAGCCTTGTAAACCTTGCTATATGAAGCGTGGCAAAAGTAACCGCTTTTCATCAATAAAACAATACATTTTACAAAAAACCTTCCTTGCCGAATTCACCTATCATGACCATACATTGGGAATAATTATATATTTGCATTAAACTACATCTTATATGGCAAAAGTTTTGGGAATGGGCAATGCCCTCGTGGACATTATTACATGTCTTAAGGATGACGCAATGCTGGAAAATTTTGGATTGCCAAAAGGAAGCATGACCCTTGTGGATTTGGATACTTCAAATTATATTCATGCAGAAACGGCAGGATTGACCAAATCAAAGGCCTCCGGTGGATCTGCAGCCAATACCATTCACGGACTGGCCCACATGGGCATTGAATCTGGTTTTGTGGGCACAGTGGGCAATGATGAGATGGGAAGGTTCTTTAAGAAGGACATGGAAGTAAACAGAATTACGCCAATCCTTTTTCGCACCATGCACGAGACCGGGAGAGCAATGGCATTGATCTCGAACGATTCTGAAAGAACATTTGCCACTTACCTGGGAGCAGCGGTGGATCTTTCAGTCGATGATATCACCCACGATATTTTTGAAGGCTATGACTACTTCTATGTGGAAGGGTACATGGTGCAGGACAAGGAAATGTTTGAGAAAGCCCTTAGACTGGCATCAAATGCTCAGATGAAAATATGTTTGGATCTCTCCAGCTACAATGTAGTCGAAGCAAACAAAGAATTCTTTCAAAAAATACTATCCACATATGTGGATATCCTGTTTGGCAATGAAGAAGAAATCAGGGCTTTAAGTGGAAGTAGCCCGGAAGAAGGTGCCTTGGAACTTGGGAAAAATGTGGAGATGGTGGTTGCCAAAATGGGAGCAGAAGGATCTTTCGTTGTGACAGGAAACGAGATTGTGCGGACTGGCGTTCGGCCTTCAAAGCCCATTGATACTACCGGAGCAGGAGATCTTTATGCTGCGGGTTTTATTTTTGGTCACACGAAAAATCTCACTTTCGAAAATTGTGGGAAGATAGGGGCCATCCTCGCCGGTAGGGTGATTGAACAGGTGGGTGCAAAAATGGATGAATCGATCTGGGAGAATTTGCGCAGAGAAATCGAGGCATTGTAACATTACATACCTGATTCCAATCTAACCAGGTAACCACCAAATTTCCGTATATTTATTACCCTGTTGTCTTCAAACAAGAGGTACTGGCCCTTTATTCCTGTTAACACTCCGCTGATCGATGCTTCTTTATCAAAATTGAGGCTTTTGATTTTCTCCGGATATTTTGATACTGGATACACCAGTTCCGTCACGTGATTATTCGTTGTCACAAAATGCGTAAGATCAGAAGGTACCAGTTCTGCTTTAAGCTTCTTCTCCTCCAGCAGATCCCATTCACCTGGGTCCGAACCTGCCAGCATCTTCCTCCAGTTGGTTTTATCGTTGATATGAGCCTTTAATGCTACCTCAATGAGTCCTGCTGTATATCTGTTTTGTGTTCTTGCCAATTCGATAGCCTTAATGGCACCCTGGTCAATCCAGCGTGTTGGTACCTGTGAACTTCTTGTGACACCCACTTTCAGTCCACTAGTCAGCGAGAGATATACTACATGTTCACTCAGGCAATGATTAGCTGCATAATCCATATCCCTTGCTATTCCTTCTTGTGCCCTGCATAATTCGGGTCTTAGCACACATTCCTCAGTTTCCGGGGCTGTCGTAAAACAAGGGTAGCAATACCCCTGTGCAAATGATTTGTTTGTTTTTCTCCCACATTTAAGACAATTTATCTGACCTTGATATTCCATGCGAATCTCATGTCCTATGAGCCGGTTGAACTCTACACGATGTGTGCCGAGTGGTAATTGATATTGAATTACTTCGTCATGCGAAGATTCCATTTTTCTAATGTTTCCGCTGTGTACCATGGATCTCAAGATACAAAATATTATAAATTATTAATTATTTTACTACTATGTATTGCATGGTATTACATTTTTTATATATCTTTGCAATAGATTATTGCTTGTATAAACTAATAGTATGAAAAATATAGTATTATATATATTCTGGTTAATGACTGTGACGCTGTACAGTACAGAGGCTAGTGGACAAAAAACAACTATTGATCTTCTACCGTCTTCTCATCAGAGTATTCATCCTGAAGCCATCATTGATCCTAACTTTCAGAACGACTCGCTTTTGAATATGGAACCAAATGACCGATCCTCTACTATGTATTCTGAAGACAAAGAGAAAAAAAGAATTTTTCACCGGGAGAGCCGAAGGACTGGATTTCAAATTGATTCCGTCTTTAAGAAAAGCAGCAGTTATCAGAAAGGCAGTGGTAAAAATAACCGCACTATTAAAAGTACAGGGAAAACTCTTCTGATTTTAAAGAATTTCAATCCTATAAAATTTATCATGCACATTACCGCATTAAAAATATAACCTATGAATATTGAGAACGCAAAAGCACAGATGCGGAAGGGTATTCTGGAGTATTGCATCTTATCCATACTGGCTAAGAAGGACCTTTATACGACAGATATCATTAATGCCTTAAAGGAAAACGACCTGATTGTGGTTGAAGGCACACTATATCCTCTGCTAACCAGGCAAAAAAATGCCGGATTACTTAAATACAGGTGGGAAGAAAGCACGCAAGGTCCCCCCAGGAAGTATTATACCCTGACAGAAATAGGCAGGGCTTACTTAAAGGGATTGGATGATTCGTGGAACTCCCTTATCAGCTCCGTAAAATCAATTAAAAATTATAAATAAAGCCATATGCCATGAAGAAGACCATTAAAATTAACCTTAGCGGAATCATCTTCAATATCGATGATGATGCATATGAAAAACTCAAAACTTATCTGGATACCATAAGCAGGCATTTTTCAAATAAGCAAGAGAGCAAAGAGATCATAGACGATATTGAATCCAGAATTGCAGAATTGTTCCAGGAAAGAGTTACCGGTGAGAACCAGGTTATCACCCTTGAAATCGTAAATAAGGTCATAGACATCATGGGAAATCCGGAAGATATTGCAGATTCAGGCGAAGAATCAGAGAGGAAAAGCACTTTCCATGAATCCTATTCAGGGCACAAGCGGCTTTACCGCGATCCTGAGAATTCAGTGATTGGTGGTGTGTGCGGCGGATTGGCAGCCTATTTTTCAGTTGACTCAGTTATTTTCAGGCTCCTATTCGTCATATTCTTCTTTGCAGGAGGGGCATCCATCCTGGTCTATATTATCTTGTGGATAGTCCTCCCGAAAGCAGAGACTGCGGCACAGAAACTGGAGATGCGTGGTGAAAAGGTCAATGTCTCCAACCTGGAAAAAAAAATTCGTGAAGAATACGATAATGTAAAAGAGAACGTCAAAGAAAACGTATCCAAAGCCAAGGAGAACGTCAAAGAAAATGTTTCAAGAGCTAAAGAAAACGTTTCAAATGCCAGACATTCTGCAGCTTACAAAAACACGGAAAGGGCCGCTTCTGATTTTTTTGAGGTATTGGGAAGAATACTTCTGCTGTTCGTTAAGGTCATCCTTATCATCATCGGAACCAGCCTGGTCATAGCAGGTATTGGGATTCTCATCGGATTAATCACCCTTCCATTTGTTGGAATACATGTATTTCCGTTTGAATCGTATAATTTCTCCCTGGGTGATTTATTAATGCCGTTTACCGATCCCGTATCCGTGACATTACTGGTGATTGCAATTACACTACTGATCTTCATTCCAGTAGCTGCCATGATCTACGGGCTTGTGAAGTTGATCTTTAATATTAAGACCAGAAACCGGGGCCTGAGCATAGGGGCCATTACGTTATGGATCGTTAGCCTGATGTGTATTATAGGCATAGTTGCCTTTGAAAGTAGTCACTATTCCGATTTTGGACGAGACACCCTCTCCCAAGAGTTGAATACAGGATCAGATACCCTGTTCATTACAGTGAACGACGCTCAGGAAGAATTCCTCGATGATGAATCTATTATTGATCTCGATAATAGATGGTACCTGCTTGAAGATGCCGAAGCTTTTTATGGACGCATAGATCTGGATATAGAAAAGACCGATGGAAAAGAGTTTAAATTAGAAGTTGAAAAGGAATCAAAAGGCCGCTCATGGGATCATGCCAGGGAAAATGCAGCCAATATCAATTATAAATTTCGCATGACGGGCAATACCCTCAAACTGGATCCTTATTTTTCAGTGGATCTGGACAACAAATGGAGGTTCCCAAGAGTGGAAACCATTTTAAGGGTACCTGAAGGAAAGGTGGTTGTGCTCAATAATGATACCAGGAACATTCTGGAAGGCGTTCGAAATGTGGACCGCCTTTCCGATTGGAATATGGCTGGAAAATCCTGGATCATGACCGAGGAAGGGCTGGAAAGAATTGCAGAATAATTACAATATTTTGTATATTTGCAGCCGGTTTTTGCAACCACTCTTGACCCGTGGTGTAATTGGCAACACATCTGATTTTGGTTCAGAAGAGTCCAGGTTCGAGCCCTGG
>CAZCQL010000083.1:0-19111 GCA_964500835.1 uncultured Bacteroides sp.
CCCATTTTTGGTGATTTTGCTTCTTTACAAATAAACAATTAATCATTCATTTAGTTTTGTAATACTAAAGGGAATGCAATAAGAATCACATCATTTTCCGCAATTCCCTCCACCATGGGAAACTTTACCTGGGCATCCCGGGCATTGGAAACATCGGTACCAGTGGAAATCCTTACCGCTTTTCTGGTAGGAAGTCCCATTTATTGCATTCAGCAGTTGGCCACCGTCAGGCACATGAGAAAAAAGGATGCTATGTTAACAGAAATAAGGTAAATTAATTTAAATATAAGATGATTAAACTTAAATATAAGTTAACTCAACTAATAAATAAGATGTATATTGGGTTATGTGCGCAGAAAAAGGTAATCAAATGGTAACCCTGACTAACGCAGAAGAAAGGATTATGCAGATTCTGTGGGATCTCGAAAAGGGTTTTATTAAGGATATCCAGGAGCATTTCCCCAATCCAAAGCCTCCTTATACTACTATTTCGACAATTGTAAGGGTACTGGTGAAAAAGGAGATAGTCTCCTTTAAATCCTATGGCGGATCTTATCAGTATTTTCCACTTATCACGAGGAAAGAGTACCGGAATGGACAGATGGCCCGACTTGTGGATATTTATTTCGGCAATTCCTTAAGAGAAGTGGTTAATTTTTTCTCGGAACAGAAAGATCTTGACGGTAGAGATGTAAATGAGGCCTTAAAGATGCTGGAAGTCCTGAAAAAGAAAAAGAAAAAGAAAAAGAAGAAGAGAAAGTAATCAGACCTAAATCATAATGCGATTCCCGGCATACTTTTTTGAATAAGCAGAAATGAAATATATTGTTTACTGTCAATTGTCAAAATATAACAAGGCATTATCATAGTTTATATATCTTGGGTATTAATTTACTCATCCTGCCATGACAGACAAATTAGACAAACCTGAAAAAAAACAGGAGAACCTTATCAATACCACCGTCGATCTTTTATTGAAAGTGGGACTACTGTTCCTGGTTATTTTCCTCTGTTTTAAAATTGTGAGGCCTTTTCTGAGTATTCTTTTGTGGGGTCTGATCATCGCCATCATCTTGTTCCCACTTTTCCAAAAATTGAATCAGTGGGTTGGCAAAAGGTACAAACTCTCCTCCGTGATTATCATCCTGGTTGCCCTTGCAGTACTGGTACTCCCGAGTATCTGGCTGGTTAACCAACTCGTGGATGGTGTTAAATTCCTGGCAGATGGAATCCGCGAAGGCAATATTGCGATTCCCGAACCATCTGAGTCTGTGGCTGACTGGCCGCTGATAGGGCCTTGGATGTATGAAAACTGGTTGCAGTTGTCACAGAATTTTGGGGGATCGGTTAAGGGTTTCCTGCCCCAGATTACCACGGGTGGAGAGAAAATACTCGGAGCATTGGCCAACACAGGAATAGGGATTCTACAGTTTGCCGTCTCCATTATCATTGCGGGGATCTTCTTAATATTTTTTGAAAGGGGATCGGAATCTGGCAGGAAGATCTTTAATAGACTGGCAGGTGACCGGGGCGAAGAGTTCCTGGAAATCTCATTACTCACCATCCGCAATGTGGCGACGGGAGTCCTCGGAGTAGCTATTATACAAACCACCCTGATGAGTACCGGATTGATTCTTTCCGATATTCCCCTGGCGGCCGTCTGGATCATTGTAATTTTGATAATGACAATAGCTCAGATCCCCGTATTGCTGTTCAATATTCCCATGATCATCTACCTGTTTGCATACAGGGATCCGCTTCCTGCAGCATTATGGTCGATTTACTTTGTGGTGATTGGATTAATTGACAATTATCTGAAACCCCTGATTATGGGAAAAGGTGCAACCGTGCCCATGCTGGTCATCTTTCTTGGGGCCATCGGCGGATTTATGGCTTTCGGTTTTATAGGATTGTTCCTGGGAGCCATTTTACTTTCACTGGCATTTAAACTCTACACTACCTGGGTTTCCTTTGAATAGCAGGTGTAGTAGAATGCCGGGAACCTTGTTGAACAAAGCTGGGAAATACGTCGTATATTTACGTCATAAAACGGTTATGATGTCAACACCCAAATTAGAATTGTTTGACAAAGAGTTACAAAAGGCTTCGGCTTTTTTTAAAGCCTTGTCCCATCCTGCCCGTCTGGCCATCTTAAATTATCTGGCTCAGTCAAAGGTTTGCATCACAGGCGTTTCAAAGAATTAATGAACCACCTGGATTGTTGTCAGGGTTCCGGGTGTTAAAATATTTGCTTACTTTTATTCCATCATTGGTTTCCAGATCCCGATTACGTCGGGGGAATTAATAGGGAATACCGTTAGAACCGGTAACAGTTCCCGCTGCTGTGAATCCAGGCCAATCCAATGGCCAAGAGGCTTCTGAAGTAACCACTGTTCTAAAAGCGAATTTATCGTTATGAATGGGAAGGTTCAGAGGCCCGGACTAGTCAGAAGACCTGCCAGTGATACCCCTACGTTTCGCAGCCCGCGGTGAACGGGAAGCTGATCAACATTTTTACATTGATCTTGCCTCACCATCGCTTGCTGTAAATTTTAAACAACATTTAAAATTACAGCCTAGATGAAAAAGTCAACCTTACCCTTGATTGGCCTTGTGCTCACTGCCTTTGCGCTTAATGGCCAGAATTATCTTACCCCTTCCGAAGGCCACAAAGCCTTCCTTGTCTTCCCCGCGTATTCATCCCTCGGGGCGTTTGATCTGGATGAGCATCTATTGTATGCAAATGATGGAGACACCGTTCACCGCCTGAACCTTAACTCTGGAAAATCAGAAAAAGAATTCGGAGTCCCGGAAGGCTATACTCACGCATATCCGAGTTTTATTACAATCGCTCCGGACAAAAGAACTATCTGGGCCGGATTTACGGTGTTTGGAAATAATGACGACCGTATCTATAGTGTGGACGTCGACAGTGGAATTTGGAAACTTCGGGCAACATTGCCTGGAAATTTCGACCTGGAATTCTGGAATGACATGATCCTGGTTTCGGGATTAAACAGCACGGACTGGACAACGCCAGGTTCTGTTTTTCTATTGGATACCTCGGGGCTTGATCAGCATCGGAAAGTCATTGAGGTTGGTGGTTATGCGGCTGGATTTGCAGTAGATTCAAACGGAAACCTTTATTTCGGGACCTCCCATTCCCAGGATCCCAATGCCATTTACCGGTGGGACAGCCTCCAAATGGCAGCTCTTCTTGGAACAGCCGGAGCCAGCCCTTTAGCCATCGGAGATGGGGAGAAAATAACCGGCTTGCCGGGAGGAGCCACTGATTGCGAAATTGATCGTGCGGGAAACCTCATATTCACCCTTAATGATATTGATTCTGACAAAGTACTGGCCAAATGGAACGGAATTGCCGGGGAAGGTCTGAATTATGACACGCTTGCGGTTGCCCGGGAACCTGGTGAATGGCTGGGAATGGTAAAATCCCAGGGTGATATCTTTGCGCCTTCTGACGGAAACAGGATAATTACCAACTCTATTGGTCGCCCTTTGGTTGAGGTACACCGCAATTATCTGCCTGCATTAATCAAGCCGTTGCCCCTTTTTAGTGGATTGGAGACTGATAGGACGGAATCCATTCGATTGGCAAATTATTTTACCGATCCGGATGATGAAGATGATTTTATGTATAAAGTGGTGGCAAACTCTGATCCGTCTGTGGCAGAAGTGGACATAGCTGAGGGGAAACTCAACGTCAATTTTACTGCGGCCGGTCAAACCAATGTGGTCATAGAAGCTTCCAATGCGGGAAATGATATTTATGAGAAAACAGTTGTTGGGGTACAACCGGTCATTCAAGAGGAAACACTGTTATCGGACTTCGAAAACCTGGGCCTTGGGCACGATAGTTATTGGAACGGATCTGATGGTTCCGGAGGATTTTCGACCGGTGATATACACTTTTATAATGAGTACAATCCTGACTGGTTTTCATGGAGCGGATGGGCCTATTCCAATGTCTCCGACAATATGACACCCGGTTTCAAAAACCAGTACAGTGCCGTGACGGGAACAGGAATAAGCAAAGACCCAATAGTGGGGGACACGTATGGTGTGGGATATGTTTTTGGTTCACCGGTGCTGGACTTTGCCGATCATGAGGCCCATAAGGTTGCCGGGTTTTTTGTGACCAACACCACGTTTGCTGCACTATCCATGGAACAAGGAGATGAGTTCAGCAAAAAATTCGGGGGGAATGGGGGCATCGATCCCGATTATTTTAAATTGTTGATATGGGGCCATTCCCAGGGATTTTCTACCGATACGGTGGAGTATTACCTGGCTGACTACAGGTTTGAAAATGACACCCTTGATTACCTCATTAAAACCTGGCAATGGGTAGATTTAAGTGTATTGGGCGAGGTGGATAGCCTCCTGTTTGGGCTTGAATCTACGGATATGGGGGACTGGGGCATGAACACCCCCGCTTTCTTCTGCATCGATGACATGCATGTTTTTCCAAACAAGGATCCGGTCGGATTCAATTCTAAAACGGATGCACCTGGTTTTAATCTAAAGGTATATCCCAATCCCAGTAAAGGTGGATTTATTATCTCGACGAGCTTTAAAGATGCGGTGAGTGTAAAGGCATTTAACCTGACCGGATCCCTCCTTTTCGAATTGCCTTATTATTCACCAGGTGATGTGATTGACATGAGCGCTTACCCTGCCGGGAGTTATCTGATCAGGGTAACCATAAATCAGGGGTCTTTCAGCAGGATCATTCAAAAAATATAGAATGAACAGGATTCGGCAAAGTGGGATAATTCTTATCATGATATTGAATGTCACGGAGATAAAGGCTCAATATATTTCCGAAGTTATTGAATATACCCCGGCACCAGGTCAGTTTATTAACTCCCGGCCCTGGGGATCTCCGGACGCATCGGCCTCTCTTGTGGGAGATATAAACGGGACCATCTGTCTGGGAGCTTTTGGAGGATACGTTATCTTCAGGTTTGAGAATCCCGTTGAGAACCATCAGGACAATCCCTTTGGTGTTGACTTTACAGTCTTTGGAAATCCATTGATTTATTGGTCAGAACCCGGGATTGTATGGGTAATGAAGGACGAGAATGAAAATGGACTTCCCGACGACACCTGGTATGAGCTGGCCGGAAGCGATTATCATTTTTCCTCCTCCACGAGGAGATATCGGGTAACCTATACCAATCCTCTGGAATCCATTGCACGTGATGTACCCTGGGCGGACAATGCAGGAGACCATGGAGTAATTCCTTCAAACAGCATCCATAATCAACCCTATTATCCTGATCATGATTCGTTTCCCTCGATTCCTGAAATTGAATATGCATTGGAAGGAAGCGCAATAAATGCAGTTGTTGATTTTAGCAATGGCCCTGTGATACGCTCAGTAAAGAGGGCTTTTGGATATGCAGATAACCAGCTGCGGGGATCTCCTCCATATACTACTCCGGACAATCCTTACACAGAGGAGGTTGAGAATTCGGGGGGTGATGCATTTGATATTGGATGGGCGGTGGATTCGGCAGGTGATTATGTGGAGTTGGATAAAATCCATTTTGTAAAGGTACAAAATGGTGTACGAACCTTTGGAGGTTGGTTGGGTGAGTTATCCACGGAGGTGACTGGAGCCATAGATGTGGTTGATGACGTATCCATTTCCGGGGAACTGGATGTGATTGTGATCAGGGACTTACCGCTCACCTTGGAAACTTCAACAGTTCAACTTGAAGCGTTCGTATTTCACCAGGGCAGGCTTCAATCCGGCAGGCCTCTCCGGTGGACCAGCAGCATGGCAAGTGCCCTCGTGGACGAGAATCAAGTTCTTACAGTGAGCCAACCGGGCAATCTGGAGCTAACTGCAACGCTGGTTGACAGGCCCGAAATAAGATCGACGGTCCACACAACGGTAAATCTGACTCACACATCGTTTGATCCTCCTGCCGGAATCCCTTCAGAGTTTTCGTTAAGTCCCAATCCGGCAGGTGACTTTGTCAGGTTAAGGAGTGTTGCTGGAGCTTCAGTATCCATATTTAATAGCATGGGAAAAAGCTGTGTTCACTTTGATACCCAAGAAGTATTGAGCACCATTGATTTAACCCGACTGCCGCCGGGAATCTATGTGGTTCAAATTGAAAAAGGAGGGCGGCTGAGATGTCTGAAACTTCTGAAGAGGTAAAATGAAAAAGAGAGGGCTCATACTTGCAGGTCTTTTCCTGATGACCCAGGCAGTCATTACCCTGGCGGTCATTGCCCAGGGGATGTTGGATACCACTTTTCATATTATGGGTGTTGAGGTCACGGCCAACAAGTTTTTTGAGAAGGAGACAGCTGGAATGAAGGAGTCTGTGATTGATACGGTAATACTGCGTGAAAAGGCCACCCTTTCATTGTCGGATCTGCTTTCAGAGAACACACCGGTTTTCATAAAAAACTATGGCAGGGGAGCGCTTGCAACTGCATCATTTCGTGGAACAGCAGCCTCTCATACCCAGGTAAGCTGGAATGGGATCAATATTAATAATCCCATGGCTGGGATGGTGGATTTTTCGCTTATCCCAGTCTATCTGATCGATGACCTGAATCTTAAATACGGATCGGCTTCTGTGGCCGATCGGAGTGGAGGAATTGGCGGATCCATCCTCATTCGAAATTCGGTAGATTGGGACAATAAAAAATCGGTGAAATATATCCAGGGAGCCGGAAGCTTCAGGACCTTTGACGAGTTCCTTCAACTGGGTTGTGGAAACGGGAAAATCAGCCTGAAGGCCAGGTTGTATCATACCTACTCGAAAAATAATTTTCGATTTATTAATCGAGGCATCGGGAACCTCGATCCGGAATCAGGCAAGGTCACACACCCTGTTGAGGAGAATAACAACGCAGATTACTCCAGGTTTGGACTATTGCAGGAGCTCTATTACAGACCCTGGTCCGACCAGATTTTATCTCTCAAGTACTGGGGGCAATTTGCTGACAGGTCCATCCCCCGTCAAACGAGCTATGAGGGACCTGATCATTCTAATCTTAACAGTCAGCAGGACCTGGATCAAAAGCTAGTGGCAGATTGGAACTACTATGGTTCTCGCAGCAAGCTCCTTTTACGCTCTGGCTATTCGGAAAAAATGCTCGATTACTCCCAGAAAAACATGGTTCCCGGTTTGGGACTTGTTCCGGCTATTTACTCTGAGAGCCGGCAGAAGAGCCTCTTTAATACCCTCTCCTATTCGCTGGATCTGAATGAGGGACTTTCTATGGAAAGCGCTTTGGATATCAACCTTCACAGCGTGACCTCCCTGGACACAATACGAAAATCCGGGTACGGGCAGCAACGAAGGGAAGTGTCACTCTTCATAACCGCTCAGAAGCGTATTAGCGAAAGGTTAAACCTGAATGCAATACTCAGGCAGGATCTGGTGGACAGCAAAAGGATACCCATCATCCCGTACCTCGGGTTTGATTTTCGCCTTGTGAAGGGAATAGATTTGATTCTGAAAGGAAATATAGCCAGGAATTATCACCAGCCATCCCTCAACGATCTATACTGGCAACCGGGAGGGAATCCCGATCTGTTACCCGAAGAGGGTTTCAGTTTTGAGGCAGGGATTGAGTTCCAAAAGCGATTTTCGCAAAATCACCTAAATACGGAATTTACATTTTACCGATCCGACATCGATAACTGGATCATCTGGATCCCTTCCTACAAGGGTTTTTGGGAGCCTCGAAATGTCACGCGCGTATTGTCAACTGGCGCAGAATACTCCGTTCAACTGGAGGGGGGCATGCGCCGGTTATCCTATAAACTGATCGCGACCTATGCGTATACCAGCTCGGTAAATTATGGAGATCCGTTGGTCTGGAGTGATGCCTCCTATGGAAAGCAACTGGTTTATATCCCTTTACATTCAGGCAACCTGATGATGAAAGTGTCTCATGGAAAGTGGGATCTGATCTATCAATACAACACATTCAGTGAAAGGTATGCCACCTCCAGCAATGATTTGACCCAGCGCACATCGTTCTATCCCTACTACATGAATGATGTGGCCGTGGGGAGAGATTTTAAGATCAAGGAAATCTCCTTCAATACCGAGATAAAGGTCTATAACCTCTTCAATGAATCCTACCACTCCATCCTGAACAGGCCCATGCCTGGAAGAAATTTCAGCCTGGTACTCATGATGAAAATTTGACCCACAATGATCCGAACAGCACTTCTGGCCTCATTGCTAACCTTATTTACGACCCACTCGTGCATGAAGGATGATGAGTTCTGGAATTCAGGCCGGCACGGATATACCTTGCAAAACCAGGGAGTGTTTGTTGTGAATGAAGGAAATTTCATGTATGGAAACGCCTCACTCTCTTACTATAACATGGATTCAAAGGAGGTACTTCATGATATTTTCTACGGGACTAACGGACTTCCTCTTGGGGATGTGGCATTTTCAATGACAACAAGGGACAGCCTGGGGTATATTGTCGTCAACAACAGCGGAAAAATTTATATCATCAACTCGAATTCATTTGAGTACGTAGGCAAGATAACAGGATTTACTTCACCCAGGTATATTCATTTCATTAGCGACACAAAAGCCTATGTGACAGACCTTTATTCCAGGACCATCACTATTGTAAATCCACTGACCCGTGAAATCACGGGGACAATTGATGTGGCCAATCAAAACTCAAATTTTTACCAGCACTCCACAGAGCAGATGGTACAATACGATAAGTATGTCTATACCAACTGCTGGAGTTTTGACCACATGATCCTGGTCATCGATTCTGAATCAGATCTTGTCGTGGATTCCATCGAGGTCTTAAAGCAACCCAATTCGATGGTACTGGACAGATACCATGCATTATGGGTCCTCACCGATGGGGGATTTGAAGGAAGCCCCTATGGATATGAGGAACCCGGACTCCTGAAAATTGAGTCAGGTTCCAGGGAAGTACAGATAGTATTCAGGTTCCCTGCAGGAAATCAACCAAGGGATTTGCGGATCAACGGATCAGGTGATACGCTCTATTTTTTAAATCAGCATGTATATCGATTAGCGATAAATTCGGCAAATGTACCTGAAAAGTTTATCGAAAGCCCTTACAGTGGCACCTTCTTTGGCGGGTATTATGGTCTCGATGTGGATCCGGTTACGTCGGATGTGTATGTGTCCGATGCCATCGATTATCTTCAACGAGGAGTGGTATACCGGTTTCAGTCAGATGCACTCCCACTTGACACATTTCAGGTTGGGATCTCCCCGGGGGGCTTCTGTTTTAATCCATAACCGGTTCACTTATTGATAATAAATTAAAATACAGATAGGGCAAGTGCATTTTTACCAAGAATGTTGTAATTTGTTGCTGTATTTTTTATAATCAACCTGCACCCATGACCATACAGCAGTATCAAAAGAAATGCTCAAAAGAATATGCAAAGAGCATTAAGTTCCCTGAAGAGACATCGTATTTATATGGAAATCCAGTCAAAACAGTGGTACCCATTGAAACGGCCATTGGCAAAACCATGGTCATAGGACCCTTTCCGGCGGCGAAACTCTATTTTGTGGATGATATTCCCGATGTACCGCTCTATGATGCAACGGCACCATTCTCCATAGAACCCTATTATGATGGCTCGAGGGTAAGGAGTTCATATACGGGGCAGGAACTCTCGGAGGTGATCCTGGAGACCCTGGAAATACAGAGGGAACATTGCTGGCTAACCAGCCTGGTAAAAGTATTTCTGTTTGATGACGATCATGTGAAAAAATACCACAGGCTGGGAAAGGAGATCACTGAAAACAGATCCAAATATATGGATTATTCCAACAAGAGCCTGAGTTGGATCCGACAGGAAATGGAAATTGCCAATCCTAAAATAATTCTCCTTCTGGGTGCCGAGGTAGTATCCAGTTTGCTATTGGTGTCCGAGAAGGAGGCTTTTGATTATATGACCGGGGAGATTGTCGAAAAAAAGATTATCTGGAAAAACAGCAATTTCATCTGCCTTCCACATCCCGGGGTTATCATGGACAGGTCAGCAAGGAATCCGTGGCCCCGCCAATTTGCCATGAAAATTGGCCCCACAGCCATGAAGGAGATTAAAAGGATCAATGCACAACCAAGCATATAATTACTTTTCCTGCGGGATCTGATGATCCATCATGTATTGTTTGATCCGTTCCGCATGATTGATATCGTCTCCATTAAGATTTCTGAAAACCTCTGTTAGCTTCGATTTTTTCGCGTATTTCATAAAAGATTCAAAATGTATTTCACCCGCAGAGTGTTCTACCAGGAAGGCAAACTGAAAGGCCCGTGTTCTGTCCGGACGGACTTCAAAATCCTTAATGGCATCGATAATCCTATTATTTGAGTGTACCAGCAGGTCCAGATCCGAAGGAATGATTTCTGAAGGTATTTTAAGCGCCATGTTATTCATTTGCCTTACTGTCTTAAGCAGGGCAGCATGATTTTGCTCTTCCATGGCGAGTTGCCACCAAAATTCAGCATCCTCAGGGAATTTCCTGTAAAAAACCATATAGAGATCGGAAATATATAATTCCAGCTTGATAGCCTCTTCGATTAGTTTTCCGAATTCATGCTTCATGTCAAGATGGAAATGATGGTTCAGAGGTGTAATATATGCAAAAGAAATTTATCAAGTTTTCTTGCCATGGCTAACAATTTTGTAAATTGACTTGTTATCTACTACGATGAGAAAAATTCTTTTTGTCCTGTGCTGGATGTTTACCATCACATATTCGACATCGTGTGATGAAAATACGAATCCCCCTGACGTGGAGGACCAGGAGTTCTCAGTGGAAGAAAACAGTCCGGCGGGGACAATTATTGGGGTGGTTATTGCCTACGATATCGACGAAGGTCAGTCGGTGAAGTTTGAAATTATCGATGGGAATGAGGATTCCACTTTTGAGATTGATACACTGGGCGGACACCTGAGTGTGGCTAACCCGATGAAACTGGATTATGAATTAAATACCCGGATTATCTTCACCGTGCTGGTTACGGATGATCATCCGAAGGATCCAATGGAATCGACGGCAACCATCACGGTCAACCTGATTGATCTGAACGAGTTTGCTCCCGTGATTGAGGACCAGGTATTTGAGATCAATGAAAATCCGCTTGTGGGTGACCAGGTTGGCATTATACAGGCCAGTGATCCCGAAGAGCACCAGGCACTAAGTTATACGATCCTGTCTGGAAATGAGGCCCAGGTATTTGTACTTGACAGCGAAACCGGATCGCTTACTGTGAATGATCCTTCTGCTTTTGATTTTGAAATAAATCAGCAATTTATTCTCACAGTGCTTGTCAGGGATATTCACCTCAATTCCAAAACCGATACAGCCACGATTACAGTTAATGTAGCAGATGTTCAAGAGTAGTTCGCCCTTACCCGTAACTCCTCAAAAGCTAAATTAAGCACAAATTTCCAGATTCTTTGCTGGTGAGATTGAAAAGTCATTTTAGATTCTGCCAGATCAATTTCATATACCTTTCATCATTTTCAGGATTTCCTAGATCCCGCTGAAGTCGATGTTGTCAAATACCAGCGTGGGCAACAGCCAGGAGGAACCCGTGTAGACATCATTTCCAACAGCTACCAGGTCATTCCATACCTGTTTAAAGTTCCCCGTGATATTCATTCCGGAAACCGCTTGTGCCAATTGGCCGTTCTCCACAAGAAAACCCTCAATACCATAAGAAAAATCTCCGGTGGATCCGTTGCTGTTGCCTCCGTTAAACCCGGTCACAAGGATTCCCGCAGAGGTGGAAGCAATTAATTCTTCCAGATTTTTTTCACCCGGTTTAAATACCAGGTTGGTACTGCTCCCTGAAGTGGGTTCCATCTCCAGTTTTTTACCGTAGTAGGTGTCTATAAAATAGTTCTTAAGAATTCCGTTTTCAATGACGGGCCTTTTCTTTGTAGCCAGTCCCTCGCTGTCAAATAGCTTCGATCCGCGCCCGGATACAATAAAGGGATCATCTTCAATGGTCATCAGATCAGATCCTATCTTTTCGCCCTTCCGGTCAATCAGGAAGGAATTCTTCTGTTGAAGTGCTGAGCCGTTAAGAGCAGAAATAAGAGGATCAAACATATTTCTCCTGGCAATCCTGTTTTCCACGATCATCGTCATCTTCCCGGAGTCGATTTTATCCTGTCCAAGTTTATCCAGTGCTCTTTTCAGGGCCATTACCCCTATTCCTTTGGTAATCAGATCGTTGTGAAAAATAGAAGACTCGCCCCATGATCCGCGGGGTCGTGCATCTCCGTTTTTTACCGAAACCGATGCGTTTAGAGAATAATACGAACTTTCCGTATCCCCTTCAAATCCGTTGCTCGCAACCATCACGCTTCCACTCATGCTATCACTGTAGTAAGCAGTCGCAGAGATGATCCTCTCATCTTTCCCGAGGATCTCCTTTTCAATGGCGAAAGCATGATCGATTTTTTGCTGGGTATCCAAGGATGAAAATCCCTGATCAATGGTTTTCAACTCTTTCCCATCGCCTTTGTAATAAAGGTCGGGATCGGGAAGGGTCCGGAATTCATCTTCTGACAAATACCTGGCCCCGGCAATAGCCTCTTTTATAAATCTTCCCAATTCCTCCTTATTATTCAACCGGTTGGTGGAAATGCTGGAATATTTATTATCGACAAACAAGCTTATCCTCATGCTGTTACGATTGGCTTCCTGCAGCTTATCAATTTTTTCTTCCCTCACTTCAATCTGGCTGCTGTTGTAAGCTGATATGGCAACCCGGGCCTGCTGTGCCCCGTTTTCCAGGGCTTGCTCCATCGCCCATTTTGCAATGCTGTATTTTTCGTCTTTTGTCATGATCTTATGTTTTGAGGGTTATGCACTGGTTCCACCTACCGTCAGTTTTTTTACGAGAACTGTGGGGAGTCCCATTGATACGGGCACCGATTGTCCTGCTTTACCACACATCCATGTGCCATTGTCGGTTTTATAATCTCCGGCGGCCATGGTTATATCGGCAAGGGCTTCAGGACCGTTTCCAATGATATTGATGTCCTTGATGGGTTGAGTCAGTTTCCCGTTCTCAATCAGGTACCCCGATTTTACAAAGAAGGTGAAGTCACCCCCTCCAATGTCCACCTGTCCATTGCTGAAATTATCTACGTACACCCCATAGTCCACACTGGAAATAATATCATCCTTTGAATGTGGCCCGGGTTCCATATAGGTGATGCGCATCCTGGGAATAGGAACATGCCTGAAAGATTCTCTCCGGCCATTTCCAGTGGGGCCCACCCCGTAGTAGTTTGAACTGATGCGGTCGTGGATATAATTCTCCAGAATTCCGTCTTTCACCAGGTAGATCGGTTTAACATCATTTCCTTCATCATCTACATTAAGAGCTCCACGGTTATGTTCAATGGTACCATCTTCAATAATGTTTATGAAATCTTTGGCAACGCTCTTCCCCATTTTGTCAGAAAAAATGGAGGTTTCTTTTCTGTTGAAATCAGCTTCAAATGAATGACCCATGGCTTCGTGAAGGAGGATTCCTGATCCCCCTGCACCCAGAACTACGGGCAATTCACCTGCTTTTGGTTTGGTAGCTTTAAACAGAATGTTGGTCTTCTCAATGACCTCCTGGGAAATCAATTCAACCAGATCGTCATCCAAAAATTCGAAACCTTCGCGATAGGCCCTTGAACTATAGGAGTTTTCTATCTGACCGTTCTGTTCCATGACACATAATGCGGCTAAACTGGCCATAGGCCGATAGTCATACGTTAGCAGTCCATCGGAACTGTAGAGCATCACATAGGCAGACTCATCAGAGAGAAAGGCTCTGACTTTTGTTACCTTTTTATCCAGTTCAAAGATCCTGTCATTGACCTTTTGCACATAAGGGACTTTGTCTTCTACAGAGGTGTGTTCCCATTTCTGGGAAATTTTATAGTAGTTGGGAGCGACCTTTTCCAGAAAATCACTTTGGTTGAAGGTTACCGGGTCGCTGGCAATATTTGCTGCCGTATTAGCAACCTTCAGCATGTCCTGAAGGCTGATTGTTTCGGTATATGCATACCCGGTCTGGTCTCCTTTCAGCACCCTTACTCCCATTCCGTAATCAACATTGGAATAGGCCTGGTTTACATTGCCGTCTTCAAGGCCCAGGGTATTGGAAATTTTGTGCTCAAAGAAGAGATCGGCGTAGTCCCCGCCCTTTGACATAGCGGCTGAGATTACTTTCTGCAGCATCTGAGTGGTTACTTCAAAATGGTCAAGATAAGTTTTCACATCGGGTGAGATTTTAAGGTTCTGGCATGAGTTCAGCTGGAGAGGGACCACCATGGTACCTGCCACAGCTACTCCGCTGGTTTGTATAAAACTGCGTCTGTTTACCTTCATTGCATGGTTTGATTAGTTGAAATGTCTTTATTTCTATTCTAAAAAGTACACAATGTACAATTTTTCAATGTAACAGGGAATATGGCAGGTGACCTTTAGGCCAGGATTAACATTTTTGCTGAAGGGAAGGAAATATGTGGTTTATTTAATGAGTATCTATGTCATGCAGCATATAAATAGCGTGCTTCAATAATTTGGAAATCTCATTCAAATATTCACCCACTGCTCTGGTACTGCCAGGCAGACCAAAAATAATGGTTTTTCCAATGACTCCTGCCACAGATCTGCTCAGCAAGGCACGTGGATTATCCATACCATATTTAACTCTTATTAATTCCATGATCCCAACCAATTCCATATCCAGATGCTGATGTATGACCGGGGGAGCGATATCCCTTGATCCCAATCCTGTACTCCCTGTTGAGATGATAACATCACACCCTTTTTCCACCGATTTTTCCAACTCACTGCTAAAAGCCTCCATATCATCAGGTAATATTACTTTTTCTATCGTAAATAATAACCCATTGCTTTTGAACCACTCTTCAAGTTCATTGGCGATTAATTCTCCGCTTCCGTCTTTGTAAATTCCCGCATTTGCCCTGTCGCTCAGGGTTATTATCTTTAATTTGAAGATTTTTGGGATGTACTCAAGTAAATCACCTTTCTGAAGTTGTCCACCCGAGATTACACGGCAAAATATCCCTTCCTTTGGCATCACGCAATTGCCAGTCTCCTTGAAAATAGCACACCTTTCCCCATGACACTTTTTGCCTATCTGGGTTAATTCAAGGATGATTTTGCCCGATACGAAACGATCCAGAGGGTGCGCCTTGTACAGGAGAAAACCATCAGTTGTGATATTCTCTGCAAATTCTCCGAATTTAATCTGTCTATTCATCTGTTTTTCATACATCTGAATGCTCTCTATACCAAGCATACTGATCTGTCTGTGCCAATTCCCCGAGTGGGCGTCCCCCTTTATTCCAGTTTCGGTGAGTTCAGCCAGGTTACCGGGAAGTTTGATGGTCCCTTTCTTAATAGAAGTATTAAGAGATTTTATAGTGATCATTTTACCCATTGAGAATCTTTTTTTTCTCTTTTTTAAGTAACCTTATTTCTTTAATGATCATCGTTTTATCGATGGCTTTACACATATCATAGATAGTCAATAGGGCCACTGAAACAGCGGTAAGGGCTTCCATTTCGACTCCTGTTTTACCTACGCTATCTACGGAACAGTTAGTCTTTATCCCGTGTTCTGTAATCTCAAAATTTATCGAAACTTTATCCAACCACAATGTGTGACACAGAGGTATCAGGGCTGGCGTTTGTTTTGCTGCCTGTATACCGGCTATCTGAGCCACCGATAACACATCCCCTTTGTGCAATGCATTAGCCCTTACGACTTCGACAGTATGTTCAGACAATTCAATAAATCCTGATGCGAAGGCTCTTCTGGAAAGAATGGGTTTGCCTCCAATATCAACCATGTTGGCTTTTCCAGATTCATCGGTATGGGTTAATTTGTTTGCTGAGTTACTGTTATTCTTCATTAGTAAAAATTTTAAGAAAAATGAAACGAAATTATCCCCCAATATTGTAAAACTCATTTCTGGTGTTACTCATACCGCGCTCGGGTTTATTGGCCAGCGCCCTCTTAAATGCATCTATAACTCCCAGTTCCCTTATATTGTATTCAAATTCGCTGAACAGACAGGGCTTAAAATTCCCTTTGGCAGTTAACCTGATCCGGTTACATAATTCACAGTTTCCACGATCACTGCCTTCTATCTGTTCGAATCTACCGGATGCTAAGTCCATCTGCCGGATGTACCTTAGTGCCAAATTCCTTTTTGAACAGAATATTTTAAGAGCCTTTAACTCTTTTTCTGAGGTTTCAGATGTTTTCACACAATTGATCTTTATGGGGTTGAATCCGACGGACTGTGCCATTTCTATTCCTTTGAAAACCTGTACTATGTTGCCTCCACGAGTGATTCTTCTATATTTGTCAGGATCGATTGTGTCCAAACTTACGTTGACTCTTTTCAGGCCATTCGCGGCAAGCCCGGGAGCTTTTTCTTCCAGCAATATACCGTTGGTAGTTAAGCCAATATCCTCTATTCCGGATATTCCTGATACCATTCCTATGAGTTTTTCAATTCCTTTTCTTACCAGGGGTTCCCCTCCTGTAAAGTGTATCTTATTTATGCCCATCGGGACCAGTTTTTCCACTACTGCAGAGATCTCTTCAAATGATAGGATATCGTTGTGATCCATCATTTGAATTCCCTCAGCTGGCATACAGTATCTGCATCTCAGGTTGCATCTGTCAGTTACTGATATTCTCAGATAGGATATCTTTCTGTCAAAGGAATCGTACATAGACCTCCTCCCCGTTCTTAATGCAGTCCACACCCAAAGGAATCTCCACGAAACCGTCCAGATTTGTTAATCCTGTCAAATGAGCAGAACTATGGTAATCCAGGGGAGTCACATACCCATCTTCGGTCATTTTCACAGGCAGAAAATAGATCCTCTCCACTTTCTCCCTCCTGAATTCTGCCGCCAATCTCGTCTTTAGTATCGGTGGTCTGTAATCGCTGCCTGAAATCCTGTATAAAAAGGGTTTCACCAACAATTCGAATTGAAGAAAGCAGGAGACTGGGTTTCCGGAGAGCCCAAAGCAGATTTTATCATCTTTTGATGCAAAAGAGACCGGTTTCCCTGGCTGGATTGCCAATTTTTGAAATTTGACTGAAAATCCCAGGGCCTCGACCGCATCATTCACCAGATCATAAGCCCCAACGGATGCTCCACCAGTGAGCACAACCACTTCGCAGTGATTCAAAGCTTCTTCTACTCTGTCAATAATTTGTTTGGCATCATCCCTCACAATACCGTAATAGATGGCGTGGTGCCCGGTTGATTCGATTTGACCCTTTAGCTGAGATGCATTGGAATTCATGATGGAAGTCTCACCCTGAAAATCACCAGGATCTACCAATTCGCTTCCTGTGGAGATAACCCCGACATTACACCTGGAAAATACCTTAATTTCTTTCTTACCGGCACTGGCAATTATTCCCATGTGCTGTGGATGAAGCAGGCTTCCCCTTTTAAGCATCACATCACCCACCCGGATATCCTCACCCGTATAACAGATATTGTTCTCTGACGCTTTCCCGTGATACACAACGGTGCGATTCTCCAGTATGGTTGTTTCCTCCTGTTTGATTACACAATTTGCACCTTCAGGAACTTTTGCTCCGGTCATAATCCCGGTGCAGGTTCCGGGCTTTATAGTATATTGGGGAATCGAACCTGCCGGTAGCGATTCGTTGATCACAAGGTGATTCCCCAGGTCTTCACGTTTGCAGGCAAACCCATCCATTGCAGCCTTATCGAAGGGAGGTAAATCTCTATCAGCAACAATGTCTTCGGCCAATAACCTGAAATAGGCTGAATTCAAGGGAATCGTTTCGGTCGCAGTCCTCCATTGATGGTATTTAATGACCGCTGTAGCTTCCTCCAGAGTAATCATCATATAATATAAAGTTTTATGCTGGCAATAATAAGGACTGTTGCGATTGCATATTTCAATACATTCACAGAGAATTTAAAACTTCCTAAATATGATCCGGCAAAACCCCCCGCAACAGCCACTCCAACCCATAAAAAAATATGGTGTGAAACTTCCATTCCTCCTATGATATGCCCGGTTAATCCTGATAAAGAATTTAAAAAAATAAAGGCTGCGGAAATTGCAGCAGTCTCTTTCATGCTTGCCCACCTGGTGAGTAGAAGTAGTGGACTCAGAATAATTCCACCCCCAATGCCAATCATTCCAGAAAAAAAACCAATCACAGCTCCGGTCATAAGTGCAATCCAAATAGGCAATTTCCGGTTAACCCTATCCAATTTCCCAGGCTGAATGGCAATTCTTAAAGTGGCTATTAAAAGGCATACACCAAGGATCTTTTTATATAGTTCAGGTGATATTTCAAGAGCAGCTCCTATATAGGCCATAGGAACAGAGGTAAGTACAAAGGGGAGAAGAATCTTCGGTTTGAAATGACCACCGCGGTAATAGGCAATAAATGCGATTGATGAAACAAAAAGATTTAGAATGAGCGCCGAAGGTTTCATATATGCCATCTCAATTCCAAACAACGCCATCAAGGCCAGATAACCACTTGCGCCCCCGTGACCTACAGATGAATAAAGATACGCTACTACCAGAAGAGCGATTAACATCAATAGTTCCATTATACTGTATTTATATCATACACCCCTTTTCACAAATCACGTAATGAATCGGCAACGGGGTATTGCACAACAATACCTTATAATGAGATACTCCCCTTTCCAATTCGTCGGCTGTAAATCTTGAGCCGATTCGGGAGGATATCAGGTTTCCCCTTTATCCCATCGGTCGGATTATCTTAACTCCTGTCTTAGACAATCCAACTCGGAGAAAAACACGAGACAGAAATGTAAGAAAAAAGAAGGATGTAAATCACGCATTTTCCCAATATAGAATTTCTCAAAATAACAGGCGTTGTATACTTGCAATTGAAAACAGCCGAAGGAAATTGAATAAACAACCAGATAACTTTACGTTATTTTATTTAATATTGATCTTTTGCTAAAACCACACTCCATGAAGTCTCTTAGAT
>CAZCQL010000084.1:0-19108 GCA_964500835.1 uncultured Bacteroides sp.
GTGATTCCGGAGCGATTCGAACGCTCGACCCACAGCTTAGAAGGCTGTTGCTCTGTCCAACTGAGCTACGGAACCAGATGTGGCATGCTTTTGCGCTGCAAAGATAAAAAAAAACCAGAAAATCGCCTGGGGCTATTGCTGGCGGATCCAGTTAACCAATCCTTTCATTTCTAATATGGCCATGAGCTTATCAGGCAGGGCTTCAAAAGGAAACTCAAATTTTCCTACAGCGATGATTCCACTCGCAAAGTCCACGCGAATACGATCGCCAGTGCGATATGCGTTCACTGCATCAGCATGCACTATTACCGGTAATCCCTGATTGATGGCCGATCTGAAAAAGATACGGTTTACAGACTTCACAACGACAGCCCGGATGCCGGCATGTGAAAGTCCGACAGCAGGGTGTTCCCTGGAGCTGCCGCAACCAAAATTCTCACCGCCAAGCAGGATATCTCCGCTCTTGACTTCCTTTGCAAATTGTGGGTCAAATTCTTTAAACAAATGAGGAAATATCTCTTCAGGATCTGAGCTATGTATTTTATAAGTGAGTTTGCCAGCAAACATAAGATCGGTATTCAGATTGTTGCAGTCAGCATAATTCCAAACTCCTTTTTCTCTGCGATACTCCCCTTCTTCTAAAGCTGGACTCTCAGTTCCCCTCCTGCGGTAAGGGAATTTCTCTGCTCCCCTGTTTTTTCTAGGATCTTTAATTTTGCCATGAATAGCACTTAATGCAACAGTAGCCGGTGAAGCAAGGTAGATTTCCGATTTTGGGTTTCCCATTCTTCCCCGAAAATTGCGATTGGCCGTTGAAAGTACTCTGTAATTGTCCGCAGGTATCCCCTGCCCTGTTCCAAGGCAGGGTCCACAAGAGGAACTCAGGACATTGGCTCCTCCCTTCAGAAAAGTGGTAATTAATCCTTCCTCGATGGCCTGAAGATAAATCTCCCTCGAGGCAGGAATTACCAGGAACTGAATGCCGTCTTTAATCTGATTACCTTCTATCATGGCTGCCGCTACTCTAAGGTCCTCTATCCTCCCGTTGGTACAGGTACCGATCACTGCCTGGTGGATGTCCAACCCAGCTACCTCGGCAAGCGACTTCACATTGTCCACATGATGAGGCGCAGCCACCAGGGGATATACTTCACCCAGTTCAATCTGAATCTCGTGGAGGTACTTAGCTCCTTTGTCGGCCCAGATTCCATTCACTTCACTCTCCAGATAATCCTGTAGTACCTGATCAGCCGGGAAAACAGCATTTTTAGCCCCCATTTCTGAAGCCAGATTCGCAAGAGTCATGCGATCGGAAATTGAAAGGGTCTTTACACCCTTTCCATGATATTCGATGGACATATAGTTGGCACCGGCTGATCCGAGGATTCCAATTATCCAAAGACTCAGGTCTTTAGCGTAAACTCCCTGTTTCAGTCTTCCGGTAAGTTCAATTTTCAAAGATTCGGGTACACGGAACCACGTTTCTCCCCTGAGCCACAAGCCAGCCGCTTCCGTACGGTCAACACCTGCCGCCATGGCATTGAATGCACCAGCCGTACAGGTATGGCTGTCGCTCCCAACAATGACCATTCCCGGGCGTGCATAGGTGGCCATAATCTGGTGACAAATCCCACTGCCTGTATCATGGAATTTACGGATTCCCTGTTTTTTCGCGAATTCACGGATGGATTGGTATGTATTTGCAAGTCTGGCAGTTGTGGGAGGGGAATTGTGATCCAATGCGATCATAAGTTGATCCGGATCAAATACATGAGTCCCGCCCATTTGCTCAAACGTCTTGCGGATACTGGTGGAATTATCATGTGTCAGAATCAGGTCGGGTTTCTTGAATGCGATGGCTCCCCGGGGTGCATCAAAGATCTTCTCAACAAATGTGCTAGGCATAGGGATGTTTTATGAGTACTAAATAAGTTGTATACCGCAACGGAGGCAATGGTGCACCATCTCGCCCGGCCAGATGGCAGATTGAATTTCACCGATGTGAGCCTTCCTGAGCAGCTGCATGGCTGTTCTTGACTGACCGATCCCTCCTCCAATGGATGAGGGTAGTTCGTTATTCAAAAGCCGTCTGTGGAACAACAGATCCGCCTTGTCCTGGTCACCCGTGATCTCAAGTTGTCTCAGCAGTTCCGTTTTATCCACCCTGATTCCCATGGAGGTAATTTCTGCCGGACATTTTAGGATGCTGTTCCATACGATGATATCTCCGTTTAAACCCCTGTATCCATCCATTGTTTCAGTGCTCCAGTCATCATAATCCGGTGCTCTCCTGTCATGTGGTTTACCATCGGGCAGGTTGTATCCAATGCCAATAATAAAGACTGCTCCGTATTTCTCCGCGATCTTCGATTCGCGCTCTTTGGAAGATAGTCTGGGATACATCTCAAAAAGCTCCTCGGAATGGATAAAGGTGATTTCCTCAGGAAGAGCAGGGATGATGTTTGAGTAAAATGTATGGATATAAAACTCGCTTCTCTTGACATTGCTCCAAATTTTTTGCACTGTCATCTTTAAATAATCCAGTGATCGTTCTTCCTGGGAAATGGCTTTTTCCCAATCCCACTGGTCGACATACACCGAATGCATGTTGTCCAGCTCTTCATCCGGACGCAGTGCATTCATATCCGTATAGATGCCATAGCCGGTTTCTATGTCATAATCTCTGAGGATCATTCGCTTCCATTTTGCGAGGGATTGAACAACCTCAGCCTCTTGTCCTCGCATGTCTTTTATGGGAAAAACAATGGGCTTTTCAACTCCATGCAGGTCATCATTGAGCCCTGTCCCCTTCAGAACGAACAAGGGTGCAGTGACCCTTCGGAGTCTCAAATCAGATGAAAGTCCTGATTCAAAATGATCCTTCATCATTTGCAAGGCTTTCTCTGTTTCCTTTAATGTGATGAGGGGCCTGTATCCCTCCGGAATAAATAGTCTCATGATGGTAAATTTTAAAACAATCCATTCTTCTGGTAGATCTCCATCTGCACTTCTGAAAACGGAGTCGCTTTAAGAGATAGGTCCTTAGAAATATTTCGGATCTCGCCGGACTTAATATTCATATGGAGTTCATTTCCATCCTCCAGGTGTAACTCACTAATTCCCTTACACATAATAATGGGGAATGCTGCATTTATGGCGTTTCTTTCATAAATAGCCCCGAACGATTCGGCAATTATACATTGAATTCCCAAAGAAATAAAGCAATCCACTGCCTGTTGCCTTGAACTTCCGGAACCAAAATTCTTACCTGCAACTACGATATCACCGTCTCTCACCCTGGATGCGAAATCTGCATATCCCTTTAAGTTATCAAAGGTGTATTGTCCCATATCCCTAAGTTCGGTGATGGATAGATACCGGTTATGGAAGATCATATCAGTATCTATATTATCCCCGGGGATAACCCATACCCTCCCATTTACTTTAACTGGCCTGTGGCGATCTACTGTTGCATGCGCAACTTTTTCCGCGGCCTTGAATTTTTCTACCTTCTTCTTCTTTTCAGGTTTTTCAGGAAGTGTATCCTTACTGGTTATATAGCCAGCAACCGCAGAGGCTGCAACTACTGATGGAGAGGCCAGGTATACCTCTCCCTGACCCTGCTTGCCGGAAAAGTTCCTGTTTCCTGTGCTGACAGTAATTTCGCCCGGACCATTCTGGCCAACCTGGCCTGCTGCACATCCCGCACATCCGGCATTGGAAATAAGTGCACCCGCTTCTTTGAATATCTTGATCAGCCCTTCATCCAGGCAGCGCTGCCATATCCGGTCTGTGGCCGGAACAATTTTTAATACCACATCCTGGGCTACGTGTCTCCTCCTCAGAACTGAGGCGGCTGCCCTCAGATCCTCCATTCTTCCATTGGTGCAACTCCCGATAAAAGCAGAATCGATCCATATCTTCTCAGAAGGAAGGTCGGCAGTATCATCTGGCTTGCCCGGCTGTGAAATTTTTTGAGAAAACGTTGACATGTTTACCCTGTGTATGGCTTGATAATTTGCGTCCTGGTCAGCCAATTCAGGAATAATCTTTTTTCCGGCACGCGACTCACAGAACGTAACCACCTCCTTGTTTGGGGGAAACAAGAGGGTAATTGCACCCATTTCGGTGGCCATGGATGAGATGGTAATGCGTTGATCAAGACTAAGGTCATCTACAAACCCTCCCTCCATCTCTACGGCACATCCCAGCAATCCACTGGCACCAAAAATATGAAGCAGATTCAGTGCTATATCTTTGGCTGAAAGATTTGGCCCAGGATTTCCTTCCAATGCGATTTTTACGGTCGGTGGGACCTTGAACCAGGTTGATCCCTTGTGCCAGGTCGCAGCAATATCTTTATCCCCCATACCTTGGCCGAATGCCCCTACAGCACCCAGAATGTTGGCATGTGAATCAGTTGATACTGCAGTCGAGCCCGGGTAAATTATTCCTTCTTCAAGCAATAGATGGGTCCCGATCCCCTTGTCTATATCGAATACCCTGATATTATTTTCCCGGGCATACTGTCTGCAGATATGCTGATTTGCTGCATATTTTTGGTCAGATCCAGTGGGATTGCAATCAAAAGTGAAGAACGTCCTTGCCACATCGTGAATTTCCAGCTGGTGATCGTGCATCTGCTTTACCACACTGGCACCACCAAAATCACGGGCAACCCTGGCATCTATGGTAACATCTATTATTTCTCCGGGAACAACGATTTCATTCGCTGAGTGAGCGGCCAGAATTTTCTCTATCATTGTCATCCCCATAACGAACTGTTTGGACTCAAAGATAACCACAAAGCCATTTCGATAAATATTTTCTTAAACATCCCGGAAGGATCTCTATAGATTTTATAGTTTTGCCTGAAACTTCCCCCAGTGCCCAAATCCACACATCCGAATATAGTTCGATTATACATGATAAAAGTTGCCAAATGGTTCATGCTTTATATGCCCATTGTGGTTCCTTTCTACGAGAGTAACGGACTAGTCATGAAGGACATTATGGTTCTTCAGGCAGTTTATTCAATAGCCATAGTGGTACTTGAAATTCCTTCGGGTTATCTGGCTGATGTAATTGGTCGACGTAAAACCCTGGTTCTTGGAGCCATGTTTGGCACCCTGGGTTTTGCAACATACAGCTTTAGTTTTGGATTTGTGGGATTCCTAATCGCTGAGATTATCCTTGGAATTGGCCAGAGCTGTATCTCGGGAGCAGATTCTGCCATGCTCTATGATTCTCTCCTGGAGCGGGGAGAAGAGAGTAAATACACCCGCTTTGAGGGCAGGATAGCTTCGCTTGGAAATGTGGCCGAAGCCATAGCTGGTATTCTTGGTGGTCTTTTAGCTGCCATCACGTTGAGAATTCCCTATTTTGCCCAATCCTTTGTTGCATTTATTGCACTTCCGGCTGCCATTACCCTTGTGGAACCTTCCAGGAAAGTCCCGCTTCTCAAAGCTGGCATCAGAGAGATCGTTTATATCGCCAGGTTTGCACTATTCACAGATAAGCCCCTAAGACGAAATATTTTATTTAGTGCAGTTACCGGAACAGCGACACTTACCATGGCATGGTTTGCACAGCCTTACTTTGAATTTGCACACATTGATATCTTATGGTTTGGTCTTCTATGGACGAGTCTCAATGTGGCTGTTGCTGTAACCTCTTACACCGCACACCACATAGAGCAAAAGTTAGGACAAAAACGTTCCATCCTCATCATAGCCCTAATGGTCCCGTTGGGATATCTGGCCTTAAGCAGGTTTCACCTTCCCATTGGATTGATAATCCTTTATCTGTTCTATCTCTTGCGAGGGTATGCCACACCCGTGCTGAAGGATTACATTAACCGGATCACAGCATCAAATATCAGAGCGACCGTACTCTCTGTGAGAAATTTTATTATTCGTTTGCTATTTGCATTGGTAGGTCCGTTGCTGGGGTGGATCAAGGACATTTACTCGTTGCCTCAGGCATTGTTGCTGGCGGGCAGCATTTTCCTGGTCTTAAGTGTTTTAACCGCCTTCCTTTTTCTTGCGTCGCGTAATGAAATGAATGGGATTCGGAACTATACCTCCAGGATCAACCCGTCGTAAGCCGGAAAAATGTTTCCCGGTAATTCCTGAAGTAAATCTTTCGAAAGGCCCATCTGGTGCGAGATGTGTATAAGGTATCCCTTTTCCGGATCCACCTCATTAATTAGCGATAGAGCTTCGCCAAGGGCAAAGTGGGAGATATGTGGTTCCCTTCGCAGCGCATTTACCACAAGGCATTTGACGCCTGTAAGTTTGTCCTTTTCTGGTTCTGATATATAATTGGCATCGGTTAGGTACGCAAAATCTCCGATCCGGAATCCGAGTACGGGTAACCTGTAATGCATCATGCGAATGGGCACGATTTCTATAGCACCAATGTGAAAAGGGTAAGCGGAAATAGGATGCATGATAACCTGAGGTATTCCCGGGTACTTCTTTTCTGCAAATACATAGGGGAATCCACTTTTTAACGCCCTCAATACCCGGTCTTCTGCGAAAACATCCATTGGGCTTTTTTGAATAAAATTAAACGCCCTGATATCATCAAGACCGGCAATATGGTCGCGGTGCCCATGGGTGAATAAAACGGCATCCAGTCTGGCCACCTCCGCAGTCAACATCTGCTGTCTGAAATCAGGTCCTGTATCTATAATTATTATCTTGTCCCCAAATGCAAGTAAGACAGAGGATCGCAACCGCTTATCGTGCTGATCCTCAGATGTACAAACTCTACATCTGCATCCTATGACCGGAACACCCTGTGATGTGCCTGTACCCAGAAATGTTATTTTCAATTGGATAGGTATTGCATAACACTGTTCACTAAGTTATAACTATTTTTAAAACATATTTGCAAAAAAAATAGCATGCAAGGCCTCCTTTACCTGGTTCCGAATACCCTGGGAAATACCGACACCACGGATACAATTCCTTCTGGAATTAAGCAAAAAGTGAATGCGATCAACTTCTTCATTGTGGAGAATTTGAGAAATGCCAGGCGCTATTTAAAAAATCTAAACTCCAGCATTGATATCGATCAATTAACTTTTTATGAGTTAAATGAGCATACTAATCAGCATGATATCCCATTCTTCCTGCAGCATGCCCGCTCCGGCGCCGACACCGCTCTATTATCTGAAGCCGGAGTGCCGGGTGTGGCTGATCCTGGGGCGGTGGTGGTCAGGATGGCCCATGAACTGGGAATCAGAGTGGTTCCCCTCACGGGTCCCTCCTCCATCTTGCTATCACTCATGAGTTCGGGTTTGAACGGCCAGTCTTTTAGATTCCTGGGATATTTGCCCGTAAAACAACCCGAGCGAATAAAAAAAATCAGGAATCTTGATCAAACTGTCCGGAGAACCGGGGTAACTCAGATTTTCATTGAAACCCCTTACCGCAATGATCGAATGATTATAGATTTGCTAAACACCTGCCATCCAACCACGCTGCTTTGCATCGCGGTTGATATCACACAAGATTCCGAGTTCATTCACACTAAATCAGTTATGGATTGGAAAAAGAGAAAACCGTCACTCCATAAACGACCTGCGATTTTTTTACTGGGGATATAATCGCCTTTGATTTCCAGATATTGTCCTATCTTTTTCTAGTCATTTTTTGTATTGGAAGGGTCTTCACGCACTCCTACTATTTCTATCTCAAACAGCAGGGTTTCGTAAGGAGGGATAGTCCTCAATCCGCTGCTGCCATCTTTCCTTCCGTCCTCACCATATGCCATCTGATACGGGATGATAAATCTGGCTTTCTCACCTTCGTGAAGTTTGAGTAATCCCAGGTCCCATCCCTTAATAACATCATCAGCTCCCACTGTGAGGGTAAATGGATTTGCTGCGGTTCTTTCATCAAATACTCTGCCATCCATCAGGTAGCCTTTATAGGCGATTTCTGCCAGGGAATCTGGTACAACCTCGTTCCCATCAGAACTTTCATCGATGATATAATACATGATTGCATCTGAATCAGGATCCCTGATCGTATCGAATTGAGGGACCGTATCCATGTAATTGTTGATCCGGGTTTCCTCATATACATCAATATCTTTGATTACCTCAAGCAATTCAACTTCATATTTGAGCGACTGGTAAGGGGCAATATCGGCAGTTCCGTCAACTCCATAGCCCAATTCACTGCTAAAGAAAATGGTGGCCTGGGAACCCTCTTTCATGAGTGTAAGCCCCTCAGTCAATCCTGGATTTCTAGATCCATTAAGCAATTTATAGGGACCATACATAGCCACCGAATCGTAAAAATGATTATCAATAGCTACATTCTCAATGTAGGATTCATAAATGTCATCCTCCGGGATCTTATAACAAACGTGGTTGATTAAAACCCAGTCATCTGAATCAGGGGACGCTCCTGTTCCCGCTTTATGTTCAATAAAATAGAGACCGTCTGACCGGGGTGTGTTACCGGGATAGTTTGCTCCCGCATACAGATTGAATAGACGCAGTTCCTGCGCGGTCTTATCCTGCAGCTCCGTATCTTCCTGGCATGCTGTGGCTATAAGAATACCCGTGATGGCCAGGAGTACGATAATGATCTTATTAACGGTAAACCTCATAAAATATACTTCTGAAAAATATGCTGCAAAAATAGTATAATTAATGGACCTTATTGTACCTCAATTACCTTAACGTGATAAATGAGTACAGTATTGCCGGGGATTTTGTCGCGATCTCCAAAATTCCCGTGGGCCAGGTGAGGCGGAATAAGAAGCGTGCCTTCCGCTCCCTTCTTCATTAACCGTAGTCCCTCTTCCACACCGGATTCAATTCCCCCTTGGCCAATGGTAATGATTCTGGGAGATTCTTCTGTGGCCTCGTAACATGGGGTTCCATCGAGCAACATCGATTCAAACGCGAAGGTTACCAGGCTATTCTCGCTGATCCCTTTTCCATAACCGGGTTTATTCTCAACAAACCATAAGCCTGATGGCGTTACGCTGGCAGTCCAGCCTACCCGATCCACAAAGGCGGATATGTGGTCCTGATGCCTGCGTTGCATGTACTGGTTTGCCTTAATAAATTGCTCAGAAACTTGATTCTCCTTTGGTGAAATCTGTTGTTGAACCGGAGGTTCACACCTGGCAGCACTTAGAACGATTGCCAGTACACAAATTCTATTTATCCGATAATAAAGTCGCATATTCACGTAGAAGCAATTCAAATTGTTGAAGGGTATCCTCCATGCTTAGAAACGAATCACCACCAGCGGCATTGATATGCCCTCCCCCATGATAATGATCAGCTGCAATTCGGTTTACGGGGAAATCACCCCTGGAGCGAAATGAAACTTTAACTCTGTCCTTTTTCTCCACAAATAATGCGCTAAATCTTACTCCTTTCACAGAAAAAGGTATGTTAACAAATCCTTCCGTATCACCTTTGCGATGGCTAAAACTCTTCAATTCCTCTGCGGTCAGGCTTATATATGCTGTATGATACTTCAGGAGTGTTACCATTTTTTTCTGCATGGCATAACCCAGCAGGCGCATGCGGTCTTCAGAAAACGCATCATACACTTTGGAATAAATCCCGTCCTTGTCCAGGTCATACTTCATCAGGTCACCCACTATGTGAAAAATCTCGGGGTAACTGCTTGCATAATTAAAATTCCCTGTGTCGGTCATAATAGCTACATATAAACAGGTAGCTATCTCCTTGTCAAGCACATCTTCCTTAAATATATCCTTCACAAAGAGGTAGATCATCTCGCCTACAGATCCCCGCCAGGTTTCGGAAATGGAAATATCTGTAAAGCTGGCAGGATCCTGGTGGTGATCGATTAGAATTTTCTTGGCACCTGATAAATGCAGGTGCTTTTCCACCCCGTTAATTCTTTTCGGATCATTAAAATCAAGGCAAAAAATCAAATCGGCACCTTCTAAAAACTCAACTGCTTTCTCTTTTTTATACGCATATGTGGTGGATAGTTCAATGCCTGGAAGCCACCTCAGGAAATCAGGCAATCCATCCGGAATTATTACCTGAGCGTCGATTCCCTTTTTTTTCAAGACCAGGGCGAGTGCGAGGCTGGAGCCAATCGCGTCTCCATCTGGATTGGAATGGGTCAGGACTGCTACTTTGTTGGCCGAAGAGATCCATTTGGATATTTTCTTTCCTGTGTCTGCAGAGAGCATGCTCATTTTTCAAATTAAGTGTGCAAAGTTAAAAAATATTGAGGGTAGCATAACAAAGCCTTAATTAATTTGTTAATATCGCAGAATTAAAAAAATTAAAGATGACAAGTAATAGTACATTCACAATTATCAAGCCCCTGGCGGTTTCCAAAGGATATACAGGGCCTATCCTGAATAAAATCTCGGAAGCAGGATTTAGAATATCTGCGCTAAGGATGCTTCAATTAACCCAAAATGAAGCAAAATCATTCTATGAAGTTCATAAAGAACGTCCTTTTTATAACGATCTGGTAGAATTCATGGTTTCGGGCCCCATAGTTATTGGAGTTCTGGAAAAAGAGAATGCCGTAGAGGATTATCGCAAGTTAATTGGGGCAACCGATCCCTCACGAGCTGAGGAAGGAACCATTCGGAAGCAATTTGCAGAGTCCGTTCAGGCCAATGCCGTTCATGGCTCTGATTCAGACGAAAATGCAGCTATCGAAGCAGCATTCTTTTTCTCTACCACAGACAGATTCTGATCATTTAAGAACAATATCATCGATCACAGGTTTTCCGGCTGCTTCATTTAGGCGTGGTATAAGTGTGTCTTTGATCATTTCAAGTTCATTCCTTACTACCGAGGAATAGAGCGTAACAAATAATTTACGATTGCGAATACGCAGGGATTTGGTCTTTTTGGCTATGGTAATTCCTAACAAATCATTCCACGATTTCATCAGACGGTATTCTGCAAGTCCTCTTTCAATTTTGTTTGATTTAACAAATTTCTGAAGAAGCGAGTCTATTTTCTGAATTTCTTTTCTTTCCATTATGCCTCTATTTGCTCAACCGATCCATTCAGGTCAATTTTAAATACTTTGTGATCTGTTGGAATCTCTTCAAGGATTCCCTGCAAACGTATTTCATTTGTATCTGTAATAAAAATCTGCCCGAAGTGATTTTCTGCCACCAAGCTGATGATTTGCTTTACCCTGCTGGAATCAAATTTATCAAATATATCATCAAGAAGCAGAATGGGAGGAATATCCATTAGTTTCCTGATGAATTCAAATTCAGCAAGTTTTAATGCTACAAGAAATGTTTTTTGTTGTCCCTGCGATCCTGTCTTCTTTAAGCTGTGCTCGCCCAATGCCATTCCCAGGTCATCTTTGTGTATCCCAAAAGTTGTATACTGGATAATCCGGTCTTTCTCGAGCGATCGGGATAAACCATCCCTGAAAGAAAGGTCTTTTTGTTGAGCCTGGTAAGTAAGGCTGACATTTTCACGTTTCCCTGATACATGCTCATAGAAGGAACTAAAAACAGGAAGCAGTTCATCTACAAACCTCTTTCTTTCTGCATATATGGGCTCACCATAAAGGATAAGCTGCTCATTCCACACTTCCACCATATCCCGGTTAAATTTCCCGTTTGATGAGAAGTCCCGGAGCAAACGGTTTCTTTGTGTAAGGGCCCTGTTGTATTGGATGAGGTTCTCGAGATAGACTCTGCTGTATTGAGCAATTACACCATTCAGAAACTTCCGGCGTTGTTCACTCCCGCCATTTATCAGAATGCTGTCTGCAGGTGAAATCATTACCAAAGGAATCAATCCGATGTGTTCTGATAATTTTTGATATTCCTTCTGGTTTCTTTTAAACAGTTTCTTCTTTTGTTTCCGGATACCACAATAGATGTTTTCTTCCTTCCCGAGTCTGCTGAACACACCCTGAACTACGCAAAAGTCCTGCCCATACCTCATATTCTGACTATCCACAGGATTCAGGTTGCTTTTACAAAGCGATAAGTAATGCACGGCATCCAGAATGTTCGTCTTTCCCACACCATTCTCGCCTACAAAACAGTTGATCTTTTCTGAAAGTGGAATATCCACCTGTTTATAATTCTTAAAATTGGCCAGAGAGAGCGATTTAAGATGCATACACAAAATTACTATTTTTGTGGTGCTGCAACCGGCAATTGTCCAAAAAAGGATTACTTTTGCGGAAGTTTTTGAATTCCATGAACTTTCCCTAAAGTTTTGTACCGGGAAAGTGAGTAAAATTAAATAAATAATGGATCGCTGATCCGCCATGCGGATCGCAAAACCAACAAAGAACCCCGTAATGGCGAAGAAAAAGAATGTGAAGCATACAGACAAGAATTTAGAAGGAATTGAACAGGCATTAACCCGTTCCGAGCAATTCATTGAGGATAATCAGAAATTACTTACCTATATCCTTGGTGGCATTCTTGTAGCCCTGCTGATCATAGTCGGAGGAAACAGGTATTATCTCAAACCTCTCAATGAAAAGGCTGCATCTGACATGTTCTATGCTGAACGGTACTTCGAAATTGATTCCTTTAATCTGGCTTTAAATGGGTATGGAACCTATCCCGGATTCCTGAATATAATAGAGGATTATGGTTTCACTAAATCGGCCAGGGTGGCAAGGTATTATGCCGGTGTTTGTTATCATCAGCTGGGAGACGATAATGCTGCAATAGAGCACCTTATAAAATTCAAAACTGACGATCTGCTTGTGGGAGCAGCCAAGTACAGTACCCTGGGCGATGCGTATGTGGAGTTGGGAGATTATAATAATGCTGTTTCTTCGTATAAAAGTGGGATTGAGAAATATAAAAATAACTTCTCCTCTCCTATTATGCTGAAGAAGCTGGGTATTGTGTATGAAGAAATGGGAGAACTGAACCTGGCCCTGGAAGCTTACCGGTCAATTGAAACAGGTTTTCCCGAAACCCCGGAAGGAAGGGAAATCAAAAAATATATTGGAAGGGTAGAATCAAAAATGAACCTCTGATCCAATGGCTTCGAATCTGAAGAACCTGTCAAGCCACGATCCTGAAACGATTCCTGACGGATCGTCTCTTAAAATCGGTATTGTTGTTGCTGAGTGGAATGAGGAAATAACGGCCAACCTGTTGGAGGGTTCTCTGCGCACCCTTGAAAAACATGGAGTAAGGAGGGAAAATATCTTCATCCATGCGGTACCGGGAAGCTTTGAATTACCCTACGGAGCAAGGATGGTTGCTGAACAAACCATGCCTGCTGCTGTCATTTGTTTGGGATGTGTCATCCAGGGCGAAACCCGTCATTTCGATTACATTTGTCAGGGAGTTACCAGCGGCATTACCGAGTTGAACCTATCCTATGACATCCCATTTATTTTCGGAGTGCTCACTACAGAGAGTTTGCAACAGGCGAAGGATCGATCCGGCGGTAAATATGGCAATAAAGGCGATGAAGCGGCTGTTACAGCGTTGAAGATGGCTTCCTTCAGAAGCAGATAATGTTACCTGCTCTTCTTAGGCAGAGGTTTCCTGCCACCTCGTTGTTGTTTTTGTAATTCTTCCAGCCGCTTGGCAAACCTGGATTTTTTGGCTGGTTTGCCCTTTTTTGAATTGATCTTCTTCAGGATCTTCTCCTCATCAATATAATTCTTGAATACCAAGTTCTGTCCGAGGGTTATCACGTTGGCCAGGAAATAATAGTACGTTAATCCTGAGGAATAATTATTCAATATAAACATAAACATGACTGGCATGATATACATCATGGTCTTCATGCCCGGCATGGCACTGTTTCCTGCTGAAGCTTGGTTATTCCAGCGCATAGAAAGCATGGTTGTCACGGTCATCAGCAGAGTGAAGAGACTTACATGGTCCCCGTACATGGGAATTGAAAATGGCAGATCAATTATTGAATCATATGTGGAAAGGTCATGGGCCCAAAGGAAGCTCTGCTGACGCAGTTCAATGGATGTGGGGAAAAACCTGAACATGGCATAGAGGATTGGGAACTGAAAAAGCATTGGCAAACATCCGCCCATGGGATTTGCCCCTGCTTTCTTATACAGGTCCATGGTCGCCTGCTGCTTCTTCATGGCATCCTCTTTTTTAGGATACCTGGCTCCAATCTCATCCACCTGGGGCTTCAATACGCGCATGACCGCCTGTGATTTATATGACCTGTAAGTCAGGGGGAATAGCGCTGTTTTGATAATTAATGTCAATAAAAGAATAATGATCCCGAAATTATTAATCCAGTTATTGAGCCAGTTGAAAATTGGAATTACAACAAATGCATTGATCCAACGCAACATCGAACCGCCAACTGTCACTACATTTTGTAAACCCAGGTCACCGTACCCTTTCAACGAAGTAAAACTATTAGGCCCAAAATAAAGTTGCATTCCAATATTTTGTTCATTCGTTCGATCAAAGGGAAGATCGATGGAAGAGGTGAAATGCCTTAGGTATTTTCCGGGATTTGTAAAGCGCTGTTGTAACAGGTAGGCACCGTCGAAATACTCATCTGCAATTAGTATTGTAGAAAAGAACTGGTGACTAAATGCGATCCATTTGATCCGGGTCGTTTCCGTAACATCCTCAGTTTCTTTCTTTGATCTGGATTTAAAACTCTCAATATCGCCTCCATGATACTTATAATAAAGGGTGGTATACATGGCTTCATTCTGAAAACCTTTTTCGGTGGACGGTGCGTAAAAATCCACATTGAATTCCATCCGGTCTGTCTTGTACTGGTCGAGGCCTTTCAACTGCACATCAAAATCAAGCATATAATCACCCTCATAAAGCTTATAGATGTAGGCTATTGAAGCTGATTCAGAGATCACTAAAGTCATAGTAAGCTGCTGAAACGAACGTCCTTCCTCATTAGTCATTGATTTTATTTCCGGAGAAAAATAGAGTTCGCCTGTATTAATCGCCCGGTTATCGGCAAAAAACTTAAGAGCAAATAATGTAGAGTCTCCATCGAACAGGTTTACCGGCAACGAGTCATATGTATGATACTCTTTTAGGTTAATGGTGTATGGTCGCCCGCCGAGAGTGGAAAATGTTAGCTTCAGCATTTCATTTTCAAGGATAACCTCTTCTTTATTTCCTACGGCACTTGCTGCGAAATCACCCAGTTCTTCAGACCTCTGCTCCTTGGAAACTGAATCTTGTCCCGATTCACTGTAGCGATTACCTGACTGTTCTTCAGTTCTTTGCTGGGCAGATTCCATGGCCCTGATCTGCTCCACACGAGCCAGAGAATCGAGCAGCCTCCGCTCTTCCATTTGGGCTTCCCTGGCCGGCTTAGTAAAAATGCTATAGCCTACCAGGATGAGTCCGATCATTACCAGACCTATGATTGTATTCTTGTCCATATTCAGCTCATTATTTCAGGCACAAAAGTAATGGTTTAGCCTGTATATCAATACGAATTCAAGTAATTTCGATGAGAATTCGGTGAATCGCCATTGGGAAAGGGAAACTAACTATTTTCCATTCTCTGCGGAGGCCATTATAAAAGCAATAAAGAGCGGATGGGGATTTAGGACCGTGCTCCTGTATTCGGGATGAAACTGGGTACCTACGAACCAGGGCTGATCGATCTGCTCCATGATCTCAACCAAACCGCTTTCAGGATTAATCCCTGTAGATATCATCCCACCCTTCTCGAAGGCTTCCAGGAAATCGTTGTTGAATTCATAGCGGTGGCGATGTCTCTCTCTCACCAGTTCTTTTTTGTAAGCTGCATAAACTTTCGACTCCTTTTTTAAAGAACAATCGTATCCGCCTAATCGCATTGTCCCTCCTTTTTCAGTAACTCCCTTCTGTTCTTCCATGAGATCAATAACCGGATGGTCAGTGATATTGGTCATCTCCGTTGAATGTGCATCTTCAAAATTCAACACGTCTCGTGCAAATTCGATCACTGCACACTGGAGTCCCAGGCAAATACCAAAAAATGGCACTTTGTTTTCGCGGGCATACTTTGCCGAAAGAATCTTCCCTTCGATACCCCGGTCACCGAATCCGGGAGCAACAAGAATCCCATGGTACCCTTTTAGCTTCTGGTTGATGTTTTCGGATTTGATCATTTCTGAATGGATACAGGTCACCTGTACTTTTACCCGATTAATTGCACCTGCATGCGTGAGAGATTCTATAATTGATTTATAGGAATCGTGCAGCTCCACATATTTCCCAACCAGGGCTATCCTGATCTCTTTATTCGAAGTCAGTAATTTATTGACAAACTCTTTCCACTTTGTTAAATCAGGCGTCCCCTTGAAATTGAGATTGAATTTCTTAAGAACCTGGATGTCCAGACCTTCCTCACGCATAAGGAGCGGGACCTGGTAAATAGTAGGCGCATCAATTGATTGTATCACTGCTTCCAGCTCAACATTGCAGAACAGTGCTACCTTTTTTCGAATATCTTTAGTTAGATCGTGTTCGGCTCGCAATACAAGCACATCTGGCTGGATTCCGTTCTCAAGCAGTACTTTTACAGAGTGTTGGGTAGGTTTGGTTTTAAGTTCCCCGGAGGCAGAAAGATATGGAACCAGTGTCAGATGAATAATTACTGTATTATTTACCCCCAGGTCCCACCTTAATTGCCTGACCGCTTCAATATAAGGCAACGATTCGATGTCTCCGACTGTTCCGCCAATCTCGGTAATTATAATGTCATATTCGCCCTTTTTGCCAAGAAGTGTAATTCTTCTTTTGATTTCATCGGTGATATGAGGTATCACCTGAACGGTTTTTCCGAGGTAGTCACCCCGCCTCTCTTTATTAATAACCGACTGGTAAATTCTGCCAGTAGTGACATTATTGGCCTGTGTAGTCTGGATGTCTAAGAACCGTTCGTAATGACCAAGATCTAAATCTGTTTCAGCACCATCATCAGTCACATAACATTCCCCATGTTCATAGGGATTAAGTGTCCCGGGATCTACATTGATATATGGATCCAGTTTCTGTATGGTCACCCTAAGTCCTCTTGCTTCGAGAAGACGGCCAAGGGAAGCTGAAATTATACCCTTTCCAAGAGAGGAAGTCACTCCCCCGGTAACGAAAACATACTTAGTACTTCCCAAAGTGATCTTGATTAAAGTTTGCGTAAAAGTAAAAATTTAATTCGCATTATCCATACGATCCAGAAGGCGGATCTTCTCTTCGAGAACTCTGATTCTCTCATGTGCAGCTTCAATCTTTTCCTTAAAGCCCTGGATGGTCTCATCAGAACTATCAGATTGCTTGAAGAAGCCGATATTGTTCTCCCAGACCCCGATATCATTTTTCAATTGCTGCAATTTGTTGACGAGCTTGTCCCGCTCGAAATTCAATTTCATCTCTGCCCTGGGCCCATTCATCATGCCTTTCAAACGATGACGGAATTTATAAAGACTCCGCTCTGATTCACCCATTCCAGTGCGTTCAAGCAGATGGTCCTGCGCTAACCTGAATTGTTCCTTTATCAGATCCTTTTTGGCTGATGGCACATAACCGATTGAATCAAATCTTGCCTGGAATTCTTCTAGCATTGCCAGGTCCTTCTTTGGGTCTTTGGTAGGTGAAAATGCCTCCATTTCTGTCACCAAATCCTCTTTCGCCTTTAGGTTATCCTCGAAGGTGGAATCAATATCTTCAAAATATTTTGACTTATTGTTGAAAAAGGTATCACAGGCAGCTCTGAATCTTTTCCACAGTTTATCCGAATCCCTGCGCGGAACAGGTCCGATTGTTTTCCATTGTTTTTGAAGCCGTATTAATTCTGTGGTAGTTTCCTTCCAAACCTCACTTGACTTTAGAGCTTCAGCTCTCTCAGTAATCTCCAATTTCATTTTTAAATTATTCTTTTGCTCCTCGAATGCCGAAGCGTAAAATCTGGCTTTGTTGCCAAAAAAGGTATCACACGCTTTTCGAAAACGAGCGTAGACCGCATTGTTGTCCTTTTTTGGGGCATACCCTATGGACTTCCACGTTTTTTGGATTTCCAGTACAATGTTTGTTTTATCTACCCATGCTCCATGGGTCTCGTATTGGATCTCAGCAATGGTCTCCACCTTGGTACACAATTCTGTTTTCCTCTCAAGATTTTCATGGAGAGATTCTTTCAGCCTGGAATGATATTCCTGGTGCTTTTTGTTAATAACTGAAGTTGCCAATTTAAAGCGGTCCCAGATCTCATCCCGTTTATCACGGGGTACGGGTCCAATTTCCCTCCACCTTGCATGATGCTTTTGTAAAGTTTTAAAAGCTTGAACGATGTTGGGATCCTTATCAAGCTCCTCCGTGCGGGCGCATAATTGATTCTTCAATTCCAGGTTCTTTTTCAGATCAAGCGCCCGTAAATCTCTGTTAATCCGAACATAATCATTGAATTTATCAACGAAATAATTGTACGAATCCCAGAGATCCTTAAGGTTCTGTTGCGGAACAACCCCAACTGAAAACCATTTCTTTTGAAGATCTTTAAAATTTCTGAAAGTAATTTCGAAGGTTTCCTGTCCTTCCATTAGGATCCTTAAATTTTCCAGAATCTCTTGTTTTTTTGATAGATTATCCTGCTTGGATTTTTCAAGTTGTCTGGTGAATTCAGCTTTAAGCCCTTTGTATTTGTGAAGCAATTCTTTCATTTCTGCTTCAACCGGGTCTTCAGCGGGTTTAAAATCCTCTAGTCTTCCGCCCTCATCAAGAAAGTGCTTTTTTTTCTCTTCAAGCTCATCACCGGTCTTATTGTAAAAGGCCCGTTTAATTTCCTCTACATCTCTGCGTATATTTCCCTTCCCAGGCTTGTCAAGCTTTTCCTTTAATAGTTTTACCATGTCCTTCTTACTCAACAAACTGAAGTTTACACGCTCATCGCCAGGCCCGGATATTTTTTCTTTACCTGATTCTTTCCCGTCCCCTGAATCCAATTCTTCTATAGGATCCTCTTCCGATGAAGAATCGACCTCATCATCATAGGATTCGTTTTTGATGTTCTCTTCATGATCATCGATAAGCTGATCAGCTGCCGGCGGAATACGGGTTTCTTTCAATTCGGCAGGGGTATCCGGAGCGGGTTCTGGCGTTGCTTTCTGTGCAGGATCCGGAG
>CAZCQL010000085.1:0-19100 GCA_964500835.1 uncultured Bacteroides sp.
TTATAAATGATGTGACCCCCCCGGTCACCCCGACTCTGGCCGATGTGACAGGTGATTGCTCGGCAACAGCAGTTTCTCCTACGACAACGGATGCATGTGCGGGTACCATAACTGGCACAACGTCTGATGCGTTGACCTACACGACGCCGGGAATTCATGTGATTAGCTGGACCTTTGACGATGGGAATGGGAACAGCATCGTGGTCTCTCAGAATGTGGTTATAGATGATGTATCATCCCCGGAAGCTCCTATACTGGCAGATGTAATAGGTGAATGTTCCGCTACAGCCATAACTCCAATTGTTAATGACCCATGCGCAGGCCCCATAACAGGCACAACCACAGATTCTTTGACGTACTCAACTCAAGGAACACATGTCATAAACTGGACCTTTACCGATGGGAGTGGGAACAGCACTTCAGTTGCTCAGAATGTAGTCATCAACGATGTAACTGCCCCTTCAGCAACTTGTCCCGGAGATGTGATTACCTGTGATGGATTGGTAAGTTCAATCGGGGTAACGAACGTGACGGATAATTGCGCTGTACCCACAGTAACCTTTGATTTATCAGGTGCAACAACAGGTAGCGGAGCCGGAGATGCGAGCGGGGTGATTTTTAATCCCGGAGTAACTACCGTTACATATACCGTCGATGATGGAAATGGGAATAGCAGTCAGTGTGTAGTTAACGTAACCCATAGCACGGTGGGTGAAATAGCGGTATCCATTGTAGAGAATTCACTAATAGTCGAAACAGCGGGAACGTATCAATGGATTAATTGTGCGGATAATTCCGTTATTGCAGGTCAGACTGAGAGTACATTCACTCCGGCCGTGAATGGAGAGTATGCGGTAATTGTGACCCAGGGTGAATGCACAGATACTTCGGAATGCCTGATACTGACTATATCAGGTCTTGGTAATAAGGTGGGGCATCAGGGTTTTAAGGCATACCCAACGCCAACCGAGGATTTCCTGACCATCGATATGGGATTTGAAAATACCCATGCCACTATTAAGGTAGTCAATATCATTGGTCAGACAGTAGTTGTAAAAAGAATGGTGAAGTTGACAAAAGCAGATCTTGATATCAGCAGATTTGAAACAGGCATCTATTTCATATCCATTGAAAGTGACCAAACGAGCGGTGTTGCACGGATTGTAAAAGAGTAGAATAAATAAAATGGCATTCCGACCAATCAAAAGAAGGAAAGATTGCCATGCAGATGCCCGACATTTAGGCCGAATTTAAACAATTTGAGTATTTTGGGGTTCTATTAGAACATACCTTAAAAACATTCCATGTCTTCCTTTTCTCACCGCAGACATAGTGTTGCACTCATGGCAGCCCTGAGCCTGCACCTGCTGCTGTCGAATTTTTTAATTGCCCAAACCCCTCCTATCACCTGGGAAGAACTATCGCCCCGGATTGGTTTTGATTCCAAAGTGGATCCTACGGAAAACAAATATTTTGGATTTAGCAGCGATATCTCAGGAAATACTATTGTCATCGGAGCCATGGGCGACAATACCGATGAAATCGGGATGAATGAGATGGCAAATTCGGGAGCCGCTTTTGTGGTGACCTGGGATGAAAATTTCAACTGGAAAATAGATCAAAAAATTGTTCCTTCTGACCGGGAGGCCGATGCCTATTTTGGCGGTTCCGTTGCCATATTTGATGACTATCTGATCGTAGGCGCTGATGGAAAAGACTATCTCCCGGAAGTAGGTGATCCCGTTGAAAATGCAGGCGCAAGCTACCTTTACCACCGATCCGAAACTGGTTTTTGGGAAGAGGAACGAATATTTGTGGCTGATGAAGTATCTGAATTCGCCTATTTCGGATACAGTGTGGACATTTATGATGGGTCCATCCTCGTCGGAGCCTTCGGGGATAATTATGATGAGAATGGGGAAAATTATATGCCTTTTGCGGGAGCCGTTTATGGGTTTGAATATGTGGGAGATACATGGGTTCAGAATCAAAAATTAGTTGCCTCTGATCGAGCTCCGGTGGCTGCCTTTGGTTCGTCGATCGACATGGATGCAATTCATGCGTATATAGGAGCGCCCAATGAGGATGGCGATGAACTTGGATTAAATCCGGTGGAAGATGCCGGAGCGGTCTACCTTTTTGACAGGGCAGCTGCCTTGGAGCTGCTTGCTGAAGCAGGCTGGATTCCCAGCAAGGATGGCTCTACCAAAATAACGAGTGGTGTAGACCGCGATCCGTTTGACTACTTTGGTTATAGCCTGGACGCCGTAAATTCTTCCGTTGTTGTTGGAGCTCCTAATGAAGACAAAGATGCTGCGGGGGAAAACGTACTGGAGAATGCAGGTGCCGCCTACCTTTTCTCCAGGGATGACCTAACGAATGAACTGGGACTGATCCTGAAAGTAACGCCGGTACTGCGGCAGGAAAATGAGTTCTTTGGTGTCTCGACAACCGCACAAGTGATCCGGGAACTTCAGCGGCCAGGTCTGTCAGGTCAGGAGCATGTTCAAATTGACCATGCCGTTGATATTATTGTGGGTTCAGTAGGGAACAGGACCGATGCGATGGGCGAAAATGAGCTGCCTGGCGCTGGCTCGGCTGTGGAATTAATCATATCCCTGACCCCTCAGGTTGTGCAGAAAAAAGGGGCGGTCATTCCCGAAGTAATCTACCAACGGAAAATTGTAGCACCCAACAGAGCCGCAGGCGATGACTTTGGTATCTCCGTGGCCGTGGAGGGCAATACACTCGTGGCAGGCGCTGATCTGAAAGACTACATCGAAAATGAGGACACCATCTCAAATTCAGGAAGTGTGTATATTGGCGATTTATGCCCGGCAACCTATGACTCAATAAGGGTTGCCTTCTGCGACACCTTTTTCAGTCCGAGTGGAAAGTATGCATGGTCAGCACCTGGTATTTATTACGATACGATTCCGAATATGGCCGGCTGCGACAGCATCATTACCATTGAACTGACGAAGACAACTGTTGATCTTACGGTTGTTCTGGAAGGTAACTCACTCATGTCCAGTGAGACTGATGCCGAGTACCAGTGGTTAAACTGTGACCTGGATTTTATGCCGGTGGCAGGTGCAACCAGTGCAAGCTTCAGTCCGGAAATATCCGGGAACTACGCTGTCCGGCTAATCAAGGGACCTTGCACAGATACTTCAGAATGCCAGTCAATTACTATAACATCTACGCCGTTGATCGATCAAATATCTGCGCCAAAACTCTATCCAAATCCGGGCACAGGGGCATATATCATTGACCTGGGTCAGGATTACACTACAGTTCGTCTGGAAATTTTCAATGCAATCGGGCAATCTGTATTAGGCAGCGTATACAGCAATTTACGCAGTCTTGATTTCACCCTTGAAGAGCATCCCGGAATATTTACAGCTGTACTTCGCCTGGGTGAGAATAAGATTTACAGGTTACAGTTCGTAAAACAGTAACGGGTTAAACCCTCAGGAAAATGCTCTTTTTATATAAGAAGTAGAGTACCGCCCATTGCATCAAAAGGATTCCACTTGCGATAAAAATGGCACCCACCTGTTCTGAAATGTGGATGGATGTCCAGTTGAGAAAGAACCGGCTGATGTCATGGAAATCAATAATTCTGTCAGCCATATAGATGGTGATGGAATTCATTCCGAACACCCGGAAGAACAGGGTCCATCTCCTGGATCCTTTGACGTCTATCACATAGTAAAAGAGGGAAAGCAATAAGGCACTGAATCCGGCTGCCATCAATACATAGGGAACCGTCCACATCTTTTTAATCACCGGGTAAACCGGGCTTAGGGCCAGGGCGAAGGCGATCAATACTACTCCACCGATACCCAAATAGAGGGCCTTTCGGGAAGGTGAATAGGTCGTGCTTCGAATGACATAACCAGAGATGGCTCCCAGCAGGGTGGCAGATACCGCCGATACGATGCATAAGATTCCTTCCGGATCAAAATCGGTATCATAGAGCCTTCCAGGCAATAGGAGCTGGTCGAGCCATGCGTTGATGGTTGAGGCAGGCTCAAACGTCCCGGCACCGTACCCGGGCACCGGGACAAATAACTGAAGTGCAGCAACACCAGTCAGAATTCCGAGCAACCAGAAAATAGGCCCTCTAATACTTCTGGAATAGAGGAAGATGAGTGCTGCAAAAAAGTATCCGAATCCTATCTGGGAGAGTACACTGGCATACCTCAGGTTTGTAAATCCCCTGCTCATTGCACCGTTGTAAAGGAGTCCAAGGGCAATAAGGGCTAAAAGCCGAATGAAGATCTTCTTCAGAAGCCTTGATTTGGCAAGTCCTTTTTCGACTTTCGAATTAATTGCATAAGGGATGGCGACCCCGCTGATAAACATAAACAGGGGAAAGATCATGTCATAAAATCGAAACCCGTTCCATTCCACGTGGTGCTGTTGCCTGGCAAGAGCTTCCATCCAACCCCATCCTGTAGCGTCTGCCAGAGCAATGAGGATTCCGCCAATGCCTACCAGCATGGCCATATCAAACCCTCGCAAGGTATCAAGCGATTGCAGTCTTTCTTTTGAGGTTGTTCTTATGGAACCTGTGGTTGGGGATGTTTGCATAATAAGTTTAGTTTAAAATCTTGTGATTCATAAATATCTCACCCGGGAAATGGCTTCTGGAATTAATTCAATGTTGGATTTAAAAAGACCAACTCCATGTTCTCGAGAATCAGAAATGATTGTAACATTTAAGTCGGGCGTAGGTTTGGGACCGGTATACTTAAACAATAATAGATAGTCTGGTAAAATTAACAACTTATTTTAATATAAACTGATTAGCCTCAATTTATCCCATTCACCGCCGAGATGAAAATAGCAAATGTTAAATAGCCGGATCACCCGTTTTGTTCACAGTTTTAGTTGTAACTTACTACACCTAATACTCCTCTTTATTGAATTGATTCTGGTCAGTTGAAAAGAAGAGTTATCCTAGAGATGCCCCAGAAATCGCGATATACATCCTCGAATTATTTCGGAGGTTTGGGCATTGGCCTGTCCCTCCTGGCATTGGCAATTGGAGGATTAATTTATTTGTATCTTCGACCGTCAGTACATGTCTATTCTGATTGGATACGTGGTATTGGATTAGACGATTGGTATAATTCTTTAAGGGTTTCAGCCCTCTCTCAAAGCCTGCAGACACCGGATTGGTTTGTTTTTGCACTACCCAACGGATTGTGGGCATTTGCATATTCTTTACTAATCACTCGCATCTGGTCCGGGAGCCGATCATTCTTAAAATACTTCTGGTTTGCCAGTATGCCGGGTCTTGTATTTGGCTTTGAATTGCTTCAATTTTCCGGGGTGATACATGGAACATTTAGCCTGCAGGACCTCGCGTTTGGCGCAGCAGGGATTGTTTTTGGGAGATTTGTGGGAATCCAACTTAATAAACTGAAATATTATGAAAAATCATCTGAATAAGAAAGCAATAGCGCAATCCATTTTATCTATAGCCGTGTTCGGCATTTTTGCATTATTGGCTACCGGATCCATTGAACTATTGTTTACTAAAACGGAATATTTAGGTGATGGTGTTTACAAAGAGACCGAGTATTATGACGAAACCGAACGGGAAGTAACCACCGGTACTCGTGACAAAAATGGGAGATGGAATGGACCTGTCACCATTGAATTTTCGGATGATGATGATTTTTCCTACCGAAAGGAAGTGGTGAATATGGTTCATGGCAAGCGGCATGGAACAAGCCTGGTTACATTCAGGGATTTTCTGAGTAAGGAGGAAGTCTATTCAAATTGCTACAATATGGGCAAAAGAATTAATTGTCAAAAATCTGCACAAAAAAATACTGTTGTCACCACTTCCTTTCAACTGTTAAGCTACGAGTACCCCTGGTTTTTATTTACCTTGTATACATCTGGTTTCGCAGATGAATATATTGAAGCTTACATGGATACGGTGGAAACAGTATTGGGTACCTATCTCTTTGACGATGTGGAATTCGATAACTACTATGGAGATGTGATATTTGATTTGGAGGAGACTCCCTACGACAGCATCATTGTGCTTAACGCGACTTTGTCCCTCTTTCAGGGTATAGAAGAGCTAAAAAACTCTGAGCTCAGGATGGCTGTTCTGGGTCGATACCGGTCAGAGGGAACAAGCACGTATAACATTCTGAACTCGACTTACCCAAATTATTTACTTGCCATCAACGATATAGGTGTAAACGATAAGAACTTTGAAGGATTTTGTGATGTGTTAGACAGTTCTATGGTCAGCTATGGCGTTCTTGATCTGGAAGATCCATTTTTCATTGATAGCGTGGATGCACGAATTTATAGAGCATTGTCAGAAATCTTAGCGTATGAAGAGCCTGTTGCTACAGCGTTGAAATCCACGAAAATCAGTCCGATGAGTATGTTCAATTCTCTAAGTCGGAATACTCCAATTGATTCGACAATTGTGGAGGCTGCAAATGCGGTATTGGGCTTTATGGCGCTGCAAATAGATCAGGCAGATTTGATAAAAAGGACCGTCAGGAAAGCCTTCCTGGTGAATCAGGGCGTGTTACGTATTCCGTCGGTCACAACCGAGTTTGTATCCAATACTTCATCTGAAAATGCAACTCTGCAAGGATTTGTAATAGAAGATGGTGGCGATGCTGTTACCTCCAGGGGAATAGCCTGGGCGACATTTTTCAATCCAACGATCCTCGACAATTCAAAAGCTTCCGGAACAGGTACAGGGAGCTTTACAGTTATGCTGACCGGACTGGTGGAGGGAACTACCTATTTTGCAAGAAGTTATGCTACGAACAGTGCCGGTACTGCCTATGGGAATTGCATCGAGTTTACTTCCTATAGTACCGTGGGTTTGGAAGAAGAGATTGAAGGTGATCAGGAGATGAAAATCTATCCAAATCCGGCTTCTACACTGACTACGTTCAGCTTTCAGAATAAGTCCTCAGAAAGCAGAATACTGAACATCATAAATTTAAATGGGCAAATAGTAAATCATTATGATCTTGGAGTTTTGCCTCAGGGTGAAAACCAGGTAGAACTGGATCTCTCTGAACTTCAGAACGGACTTTATCATTGCCAGCTTTTAATTAATGGCTCAGTTGAAGGTACGCGGAAGCTTCTGATTGAGCATTAAGGCAGGCTTCATGGGTTTGAACTACATGAGCGCACTGGCTCAGCCCAGCTCGTAAACTCGGTTCCCCGAGTTCTATTTCAATATTTGTATCGAAAGACTTATCTCTTTCATTCGAAACATCTTATATTTGTAATACTCACTAATCCGCCTTCGTACATGATCTTTAACGTTCAGCGATTTTCTATGCATGACGGAGAAGGCATTCGGACCGTTATCTTTTACAAAGGCTGTCCGCTTCAATGCCAGTGGTGCAGTAATCCGGAGAGCCAATCCTTCGACCATAGCGTACTTTACAACCAAAGGATGTGCAAACGCTTTGGTGATTGTATAAAGGCTGATAGCAAAGCAATTTCCCGCCTGAATAATAGGGGCATGAACATAGCGCGTGACATGATATCCGATCCTGTGAAACTAAAACATGTTTGTGCTTCAAAAGCAATCACTCTGTGCGGGGAGGAAAGGAGTATTGATGAGCTTCTACATGAAGTGGAAAAAGACTTTCCTTTTTATAAGAATGACGGTGGTGTAACTCTTTCAGGCGGAGAACCTCTTTCCCAGGGTGATAATTTAGTAGGTCTTCTGAAGGAGCTTAAGAAGAGGAAAATCAACGTAAGTATGGAAACATCACTCCACGTTGCCTGGGAAAAGGTAGAAAGATGTATTGGGTTGGTGCATACATTCCTGGTGGACCTTAAACATACTGACAAGGGATTATTCAGAAACTTTATCCGGGGAGACGCTGAACTGGTTTTGGGAAATCTGGGCAAATTTGAAGGAACGGGGGCACATGTCATAGTCAGGATTCCGGTAATTCCGGGATTTAATCATACAAAAAGCGAAATGAATAAGATCGTGGACTTTGTGGTCACATTGAAATCCATCAGGGAAATTCACTTTTTGCCGTACCATTCTTATGGAGCTGAGAAATACCACATGCTGGGCATGGATTATCTTTTTAGTACGGCGGAACCGGTTCGGGAAAGCGAGATTGAGCCCTATGTAAGGTATGCGCAATCATTGGGATTGGAAACAAAAATAGGAGGTTGAGATGATTACCGAAAAGACAAAGACAAAAGTGACTGCACGAATAGCATTGATGCGTGAAGAGGTAATGCGCACCAGGCCTTCAGTTTGTACTGAAAGGGCCAGGTTTTATACCAGCATCTATAAAGAGTTTGAAGATCAGCCTGTGATTATTAAACGAGCTCTGGCACTCCAGAAAACCCTGAAGGAGATGACCATTTTTATCGGTAAGGGTGAATTAATCGTTGGAAACCAATCCTCCAGGCCCAGAGCTGCGCCCATATTCCCCGAATATGCAGTTGACTGGTTGCCCGAAGAGATGGACGGGCTCCATAAGCGGCCTGGTGATGCCTTCTTCATTGAGGACCATCAAAAAAAGGAACTACTTGATATAGCAAAGTGGTGGAAAGGAAAAGTCCTGTGGGACCGGGGAAGAGCCATGATGTCCCAGGAACTGAGAGATATTCAGGATTCGGCCATCATTAAAGCCACCGGCAACCTCACTTCGGGTGATGCCCATATTGCTGTTAATTTTAAGAAGATCCTCTCGTTGGGATTGAATGGATATATCGGGGAGATCAAAGGGAACCACCAACGGGTTAAGAGGTTCGAGAAGGAAGGTGTAAAGAAGGACTTTTTTTACAAGGCCTTGACCATCTCTCTTCTTGCCTTCCGGGAGTTTATTAAGAGATACAGTGATCTGGCAATTTCCCTTGCTGTAAATGAATCGGACCCACAAAGAGAAACGGAGCTGAAAGTGATCGCTGACAATTGTGCCCTGATTGCAGAACGGCCTCCTCAGAATTTCCATCAGGCGCTGCAGCTCACTTATTTCGTCCAGCTTATACTACAGATTGAAAGCAACGGGCATTCCGTGTCCCTGGGAAGGTTGGACCAGTACCTTTACCCCTTTTATCAAAATGATCAAATTACAGGTCAATTATCCGAAGAATTTGTTTCGGAACTTCTCGAGAATACATGGATCAAGTTGCTTTCAATCAATAAGATCCGTCCGTGGTCACATACCCGTTTTTCTGCTGGTGGGCCGTTGTATCAAAACGTAACCATCGGAGGTCAGACTGTGGATGGCCAGGATGCGGTCAATGAATTGAGTTTTCTAATTCTTGGTTCGGTGGGAAGGATGAAACTCACCCAACCCAACCTTTCGGTCAGGTTTCACAGGAACATCAACAAGGATTTTATGCAGGAATGCTTGCGTGTCATTGGGAAAGGCTTTGGAATGCCTTCATTTAACAATGATGAGATTGTGATTCCGGGACTCCTTGAACTTGGTGTAGAGAAGGATGATGCCTACAACTACTCAGCCATCGGCTGCATTGAAATAGCTGTCCCCGGCAAGTGGGGGTACCGGTGTACCGGAATGAGCTTTCTGAACTTCATGCGGGTATTCATGGCTGCATTGCACAATGGACTAGACAAGCCATCCGGAAAAGTATTTAAGAAAGGAACAGGGAACTTCACAGGATTCAATTCATATGCGGATCTTTTTGCAGCCTGGCGGCACCAGATTGGTTATTATACCCAGAAAACAGTGGAGATTGACACTGCCGTTGATACCGCTCTAGAAGAAAATGTCCCCGATATCCTTTGTTCTGCATTTGTAGACAGCTGTATTCAGCGGGGCAAAACCATTAAGGAAGGAGGGGCCAAGTACGATTTTATATCCGGACTACAAGTTGGAATAGCAAACCTTGGGAATTCCCTGGCTGCCATTAAAAAACTGGTATTCGAAGAAGGGAGAATATCGAAACAGCAACTCATGGATGCTCTGGAAGATGATTTTCACGGGAAGGAGGGTGAGAAAGTCCGGCAGCTTTTGTTGAATTTTGCACCCAAGTATGGCAACGATGATGATTATGTGGATCTCCTGTTGAGGGATGCCTACATGGAATATATCCGGGAAATTGAAAAGTACCGTACCACGCGGTTTAACCGCGGACCGATCGGATGCAGGTACTATGCAGGAACTTCAAGTATTTCAGCCAATGTTCCCTGTGGTGCTGTTGTCCCGGCAACCCCGGATGGCAGAAAAGCATTTACCCCGGTTGCTGAAGGGAGCTCGCCATCGTCAGGAACTGATGTATTTGGACCTACGGCGGTGTTCAATTCGGTCTCTAAGCTGCCCACGGCAAAGATTATGGGGGGAGTACTACTGAACCAGAAATTATCACCTGCGACTATTCAAAAAGATTCCGACAAACAAAAACTGGAATCAATCATTCGCACATTTTTTGAAGATTTGAAGGGGTGGCATGTGCAGTACAACATCGTTTCGAGGGAAACCCTGATTGCTGCAAAGAAAGATCCGGAAAAATACAGAGATTTAATTGTCAGGATTGCCGGATATTCTGCATTTTTCACCACCTTGTCACCCGATACACAAGATGATATTATAGCAAGAACCGAGCATTTACTAAGCTAGTTAACCCCATGAGCAACGTATTTTGTGGTGTCGACATTGGTGGCACCAAGTGTTCTATTGCACTGGTAGATGATACCGGAATAATACTCGATAAAATATATACCTGTGCTCATGTGGATAAGGGCGACGATGCCAGGATTTCACTGGTGGTCAAATTCATCAAGGATCTTATCGGTCGAAATGGGTTGAAGGAATCTGACCTGCCCGGAATTGGTGTGGGATGTGCAGGGCATATCCGGTTTCGGGATGGGGTGGTAATCACCACCTCCAATCTGAAAGGGTTTAAAAATTATCCCCTTCGGGATGAACTTCAGTCCCATTTCAGTATCCCGGTTATTCTGGACAATGATACCAATGCGCAGGCACTGGGTGAATATAAGTTTGGTGCCGGACAAGGATATGATGACATGGTATTTGTAACTGTGAGCACAGGTATAGGTGCCGGGATTATCCTTAATAAAAACCTTTATCGCGGGGCATCAGGTACTGCGGGTGAATTTGGTCACACCATTGTAGAGCCCGATAGCGAGCTCATTTGCACCTGCGGCAACCGGGGTTGTTTGATGGCCTGTGCATGTGGACTGGCCCTCCCCCATCTATTTGAAAAAAAATTGAAGGAAGGTAAAAAAAGTACGCTTAATCTTCCGCCCAATTTCATCATGTCCCGCATGAGTGGACAGGTTCTGAAGCAGGGCCTTGAAATGGATGATCCGGTATCGAAAGAAGTCATCTCAGACAGTGGCCATTATGTAGGCATCGGGCTGTATAATATCTTCCAGGTATTAAATCCCCCTGCCATTGTACTGGGAGGAGGTCTTACCAACTGGGGTGAGTTTTATCTGGACAAAATCAAATCAACCTTTTATAAGCTGGCACATGATATGCTTGTAGACCCTATCGAGATTAGCATTTCAAAAATAATTGGCGATGCCGGGGTCATTGGTGCATCTGCTTTAACCCACGAGGTATAGAATGCGTAATGTGCGACAAAATAGGATCCTCAAAATCCTGGGTGAGGATAAGCAGACATCCGTTAGTTCCTTTTCCGAGAAACTGAACGTATCCCCGGTTACAATCCGTCAGGATTTAACTTATCTGGAAGGTGAAGGCCTGTTAAGACGAATTCATGGCGGGGCCGTATTAAAAGATGCAGACGATCTGACCAACCGGTTGGGAATCAATTATGAAGCCAAGCTAAGGATTGCTAAGAAAGTTTCGTTGCTCATTAACCAAGGAGAGACAATCCTCATTGAATCTGGATCTGTAAATGTGTTGCTTGCTCGTGAATTACTTAAAATTAAGAAAGTTACGATAGTAACCACCAATGTGTACATTGCGCGGCAATTTAGGAAAAATGAACCGGCTAATATTGTTATTCTTGGAGGAATTTACCAGCACGACAGTGAAACGATGGTAGGTAAACTGACTAAAAGCTGCATTGATCAAATAAATATTGACAAGGCTTTTATTGGAGTTGATGGATACTCCTCTGATAATGGATTTATGCTTCGCGATCTCTTAAGGGCCGAAATATCCAGTTACATCATTCAGAAGGCCAGGGATGTTTTTGTAGTTTCAGATTCAAGCAAATTTGGTAAAACGGAACTTACAAATATTTGCTACCCATCAGAAATTCAACATATTGCAACGAATAAAGATTTAGAGTTGAAGTATCAACGTGAATTTAAAAATGCAGGCATTGATTTAATCCTCGCCTAATTCTACTCATGATAGAGATTACCTATCCAGCCATTGCTTGAATTCATGGACTTTCTCACGGGCGACGATGATCTGATCGTCATTTATACCATCAATTTCAAGCTTTAACCGGCTGTTAGACCAGGCATACATGGTTGTACAAACCTCGTAGGATACGATGTACTTTCTGTTGATCTTAAAGAACCTGCTACTATCCAGCAATAACTGCAGTTCATCCAGCGAATAGTCAATGATATAGTCCCTCATGGAAGTGGTTTGCAAATAGGTTGTTTTTTCAAAGCTGTAAAAAACCCTGATATCCTCCACCACAATACTTTTTATCTTCTCCCCCACCTTTACCAGGAACCTGGATTTATCCTTCTTATGTGAAGCCAGATTTGTAAGGTTTATCAAACTACTGAGATCAATTTGTGCTGTAAATTGCCTGGCTTTCTGCAGGGCCTGTTTCAGCCGGTTTTCTTCTATGGGTTTCAGTAAATAATCTATCCCATTGGTATTAAAGGCATCAATTGCGTAGGTATCATAGGCCGTAGTAAATATTATAGGGCAATGAACCGCTACCTGATTGAAAATCTCAAAGCTTAAACCATCGGCCAGCTGCACATCGGAAAAAATAAGTGACACAGGGGGATTGGACTTCAAATATGCAATGGCTTCCCGAACGGTTTCAACTTTTGCCACCACGCTCATTTCTGGTGCAACAGCATGCAGTATACGCTCCAGATGACTGGCAGCCCTGCTCTCATCTTCCAGAATCAGTACATTCATTTGCTGTTGGCTTTTAATACTGGCACCTCCACGGAGAAGTAATGCTCCGACTTATCAATCACTATTTTTTTATCAGTAAAGTAACTGTATTGTTGAATGATATTTGATAATCCAGTTTCTTTTGAATCAGTACCTGCTTGTTTGAATTGCAGGTTATTTACCACCTTGATATAGTCGTCATTTCTTGAAACTTTAATAATCAAGGGTTTAGAAGTCGAAATCTCATTATGCTTCACGCAATTTTCAATGAGGAGCTGCATGGTCATTGGAACGACCATGTCACCTTCACCCGGGTTTGCATCAATGCTTATAGTCAGCTTTTCTTCGAATCTGGTTTGCAACAGAAATGCAAAAGATGAGGTAAAATCAAGTTCTTCGACCAATGATACCAGCTCTCTGTCCCTGCTGTCGAGTACATACCTGAAGAGCTGGCTCATTTGCTTAATAAAATTAACCGCCTTTTTTTGGTCCTCGTACACCAGATCACTCAACACATTAAAACTGTTAAAGAGGAAATGAGGGTTAATCTGGTTCTGAAGTGATTCGTATTTGTACCGCAACATTTCTGCTTTAAATTTTTCAGCTTCAAGGAGTGAGCTTTTCCATCTCCGGAAAAACTCGATGGTTACAATAATGACAGAAACTGCGAAAGAGATAAAGACTGCCTGGGAACTTGATTTTAGAGCCCATTGTAAAGGATTGTCCGGATACCCACCATAGACAATGCGCAGGATAAGAATAGAGACAATTAAATAAGCAAACACAGCATATAAGACAATAGCCAGGCTATTGAATATTGCCCGCTTGATGAGTTGATCCTGCCAGCTGTATTTTTTATCAAGTCGATTATGAAAATAACTGTGTCCTAACCATTGAGTTATGCTGATCACAAATCCCCAGATCATGGATTGCAAAAAATCTTTAAGAGTTCCTGATAAACCGTCTGTATATACCACGGATATGATAAAAGCCAGAACCATATTCGCCAGAACTAATCGTACGATATAGCGGAATCTGCTTTTACCGGAAATGGAGGCTACCATAATGATATACAAGAAAGCAATTTCTGACCTATTTACTCACCGCATTCAGTGACTATTTCTAAAACCTGGTCTTTTCCCCATGCCGGATAAATGGGCGATTTAAGAGCATAGGAGTCCCACTTTTCGAGCAATGTCGCCGCATCCTTGCAATAAGGCGTTGTGTCGGTACCAAAATAGCGGGCTGTTCCAAGTTCATTGGATAGTTTCATAAACAGAGCTCTGGGATTACCCGGTTCGAGGCCAAGGGCTTTGCCAATGGCAGCAGCTATCAACGGGGAAGTGGTCTGAGCACGTTCCGGTGGATTGACCACCAATCGGCCTGTGTAGTAAAATGCCTGAAGGACATATACCTCTGCTTCCCGGGGAGCAAGTTCCATAATTTCTTTAAGAGAACTTTCTGCCTGATCCAGGTATGCATCCTTGTTTTCCAGACTTGTCTCCGTAAAGCTCATGAGGATGTAACATTGTGCTTCATAGTAGCGGGGTAACCACTCTCCAGCTTCAACATTGGCGATGATCCTGAATTTGTTGGCCAGGTTCTGGAATTCTTCTACTGTATTGCACGAGCTGAATTGACCAATCGTTTCGCCCATTTTTTTATCATACGTCTCATCTACCCCACACAGGGTATTGGCAAGTAGTGTTGCCATAACTAATAAAATTGTTTTTTTCATGTCTAAATGATTTTATTGGGTTGATTAGTAACTAATTGATTTTATTAAGTTGATTAATATCTCCGCTTTTCGACAGGGTTATAAAACACCCAATTATAAAGAAACGCTTGGCTCCCGGAAGCTTTGGAGCACTTTGATAGTACCCTTCATTATCAGGAACTGAGGCATATTCGTGTCCAAATTCCTGCTTAAATCCCGGAAGATTTGATACGGAGAAATAGAAGATCACATTTTGTCTGTGTAAATAGCTCCAGTTTACATCCAGTGATTGATAGGGTATTGTTCTCTCACTGTTGAAGGCTGTCGAATTGGGATTGTTATATACCCTGGGTGAAGAGAGCCTGTAGGTTCCACCAACCTGCGACCGTAGCCTCGCCAGCCAATGTTTGTAGACGAGCGTCAAATTGTGTTTGCTTGTAAAATTGGGGACGGCCTCGTATGGAAAATTGTGGTAATTTCTCAGGGATTCTATAAAGGAATATGATATCCAGTATTCGGCAGATTTCAGACTTTTTCTATCTCTCCAGAAAAGGTCTATTCCGTATGAGGATCCGTACCCGGTATTGTTGATAAAATCATATTCCCGGTTCTCACCGGTTTCATATTTAACAAGGTTTTTATAATCTTTATAATATGCTTCTGTCCTTAATACTCTCTGGTTCGCTTCCCAGATATAATTAAGCGTAAAATGATCGGCCCGCTCAAATGTAAAACTATCGGAATAAAGTAAAAATTCATCCTCCGGATCCTGGAAAAACCAGCCATAGGAAAAGGATACCTGCCCAAATTTGGTCATTTTATAGGCAGTTGAGATCCTGGGGGCCAGGCTGGCCTTTTTTAGATAGTCAGAATATTCATACCGTGTACCTATCCTGGTGATGAACCTGGAAGATGCATAAATCTCAGCCTCAATAAAACCAGCCATTGTATGGGTTAGGAATCCATTGGTTCCGGGGTTTTCTATTGAAGGAATGTCCATGCTATAATTCTTTGAGAATAACTCTGCTCCGGCAACAATCTTCGTTTTTTCGTTAAGCCGGTGCTTCATGGTTACCTTCGCATGGGTTCCCCTTAAGTGCTCCCGGTACCTTATGCTATCCAGTGCCACCTTATCAGTGTTATCGGTAAACGAAAAACCTGTGGTCAGAATCCAGTTTTTCACAACTTCACCAATCCATGAACCGTTCATGAAAAAATTATCGTTGATCAGATTGAACTTGCTGGTGAATCCGGGTTTGTTCAGGTTTGTTTCAAAAGTTGATAAGCTTGATTTACTGGCATTTGCGTAAATTTTTAGCATCCCGGACTTGCCTGTTTTCAGTCTGAAACTCAGGTCTCCTTTGAGTGATTGAGGTTCTTTATTCCAGTCCCGGTACTGCGGAACTACCTTCATATAAGGCATTAAATTTTCATAATTGATGGAGGTCGTAACCGAAGCCCTGTCCCATGTTTTGGTTCCGCCTAATTCCGCACCTACCGATAACAGGGATATGTTCATCTGGTCCTGCACAGGTAGTGCATTGGTTTGAAGGGCCAGTACAGAAGATAAGGCCTGTCCGTATTCCGCAGAGTATCCACCGGTACTAAACATGGTTCCGGAAAACATAAACGGACTGAACCTGCCCCTTACAGAATTATTGGGTGACGACGAACTATAAGGAACGTAAACAAGTGTGCCGTCGATAAACGTTTTCGATTCCCGACTGTCCCCGCCTTTTACAAATAGTTTCCCTGATTCCCCTACGGTGGTTGTCCCTGGCAAAGCCTGCAATGCTCCATATACGTCCCCGGCCGCTCCGGCAGTAGTGACCATGTCCCCCGTGGAGAAGGAAATGGATTTCTTTTTATCTCCGGCTTCAAAAGTGCCAGCAGAGATGGTAACAGCTGTTAATTCGTTAAATGTTTCCTTCAATTTGATCGTGGGAAGATGCTCAGGGGTACCATTTAGGATCAGCTCCTTCTTAGTTGTTTCAAATCCGATAAAATCAATGCAAAGTATATGGGTCCCTGTTTCACCGGTGGATAGTGAAAAGTCTCCCTCGGAATTGCTTGACACACCATCGTATGTCCCTTCTAAAAAGATATTGGCACCAGCCAGCGCTTTGCCTGACGAATCAGTAATGCGTCCGGTGACGATGGTCTGGGCCGTGATTTCATTGTGCAGGAATATGCTCAATGAACAACCTATAATAATTTTCATATACTTCATATTCACATCGTGTTACGATAATACAACACTGCAAATTTGAAGCATGCGATTCAGGATATAAAAAAAGGATGGCTGAAATGTCGAATTAGCTGGATGAATTGTATGTTACCAGCTTGATTTACGCTTTTTCTTCTTGCTTTTTTTCTGATATTCCTCTTCTTCATTCAGGAGAGTTTGCCAGTCATCAGAAGCGTTTTCTTCAGATGATTCAAGGGTGTTCTGGTAATCTCCTTTTGTAATTTCTACTCTCTGGACGGATTTTCCCATACCGTTTTCTATGGCGGATAACAGGTCCGTTTCTTCGGAACTGCAAAAGGAAATTGCCTCTCCCTTTTGGCTGCCGCGGCCGGTACGTCCCACCCGGTGAATATAATGCTCCGCTGACTCAGGCAAGTCATAATTTATGACGTATTCCACATCGGGAATATCTATTCCGCGTGCACTTACATCGGTGGTAATCAGAACTTTTAACTCGCCACTTCTGAAGCTATTCATCGTACGTTCACGCTCTTCCTGCAGTTTGTCACTGTGAATACTATCGGCGGTGATGTGAACTCTTTCCAGTGCCTTCTTAACGCGTTCAGCCCTTACCCTGGTTCTCACAAAAACTAATATTTTCTTGTGGGGAGAATTCTTAATCACATCTTCCAAAAAGAAGCGCTTGTGGTCCATTTCAATGAATGCTACCGAATGCTCAATATTTCTGGCCACGGGGTCTTTAGGGGATATCTGGATGCGGATAGCATCGGTTACCAGGGAATATGCAATTTTCTTTATCTTCTCATTTATAGTGGCCGAAAAAAAGAGGGTCTGACGTTTCCTGGGGAGATGATGCATCAAATCGCGGATATCTTTAATGAATCCAAGGTCAAGCATGTGGTCGGCTTCGTCCAATACCAGGATTTCAACCCGCTTTAACAGCAAAACACCCTGACTGACCAGGTCAAACATCCTTCCCGGTGTGGCGATCAGTATATCCACACCCTTGTCAAGCTTGGCGATTTGGGGCTCCTGATCCACACCCCCATGAATGGAAAAGGAGGTAATCCGGGTATGTTTCCCCAGAGCAGTAATCACACGTTCTGTCTGTAAAGCCAGCTCATGGGTAGGAACCATTACCAGGCACTTGACACCATCAGGACGACCACGAATTTTACGTTCCTGTAAAACGTGAAGAACAGGTATGGCATATGCAGCAGTCTTACCTGTACCGGTTTGCGCAATTGCCATCACATCCTCTCCTTTCAGAATTGGAGGAATCGATTTGAACTGGATATCGGTAGGTTTTTTATACCCCAGCTTCGAAATGCTGGTTTTAATTCCATCCGCAATGCGGTATTCGTCGAATTTCATTCATGATCTATTTGGCGCTAAGGTCTGAATATTCCTTATAACCATCAAAATTTTACATGAGCGATTCGAATTTTAGCAAACAATCCCTTACAATCCAATTTTATGAACTATGTGATTACCCTGGTCGAACAGGGAGGGCAGGGAAAGGCGGGAAGGCCATTACCTTTGTTGCTTAGCGTATCACCGGGAATTGGAAAGTCCGATCTTTTTTGGTAATTTAAAGTGAATTAGATCAGCTGCTTTAATGGGTCGTCCCAGTTCAGGTTTTCACCTTAGGGAACTTAAGGAAAAAGGATTTTTCAGGTATGTGGGAAGAAATGTCATTCTACTCATTTTTGCCTATGTAATCATAGTTTTCCTGGTATTTTTGATTGGGAAATACCTGGTTGACTTCGAAAGCTTTTTTCAATCCTTCATACACCGGTTGTCGGACCGGTTCGTGCTTGTGCTTTTCTTTGCATCGGAGTCTTTTACAGGATTGGTACCAGTGGATCTGTTTGTGGTATGGGCTCAGAAATTCGAACATCCTCTGCCCTATCTGGCATTGCTGGGTCTCCTCTCATTTGTCGGCGGAATCATCTCATATGGCATAGGGTTCTGGATCTCACAATGGCCCAGGGTAAAATCATTCATTGAACGGAAATTGGATAGGTATATCGAATTTGTCCAAAAATGGGGAGGCGCCTTCATTGTGATCGCTGCATTGTTT
>CAZCQL010000086.1:0-18822 GCA_964500835.1 uncultured Bacteroides sp.
AATGGCAGAAACAATAAATGGTTTAATACAAAATCAGGGCGACTGGGTTGATCCTGAAATTGTTATGCTTCCAAGATTACTGAGGGAAGCAGACTTATTCCATACTGGATGGAAAATGAAAAACGATAGATTAAAATTAATACACACTGCTGCAGTTTTGCTTCTCTTTGGCAGTTCTTTATCTTTTGCTCAGAAACCTATGTCTAAAGCAGACAGTACGCTCAGCTGGTATAAAGAGGCTAAGTTCGGGATGTTCATTCACTTTGATGTGAAAGGTGATCCGGGTACATGGAGCCCGGGCAATCTGGATACCGATGAATGGGTACATATTGCCAAAGAAGCAGGGATGAAATACATGGTTCCAACCACGCATCAGTCTTCTTACATCATTATGTGGGACTCTAAAGTCTCCACTAGAGATGTGACGGATCTGACCCCTTTTAAGCAGCCATACCTAAAGGAATTATCCGAATCATGCAAGTCTGAAGGTCTCAGGATGGGCTGTTATTATGCAATTGCCGACCCGGGAAATCCGCTGTACAAAGAACCGGATGAAGGAGGAGATATCGTACCTTATGTAGAGTACCTGTACGCAGTACTAAAGGAACTCTGCGAAACGCATCACCCCTTACTCATCTGGTTTGATGCTTCGCGAAGATTCAGAAATCCTGCTGAAAAACCATTGCTTAGGCAGGCAGATATAGTTGAAATGCTTAATTCCTTTGGATGCCTTTCCAATAGCAGGCTTGGCGATGATGATGCGCTGAAGTATGTCAATTACCTGACCATGAATGACAACATGGCTGCGGACATCAATCCGGGTGTCTATTGGGAATCAGCCGTTACCCTGGGTGAATCCTGGCATTTTCGCTCTTATGATGAGAAATTAAAAACTCCGGAAGAACTTCTGCATCGACTTATTAATGCTGCAGGAAACGGAGGAAATTTATTATTAAATGTGGGACCTGATCAGCAAGGAGTTATTTCTCAACACATGGAAGACAGGCTAAAGATCATGGGAAAATGGCTTGAAAAAAATGGGGAAGCAATATACGGAACCATGCCGGGTCCGTATCGTTATCAAATAAGCTGGGGATCAATCACCCAACGCGAGAAAGATGGTAACACAAATCTCTATCTGAATATAGTTGACTGGCCTGAAACAGGAGTATTCACATTGTTTGGACTGAATAATAAGGTGCTGAATGCATCCCTTCTGGCTACTGGTGAAGAGATTGGTTTTAGATCGAAATTTGATACTTCATCCGGTCAAAAAATCATTACCCTCGATATCCCAAAAAATCAACCCGATAAATATGTCTCTGTGATCAAATTGCAAATAGCAGGTGATGCGGTAATGGATCAGGATCACTTGCAACTCACCGACGGCAAGGTGTTATTAGATGCATATAATGCCACTATTCACGATTTGGAGTATGTACCCGAGAAACCGATAAAAGCAATAGACATGAAGATGTTCACCGTCCCGGACAGACGGCCTCTACTGCCGAGCGACTACACTGGTCCATGGGATTATCAAATGTATAAGAAGCCGGGCGAGGGGATCATGCCAGGCAGAGAACTCACCGTTTCAGGTTTCCATACCAAAGGGCAGGCTTTGAGCTGGGATTTCAAAGTATATGAGCCTGGCAGTTACAATGTAGCAGTCGTTACCCATATAAACAAGAAAAGAAACTGGGAATCCGATGGTAAAATGAGAGTAATTGTTGCCGGACAATCCGTAGAAAATCAATTGATCGAACACAAACGTGTTGAATCAATCACAATGCCGAATTCCTTGAAGGTATATTCTAACATAGGAACAATAATAATAGATAACCCCGGGACATATACACTGACACTTGAGGTTAGCTCGGATTTTAATACCGCAAAGCCCAGACTCTATGGTGTGGAGTTAATTCCGACAAATACCCGGAAGAGTAATAACTTATGAAATAATCAAATGAAAAGTAATCGAATTAGTTTTTTTGCAATTCTGATGGGGCTTGCAGCTTTGACAACAAGCTGTTCGGACTCCGGGGACTCAGGCCAGACCAAACCCAATATTGTTTTTATCTATGCCGATGACTGGGGGTATGTAGATTTGAGCTGCCATGGCAGTACATTTTGCAAAACTCCAAATCTTGATAAAATGGCGGATGAGGGAATCGATTTTCAGAATTTCGCGGTCTGCAGTCCGGTCTGTTCTCCCAGCAGAACAGCAATTATGACCGGACACTTTCCTGCACGGCATTCGGTTCACGGACATTTCGCGTCAGTAGAATCGCATATGCGACGAGGAATGCCCGATTGGTTGGATCCAAAAGAGGTCATGTTACCCCGCTTATTACAAGAAGCTGGCTACACAACAGCACACTATGGAAAATGGCATTTATCGAATACTCATGTGCCAGACGGCCCTTCGCCTCTGGAATACGGTTATGATGATTTTGACGCATTTAACGTGTCATCCAGGTTTCCGCAGATGAGTGCCGACTCAACCATGACCCGAACGATTAATTTCATTGAGAAACACAGGGATAAACCATTTTTTGTGAATGTTTGGATTCATGCTGCTCATACCCCGCATTATCCAAAGGAGAAGTTTTTGGAACAATTTCCTGAATTAAATGAACAGCAGAAAGTGTATGCTGCAGTAATTGCCGAGGCGGATTATAAGATTGGAGTATTATTTGACAAGCTGAAAGAATTAGGAATTGATGAGAAGACACTGGTCATTTTTTCTTCCGATAACGGCCCTGAAAGCACAGGATCCGAAAAAAATAAATACTCAGATGATAACTCTACCGGACCAGGTTTGGGAAGATATTTTTCGGTAGGAGAAACAAATGGCTTAAAAGGCCGGAAACGCTCGCTGTTTGCAGGAGGGGTTCGTACTCCATTTATCGTTCGGTGGCCGGGTGTTGTACCGTCAGGAGTTGTTAATCGAACAACTCCGATTGCAGCGGTCGATATGTTGCCAAGCTTTGTGGCATTGGCAGGAGTAACTTTACCGGAAGATTACAGACCCGATGGAGAGAGTATTGTTCCCGCAATGAAGGGAAAACCGTTTAATCGAAAGTCTATCATCTACTGGCAATGGCTTTTTGCAAATAACAAAACCGATTTCTGGCCAAGCCTGGGCGTTCAGGATGGCGAATGGAGGCTTCTCGTTAATAAAGACCTCAATCGAATTGAACTATATAACACAAATGCTGATTGGGCTGAACAAAAAAACATAGCCGCACAAAACCCTGATAAAGTGAAAGAACTGGAAGCAGAGCTGGATGCATGGGTATTCACTCTTCCAAAAAATCCCCCCGCAGATTGCTTCTCTTCAGAAAGAAAAAAATTGAAAAACTAAAACCAGAATAAGACATGAAAAAGATAGTGGTTTTATCAATGGCGCTTTTTAGTTTGCTCCAGGTAAATGGTCAAAACAAAACAGGTACAGTCGATAAGAATACCCGGACCAAAGGCAAAGTCGATTTTGGAAAAACAGATGTATCTGCTTATACACCTGCTATAAGGGCAAACATGAAAAAGCTTTATGAAGAAAAGTTTGGGATGTTCGTTCACTGGGGGCCTTATGCCCAGCTTGCAGGTTATTGGAAGGGTGAAAAAATAAATTCTGGTGAGTGGATTATGAACAGGGCACAGATACCTGTGAAGGAATATGAAAAAGAAGCTGCCGGAAAATTTAAGCCCGATAAGTTCAATGCCAAAGAGTGGGTGGATATAGCCGAAAGTGCAGGCATGAAGTTTATTGTCCTTACAGCCAAACACCACGATGGATTTGCAATGTACAAATCGGAACACCCTTATAATCTGGTCGATTTTGCTGGTTTTGGGCGCGATATATTTAAAGAATTATCTGTTGAATGTGCCAAACGCGATATGAATCTTGGATTTTATTATTCCCAAAGCCAGGACTGGCACGAGGAAGGGGGAGCAGGAAACTTCTGGGATTTTGGAAGCAAAATAAAACCGCAGGACAAATTCGATGCTTATTTCAATGAAAAAGTAGTCATGCAGGTAAATGAACTAACCAGCAATTACGACGATATTTTTATGGTGTGGTTTGATACGCCTATTCAGATGGATGATCAGAAATGCCAGCTTATGATGGATATCGTTAAGAAAAACCAACCGGGGGCTCTGGTGAATTCCCGCCTCGGAAACGGCTATGGGCATTTTGATGTATCCATCGATAATGGCAAGACACCTAGTGTGAGCAAGGCAACATGGCTTCCTGATTTAAAAGTGCCATGGCAAACACATCAATCGGTTACACAGAGCGGATGGGGGTATACTTCGTATGGAGGCGAAAACGACCGCTCTGCCGAGTATGGCGATTTTATATACAGTCTATGCCGGATTGTTGGAAACGGAGGAGTCTATCTGCTAAACGTAGGCCCGCGTCCTGATGGAACCATTCCCGAATCACAGGCAAATAGCATACGCGCCATTGGCGATTGGCTAAAAGTGAATGGAGAAGCTATATACGGAGCTGACCCAAGTCCTTTGAAATTCCCGCCTTATGCAATTACCAGTAAACCGGGCAAAATATACCTGCATATTAAAGATTGGAAAGGAAATAAGATTGAGCTGAACGGAATTTTATCGAAAGTAGAAAACGCCTATTGTTTAGCCGATAAATCAAAACAAACCCTGAATTTCAATCAGGTTAAGGATTATCTCAGCGTTACCGTTCCAGAAGAACTAAAGCAGCCAAGGGTAACTGTGGTCGTACTTGAAATTAGCGACAAAGTTCCCAAAGTAATCGATGAAACCATTCAGCAGGAGAAGGATGGAAGCATAAAACTGCCGGTAGCAGAATGTGAATATGCTGTACGCCGGATAAGTTATGATTACGAAAATCAGGTGACCGTTCGGTGGGGAGAGAATACGAATCAAGGGTTAATATGGACTGTGCACATAATTCAACCGGGTACTTTCAAAGTGATAAGCGAGGATAACGGAAGCGAAAGCTTCATTTACGAACTTTTTACCCCTGACGGATCATTGGAACTTCATGCAAATGGTTCCACGGGAAAAATGACTAAAAAGGAACAGGAAGGAAGCATCCGGATAAATAAGCCAGGAGTACAAAAAATTATGGTTTACCCAAAGACAAGGTCAGGTAGAAGATATGCATTTAAAGGCCTGGAGATGGTTCCTGTTGAGTGGTAGATTGAAAGAATCAGGAAGGGTATTTGAATAATAAAAGATCCGATAGGGAATGAAAAGAAATCGATTGATATATTATGCATTGTTTGTGTGGCTTATAGTTTTGATCACAAGCATTTCAGGATCCTGTGTCTTAAAGCAGACCAAACCCAACATCATCCTCATCATGCCTGACGATGCGGGCTACGGTGACTACTCCTGCCTGGGCAGTCCCATTATGCGTACGCCCTCGGTAGATGCGTTCAAGGAGGAAAGTATGCTCTTCACGCAGTTCCATGTAAGTCCCAAGTGTTCACCCAGCCGTGCGGCGCTGATGAGCGGACGGCATGAGTTCAAGAATGGCGTTACCCACACAGTCTTTGAGCGTGAGCGCCTGAGCCTGAAAACAGTTACCCTCGCAGATATGCTCGGGAGCGCAGGCTATGCTACCGGCATTTTTGGCAAGTGGCACCTCGGCGACGAGGAGGCCTACCGCCCGGAGAACCGGGGTTTCGACGAAGTCTATATCCACGGTGGTGGCGGCATCGGGCAAACCTTTCCCGGCTCGTGTGGCGACGCGCCAGGCAACAGCAATATCAATCCCGCGCTCTGGCACAACGGGAAGTGGGAAAAGACCACCGGCTATAGCACCGACCTGTTCTTCTCCCAGGCCGCCCGATGGATGGATGCCCAACGTCAGGCGAAACATCCATTTTTCGCCTACATTCCACTCAACGCCGCGCACGGTCCATATGTCGTACCGGAGAAATATTACCAGTATTATATTGGTAAACCCGGGGTAGATGAGGAAACAGCGAAATTCTTCGGGATGCTGGAAAACATCGACACGAACTTTGGCGCCCTGCTCGCCAAACTCAGGGAATGGGGCATCGAGGACAACACGCTGGTCATTTTTCTCGGCTCCGACAATGGAGGCACTAAGGGCGTGCATATCTTCAATGCAGGCATGCGTGGCGGCAAGGGTTCGCCCTACCAGGGGGGCACCCGGGTGCCTTGCTTTTTCCGCTGGCCTGCCGGGGGTATTCCGGCCGGAACCGAGAATGCAGCGCTCAGCGCCCACATCGATATTCTCCCGACCCTCGCCGAAATCACGGGCACGAAACTATCTCCGGAAATAAAGAAGCAGGTCGAAGGCATTAGCCTGGTGCCGCTGCTCAAAAATCCGCAGGCTGATTGGCCGGATCGCATACTCGCGCATCACTTTGGAAATTGGGCCCAGGGAACCGCCGAAGAATGCAAATACCGAAGATCGGCGATCCAGAACTCCCGATTCTCACTGGTGAATAATGAGGAGCTTTACGATCTAAAGGCCGATCCTGGAGAAACCACGAATGTCATCACAGCGCATCCCGAGGTAGTGGCGAAGCTACGCGCTTTTCATGACCAGTGGTGGCAGGAGGTTCTACCCCTGCTGGTGAACGAAAATAAGGTTGGCCCAGAAATTAATCCCATGAAGGAACTTTATTGGGAACAGTTCGGTGGCGGCCCGGATTCGGCAATGCTCAGGCGCATGGACCCGGACAGAGCCATCCCATTCAGCCAGGAAATCGCAGCACGGAATGAGATAGCTTTCACCAAACAATAAAATCCCAAATAACCAAGTCATGAAAACTGACCGAAATTCGTTGTACCTGATAGTACAAGAATGTGTATTGAAGTTCGTGATTGCTTTCACCCTGTTGCTTTTTGGAGGGTTCAATTTGTATGCCGCTGAGTTTTATGTGTCCAACGCCGGAAATGATAGCTGGGATGGGACAGCTGCTGACTATGAGGGTGGAACTACTGGGCCATGGCTTACACTTGGAAAGGTGAATCAACAGATGGCAATGCTGGAGGGTGGGACAGTGCTCTTCCGTTGTGGAGATCAATTTGAGGGATTGCTCGAAATCACGGGGAAAAACCACAGGTTTGGGACATATGGCGAAGGAGAACGGCCGGTTCTTTCAGGAGCACGTTACCTGAAGTCGGAGTGGACTCCGGTGGCCGGACGAACCAATGTGTATAAATCAGTTCTGCCCTTTGACGGATCAGGCGTGACCCTGCTGCTTCGTGAGAATATATCACTGTCGCTGGGGCGCACCCCAAATGGGGATATAATGACAAATGCTGCTTACTATGATTTCAGCTCCCGTACATCATCATCAGTCACCGACCCTGAATTAACCGATGCGGAAAAACTGGCAGGGGCAGAGATTGTTCTGCGTAAAAATGTATGGACCTATTCTGCCTATCAGATCACTTCAGTTGAAGGCGCGACCATAAACTTTCTTAATGAGAGGCCCAGGGGGATTCGTCAGGATGAAGCTGGCTATTTTTTTCAGAAACACATTGAAACTTTGGATATCGATGGTGAATGGTTCTTCGATTTGGCAACTCACATTCTCTATATTTATTCAGATACTCCGCCCGTTTCAAAATCATTCCGGTACTCGGCAGACCTGGTTGTGATCAATATTGACAACGCCAGTGATATTGCTGTGACAGGATTGAGAATTGAAATGGCTGTTTTAACCGGGATAAAAATTTCAAACAGTCAGAATATCGAAATACTGGATTGTGAGATTGCCCTGTGCGGACAGGAAGGCATCTCTGTTGATGCCAGTTCTGCTCTTATAAAAAGGAACAGTTTAAGCGATTGCTTCAGTGCCGGCATCCGTACCGCTGGAGAAGGTCGTGTTGTTATTACACATAATACTGTGACAAATATTGGTATGATTCCCGGACGTGGTTCGGGCAGAAATGGTATTTATCTGATGGGTGGCAATTCAGAAGCAAGCTATAACAGGCTAAGCAACATTGGTTATATAGGTATTCAGCATGCGAATGGAAATAATCTGATACGAAGAAACGTTATTGATGGCTACAACCTTATAACTTTTGATGGTGGAGCCATTTATACCCACGGTAACCAGCAGGGAAGTATTGTGGAAGAGAATATCATTTTGAACGGAATGCCCGGCTTTGTTGGGTTAGGAAGTGAAATGGCCGATATGGAGGTTGCTTTTGCCACAGGCATACAGCTGGACAAAGGAACCAAAGATCTTATCGTCCGCAACAATACCATCAGCTTTCCTCAAATGGATAATGTCCCGGATCGCGGAATCCACCTTAATGCAATTTCCAGAGATAATCTCATCAAAGGCAACACCATCCTGGTCAGGGGAGCTGGAATTACCACCCTGGAACGACGTATTGCTAACATGAAGCCCGGGGAAACAGTTATGTCGGGGAATATATTCGAAGAGAATATTATCGTAAGCACTGCTACCTCTAATAGCAGACCCAATTATGGTGCCCTGACTGCCTTTTCTTTGAAGGATAATGACCTGTGTGGTGTGGAGAACCAGGGAGTATTCCGCAACAATGTGTGTGCCTTTCCATTTAAAAGAGATAAAATCATTAATGAATATCAGTTGAATTGCAATCCAGATGGGACAAACTCTGATAAATGGTTTGACTCTGCGGCGGAATGGAACGATGCCCGCGAATATGCAATTGACAATCTGGATGCACCGGTGAAAATTGATCAATCTTCCGCCCCCGTGGATTTCATTCAGCTGTTTTACAATGATTCGGACAAGCCGAAAACCTTCCCCTTGTCTGACGGGGATTACCTTAATCCCCGGGGTAAAACGGTTACTGGTTCCGTAACCGTTGCTCCCTGGCGTTCGGTAATACTATTTAAAAAACAATAGGCTGGGCCATGTATTGAGTTTTAATTGTCAGGCCAGGTCTGACGGGTTGGGTCTACCCCAGCTTCCCGGAAGATAAGGGTATTTCTTTTTTAAGTCCTCGAGAGGTTTAAGCTCCATTCCAAAACCAGGACGATCGGATAAATCAAGGTACCCATCTTTCGGCACCATCGGTTCAACGAAAAGATCAAGGTGGAATGGGTTGTAAGTCTGGTTATACTCCAGCATATGGCGATTGGGGATGCCTGCCACGAAGTGGGCATTCGCCATGGTAGTCATACCTCCATGCCAGTTGTGCGGACAGCAAGGCTTTCCTTTAAGGTGTGCCATTCTGGCAATGGCCCAGGCTTCGGAAATGCCAGTCACATTGCAATCGGGCTGCACAATATCGTAAGCATCACGGTCAACAAACTCTTTAAACTCCATGCGATTGTGCATGCCTTCACCACCGGAAACCATCACGGTAGGAAGCATTTCGCATAATTCATCGTGACCTTCTACCGCACCTTCCTGGTAACGATTGAAGGGCTCTTCCAGCCAGTGAAAATTCAGTCGTTCATAGGCAGGGGCAAGCTCCTTACACTGATCCAGCGTTACCCGCATGTTATGTTCCTGGCAAAGAAGAAAATCTGGCCCGACAGCCTCGCGGAGTTTCTCCAGCCAGGGTATATATTTGCTCACATTCATACCAGAAAATTCCCAGTCAGTCCCAATTCGAAATTTTGCAGCACCATAACCCCTTTCCTTATAACTGGCTATGAGCTCGGGAAGAGTCATGCGGCCACTATCATACCAGGTATATTCAACTCCTCCACTGGCATAGAGGCGGATATGAGTTTCCGGTTCGTTATCGGTAGCCAGAAGTTTGTATACAGGCACATTCTTGACCTTGCCGATAATATCCCAAAGCGCACAGTTGGCACCGGCCCAGGCGCAGCAGAGAGTTTGGTTGGTAAAGTAAGCTCCAGAACCTCTCCCTCCCCACGGATTAGCAACACCGCAAGTCAGAAGATCCACATTGAATGGATTCTGGCCAACCAGGTTCGGCTTTATATACTTCTCTGTATACTCCTTCATCTTCATGAGATCGCCATAGGGACTCCCCTCTCCTATGCCCACAATTCCAGCATCCGTGAAAACCTGAAGGATCATAGTATCCGATTTCCATGCGACTCTTCCGGCAGTATACCATTGCTGGTCCTCCTCAAACTCGTAGGAAAGAATGGTCATTTTGACATCGGTGATTTTAATGCTCTCCCGTTCGATTCCATCAAGGGGAGATATTCGCACACCTGAATTGGATTCTGTTTCTGTGCAAGCAGTGGAGCCCATGGTAAGCGCTCCTGCTCCTAATGCGCTGGTGCCTAAAAAGGCCCTTCGTGTTAATTTAGTCATCTTGCTTTTTTTCATTCCTTTTCATAATGATGGTAAACTTCACTAAATATAGGAAATACCTCTGAATAATGAACTTACAAACGTTAAATATGGTCTTGTCAATATTTAATTAACCCACACTTCAGTCTTGGTTGTTCTTAATAAGGAATTGCATTGTCTGAGCAATAGAAACCTAAGGCTATTCACGAAATTGTGGTAGTAGATCATTCATTTATAGAAAACATCTATATCCTAAATACTGAATCGGATGAAAATGCTGCCAGGGGAAAAGCCAGATTACCTGACTTACAGCGTCAAAGCAATTTTCCTGATAATTATTTTGATACAATTATCATGGCCTGGTTCATCTCAGAAAAACACGAAAGACCATAGCACATTTCACGTAAGCAAAGAAGGTGCGGACAGTAACCCGGGAAGCGAAAGGTCTCCATTTTTCACATTGGCAAAAGCCGCTAAGATACTGGAACCGGGAGATGTTGGGGTTGTATACAGCGGGGGACAGGTAAAAAAACAGAATCTACCTTTCTGACTTTTGCCGTACTACATAGTAAGGCATGTTTGCCAGGTTCTCATCCAGGCCTGGATAAATGGCAATGCCCTTTTGTCCCATATCGATGGCGAAATAGTACTCCATCGGATAGCGTGTTTGTGTGTAGTCACCGGGGATGATTGCCACGTACTTCTCTCCATCCCTCTTCATAGGTGTCACCTGCCAGCTGACAGCCTGGTTTACGTGCCGGTAATAGAGGTGTATTTCATCTGCCTCACCCTCTTCCAGAGTTACTTTAATTTCCATGGGGTCACCAGGTCTAAATAGCTCAGCCGGCTCATGCAGACAATTTGCCACGGGAGTTTGAGCTGGCGTTTCAACGATCCTGATCGCCTGTTTTATTGTTTCTGAATTACCTGCTTTATATCCTTTTTCCTGAGCTTTTGTCAGTTCTTTTTTCATATCGTCAATGTCAGCATCTATGGCAGGGATCTGATCGGCCCAGTGTCCCCTTTGTCTATTGCTTTTTCCAAAAGTGATGTCAGAGACATACACCGGTTTTGCTTCCTCAGCCATCTCAGCCCAGTAGTCCCGCGCTACAGCATACTTTTCAATCGCTTTCTCGAGGGCCGTAATATTTCCACTTCCCTCATAAAGATGCCACAATACTGCAGCGCGCATTTTAAAGGCAAAAAACCTTGCGGTGCCATTCTGAATCCGGATATCATGATAGAAACGACGGAATTCCACATCATTTTTATCCTTAACAAGAGTGGCTGCTTCCGTCAGGTTTCGGTCGCTTATTTCTGCCATATCTTCAAGCCACCGGGCAACCTCAAGCGGTGAATATTTGTCCAGGGTTTTCCCATCGAGCATTGCAGCAGCGAAATTGTTCATTTTTGAAAATAGTTGCGGATCCAGGGGACTGACATTACCAAAGATTCTAGGGTCGTCTGTATCCCCGAAAGAGCGATCTTCCACTGCAATAGGCATATTAGTATACAACTCGGGATAGTACACTGCACAGTTAGGACTGTAACCATGCGCCGTGGTGATCAACAAAAGGACACGGCTGGAATGTGCCATGGCGATTTCCATCTGTTTTGCAGCAGCACCGAATTTGCTGCGCAGGAAACGCATCCACACATCGGGATCAGTGTCAGGATTGTAAACCAGGCGCCCCCAGACACGATATGTGTAAAGAAATTTCTGGAAATCCCATTTGGGCTCCAGGGATTTATCCGCATATGCGCATCTTCCTCCTGGATGTCCGGATCCCTTACGGCCTTTGAAGAACAAAGGATCAGGCCATTCCACCCCCAGGCTACCACAGAAACTTGAGACATTTCCATATCCTGCTGCCTGTGCGGGATCACCCCAAAGAAGCAATTTTTGTGTGCCTGCCCAGGCGCGGTGAAGGATTTCCCAGTCCCGGTCCCCGGGCATCAGATCTCCATAACCATATCGTGTAAATGCCCTGCTATCCAGGAAAACTCCGGATACCGGTTCAACGTACTTTACGCTGCCTTTCTCCTTTTGACGGATATCCGCCTGGTGATAGGCCAAACCCTGGTGTTCTCCCCAATATTTGGGTGAAACACTCACCGGCATTCCGGTAGCCAGGGCATCGGAGATCTGGGTTTGAGTAATCTGTTTCCCGTGCATATCGATCCATATAGGTCTTCCCGCCTTTGGAAATGCCTGGAATAAAATATCCCAGAATGACTTTTCCGATCCATGAGGCACACCACTTTCATCATGCACGCGCAGTGTGATACCCGTAATGTCAGGACAGGCTTTCAGGATTATTTCCAGCGCATCACGGCAGTATGGGGCATGATTTTCATCGGTCAGTCCATGAATCGGATAATTGACGTCCTCACTGTTCCGCCAGTCTTTCCCATGAGACCACAGCTCCAGTTGAAATTCCATTCCCCGGGCAGCAGTCTCCTGGCTGATAAATTTGAGCATTTCGAAATTGCTGTCCCTTTCAGCCTCAGGCAACCCAATAGCATATACATCATATCCGGGCACTTCCAATAAAAAAGGGTAAGCAAAAAACAGATAGGAATCCTTCAATCCTATGGGCTTGTTATATCCCATACCTAAGGCCAGGCTGAACCGGTTGACTCGCTGCGTGGCCAGCTCGGTAAGATAATTGGTCCAGAACTCACGATCGTTGTACCAGCCTTTGTCCTCTATCTCACTACAAAAGCCCCGGTATATACTGCGGATCCTCACAGCAGGTTTTTCAATGATAGGATCAGGTACGTGCAGTGCTTCCCTTGGATGTGCCCCATAGTTTAATCTGTCAGCTAGTTCAAGAAGCGCATATACCAATCCGCGAGCATCGTAGCCGCAGGCCAACAACAACTGACGGTCTCCCAGTTCACCCTCTACCAGACCAAGCGCTTCAGCTGTTTCAGGAACTGTTAACGATTGCTTGTCCAGCAGAGTGAGGGCCAGCTTGTTTGTACTTCCCGAAACAACAACACTCGGATGATTGTCAGGCGCATCTTCCAACTGAGCATAGACTGTTGCCCTGACACCCTGGGCTTCAAATGCTTCTACCAGTTGTCCAAGTGCCCACTGAGCGGGTTGTGCATTGGCTATGGCATCATTCTGATCAACGATCAATGAAACTTCTCCTGCCCGGTTATTACTACAACTTAATAATAATGCCATGCATACCAGAAAGAGAATTGCGGAGGAATGTTTAAACCAGTTCATAATTATTTCAATTGAATTATTTCGACATCACAGTTTAGACCTTTAATCAATATATGATTTTCATTTTTCGGTTCGATGATGCGGATTTACCTTTAAAGATAAAGAAATGCTTTCCAATAATAAAAAGTCCATAATTCAATCTTGATCATTCCTGACAATGATTTGCATAGTCTGAGCAATTGATACCTATGGCAATTCACGAAATTGGAAAGGCAAATCATGTCTTTTCGAAAGGCAAGATATAAACACTTAATAATTAAACAGATGAGAATACTTTACAGCCTTAAAGCACTTCTCCTGACACTCCTGTTGATCCATTCGTCCTGTGCAAAAAACTTTAATCAAAATACTCTGGAACTTTATGTTTCCGTTTCGGAAAATGATGAAGCGAACGGTAGTATATCCAGTCCCCTGGCAACTCTACCGATGGCTGTGGAAAAGGTAAGAGAGTTGCGCGGATCAGGAAATGCAGATCCGGCTGTAATCTACCTTAGAGAAGGGGGCTATCAATTAAACGAGACACTGGATGCGTCAAAAATGGGATTGAAAATCATATACAAATAAGATGAAAAAAATAATCCTATGCTTAGTGCTTGGTATCCAGTTGTCCGTGCTTTGTACATGTCAGAACATTGGGACTTATCATGTAAGCAAAGTAGGTGCTGATACAAACCCGGGAACTCTTAGCTCTCCTTTCCTAACATTGTCAAAAGCAGCTAAGATACTGGAACCGGGAGATGTTTGCATTGTACACAGCGGGACCTACAGAGAATGTTTTGCCCCACAAAACAACGGCACATCAGAAAAGCCAATCGCATTGATTGCTGCTGAAGGAGAAAAAGTAATCATCACCGGCATGGAGACCCTGAAAAACTGGAAGAAGGCGGGCAGGGGCATTTTTAAGGCCCGGGCAACCTGGGATCTGGGAGAATCAAATTTTGTCCTGATTGATGGCAAAATGGGATTTGAGGCCCGTTTTCCTAATAAAACCAATGATGATCCTTTCGATATTGAAGGGGGTACCATCATAGAGGAAGGAGTTTCGAAACTTGCCGAAGGTGAAGATCTCCCCAATCCCGTCAGATTCATAAGTGAAACCTCCCTGCCGGACAGGTGGACGACCCGGGACCTGTCTGATGCGAAGGTTTGGGTACTGGCACATAGGAAGTGGAGTGCCTGGACAGCCCCGGTAACAGGTTATGACCCTAAAGAGCAATTAATATGGTTTAAAGAGTTCCCGGGAAATCAGATCTCATCAAACTACAATCCTAATTGGTTGCAAAGAAACTATGGGCGTGGCGTCTATTATATGTTTGGCTCAATGGTTTTATTGGATTCCCCCAATGAATGGTATTTCAATAAGATGACCCGGGAACTTTATGTGATGGTGAGCGGTCAAAAAAAACCCGCCGAGGGACAGGTTGAGTTCCGAAAAAGAGAACTGGCAGTTGACCTGAGAGATAAAGCGTTTTGGGAAATTTCCGGTTTTGTAATAAAAGGCGCCACCATTGATATGAGCAATGCAGAGAACTGTACAGTAAATGATTGCAAAATATCCAATTACTGGCAATCCGTTCCTGCACAATCGGCCAGGGCTATGACAGCCCGATCTTCCGGCATTGCCATCGGCGGTGAAAACAATACGATAAAAAATTCAGAAATCTCCTACTCAGCAGGTGCAGGGATTACGCTCAGTGGTCAGAATAATGTAGTGGCAAACAACCTGATACACCATACAAATTACCTGGGAAGTATTTCTACAGGGGCAATGAGAGTCAGCGGTTTCAACAATCAGATCATTTATAATACCATCCATACCACAGGCCGGGACATCATTAAGCTTCACGGAGCAGGGAGCGTTATCGCCTGGAACCATTTATACAATCCAGGGCTAATATGTTATGATCTGGGTATTGTATACAGCGGTGGACAGGACTATAGAAACACCCTTATCCATCACAATCTGGTTCACAATGATCAATTCGATCACCATCCATGCAACGGGATATATTTTGACAATTATACCAATAACGGTATTGTACATCACAATATCATCTGGGGGAACATCCGGTCCGGCGTAAGACTCAACCGGCCCGGCAATTATCACCAGGTTTTCAATAACACCACGGTATCAATCGACAATCGCTATGGTCCATGGAAAGGGCCGGCTGTTCAATTCGGTTCCAGTATTGTGAATAATTACTCTGTCCATAGCATTATGGCTAATGAAGAAGTCTTTCTGGCAAATAATGCCCAGGGATTTCCCTATGATACGCTGAAACTCCTTCCTCAGGTGACTGAACCGTCTGAGGGATTTGATGATTTTGGATTTCCTGATTACATCGGAGCTGTTTCAAATAACTCCGATAACTGGACCGTAATGGCAGGGCATGATTTCGACCGTTCTTCTATTCCTCCTGCAGACCGGGATCTGCCTTTTATGAGGAATTATACTCAAAACGGCAGTTTTGACTGGGGAAGGGATGGTGAAGGGGATCCGGCAGATAATACTCTGGGAGAATTATGGGAAAAGACGGGTGCGCTGGAACTCAGCTACTCACCCGGTTTTCATCATCCTGCTCCAAGCATCAGGAATTCCGTCTATGCAAATAGCCTTCTTTTGAAGAGCAAAGACGCAGGAATAAGCCAGAGAGTGAAAGGGCTGCAACCGGATTTTCCATATAAGGTTGGTGTGTATGTCCGCCCCTATGAAAAGGCAGAGGCAATTCTGAGTGTACAGTCAACCGGCGGATCGAAAGAGGTATCGTCAGAAGAAGTGGCCACTGTCGAAGGCTGGAAACTACTTGTACTGGCCTTCCGGACAGGACCGGAAGATACCGAAGTGAGAGTCCGGATCGGAAAAACAGGTGAAGGAGAAGTTTACCTCGACAACATCGGGCTTGTACCTGATCTCGCAGTGGCAGAGACGGAATCCGCTCAAAAGGAACCCGCGAAGCTCATTTATTCTGGAAGGCTCGCCGTCAGTCATGACGGCAACATCCACGACCAGGACGATTGGGGAGCCCTGGCATTCGTATGGGGAATAGTGGCATCGTTCGGCATGCAGGAAAATCTGGTGCATGTTGATCATTCCGATCATCTGGTCGACAATACAGTTAATGGTGAAAAACAGATGATTCTCAGCGCAGAGGGCTGGAATTATTTTCCCGGTTTTGATTCAAGCATTGTTTTTAACGCATGGAGGGATTTAGATGGGGCAATCGCGAATTTTAAAAAACAGGCGGAAGCTGGATCTGAAAATGACATTCTCAGTTATATGTGCGCCGGTCCCATGGAAGTTCCCTGGCAATGCATTAATGCGGTAACTCCGTCAAAAAGAAAATTTATTCGCGTTATATCCCACTCGGGATGGAATAACAACCATACCTGGAAAAATCCTGATGGAAGCGAAAGCCATACATGGGACGATATGATATCCTCGTTTTCGTCAGACGGCGTAAAATTTGAAAAGATTCCCGGCCAGAATGGATTACTCGGTCCCGATGATAATGACTGGAGTTTTTTAAACGACATGCCGGATAATAGCTGTATTCCAGCCTCAGCCTGGAAGTGGATGTTGTCCAGGGAGCAGAAGCACGGCGATGTTTCAGATTGCGGAATGACCTGGTATTGTCTTACCGGTGATGCGAGCGGAACCGGAGCTAAGTTTGAGGCGCGATTCAAGGATCCAATCGACCCTGTGGCTCATCAGCATCCGGAGGTCTTCCAATTGCGTCCGGATGATATAACAACCATGATCGCCAGGCGCGGAATCCTCACCGGCACTGATAAAGAAGACCAGGCTGTGTGGGGTTTTGATACTCCGGAGGACCAGGTTGCCTGGATAGTGAACGCTCCGAAAGAAGATGATTATACCGTTAGCATCATCTTCAGTATGAGTGAACAGGTAAACATGGAAGCACGCTCCGGAGAGTCTGTTTTGCTTGTCCCGTCAACGATCAGAACATGGGAAAACCGCCCGTATTTATGGCGCCAGGAATTTCCGGGTACATTGCATCTGAAAGCCGGGGAGAACAGGATCAGCTTTCGCCTGCCTGACATTCAACCTGCAAAGGAGTCCGATGACAAGGTTCACAGAGACTCCCCCAAATTTGCACTGGGGGTGACAGAGGATTTCCACTTGTTTTCTATCGAGCTGGGTACACCCGCAGCCCGGAAAGCCCAATTGGAGAGAGCCCAGGAGATGAAGAGTGATGCCTCGTGGATGAAAGAAGGGAAATATGGTCTCTTTGTACACTGGTCGGCACTCAGCTATCCCTTTTATGGTGATCAACCCAGGGCGGCATGGTTTCAAAAATCAGTAGAGATATTTGATGTAAAAGCCTTTGCTGATGCCGTTGAGAAAACAGGAGCGGCATGGGTAAATTTCACTGCCACACACAAAGGTTTCTATTGGCCTGCACCTAATGCGGCGGTGGATAAGATTCTACCCGGGCGAACCTCCAAACGTGACCTTTTGGGAGAAATCATCGACGAACTGGGCCGGCGAGGAATTCGAACGCTGCTTTATCTGCATACAGGCTATAATGGATATGAATCTGAATTCAGAAAGGCATCCGGGGCCTCGGATAAGGACAGGGATCACTTCAGCGATAATATCGAGGCAATCCTGCGCGATTGCAGTCTTCGCTATGGTAAAAAGCTTTCCGGATTCGGCTACATTGATGGCGCTCTCCAATTCGATTATCCGCTCGATCCGCATTTTGAAAGTTGGGCACGCGCCATCAAAGCCGGTAATTCCTCTGCCGTGGTGGGATTCAGCTCAAACCGGGGACCTGTGGTTAGTCCTTTTAGTGATCTGTCTGTGACAGACGGAATGGACAGATTTGAATATCCTGATCCCATGCTCACAGGGCCCGGCTGTCAACTGGGGGACGTAACCACCGCTGTGTGGTGCTATATGGATGGTTGGTTTACCCGCAGGCCGATGAATGGACAATGGAGGCGGGGTCCAAGCCATTCAACAGAGGAATATGTGAAATTCTTTCAGGAAATGGCTGAGAAAAGTATCCCCGTAAGCATCAACATGATCATAACTGCTGATGTCACGGCTGAACATCCGATCTTCAATCCGAAATGCATGGCCGTGATGGAGAAGGTACGGAAAGCTATCCGTGGGAAATAGACTGTTAACCAGCGAAAAACCAACTAAAATGACAAGATTTATAGTTTTATTATGCATGACCCTGCTTCTGTCACTTGACAGTATAGCTGGCAATTTAAAGGGGAGCAGACCGAATATTGTGATACTAATCCCGGATGATATAAGCTTTGGAAGCCTCTCAGCCTACGGTGGAGAGGTTC
>CAZCQL010000087.1:0-5347 GCA_964500835.1 uncultured Bacteroides sp.
AAAATTTTAATACAAAATAAAATGAGAGGGGGAAAATATCTACTATTAATTTTAGGCGCATTGAGTACATTATGTATAATCACATCATATAGCTGTTCCTCTGCAGATAAAGATAATCCAGACCCTGATTTATATAATTTTGTGGTCGCTGACGAATGTGATAATCCGCCCGAATTAAGTTTTAATCTTCAACCTGCCACATTAATTCCTATCGAAGGACAAGACCAATCATTTACGTTGCTTGGTGAAAGCGGTGCTCAGACAATTGTGGATGATCTTACTTCGGAAGAATTATTATGTGCTTTAGATATATCAGACGAAACAGCACTGGTATTCGAAGCAGTTGAGCAGTTAATTATCGATGGTAAAAATTCTGAAGCTCGTAATTTGCTTTCAACTTTACTTGATGCACTAAAGCTTGCGGTAAAGGTAAATTACGAAACAAATTCTACCGATATTGAAAGCTCAGCAGAGCGTCAAAAAGTACGAGAACTATTGAGAGCAGCAGGATATGATATGAAAGCCGGTGGAGATGGCCAATCCTACTTGAATCAGGCAAGGGATAAATATACCGCCTGGGCCACTTCCAATATCAGTAATGCTACAAGTATAAAGGAGCTACTAAAGATTGCGGCAGAAGCTCAATTGCTGGGATTAGATGATTTAAGTGATTCTGCAATAGCCAAAACAACAGAAATAGCTAAAATGCAGCTTGAAGAAAAATTGAATTCATTTGACCCTTGTAGTGCTACTAATGAAGAAGCAGGAGACCTACTTGATCAATTAGCAAAGGAGATGATATTAACAGGTGAACAAGGCTCTAATTATAACAAGACTCTTGAAAAAGCAGGCCAGGCATTTATTAAAAATGGAATAAATGAAGACTTTGTTAAACAGACATTTGGTGAATATATTGAAGCACCTGTCTGTAGTTACCTATTTGAATGGTCAAGAACTGTTTCTGATGGTTGGATCTTTAAGGGTAACGGATCATCATGTGATGGTATAAACTGGAAAGGCTCAGTTACATTGAGTGGAGTTAACACGTCAGGAGGTTCCATCAGTTCATCTGGAGATTTTGTTTTTGCAATTGCCGAGGGAACGAATACTGGTTTTACAACTGTACCAACTGCAGGTGTTGCCACTTTTGATGGGAATCCACTTAGTTTTAGTGACCCAATTCCGATGCAATTTGTGTTTTTAAAGGATGATTTACAAGCTCAAATAACAATGGCAAGTGATGGTTCAGGAAGGATGTCAACGCAGGTTGGCGACATTGCCTTTGCAAGTATTTTTACAAGTGAACCAATTTTCACTGTAGATTTATTTAAAAATCCAGACTGTGGTAATTAAGATGATCCAATTTGATACATAAGCAACCTCTCCGTTGGAAAGAGAGATGTTGGTGTGTTCCTGAAAATAAGTTGAAAACTGCTGATAATAAGCCTCTGCAATATGAGGTGTATGATTAAAATATACAGCCAGCTTTTGAATAATAGCATTGCGTGCATTCTTTGATTCAAGTCTCTTTAGACCATATGATTCAGAGTCTTGTACTTTAACCATAAGTAATCACATTTAGTATTTACAATAAAATTATGAAAACCTATGGTCATATGACCTAAACGTATGATATCAAAATCTACCCCATACCAGGTGTAAGTGAAATTTGCCAGATTTTTTGCCAGGATGATAGCAGGGACGTACCTAGCTCTGTTCGTCAATTCCTATGACGGTCATCAAAAGAAAGTCTAAGGCTTTGTTGTAATCCAAATCATCGTATTCCAATCCAAGCACTTTGATATTTGAATAATACTCCTTCAAATGCTTGAAATAATTTTTCTCAAGTTGAACTGATGTTGCTTTTTGCCCAATTTTCTCTATTTGAAACCATTGTTCAATTAATCTGGCAGTCCTGCCATTTCCATCCTGAAAAGGGTGAATCTTTACGAATACCAGATGAATTAAGGATGCATAATAGAAAACCTCAAATGCATCTAAATCATTGGCAACCAGTATTTCTATATCATGGAATAGTTTATCCAACTCCTGATTCACTATCTCAGGTGACGCTGCAACATATTCAATTTGATCATCACTATTAATCACAAACATCGGATTTGTCCTAATCAATCCCTGTTGGCTCTTGGGTAAAAGATTTGCACTCAACACAGAATGTGCTTTTCGAACATTCTTTAAGTTTAATGGATTATCATCAATGAAATCATATGCAGAGAATAAATCATCTGCCTTCCGGGTATAATCAGGTTTAAACTTGACCTTTAGAAATTTATGCTTATAGTAACTATCAAAATCTATATCCTCTCCCTCAATCTTTGAAGAATAAACTGATGAAATTGATTTGTAAAACTCAAAATAATCGACAGGAATCTCCACCTTTTTTAAACGATCAATCTTATCCAAAGGGGAATCAATTACTTTACTCTTGTAATCAATAAATAATCTATCCGTCAGTATTTTAAACTCCATCTACACCATTCTTTATTCAAAAATACAATTTTAAAGTCTCATTACAATCTGCTATCTGAATGCTTGAGTCTCTTTTGGTATTAGCCCACAAAAGGCTAAGCCCAGTGTATGACTAAAACAGATGTGAGCAACGCAGTGAAAACCCTTCAGGATTGCATTAATCAGCTTATTGAGAAAACTTCATTTATTATTACTAACGATAAAGCCCCAATACAGTGAGCGCAAATGCCTGCCGTGGAGGTGCTGACTTCCGATTTGCCGGAGTAGAGACATTTGAACAGTCCTTCTGGAAAGAGATTGAAATAGAACGTATCCACTCCTTACCATCCCCTTGGCTACTTCCGGTGGTACAGAATTAAAGGAAATTAAGGTCCTGGCCATAAAGATTTTTCTTAATTTGCCCATGCAATTTGTCGAATTTCCCCGATTTTGAAATTGCAATACCGAAACAAGCATCATATATGAAACACTCATCCGCCTTCTTCTTTAGCTTGCTCTGCTCCATTCTGACAATCTTTCCGTTTTCCTGCACCGATTCGAAGGATGGAGAGCAGGATCTGGATGCACTGCTGGATTCAAGAAGGATCCTGCTGCCTAATGGCTGGTCTCTTTCTGTCCCCGGCGAATCTATTCCGCTCGGTGATTTTCCTTTGAACCTGGTCACATCAGATGATGGTCAGGTTCTTGCAGTGACTAATAATGGACAGAGTGAACAATCAATTATGCTCATCGATCCTCATACATTTGAGGTAATTAATCAGACGGCAATCCCAAAATCATGGTTTGGACTCGAATTCAATAGGGCCGGTTCGAGATTGTTTGCCTCTGGCGGGAATGACAACATAATCAGGATGTATAATACCTCAGGCAATGACTTAAAGGAAATGGATTCTTTGGTACTTGGAGAGGCATGGCCAAAAAGAATTTCTCCGGCAGGACTGACCCTGGATCCAAAAAATGAAAACCTGTACGTGGTCACCAAGGAGGACAGTGCCCTTTACAAAGTCAACCTGTCGAGCCAAAAGAGTGAACGGATTTTTCTTGGTCATGAAGCCTTTACCTGCACTTTTTCAATTGATGGGTCTGTTTTATATGTGTCACTTTGGGGTGGGAATGCCATAGCTGTTATTGAACCTGATAATCTTGCAATTCTGGAAACCATTCCGGTAGGCAGCCATCCAAATGACCTGGTCCTGACCCCCGACGGTAAATACCTCTTTACTTCATGTGGCAATGATAACTCAGTACACATTATTGATACTGAATCAAGAAAAGTTATAGAAATATTGTTCACCGCCTGCTTCCCAAACGCACCTGCGGGAAGTACGCCAAACGCACTGGCTATTTCTGAGGATAGTGAAAGGTTGTATGTAGCCAATGCAGATAACAACAGCCTCGCCGTATTTGATATATCGGAAGCAGGGGAAAGCCGGAGCCTGGGGTTTATACCTACAGGCTGGTACCCCACCTCGGTCAAGGTGGTAGATGGAAAGATCTGGATTACCAATGGCAAAGGTTCTTCCTCTCTGGCAAACCCGAAAGGACCCAATCCCTATATCCCGAGAACCGATACCACACAATATATAGGCAACCTGTTCAAGGGAAGTCTTACCACGATTGACGAACCGGATGAATTCGCTCTGAAGGTTTACACCGAAGCGGTCTATAAGAATACCCCCTATTCCAAGAAACTGGAACGACAATATTCCGGTCAGAAAGGCAATCCCATTCCTCAAAAAGTAGGTGATCCCAGCCCGATCAAGTACGTATTCTATGTCATCAAGGAAAACAGAACCTACGACCAGGTTTTAGGAGATATGCCCGAAGGGGAGGGTGATCCCGGACTTTGTCTCTTTCCGGAGAAGATTACTCCAAACCAACATGACCTGGCAAAGCGTTTTGTGCTGTTGGATAACTTTTATGTGAATGCTGAGGTAAGTGCCGACGGTCATAACTGGTCTACAGCTGCCTATGCGAACGATTATGTTGAAAAAACATGGCCAACAAGTTATGGCAGCCGTGGTGGAACATATGATTACGAAGGTTCAAGGAGTATTGCTTTCCCGTCAGAAGGGTTCATCTGGGATTATTGTAAGCGTGCCGGCGTGAGCTACCGGAGCTATGGGGAATTTGCCTCAAATAACCATACCGGAGTGGAGAGTCTCCAGGGACATTTTGATACTGATTTTCCAGGCTTTAATCTGTCGATACCGGATATGGTAAGATTTGAAAAATGGAGGGAGGATTTCGATTCACTCATTGCGATCAATGATGTCCCACAATTCAATTCACTCAGGTTGCCCAATGATCATACATCGGGCGCATTGGTGGGAATGCCCACACCTAAGGCAATGGTAGCAGAAAATGATCTGGCCGTAGGAAAACTCATTGAACACATCAGCCACAGTCCCATCTGGGGAGAATCGGCCATATTTATATTGGAAGATGATGCACAGAATGGACCCGATCATGTGGATGCACACCGGTCAACGGCATATATCGCCAGTCCTTACATCAAACGAAATACCAGGGTAAGCACGATCTATTCTACCACTTCCATGCTCCGAACGATTGAGCTCATCCTGGGACTGCCCCCCATGAGTCAGTACGATGCTGCCAGTACCCCAATGTGGGAATGTTTTACTGCCTCCCAGGATTTAACCCCTTTCGTTTCTCTTGATGCCTCGTACGATATCCATGAAATGAATATGGAGGAGAATGCAATCTCCCGGCTAACCGACAGCTTCAATCTTGAGGTGATGGATGCAGCCCCTGATCATTTGTTTAGCCAGGTCATCTGGAAATCTGTAAAAGGGCTGGAGAGTGAAATGCCGGCTCCGGTGCGGTCTGCGTTTGT
>CAZCQL010000087.1:5447-7265 GCA_964500835.1 uncultured Bacteroides sp.
CACAGTATGGATGTATACCATGTCGGGAAAGTATTCTGGGTAAACTCATAAATTTAAGGAAATTCGTCTGGCTAATTGAGCTGGTAGAAGATACCCCGCTCCTGTTTGCTGACCTTAATTTCACCGGATTCCATCAGCATGCCGAGGTATTTATTGATCTCATCACCATGCAGGCCAAGGATTTTCTCCAGATCCTTCAGGGTACAGGGTCGCCTTAAAATTGTTTCCAGGATGGCGTTTTCCACATCAGTACGGTACGGTTTTGACTCGTGAGTAGCCCGGGACGCCGCGATAATCTCCACATTTTGCATATTCCAAAGCCCGGCTATTCGTTCAAGCTCGGCACGGGACGCAGCTTTTAATCCATTCATGGCTCCGGGTCTGTCGAGTGTATTCAATTGGATCCTATGAGGATTGATTTTCACCAATGCCTCCTTTAATGCCATAAGATTAACCTGATCATCATTGTATCCGGGCAGAATTAATACCTCCATCCATATCTCTCCATCGAACTCGCTGGAAAAATCGATCAATCCCCGGATATATTCATCAATAGTCAGGCTTCCCACAGGCCTGTTCATTTTACGGTATGCATAATCCGTTGCTGCATCCAGCGAAGGCAATACCAGGTTGGCATGCATCAATTCCCTTCTTACGTCAGGATTATTGAACAACGTACCGTTGGTAAGCACTGCCACAGGGATTCCCGGCCTGAGGATTTTAATAAATTCCAAGACTTCCCCCAACCCCGAATGCAGCGTAGGTTCTCCTGCACCCGAAAAGGTAATGTATTCAGGATCAGGATGGTTTTCAAAAAAATCTGTTACCTCCTTATATACCTCGTGCAGGGGAACATATTCCTTACGTTGAAGGGTGACATTGGTGGACCGGCCGCATTCGCAATACACACAGTTTAAGGAGCATATCTTATGGGGAATCAAATCGACTCCCAGCGACATTCCCAATCTGCGGGATGGCACCGGTCCAAAAAGATGGGTATACCTGGCAGACATACATTGTTAATTTTCTGCAAACTAAGCAAATATTCAGCGTTATTACAGAGATAATGTGCTAAATTCGCCATACAAACTGTTATCTCAGGAAACCATGAAAAGAATTATCACCTCCGTTGTACTCATCGCCGCAACTGTCGGGCTAACCTATTCGCAAGTCAGTCTCGGCGAAAAGGTTCCAAACTTTTCAGCACTTGACCAGGATGGAACTAAGTGGAACCTGAAAAAGCAACTTAAATCTTCCGATTACCTGGTTGTTTATTTTTACCCGGCTGCCTTTACAGGTGGGTGCACAAAACAGGCTTGCAGCTACAGGGACCAGAAAGGGGATCTGGCCAAAGTCGGAGCGCAGGTGGTGGGAATATCAGGTGACAACCCGGAAACCCTGGAGCTGTTTGCCTTGGAGCACGGTTTGAATTTCACCTTGCTTTCTGATGAATCGGGTGCGATTGCCACCCTTTTTGATGTCCCACAGAACGAAGGCAGTACCATAAGCCGCGAAATCAAGGGAGTTGCCATGGACCTAACCCGTGGAACCACCATCAGGCGATGGACTTTCATACTGGACCAAAAGGGAAATCTGATCTATAAGGACACGGAAGTGAATGCCGGGGAAGACAGCCACAAGGTGGTTGAGTTCTTAGACTCGCTTACTTAATTGACCGGGCGATTTCTTTATTGGCTACGCGCTTTCTTTCTTGACCACACGATTTCTTTATTGGCTACGCGTTTTCTTTCTTGACCACGCGCTTTCTTTATTGGCTATTTAGATCGTTTCTAATTAAATAGCTTAGTACTCTCCTCC
>CAZCQL010000087.1:7365-18281 GCA_964500835.1 uncultured Bacteroides sp.
TTTCTTTATTGGCTATTTAGATCGTTTCTAATTAAATAGCTTAGTACTCTCCTCCTGCTAAATAATTCCATTTTTTCTTATATTTTGAGTACCACATTGACGAACTGAATGTGTGTCTGACTATACTATACTCTCTACCTTGGCACCACCATGATACCCAAAGACTGTAAACCTCTAAGACACTTCGTATGAATCCCAGTTATCTTTTTGGCTTTGATATCGGCTCAATCTCCATCAACACAGTCGTTATGGTTGGCGACGGAACTATCATTCTGGAGCGCTATGATTACTGTCATGGAAAACCTTTCGAAAAACTGAAAGAGATCCTGGACATTCTGGAGGAGTCCTATACACAAGAGCAATTTGGGCACTTAAGCTTTACGGGTACGGGTGGCAAACTGGCTTCAGAAATCCTGGGAGGTACGTACGTGAATGAGATTGTTGCACAATCCACCTCTGTCTCAAGGCTCTACCCGCAGGTAAGAACAATTTTCGAGATGGGAGGCGAAGATTCCAAGCTTATTTTCATGGATGAACTTGATAAAGAAAAATCAAGGTTATCCGATTTTCAATTAAATACCCTTTGCGCTGCCGGTACAGGCTCATTCCTCGATCAGCAAGCCAAACGGATCGGAATATCCATCGAAAATGAATTTGGGGAACTCTCTCTCAAGTCGAAGGATCCTCCGCGCATAGCAGGCCGTTGCAGTGTATTTGCCAAGAGTGATATGATCCACCTGCAGCAGATAGCTACTCCGGTGCACGATATTGTGGCCGGGCTCTGTTTTGCAGTGGCACGTAATTTCATCAGTTCCCTCGGGAGGGGAAAAAACATTCAATTCCCCGTGATGTTCCAGGGAGGTGTCTCCTCAAATGTGGGGATGATCAGGGCTTTTAAAGATCTCCTGAAAGCCGGCGACGGGGACCTCCTTATACCCGAACGCAACGCCTCAATGGGGGCCCTCGGAGCCGTATTCAACAACCAGGCCGACGGAAAGGTGACTGATGGCTCCCCATACAAGGGGACACAGGAACTTGAGAATTACATCAACGGGGAAAAATTACGGGGAAAATCTTTCGACCCACTTTCGGCACCCGAGTCTGATATTCGAAAAGAGGTATATAAAATTCCCGAATCCATTGAAAAATATGAGGTGTACCTGGGAGTTGATATCGGATCCCTGAGTACGAATGTGGTGCTGATAGATGACGAAAACCGGGTCATTGCCCGAAGGTATTTACCCACAGCGAGTAAGCCTCTTGAGGCTATCCGCAGGGGAATGTCAGAAATAGAAGAGGAGATTGGTAATAGGGTGGTGGTCAAAGGGGCCGGGAGCACCGGCTCAGGGCGTTATCTGACGGGTGACTTTATTGGAGCCGACCTGATCAGAAATGAAATTACTGCCCAGGCGACAGCTGCCATTGTATTTGATCCGGAAGTGGATACCATTTTTGAGATCGGGGGACAGGATTCTAAATACATCAGCATCGATAACCAGGTGGTGGTCGATTTTGAGATGAATAAAGTGTGTGCTGCAGGTACCGGTTCCTTTCTTGAAGAACAATCAGAGAAGCTGGACATCAACATTGTTGAAGAATTCGGTGAGATGGCCCTGGACGCCTGTCAGCCTGCAGGTCTGGGCGACCGCTGTACGGTATTTATGGAATCTGATCTCAATGCTTTCCAGCAAAAAGGGGTGGAGAAAGATAACCTGGTGGGTGGCCTTGCCTATTCCATCGTACATAATTACATCCAAAAGGTTGTTCGCAAAAAACGGATAGGAAACCACATCCTTTTCCAGGGGGGTGTAACCAATAACAGGGCCGTGGTAGCTGCATTTGAGAAGGTGACAGGGAAGAAGATCCACATCCCACCCCATTTTGATGTGACGGGAGCCATTGGCGCCGCCATGCTGGCCCGGGACCACATAAAGGAAAATAATCTGCAAACCCGGTTCAAGGGTTTCGATATCAGCAAGGTTCCTTATAAGGTTGATAAGTTTACATGCAAAGCTTGCTCCAACATGTGCGAGATCAGGAGGGTGCGGATTGAAGGTGAGAAAAAACCGCTTTTTTATGGGGGTAGGTGCGAGAAGTTCGAACTGGATGAGCGTAAAGGGAAGGGAGAAGGAATCCCAAACCTGTTCGAGGAACGCCTTGGGATGCTTACAGATGGATATGAACCCACATCGGAACCAGGAAAAATTTCCATCGGGATACCACGGGGATTAATGATCTTCTACCAGCAGTTCCCCTATTGGAGCACATTCTTTAAAGAGCTGGGATTCAATGTAGTAGTGTCGGAAGAGACCAACACCCAGACCATTAAGAAATCGTTGAGCATGATCGTCGCTGAAACATGCTTCCCTGTGGAAGTGATGCATGGCCATATTTATGAGATGCTCGAGGGCGATGCAGATTACGTATTCACGCCGTTTATGATCAATGCAAGGGCTGAAGAGGGCAATCCCACATCCAATTGCAATTGTCCATGGGTACAGACCGTCCCCTTCATGGTGAAAGCTTCCCTGCATGAAGAGCAAAGGAGTAAACTTCTTTCACCCACCCTTAACTTCCGGTATTACGGGAAGGTGGTTGAAAAGGAATTGTACGACTATTTCGGAGAGAAATTCAACCTCACCCGAAAGCAAATCGTTGCGGCCATGAAGAAGGCCGATACGAAACAGGAGATATTTGAGGACCGGGTGAAAGCACGGGGACGCGAAGTGATGGCAAACCTGCCTGAAGACAAGGAGTGCCTGGTAATTATGGGCCGTCCTTACAATACAGGCGATCCCGCCCTCAACCTGAGCATGGTTGAAAAACTGATAAATCTGAATGTAATGCCCATCCCCATGGATTATCTTCCGTTGGAAAACGAGAATATTACCATGGACTACAGTAAAATGTACTGGCCCAATGGTCAGCGTATTCTTGCAGCCTCCAGGATCATTGCCCGTCACGATCAGCTACATGCCATCTATATGGGGAATTTCAGATGTGGGCCTGACTCTTTCCTGGCCCATTTTGTGAATGAAGAAATGTCCGGAAAACCATACATGGAGATCGAGATCGATGAACACGGTGCCGATGCAGGAATGATCACACGGTATGAGGCGTTTCTTGATAGCCTGAAAGGCTCAAAAATTAGTGAAAAAAGAAAGAAACGGGTCTATACCCCCGGGGTGATGGCCTCCTCACCCATGAAGGACAGGATCCTCTACTTCCCATACATGAACGACTCCTCGTATGTGGTTGCCGGTGTTTGCAGGAGCTTTGGAATTAATTCTGAATCACTGCCGATGCAAACCCAGGAGGACCTGGACCTGGCGAGGAAATATACTTCAGCGAGGGAATGTTTCCCCATGATTTGCACTACCGGGAGTTTCCTGAAGAAACTAATGGAGCCGGGAGTAGATCCTGCCAAGGTCAGTTTCTTCATGCCAGACCACAACGGTCCATGCCGCTTCGGACAATACAACCGGTTTCAGCGGGTGCTCTTCGACAGGCTCGGATATGAAAAGACAGAGATCATTGCACCCAGCAATGATGATTCCTATGAAGATATCTCTGCCGGTCACGGGAGCAAATTCAGGCTCAATGTCTGGAAAGGTTTCGTCGCCCTGGATATTATTCGCAAAATGAAGCAGGAAAGGAAACCCTATGAACTGGTTCCGGGGAATACAGATCAGGTATACCATCGTGCACTTGATAACCTGGTATCCTGTTTTGAAAACGGGGGTGGAGATTTGACTGACACATTGGCCAGAATTGCTTTGTCTTTCACGGAAATACCACTTTCCAACGGAAGACGCAAACCGGTCATTGCCATCGTGGGTGAGATCTTTATGCGCGACAACGATTTCTGTAGCGGACACCTTGTGTCAAGGCTGGAGAAATTTGGCGCGGAAACCTGGATTGCTCCTTTTGCAGAGTGGCTATCCTATTCCACGATCAGGTATACACGCGACAGCAAATGGAAGGGGGATTTCAAAGGGGTCATAAAATCCAAGCTTCAGGAGTATTTCCAGGAACAATCGGCCAAAAAAATCACGAAGCCATTCCATGGATTATTTGATGAAGATAAAGAAGTGGCTGTGAAAGACATGCTGAATGCCTGTGGTCCCTATGTACATCGCCATTATGATGGCGATCCTGCCCTTAACCTGGGAACCTCGGCCATCCTGGTGGATAAAGGAATCTCGGGGATTGCCAATATTCTTCCGTTTACCTGCATGCCCGGGACCCTGGTAACCGCGGTCTCTGATCAGTTACGGAAAGACAAAGGAGGCATTCCTTATGCAAGCATTGCTTATGATGGCCAGGAAGATGCCTCCATCGAATTACGACTTCAGGCATTTATGCACCAGGCCAACCAGTATGCTGAAGATAAGGGATTAACCATCGTAACTCCTGAAATGAAACAAAAGAAAAAAGAGGCTGTTTATAGGTTAGATGCATCACAAATCCACCGGTAGCATCCGGTGGAATTCTATACGTTCCGGGAGTACTTTCGCCTGTACCACATAGAGCATGACAGCCCTGATTCCCGATTGCTTTTCATGGTGCCTGAATTGGTACAATGTGCTCCAAGAATTATGTATAGATTTTACTGAAGTATTCGCTAAAGATAAACAACCAATCGGCCACGGAAATGAAATTCTGCACAAATTCAAGGCCTTCTTTGCATAAACAGGTTATATTAGTTAGTAAATTGCGGAAACAAGGATTTCATACGATGCAAATTGAAAGTTAGCTCAGTACAAACTGAACATTAACTCAATCTAATCCAAATCATAATCAAATGAAACATTTACTTAGTATTCTACCTGTCCTGGCCTTTGTTCTCTCTTTCCAGGATATACAGGCACAGAGCATCAGGAGCATGATCAGAAATAAAATCATTGAGGACGCACTGGAAACAGAGGCTAAAAAAGACAGCATAGAAGCAGTCGAAGCAGGAGAAGAACCCGATCCGTCACCAAACACCACCATGAACCAGGTTTATTTGGATGCCTTTGGGCTATCCGGCAATGTGGACTATGAGTCAACCTATACTTTTGACGCCTATATCAAGATGGAGGTTTCCGAATTCAAAAAAAATGAGCAGCTGAAGGAAAAGGTAATATATAACTCCTACTATACCAAAGATGCGATCAACTATGCCATGGTTTTCCAAGACAAGAGAGACAAGTCAACCATCATCTTCGATTCAAAAAACAGTGCCATGCTGATGCTGACTGACAGTGACGGGGAGAAAACCGGGATCGCCATTGGTATAGATCCTGAAACCATGGCCGAGCAGACCGAGGAATATGATGATGAATTGGAAACAGATCCTTATAAGACAAATAAAACCGGGAGGACTAAAACCATTCTCGGGTATTCCTGCGACGAATACCTGGTGGAGGATGAAAATTCCGAAGCCAGGATGTGGGTGTCTGAAAAACTGGGAAAACAGGTCCGGCGTGAAATGTTAAATAACAAGCAAACCTTTGGCGGCGCATTCTATTATGCTGCTTATGTGAATGGCATGGTGATGGAGTATGACCTGCAGGATAAAGAAGATGGCGAACGGACCGTCATGTTGGTTACCGATATTAATTTGAATCAATCTCACTCCATCTCCACGCGCAGTTATGCTGTGATGACCATGGATAGCCAGCCTGCCGAAGAATAATGGACTACAAATCTCTGCTAACAGATTTTCCTTCACATGCAGAGAAGGATTTCCTGATTCGGGATGTGGGAGATTCTGAAGAGAAATTCGCGGTACTTCTGGAGCTGGCGTTCCATGAAAAAGATCCTGTTGCATGGAGATCTGCTTGGATCCTTGACGGGAGCGATGAGTTGCATCCGGGTCTGGCTAAAAATTATATTTCAACGATCATTCAAAAACTCCCTGAGCTGGCTTCGGCGGGAGCACTTCGGAGCTTGCTCAGGTTACTCTCTCGATACAGGATCCCTGAAGATGACCAGGGAGTGATGGTCGATCTCGGTTTCGGATACATGGTCTCTGAATTATACCCTGTCGCCGTAAAAGTTCACGCCATGCAAATAATTTATAATCTAGCACTTACCTATCCCGATCTAAAGGATGAGTTGATCACGGTGATCAAAGACCAGGTGGATAACAACAGTGTTGGATTCAAGGCACGTGGCGTACGTATTATTCGTCAGTTAGAGAAAATTTAGCCGCAGCTACAGGTTAATTCGGATTTGAGATAGTTTGTAATTCCACGATGAGATAGCTACTCATTCGTTTGGAACGATTATTTTAGAGGTAATGGAATCTTCCGATCAAAAATACCTGCGATCTCTCATTCGGGAAGGGGAACATCAGGAACTTGACTTTAAATTTGAGATCAACGACGCCCGTAAAATTGCCAGGACCCTTTCCGCTTTTTCCAATACCGATGGAGGCAGGCTGCTGATCGGGGTGAAGGACAACGGACGGATCAGGGGCGTCAGATCGGATGAAGAGTATTATATGGTTGAATCGGCCGCTTCTCTTTATTGCAAACCCCAGTTGAAATTTGAAAGCAGGAACTATTCCATCGAAGGGAAAACTGTTCTTGAGATTTACATCCCCCCCGCTGCGATCAAGCCTCTCTATGCTCAGGACGAGTCAAAGAGGTGGATGGCCTACAGCAGGGTTGGGGATCAGAACATTCTTTCCAGTGTGATCCAATTGCAGGTATGGAAAGAAGAAAAAAAGAACCATGGGAAACTGATTGAATTTACCAGGCAGGAAGAAATATTACTTGGATACCTTCAACGTACCGCAGGTGCACCCCTATCCAAGATTCAACTTGATACAGGATTCAGGAGAAAAGAGCTTGTTGCGCTGATTACAAAACTGGTACTCTTCGATGTAGTCGAGATGATTTTCAAAGGTGGAAAAAACCAATTTCGCCTGAAAGAAAGTCCGGGTGAGTAAAAAAAAGAAGCCAGGTTAATGGCCGGATCCTTAAAGATATTCCATGAGTGAGTCGAAGATGGCCTTGCCGTCTGTATTCCTGCCAAAAGGGAAGACCGCCCGCTCGGGTTGGGGTATCATCCCGATGACATTCTTTTTTTTGTTACAGACCCCGGCAATGTTATCCACAGCTCCGGTGATGTTGATCTCCTCCGAGATTCTCGCGTTTTCATCACAATACCGGAAAAGTATTTGTTCCTGGTGCCTCATCCGGACAAGCGTTTCTTCCTTGGCCGTATACCTGCCATAACCGGTTGCAATGGGAACGCGATAAGCCACATTATTGGACAGTTTACGGGTAACCACGGAATAATCATTGTCAGGTTTGATGAACATTGTACGGCAGATATACCGCTGGGATTTATTCATTCTTAAGGTCCCGGGAACCAAGCCTGTTTGGCACAAAACTCTGAATCCGTTCCCGATGCCAATTAAAATTTTTCCACGTTCACTAAATTCACGCAAAGAATCTATCACAGGAGAATCATTGATACATTTCGAAGAGCTGGACGATCCTTTGCAGGGAAATCCTCCCGGAATAAACAGCACATCCAGACCTTTAAGGTTGGTCTCACGGTTCCAGATTGGCTTCACCGGCTTCCTGTATTTCTGCTCAAGAACTCTGGAGAGTTCCTTGTCGCCATGGGCTCCGGGAAATATAAGAATACCAATGGTCATTGTGTAGGGTTGGGCATTTCAAAGTTAGCTACAAAAGGATTTTATCCAAATTTGAAGGTAATCATTAATTCGTTAGATTTACCCTATGGAGGTCGTTGGAAAGGATATACGTAGCTTTCAGGAAACTATTCGCGATCATTCCGATTATGATTTTACGCAGTATTCCACTACCTCTCTACGCCGCCGTCTCACCAGGATCCTGATGGAGCTGGAACTTGATGTGGATGAAATTACCATCAGGATGAGGAACAATGATGAGTTCCTGGAAAAAATTGTTCGAAAGTTAACGGTCCATACAACCGAGCTGTTCAGAGATCCTGAGATATGGAAGAAGATCAAAACTTCCGTTTTGCCTTCATTAGAAGATAAAGACACCATCCGAATCTGGCATCCTGGCTGTTCTACCGGTCAGGAAGTATACTCCATGATGATGGTACTGGAGGATTTAGAATTGCTGGATAAAACTCAGATATACGCCAGTGATCTTAATCCTGATGTGATTGCAACAGCACAGGAAGGGGCCTACAAATATCATTTCAACCAGAGTTATCTGGAGAATTTTGACCGGGTCATGTTGAATGGTGCAGGAACTCTTTCTTTGAATAACAGGAAATACTGGAAGAAATATTTCCAGATCGACGAAACCAATGATGTGATCCGGATGAAGGATTACCTTCGCTCAAAACCAGTGTATAAGAAACTGGACCTGGTGAAAGATCCGAACCTCTTTTTAGTTAATTTCGATCTGATAGTTTGCAGGAATGTGATCATCTATTTTAACAATGAATTGCAAAACAGGGTGTTTGACCTGTTTCACAGCAGCCTGAATGAACAGGGCACCCTTGTTCTGGGCGTTCATGAATCCATCCTGGGTCCTTTTTCCAAACGATTTATAAAGAGGGATCCCTTTTATTATAAGGCCCAGGTATGATCATCAGAAGCATATCCATCCGATCGAAACTTCACCTAATAACAGTGGTTATCGTTGTGATCCTTATGATATTGGCATTAATATATATGGATGCTTCGAAACGAATATCAGGGGAGGCGGAGCTTTTACAGAAACGTTCCGTATTGCAATCGGAATACCTTGCCCTCACCACTACTTTTCAGAAAATGGTGTTGGATGATGAACGCAACCTGATCACCAGAAGTATTGGTCAGATTCGCAGGACAGAAGAACAGCTCAGGGAAATTCTGAATCACGATCTGCTACAAGACAACCCTTTGCCTGAACGAACTTCTTCCCTGGTATTTTCATCGTTTGACCGCCTGGCTGAGGACCTTCGGATTTCTGCAGGTGGCGATACGTTGAATTGGGTTCAAGTCCGTACAGATATGGAATTGCTGGAGAAAATAATGGCTGATTTTGACCTGTCACTAACAGAATCCCGCAGACACCGGGAACATGGGAGTCGCGTGCAGCTGGGTATCGCTATTGCGCTGGGCACCATACTAATTGCCGCATGCCTGGTTCTGTTTGCCCTTGGTCTGAACCGTTCCTTCAAAAAGCTTTCAGCCTACACGCTGCAACTTAAGAAGGGAATATTGCCTGCCCCGCTGGAATACGATAGCATGGATGAATTTGGCCGGATTGCAGGAGATTTAAGTGACCATGCTGCAGAATTGCAGAAAAAGGCCGGGCTCATTGCCTCCCTGGCGGGGGAGGGACCAGGCGACATCATCAGCCCGGCGGAGGAAGATGAAGTTGGGAATGCCCTGGTGGCGCTTTCGGAGGTACTGATCAGGAAAGAGCTGGATACGGTCACCAGGAAGCGGGAGGACAATAAACAGAACTGGATCTCGGAGGGGATGGCTCAGATGGGTGAGATCCTGCGTTCGGAGCGGGAAAACGTGACAGAACTCTCCTTTCTTATCGTGCAGAAACTGGTCACTTACATGAAGCTGGAAATGGGATCGCTTTTTATCACCAATGTCAGTGATCCTGATCACCTCACCCTTGACCTGGTTACCTCGTATGCCTATGACCGAAGAAAGTATGTGAGCAAGAGTTTTGATTGGGGTGATGGCCTGCCGGGGACATGCGCCCAGGAGAAAGAGAGGATTTTTCTAACCGATGTTCCGGAAGATTATTTTAAGATTTCCTCTGGCACCGGGGATTCGGTTCCCAACTGCATCTTGCTCGTACCTTTGATAATGGATAGTGTGGTGCATGGTGTCTTAGAGCTTGCGACCTTTCGATTACTCAAACCCTTTGAGGTAGAATTCGTGGAGTTGCTTTCAGAGAGTATCACTTCCTCTCTTCTGGCTGTCCGTAACAGTGAACGTACATCCGATTTATTGAAACAGTCTCAATCGCAGGCCGAGGAATTGAAAAGCCAGGATGCCGCGTTACGTGAAAATGTTGAAAAACTGGTGCTGGCACAGGAAGAGTTCAGCAAAAAAGAGACCGAATTTTCCGGAATTCTCGGAGCCATTAATGACTCGTCTCTGGTCGCTGAAATGGGCCTTAATGGCCGTTTTTCCAGTGTGAATGATAAATTCCTTATGTTTTTGGAATCGCCACGCGAGCAGGTGGTCGGAAAGCTCCATAGTGAGTTTGCCCAGGTGGATCCTTATTCAGAAGAATATAAAAAATTCTGGTCTGTACTCCGCGAAGGCAAAAGCCAGTCCAATATTGAAATGTATAAATTGTTTTCAGGAAAGGAAGTGTGGCTTCAGCAAACCTTTACGCCTGTCATTAACAACGATGGAAAAGTCTATAAGATCCTGAATATTGCTACAGACATCACCGAGAACCGTTCGCTTCAAGATAGCCTGGAGACTCGTGAGCATGAAATCACCAGGAGTGGGCTGGAAATGCAGACACTTAATAAAGCAGTGAATACCGCCCTTATAAAATGTGAGCTGGACGCCGAAGGAATCATTATGGATGTGAATGACAAGTATACCGATCTGACCGGCTACGGGAGGAAGGAGCTCCTGGGCAGGAATTACCGGCTCTTTTTGAAAGACCCGGAGAAAATACAGTTTGAAAAAATATGGGAGGAAGTGATCAAGGAGAAGGTCTATGAAGGGGTCATCCGCCGTTCGAAGCCCACGGGCGAGGAAGTTTGGATTGTATCCACCTTCTCTCCCGTAAAAGATGAGGCAGGGCATATCTATAAAATATATTTTATGGGACTGGACATCACAGAGAAAAAACTAAAATACCAGCTGCTGGAGGAAGCCAACCTGGAGATCGAACGGCTGAAAAAAAGGTTAGAAAGTTAGGTTAATGGAAAGATTGAAGGAAGGC
>CAZCQL010000088.1:0-16450 GCA_964500835.1 uncultured Bacteroides sp.
ATAATTAAAATTCCTAAAATTAATAAAGGAGTCAATACAAGTCAAACTTAACAGGCCATTGATTTGTATCTTTCCATCCAGACAAACCAATTATCATGACCTATTTTCAGCCTTTTGAATTGGAACGCTACATGTCTGAATACGAGCAGGATGTGGATTATAACCTCTCCGAAAGTGGAGTACACCCGATGAAACTCGGGGAACTTCTTAGCCATAAAGAAGACTTTTGGGAAGAGTTGCTTGGCACCGAGATCAACTATGCCCATGCCAATGGCCGGCCAGAATTGAGAGAAAATATTGCCCGGCTATATGATGGGGCAACTTCTGATAATGTCCTTGTAACCGTGGGTGCCATCGAGGCCAATTTCAACGCCGTTCAATCAGTTCTTGAGCAGGGAGACGAAATGGTCATCATGCTCCCGAATTATATGCAGGTCTGGGGAGTTGCCAAAAACATGGGATACCGCGTGAAGACTTTTTCCCTCCTCGAAGATCAGAATTGGACACCAGACCTTGACACCCTTGAACAGGCAGTCACAGGAACCACAAAGCTAATCGCCATCTGCAACCCTAATAATCCAACCGGTTATATCCTGAAGGAGTCCGAAATGGACACGATTGTCAGAATAGCTTCAAAATCAGGCGCCTGGATCCTGTCCGATGAGGTATATGCAGGGGCCGAACAACAGGGAGACGATGAGACACCCTCATTTTATGGCAGGTATGAAAAGGTTCTTGCCATCGGAAGCATGAGCAAGGCATACGGCCTTCCGGGCCTGCGCACAGGGTGGGTGGCCGGACCGCGGGAAACTCTGGATAGAATATGGGCCAGACACGAGTATACGACCCTGAGTACCTCCATGTTATCCAATAAATTAACGGCACTGGCTCTTTCTGAGGAAGTTCGCCCCGCAATTATCCGGCGAACCAGGGATTACATCCGCAACGGATTCCCGGTTCTGCTGGAGTGGATGAACCAGCAGGGTGAGGTCCTGAGTTGTGTTACTCCACAGGCCGCAGCCATTGCATTTCTAAAATATGATCTGGATATCAATTCCACCGCCCTGGCTAAAAAATTGATCTCTGAAAAGAGTGTCCTGGTTATTCCAGGGGATCATTTTGGCCTGGATAACTACCTAAGGGTAAGTTACGGGCTTCCGCATGAGTATTTGAAAAGAGGGCTTGCCAGAATTGGTGAAGTTATTTCGGAGATACAAAAATGAAGATTTTCAATGATTAAAATAGCTTCCGGATGTAGACAACGTTAGAGATATATGGTTGAAAGTAATTTTCTTGCGGCCAACCTGTCTGGTTTATAAGACCTGTTTCTGGGGATGCCGTTTACCACCACTACTCGTTTCGGTACTTCAAAGTGCGATAAATGTTTCTGCATCAACCGGGCCCACTCTTCTCCAGGGAACTTGCTGCCTCCATATTCTACCATTAGTACCAGCCTGTTCCCCAGTTTTATATCCTCTTCGGAGAGCAACAGGCATGGATGCCCTAAAAGTAATTCCAGCTTCTCTTCCAGCATTTCCGGATTAATTTTTATGCCACCCGAGTTAATCACATTGTCTATTCTGCCGAGCCATCTGAATCCATCCCCTGCCCTATTCATTTCCACCTGGTCATTCGTCGTAACGGTCCCCATAGTCACCCCGGGAACATCCACCTGAAGGCATTCCCGGCTATCCTTACTGATGGCAACTCCTTCCAGCAATTTGAATTCCCGTTGGGGGTGTGCCCCGTTAATCTGTCTCAAGGCAAAATGAGTATAGGTTTCGGTCATGCCAAAAGACTCATAGATGAGAGGTTTTTCCAGTTCTTCCAGCTGTTTCTCCACAAACCGGTTGAGCTCCCCTCCTCCGATTACCAGCTTTTCAATCAGCGACAGGCTGTCGCCAGATTTCAATGATTCATGCACCTGTAGCGGAGCCATGGCGGCGAAGGCGACAGATGTGCCTAAATCCTTAAGAGGCCGGCTTGTGGGCTCCACCATGAGGAGGTCCAGTTCACCAACCAATGCCCTGACCACCATCAGTTTCCCTGCCACGTATTTCATGGGCAGGCACAGGAGAGCCCGGTCTTCTTTTTTCAGCTTGAAAAAATTAAGGGTTCTCCGGGCACTCCGAATCATCGATTCCCGGTGCAGTACATACTCTTTCGGACTACCTGTGGTACCACTGGTCTTCTGAAATACAGGTTGTCCGCCGGACTCAAGAAAATGTCCTATAAAGTCTGCGATCTCCTTCTTCCAGCCGGGGATGGTGGAAGTATGATGGGTTTTCCGGCACCACTCCTTCAATTCATCGAGGTCGTAGGGTGTTCCTTCTATAGTAAATATTTCAGGAATTTTCATTGGTCTTATTTAGGTATGGTGACTTAGAGGCCAGGCCCATCCTTTTTCAGGCCGGTGCCAGAGTTGATTCCCTTCCATAAGCAACGGAGAGGAGATGTTATTGCCATAGATCATACCGGTACCAAGCCCTTGAGGCCTTGATACACCAAGCTGGTAGGTCCATTGAGCTATGGCATTGAGGCCAATGGAAGATTCAAGCGCCGAGGTGATCCACCAACCGGAATTCACCTGTCTGGCCAGCTCAATCCATTGATTGGCCACGGAAAATCCACCCAGGAGTCCGGGTTTCAATATGAGGTAGTCCGGCCTTATTTTCTCCAACAGAATAACCCTCTCCTTTTGCAATGCAATGCCTAACAGCTCTTCATCCAGGGCAACAGGAATGGCTGGCTCTGCGCAGAGTTGCGCCATGGCATCCCACTGGCCGGGAGGAATCGGTTGCTCAATGGAATGGATCCCATACTGTGCAAACCGGTCCATTCGTCTTGCTGCCTCCTCCGGCGACCAGGCCCCATTGGCGTCGAGTCGGATCTCCAGGTCTCCTGATCCATATTCTTTACGGATCCAATCCAGCAACTCCGTCTCTTTATCCAACGCCAACACACCTACCTTTATCTTGAGTACCCTGAAGCCCTTATCCAGTTTATCCCTTATTTGCTGCTTCATGAACAAGCGATCTCCCATCCAAATAAGCCCATTGGTAGAAATACCTGCCATGCCATTTGTAAATTCTGACGGGAACAGGACACCGCTGCCTCCTTTTATTAAATCCAGTAAAGCACACTCAAGAGCGAACTGAATCCCAGGCAGGGAAGGGAGTGGTTGCGAGGGGTCCATTTCACCCTTGCTTATTAGTTTGCATACATGGTCCAGTTGAATTTCGATTTCGTCGGGATCTTCGACACTCAATCCGGGTATAAACGATACCTCGCCTGTTCCCGAAACGCCGTCCTGGTCAAGGATGATAAACCAGGCTGGTTTTTCGCGTAATACCCCCCGTGATGTTCCAGAAGGGCGCTTAAAGTGCAGTGTATAATTTATATATGACGCCTCAACCATCTAGAGAACCAGTCCGAGTCCAAATGAGAGAGAAAAGAGCAATGTAGCCACCGCCAGTTTTTTCAGCTCTGAATTCAGCTCCACTGGCACAGTATTGGTCACCACTTTCTTCATATCAGAGGCAAGTAAAGGCATGGTAAGCAAAAAAAACAGCTGCAAATAGGACTCAAAATGAATGATCGTGTAAGTCAGTCCCAACAAGAATGCTGCAAATAACAAGATCACGTGATAAACCTTTGCCCACGGAACCCCCATGCGCACAACCAGGGTGTTTTTCCCGTTTATTGCGTCATTTTCATGATCCCTTAAATTGTTCAGGTTAAGCACGCCCACGCTAAGCAGCCCAATGGAAGAGGCTGGAAGCAAGATGCTTAGGTGAAATGACTGGGTGTGCAGGAAATAGGTGCCCGCCACCCCCAGGATCCCGAAATAGATAAAAACCATTATATCGCCAAAACCCACATACCCGTATGGCCGCTTGCCTATGGTGTACTTAATGGCCGCAAAAATGGCCGAAAACCCTAGCAGGAAAAAGAGGGCGTATAGCATAAGATTCCCGCCCCTGAGTCCGGTCCAAATGAGTAATGATCCCGAAAGAAGACTCAGGATGACAAACAGGCCGATCATCAGCCGCATCTGCACCCGTGTAACAAGTCCGGTCTGGGTTACCCTTACCGGTCCTATTCTCTGATCGTTATCTGTCCCTTTTTTTGCATCGCCATAGTCATTGGCCAGGTTGGACAGAATTTGAAGAAAGAGTGTAGTGAGGGTTCCGAACACAAAAACCCCCCATTTAAACCTGTGCTCAGAATAACCAAGGAAACTTCCCAGAATGGTAGCAGAAAGAGCCAGTGGCAAAGTGCGCAATCGAAATGCTTTGATCCAGATAAGTGTGTTGTTCATACAGGGACAAAACTAAGGTAATTTAGGGAATTGATCCCAATCGGGTTTGCGTTTTTCAAGAAAAGCATTCTTGCCCTCCTGTGCCTCTTCGGTCATGTAATAAAGCATGGTGGCATTCCCGGCCAACTCCTGAATTCCTGCTTGTCCGTCCAGTTCGGCATTAAGTCCCGATTTTATCATTCGCAGGGCTATGGGGCTATGCTGCATTATCTTCTTGCTCCATTCAACCGCGGTGTCTTCCAACAGATCAGGGGAAACGACCTTATTGACCAACCCCATCTCCAGTGCCTCGGCAGCCGTATATTGTTCACAAAGAAACCAGATCTCCCGGGCTTTCTTCTGCCCAACGTGCCTGGCAAGAAAGGAGGAGCCAAAGCCCGCATCAAAACTTCCAACCTTGGGTCCGGTCTGTCCGAATCTGGCATTTTCCGAGGCAATGGAGAGGTCACAGACAACATGCAACACATGCCCCCCGCCAATGGCATACCCATTGACCATGGCAATAACAGGTTTGGGAAGGCTCCGGATCTGGCGTTGCACATCAAGCACATTCAGCCTTGGAACACCGTCCTTGCCCACGTATCCGGCAAAACTTTTTACATTCTGGTCACCTCCGCTGCAGAACGCTTTATCCCCTTCCCCCGTAAGCAAAACAACTCGTATATCAGCCATCTCTCTGCACTGGACAAGTGCTTCACTCATTTCCCGGGTAGTATCAGGAGTAAATGCATTGTAATAACGCGGACGATTAATAGTGATTTTGGCAATTCCCTCATGGGATTCAAACCGGATCTCGTCGAACTCTTTGAGGGTCTTCCACTCTCTTTGATGCATGATGGGGAATGAATTTATTTAAAAAACTCTTTAAAGATACGACTATTTTCACTGTGGCTTGTATCTACGGCCAGGATGGACAGAGCAGTTTCCGGTTCGAACAGGTTTACCAATGTTCCGGTAAGCTCCTTCTTGCTGGATACCTGCCTGTAGCTTCTGCCAAAGGATTGAACCAGTAATTCTAATGATACAGGGTGGTGTGTCACACTGAATTCCTCAAAGAAATCCATGCGATCCGGCCCTTCCAGCAATCGAAAGATGCCCCCTCCCCCATCATTCAGAATAACAACCTTCAAATTATTAGGGAAATCCCGGTTCCAGAGAGAATTTGAATCATAAATAAAACTCAGATCACCCACCAGAAGGACATGCAACTTATCGGATACGAGTGCTGCTCCAACGGCAGTCGAAACGCATCCATCGATTCCTGAAGTACCGCGGTTTGCAAAATAGGTAAGATCCTTTCTTACAGGCATGAGTTGAGCATAGCGTATGGCCGTACTGTTGCCCAGGTGAACCACTGCACCTTCGGGAACCGAAGTGAGAATGGAAGAGGCGGAAGTGAGGTTGGAAAATGGTGCCCTTCCAAGAAATTTAATCGCCTTATGTAAGCTGCGTGATTCTATTTCCTTCCATAACTGAAGGTACCTGTTAATCCTGTCAGCTCCACCCTGATTCAAAGTGCCTGCCATCTCCTTTAGAGAAGGTAACGGATCTCCGTCCAAAACAATGGTCTTTACTCCCTTCAGGGATTGTATAAACAATTTAAGTTGCTTGGATACAACCTGTCCGCCAAATGCAACCACCAGATCAGGGGCAAGCTTCCTTTTCTCTTCGACACTGAGGGAGGATAAGATTAATTCTGGATTTGCAATGAAATTGTCCAATTGGATGTTGGCAATGTTCTCCGCCACTATGACCACTTCTCCGGACGAAGAAAATTTCTCCAGGATTGATCGGATCTCCATATCATACACTCCCATACCGGCCAACACCATCACCCTGGAATTCCCGGACAGAGAACCTGGGAGGGATGGTTTGTCATCTGAGGAGGCCGGTTCGATTCGATAATCCATTTTTGTACACAGCGGATCTGGCAATGATTCATACAGGGGCTCCATCAAAGGAATATTCACATGTACCGGACCACGCGGACTTTTTAAAGCTGCCCGGAAAAGTTGTTCCACAGCCGAAAGTGATTGCATCATTTCCTGTTTACTTCGCAGCTCCGGTGGAAAATCAAAAAAGCCCCGTGAATGATTGAAGAAAGGAGCCACCTGGTCAATTGCCTGGTTGTCGAACTGGGGGATTGTCTCCAGAGGCCTGTCGGCTGTCAGTACGATGAGGGGTATATGCTGATAGTACGCCTCAACCACAGAGGGAGCCAGATTCATCACCGCAGTCCCGGAAGTAGTAACCACTGCCACCGGACGATTAAGCTGACGTGACATTCCGAGCGCCACATAGCCGGCCACCCGTTCATCCACGATGCTATGGCAAATAAAAGCCCGGTGACTGGTGAATAGTTGAATTAAAGGGGCATTCCGGCTTCCCGGAGAGATGATCACATGACAAACCTCCAGGCTTTCAAGCAACGGAGCTAACTCAGCTATATGCTGGAGGTGATGCATCGACAGGGTCCATGTTCTTAATGTACTTGCGCAGGAACTTCAGCAAAGATTCGGCTTTCCACCGGGTTTCGTCCCATTCATCGGCCGGATCAGAATCCAGGGTTATTCCTCCCCCGATGTAAAGTGACAGATATTCAGGAGTAATTTTAATGCAGCGCAGGTTGACGAAAATGTCAATCTCCATATCCTCTCCAACGGGTCCTAAAAATCCTGTATAATAATCTCTGTCATGCGGTTCCAGACTCTTGATATAATGGATCGCATCCTCTTTGGGTTGTCCAGCTACAGCCGGGGTAGGATGCATGGCATCCACAAATTCCCATAAGCGGCCTGCTATTTTTTCTGCCCCGAATGAAAAGTCCGTTCGAAGGTGGACCAGGTTGCCTGCTTTTTTCACGTAGGGAGAGCTAACCCTGTAGTCTTTTACCTGAAAATCCCATAGTACATCATGAATGTACCTGGTTACGTATTCCTGTTCAAGCACCTCCTTTACTGTCCACTTATTAATGTCGAGATGTTCCTCAGCAAAGGGCCTTGTTCCTGCCAGTGAAACCGTTGACACTTTCCCCTCGTAAAGCCTTAGTAAGGGTTCAGGGGATGCTCCCATCCAAAAGTGATTATCGCTCTTAAACAGGTAGACAAATGCATTGGGATGCGTGCTGCAAATCGTTTGGAATAACTTGGGGATAAGGTCGATATAATCTCCTTCAATTACCTTTATGCGAGATAATACTGCCTTTTGAAAGGCCCCGGTCGAAATGGAGGCCTTGATGGCATTCACCTGGTCCATGTAGGCTTCTCTCTCTGTCACCACCGGGCTTAACCCATTCCATTCGGGTTGAGGGCGGGATTCAAGATTTACTACAGCCTCCAGTTGTTCCCCGGTTACATCATTCTCGTCCAGAACCAGGTCCGGCTTAATTAAAATGTACCGGTGGCCGTTCCTACTGTCAAACGGAGCCATAATAAAACCAACATGGGTAGTGACATCGCGAATGGATTGCCATTGCACATTTCCCGGAGTGGTTTGAATAAAGGTAGTGGAGTTCTCCTGCAGGGGCCTTCGAAATGTAACAAAAGGGAGATTTTTAGATATACAGCTTTGGTGGATTTTTATGAGACTTTCGTTCATCGTCTTCGAGCAGCTATGCTTTCTATTTTCTGGGTTTAACACTATTAGTAACACGGCTTATGGAAATAAGTTTGCCGTTAGCATCCTTAATTTCCACATCCCACACATGTGTATAATCACTTCTCACGACCAGTTTTCCAGTAGCATAGAGGGTACCCTTTTTTGCCGGGGAAAGATGCTGACTGTTCACGGTCGAACCAAGCACTGAGAAATGATCCGGATCTACCTGTAGAAATGAGCCGGCACTGCCAACCGTCTCCGCCAGGGAGATAAGGGCTCCGCCATGAACAATGCCCATGGGCTGAAAAAGGTCAGCTGTCACTGGCATTGTCGCCTCTATGGTATTCTCTGAGTACCCCGTAAATTCAATTTTCAGAAGGTCGATGAAGGTCTTTCTGCATATTCTGTTTAACTCCTCGATATTCATGGAACAACACGGTTTGTGCAAAGATACTAATTCCGTCTATTTTTTTACGGCTACCACCATCATCACCGATCCCATAAACAGTGGCTGGCTTTTGCTAATCCGAAATCCAGCCTCTTCCAAAATGCTCCCCATTTCTCCCATTGAATAGTAGTTTTTTGATGAACTTGCCAGGTATTTGTAAGCCTTCAGATTTCCCGAGATCAAACCCCCCAGGTAAGGCAGGACTAATTGAAGGTAAAGGCTATTAATAAAGCGCCAGAACGAATTGTCGGGATTGCTGCTTTCAAGAATCACCAGCCTTCCCCCTGGCCGAAGCACCCGGTGCATTTCAGACAGATGTTCAGTGGCTCTGGAGTTTTCATACACAAGGTTCCGGATCCCAAAGGTGATTCCCATTGCATCAAACAGGTTTTCTTCGAAAGGCATGCTGCCCACATCTCCTTCCACAAACTCGACTGCAGTTACCCCCTCTTTTTCCTTAAGAACCAGGTGCTTCTTCCGGGCTACCTTCAGCATTTCACTACTGTAATCGTACCCGGTCAATAAACTGTTTCCACCTGTGCGCCTGGCGATTTCCAAAATGAAATCACCCGTTCCGGTACATACGTCCAACACCTTCACCGGGTTTCCTTCCAGGCAAGCTGTGGCTGCTTTTCTTCTCCAGGCGAGATCCCTCCCAAATGTAAATATCCTGTTAACCCTGTCGTAAGAGGTATAAATATCACTATAAAATGCTTTGAGAGGGTAATCCTTAGTAATCCTGCCCATGCCACTATTTTGAGCTTTCAAAGGTATGCAATTATTCCACAGAAAAACTGGCCGTAGCCGATATCACGTGGCCCTGGTGAGCGAGACCACGCACCAGAATCACATAATCTCCCGGTACTGCTGGGGCTTTAAAGGTGATCGCCTTTGAGCTACCCTTTTCTAACCGTATATCATTGATCCAGCTAATGGTATTGCGCATATCAGGAACACGGTCTCCTGGAAAATAGGAAGCTGTTTCCTTCGGTTCAGATGGCTGAATCGACAGAAAATCAAAAAAATAGGAATGTGCAGGCAGGTCGATGCCAGCCATGTCCCCGTTCCGTGAAAAAATACTGATCACCCCCCCGTGAGCCACACCCCCTTTTACATACACCTCATTAATCAGGTCAATCTTACGTATCTTTTCCGGATTAATATTCAGGATTACCTGCTGGTCAAATACCGGGAGATGGTCGATCATAATCAGGGGAGGATAGAACTGAATAGCACGATTAGGCCCGTTGACTTTCAATGATCTCCTGCCTCTGTTGACCATAACTTCAATGTCAGGTACCAGGTTCACAAACACCTCTTCCAGGGTAGGCAAGGTCACGTAATCATCCATAAGCAATGTGAAGCCGGGTGTGCCATAGAAGAGGTTGTTCCATCGATCTGATGAGTCAGATGGAATTTCTTCCACTGATCCGGGTCTTTTATAGATTGCCGGAAGCTGTGCCTGTAGCGCCATCTTTATGGCTGATTCACGCTCCTGGTCAGTTAGCCCGAACTTTGCGGAAGAGAAAGGGATTTGATCCTCATCAAAATCCTGGTCAATTCTTACTTCCATTCCTTCCCCGGCAGACGGATCCGGGGCAACAAAAAACTCCTGAATCCCTGTCCGGTCGGGGATCGAAAAAACAAATCTGCCCTGGGCATCGGTTACCGAAGCAAAATAGTCAGGTTGGTCGCCCAATATGGAAAAATAAATTCTGGCTGTCCCGGCCGGCTTATACGACCTGCCCTCCAGGCCAACTGTCCCCGAGAGGGCGACCCCCATCATGTCTGGAAGGTAATTCACCCCATACTCTTTTGGATTCATTTGATCCGGGTAAAATGTAACCTGACCATGATCCAGGTCAATTCCCCCTGCAGGGACAACCGTAAGGCAACAATTCACAAACGGAAGAAAAGCAATCCGGAGATCAGATAGGAGAACACGAACCTCCTCACCCCGTCCGTATCCTGATTTATTGAGTGCACATTTCATATACCCACGGGCATACTCCCTCTGGGTAAAGGACTGATTCATCGGAGGATCCTGGCCATAATTTGACACCTCCGACTTGAACGGATTGATTATGGTTAACGGAACATAACTAAAAGATTGGGACCCCGAGTTACGCATCCACCGTGTATAGCTTTTTAAAAAATAATTCCCCGTCAGGGCACTACCCGGAACAAGCAGGGATCCTGATCCCATCCCCTCTGAAAGAAGATATTTACCCCGCGAAACAGCCTGACCGGACGAGGTAACAAGTTCCACATATAACACGGTGCTCCAGACCAGTCCTTCATCCACACCATCCACCCGGTAGTCGGCTCTGAATTGAATCGACTCTCCCACCACATACATTGAGCGGTCGGTAAACAGCTCCACGTGATCCCTGATTAGGTAAGCATCCGGATAGTACGAAGGATCGAAAGGGGACTGGCCGGTGAGGGACATGCCTCCTGTTCCCACTACCAGAGACAAAACTAAGATTTGTATGTGTCTGCAAGGTTTCATGGCAACCAATATTCCGGTTCTTCGTTTGTTCCACCCTTTATCTGGCAATCAAAACAAGACCTGGAGCCATTTAAGTACGGCGGGCCAACTCCAAGCGGATCGAGCGATCTCAAGAGATAAGGGAAAGCCGTACCAAGATCATCAAGACTACGGGCCGTATCCACCTGACAGGTAAATCCCTTTACAATAAAATCAAAGTTTGTTTTAATTGTCAGCCTTTTGCTTTGCTCCTGGGTGGCATAAAAACAGCCCAGTACTTTCGCTTCTGGATTAGTTACATTGTAGATATTCCCAACAGTACTGGATGGTTGTGTTTCGTACAATCCCTCTTCGCCGCCGTTCTGAGATTTCATTTTTTCCCAATAGTTGAAAATCTCCCCGGTAAGCGATTGTTGTTTTACAAGCAGGCTGTACTGTAACTTAATCCGTGGTGTGGCACCTGATACAAAAGCAAGTTTGTTCCGGGTAAGCTTGTTTTCAGCCAGGTACCTGGTAGATGCTGAGTAGAGTTCCCTGATGGGTTCAGTCATGTAGCATGTGTTAATGGAATCCCCTAATATGGGATACAGCTTACCCCCATACCATATGAGATTGGCCAGAACTGCTGAATTATACTCCCAGGTCTCCTCCAATTTCCATCGGAAATTTCTTGAGGTCTCCTCAGAACCTGTTAGATCTGAATAAAACTGGATTCCCTGGAAGGTCACTTCGGGATCGGAGGTGCCCTGAGCTTCCACCTCAAAGTAAATTCTGTCCACCGGAGGACAGGCCAGCAATGTATCGTAGGATGATTGGTAATCCTGTCCGTCCGGAGTGTTGACAAAAAGACTGTATGATCTGTTAATGCCGAGGAAGGATTCGGTCAGGAATGCCTCGTATACTCCCGGATCCGTCTCCGAATAAAGAACCATCTCGCCCAGCGCATCCTCCACCCTGACCACACATCCTGAAACGGGTACCAACGAGGGGTCATTGTAAGGAGTTGAAGATGAAACTGTCACCTTGTGGAGCCCGGGATGATCGGTCACAACCCCATAGATTATCAGAACCTCCTGGGACTCTTCAATAAGTGGATGATAAGGGTCGATACAGGAGGTACCCAAAAAAATCAGTAAGAAGAAAAGAAGGTACCTATTCACTTGCATAATTCCCCAGTTTTACGTTCCATGATAGGGTCACCACAGGTTGTCCGAAAATGGATAGCTTATACCCGTTGATCACTCCATCTTCATTTTTAAAAAATACAGAGTATGCATTTTTCCTTCCTGTGATGTTGTAAAAATTCAACATCCAGTAGCTGTGGAACAATTTCCTTTCTTTTAGATTACCTTCCAGGTTAATGGAAAAATCCAATCGAAAATAATCTGGAATCCGGTAGCTGTTCCGGGCAGAATAGTCGATGTACTGCATCTCTTCCAAAAAGTAGATCGAGACAGGATATGTGACCGGCCTTCCTGTGATGTATACTACATTGGCGGATAAGCTGAGCCGCCGGTTCAGTCTGTAATTGCTAACCATGCTCAGATTATGCGGCCGGTCATAATTGGAAGGGTAGCGTTTGCCCCCGTTAATATTCCCCCCGGGAACCGGAGAAGCAATCTGGACAAATGACCGGGAAAAACTGTATGCAATCCATCCGTTTAATTTACCGGTACTCTTTTTGACCATCGCCTCCAGTCCATACGCTTGTTGTCTCCCCTGGAGAATCTCAGTCTCCACATGGCGGTTGCTGATAAAACTTGCTCCATCCCTGTAGTCCACCACATTAGATATCCATTTATGATAGATTTCCAACGATGTACTCAGGCTCTTCCCGGGGAAATCCTGGTAATATCCCAGGGAGAGCTGATCCACACGGGGGGGGGCTATGTGGAAATCGCAAAGTTTCCACTGGTCTGTAGGTGAAATGGCAATGGTATTGCTTAACATGAAGAGAAACTGCCTTACCCTGTTATAGGAAATCTTAATTGAATTATTATGCCCAACCAAATAATTCAACGCCAGTCTTGGCTCGGGCCCGTGGTAAGTTTTTGTCACCGCGTGCCTGCCGAATAACAGGGTATCCGTCACATTACCCGGTCTGCGTGATTGGGACTCCTCATACAATAAGATCTGGTCGGGTCCGAGAGCCATATAATATGCATACCTCAGGCCGGCATAAAGTGTTAGTTTCGGGAAGAGGGCTATCTCGTCGGCAATATAAAGCGCCGCTTCGATACCATTCTCCAGTCCAAGTTCAACGGGCGCTCTAAGTGAAATTGGTCCGTATGGCATAACCGTTCCCCGATCCAGGTTATATAAAATGGCATTGCCCCCATAGGTGAGCTTGTGACTGCCCAGAGACAGCCAGGTCAGGTCGGCCTTTAGTTCATAATGGCGTATCCTGTAGGCATGTTCGAATGATTCTGAAGCGACAGTTTTGTCAATATTTTTATAATTATATTCCCCGAATACAAGAGCCATATCACCTGTGATTCTGGTGCCAAATCGTTGCCTGAGGTTGACCGATGCTCCCATATTTGAATAGGCATATTGGTTGCTGGAACCCAGAGTAAACCGGTCCCGGCTACCATAACCGAATACCTTGAAAAGGGTCTTTTCTCCAGGTTCCCATGTGAGTGTACCTGCCATATCGCTGAATGCGGCTTCACTGTCTCTCAGGTCAGGATCCTCCAACCGGTTTAATATCCAATCCGAGTAAGTTGACCGCGCGCTTAATACAAAGGCACTTTTCTCTTTTTGGATGGGCCCTTCCACAGCCAGATGCCCGGTTACGGGACTAAGGCCCCCGCGGGCCGTGTATTCATTCATATTGCCTTGTCGAGCCGATATATCAAAGAAAGAGGCAAGGCGTCCTCCGTAGTTGGCAGGAAGATTGCTCTTATAAAGGGTGAAGTCTTTTATAATATCGGGGCTGAAAGAAGTGAAGAATCCAAAAAGATGTGAGCTATTGTAGACAGGTACCTTGTTCACATAGATCATATTCTGATCCGCTGCGCTTCCCCTGACATTGAATCCGGAGGAACCTTCTCCCACACTTTGAACACCAGGCAGCATCTGGATGACCTTCAACACATCTTTTTCACCCATCACGACAGGGATTTCCTTCATTACTTTATAATTGAGGCGGTCAAATCCCATCTGCGTACCCCTGACATTGTCGTACCGGTTGGCTTTGATGACCACCTCGTTCAAGGGAATCAGGTTTTTCTTCATGGAAACAGAGAAGTCTCCCCCCGAATATACCTCCAGGTAGTTCTGCCTCGATTCCATTCCCATGCAGTTCATATCAACCGTGTATTTGCCCGGTTCAACCACCAGGCTGAACCTGCCGTCCACATCAGTGGCAGCCCCTTTCTTAAGCTCTTCAATATAAATAGTCGCTCCAATCAGCGGCTCGCCGGTATCAAAATCGGTTATTTTCCCATGGACTACAGCATTCCTTACTTCAAATCCCGTCCCGGGTTTGCCTATTTGAATGGTCTCGAGCAATCCTGCTCTTCTGCCTTCAATATACCTTTTCTCGGTAGTGGTCAAATCATCCTGAACCAAGCCATCGGGTACACTGGTCAGATCCTCCCGGGTTCCCGAATAGTCAGGCAAATCAGATACCAGTTGAGTTTTTCCGGTAATATAGACCTGCTTATCCGGACCCATGTAATAATTTAATCCTGCCGGCAGGAGGGCCCTGTCCAGGATACCTCGCAAAGATATTCCGGTGCCTGTTACCGTAACCCGTATTCCTTTTATCCACTCTTCCAGAAAATAAATGGTAACTCCTGTCTGTTGTTCAACCCTGGTAACAAAATCTGCAAACGGTACGTCGTAGAATTCCCCCCGGATGATTACATCAGGAACCTGGCCCTTCATCCCGGGCTGCAAAAGAAAAAGAAAAAACAGGAGACTACCCAGTTTTCGGATCATGGAATTCCTCCAGTGTTGAGCAGGTTCGCAACTGCATTCATGTGATATACTAAGACATCGGGGGTGGCAAGCCTGAGGTTGAATTGATTTCTCTTAAGAAGGTGTTTTATCGCTTTCCGGTGAACTTGCGAAAACTGGTTTACAAACACCTTCCTGCTATTAATTTCTTTGATCCCACCATCCTTTTCCAATAGAAATGTGGCTTTGGAATTGGAAAACCTGTGTGTAAAAAAATGATCGTTTTGAACTGGCTGCAGTCTCTTCGCCCAGTGTATATAGCAGGTGAAGAGCCCGGTCTCTATCACCTGGTAAAATTTTTTTCCGGTTTCCTCCAGGTCTGCTTTAATGAAACGAAACTCACCTATCCGAAAGGCCTCAATATGATCTGCTACAGCAACCAGCCAGCTTTGTCCACCATAAAAATAGTCATGCGCGAGCTCCACATTCTGGGAATACATGTCATACCTGATTTTTATATCCTTGTACACCTTCCCTTTAATGGTAATCTCCCCGTCCATGAAACCAATATTTATAAAATATGGAACGCCTTCGACACCGGCATAACGGTCAAAATACTGGACTCCATTGATGAGATTCTGGTCAGGTCCAAAGGAATTTTCAACCAGTGAAAAATAAGGGATCCGATGATCATGGCCCATTTCATCCTGGGCACTAATCGGATGAATTAATACTACTTGAAAAAGGATGGCTGATACAACAGCTTTCACAGCAACAGGGATCATCTGATGATTCTTATGTTCAGTTTTTCAGGCCGGTCTTCGATCCGGGATATTCTCTGTTTGACACAACTATTTATGGAAGGTTTAATGGATTTCAAGATTTTAAATTAACGGCTGTCAACGCAAAGAATGCAGGTAATCGGCCACCTCCAAATTCCCTGCCTGACGTGCAAAAGATTCAGCGTTGTCGTTATCAATATCGGTCATTGCTACTTTTGCACCTTTCTCCACAAGAAGCTTCACTACCTCCAGATTTCCTGCTGAGGCAGCATGCATAAGTGGCGAAAAATGCTCATTTGAATCCACGATGTTGGGCTCTGCGCCCTTTTCCAGAAGTAGCTTGACTGTTTCCGGAAATTGACCGGAGGAAGCATATAGAAGAGCCGTTTGTCCAAGCAGATCCCTGCGGTCCACCACAGCGTCACTCTCGATTAGAGCGAGTACTATGTCCGTATGACCATTATAGGCAGCGAACATCAACGCCGTATGGCCATCCTCGTCCAGTGCATTAACATTGGTCCCTGAATGTAATAGTTCTTTTACCCGTTCCAGTTCTCCGTCCAGCGCAGCCTGTCGCATTTGATTGCCTGCCTCAAATTCGGTGACTTCCGTCATTTCTTCATGGCCGGGTGAGCCTGATTTCGCCACCGGTACTCCGGTATGATTCCCTGGCGTCTGATGGCAACTGATGAGTGCCATTAGAAACATTACAGTGTAAAATTTGTTATGTAAGGTGAAAGTATGCATCGTGTGTAGATTTCAGATTCCGTGAAGGTACTAAAAGAAATAATTGATACGCATCACTCACAGACAGTCATTCTATGAACTTCCTTAATCCAATAAAACTTTCTCCTCTTCCTGCCTTTGTGCTGATCCTCCTCACCATTACCAATCCGCTGACTGCACAG
>CAZCQL010000088.1:16550-18059 GCA_964500835.1 uncultured Bacteroides sp.
GCGACCGTGGAGATCATGGGTTCCCTGGGATGGTATTACGATTACTCCGGAGGAGATGGGCCTGCTTTCAATTACCTTTACTACGAGGCATATGCAGATACCATTGACTACAATGTCCTCTTCAGCGGTGAAAATGAAATGACTCTTACGAACCTGGTCATAGGGTTTTCACCTAAGTATTATTTTTCGCCGGGAAAAAAACTGAATCCATTTGCCTTTGCCGGTGTAACCTATGCCATAACACGCGTGAATTTTATTGACAATGCCTACGACGACTATGTCAGCTATGACCGGCTTGATGAATTGGAGACGGGAGATGTAAACTACTGGTTTACTGATCATTCTGGGATCGGAATGTCCCTGGGGGCCGGCGTGGAATATGGGGTCAATGAGTACCTCGGTTTATTTGCCATGGCCGGGTACTCTTTCATACCTTTAAAAGACGAGGCCTTTATTTATAATTTAAAATATGCGGATTTTCACTCATTAAAGATAAATTTGGGAGTCAGACTCAGCTTTTTGAAATCTAAGGATCTTTGATTTTGGCATTTTGAAAAAAGCCATATCCATAGCAGCCTTTACCCTTATTGCATGGAGCTTATCACTGAACGGTCAATTGCAGTTCACGCAAGAACAGATCCTCAGTGAAACCAATCACCAGATTTACCATGCTTCCTTCAGCCCGGATGGGAAATTTATTGCCACTTCAGGGGCAGATAACAACATCATTCTTTGGAACGCAGATTCATGGATCATACACCGGACCCTCGTTGGGCTGAAAAAGAGGCCCAATAAAATCGTTTTTTCACCTGATGGAAAAGTTCTTTTCTCGGCTGGCGAAGGTGGTAATATTACTACCTGGGATCTTTTGCTTCTAGTTAGATCAAACACCATTGATGGACATTCGGGTCCCATTAGAGCCATGGACATAAGTCCGAATGGAACCCTGTTGGCTACGGGCGGAGATGATAAAACCCTGAAAGTTTGGGGCATCTCAGAAGGGAATTTAGTCCTGATCTATGAGCTGAAAGGCCACAGGCAAAAAATTAATTCCGTGGCATTCAGTCCCGACGGACAATCGCTGATTTCGGGAGGAGCCGATAAACAATTGCTGAAATGGGATATGCGAACCGGAACCAATACGGGGGGCATACAGGCTCACAAGGGCTGGATCAGGTGCATCAAATTCAGTCCCGACGGCAGGTTTATTGCTTCAGGTGGAGATGACAATCTTATACAGATATGGAACGCCGCGGATTTATCCTCTGTAAAAACCCTCCGGGGACACACAGATTGGGTCCAGACCCTCGACTTTATCCGATCGGGCCGGTATCTTGTCAGCGGCAGTCATGACCGGACCATACGAATCTGGGATTTGGAGAGTGGGGAGACGGTAGCACAATCCGTCAAACAGGAATATATCGTATTGTCTGTTGACGCAAGTCCCGTCAATAATGATATTATATCCTCATGCCTCTTAAAAGAAGATCTCCACGTTTGGTCCCACGG
>CAZCQL010000089.1:0-17738 GCA_964500835.1 uncultured Bacteroides sp.
TGCGACATAAGAGTCGTAATTAACTGGCCCCCAGGGGCCGAATCAGGAGGTCTGAGGATTCGAACCACCCGAAAAAATATTAAAATATGAGTCCCTCGTCTGCGAAACTAAAGTAAGATTTATCTGCAATTATAACGTGATCGAGTAGCTTAATTTCAAGCATTTCGGCTGCTTTTTTTAGCTTCTCTGTGATTTTTACATCTGCATCACTTGGCTGGTTATTGCCCGATGGGTGGTTGTGACAAACAATGATGGAAGAGGCCAGGTTATCCAGGGCCTTTTTTAAAATAATCCGGGTATCGATTACGGTTCCGGAGAGCCCACCCTGACTCACTTTAAATCTGCCCAGCACTCTGTTTGCACGGTTCAGCATCAATAGCCAGAACTCTTCATGTGCTATGTCGCCTAACAGGGGATGGAAAAGGTTAAATACGGTTTCGCTTGACTTTACAGGGATTTTTTCGGTATGAAGCATACCTTCTCTTCTTCTCCCAAGCTCCATGGCAGCCAGGACCGAAATGGCTTTCGCGGGACCTACTCCTTTTATCTTAAGAAGATCACTTACGGTTTGCCGGCCCAATCCACGAAGGTTATTTCCTGCTCTCTTTAAGATGAGTCTTGCCAGTTCCACAGCTGTCATGTTTTTGGTTCCCGATCCAATCAAAATGGCAAGTAACTCGGTATCGGACAGGATTTGCACCCCGCTGGCCATCACCTTCTCCCTCGGACGTTCTTCTACTGCCCACGTCTTCATTGCGTGCGATGTATATTCGTTCATTGAGCTTTTTACTTCTTAATGTGATGGAAACCGGCTCATCGGTCGTGAGAGCCTGCACTCCTGAAACTAAAAAGAGGATGCCTCGTTGAGACACCCTCTTATGTATGATGACGGTGATTGCTTTTTACAAGCTATTCGTGTGCTTTACAAGCTATTCACATGTTTGGCAAGCTTTGATTTTAGGTTGGAGGCTTTGTTTTTGTGAATGACGTTTCTCTTGGCAAGCTTGTCAAGCATTGAAACTACTTCAGAATATTGTTCATTAGCCGATGCCTTATCGGTGGTACCACGCAATTTTTTTACAGCACTCCTGGTGGAGCGCGCATTGAATTTATTTCTAACACGTTTTGACTCGATCTGCCTGATCCTCTTCTTCGCTGATAAATGATGTGCCATTTGCTTTTCAAATTATTTGGGGTTGCAAAAATAGTGATAAATTTGATTGATACAAACAAAAAACAGCAAATAATCAGCTATTTGCATACCTTGTTGGTACTTACCAGAATGGCTGCTACGTTGGAGGTGAAGATAAGGGAAACAAGCCCCAATGCTGCGCCATAAATAATGCCATGCAGGGAGGATGAGATTTCGAGACTCCAATCACCTGCCACGGAAGAAAACTGGCGAGTGAGGAGGGTAGTGATCAGCAGGGAGAGTCCTGTAACTCCAATCATAAGGATCCCCAGCAAAACAATGTAGGGGCGGCTTATCTCACGGTAGTGATAACCCAGAATATTGAGTCTCCGGATCTTTTCCGCTGAGCGGCTTATCATCAGCTGCAGACTTAAAAGAAAAACAAGGAAAGCAAGGCCGATAATTATTCCGGCAATGATCACCAGAAAGCTGATGATGAATTTGAGAATGATATTCATGCGGCTGCTTTTCAACTTCTCGCGGATGGTGTCATAGCCTTTCTCATCCAGGTATTTGACAATAGCAGGATCGGTAGGATCCTTGGAAACAATGATCAGCTGCGATGGATCAGCTTTTTCGAAATATCCATATTTTTCATTTGCCCAGACAAGGAAATCATACGGCACCAGGATGGAATGTATGCGGTTGCTGAATCCCACGATCCGGCCGGGATACTCATCGTAGATGCCACGACCCTGCCCTTTCAGTCTGATAGTAACTTTAATCAGTGAGATGACCCCTTTAGGTATCTGAGGGAGTCCCTGACTTGGGGCAAATCCGAAATTGTAAAGGTTCAGGTAGTCCTGGGGGACGATAATAGGGATGGTCCCTGCTTCCGGATTCCACGCCCAATCATCGGATTTTACATCGATGAACTCATCAGGAATGGCTTCAAAGAAAAGCTCTGTATAAAATTCAGGGAACTGATCATTTTTTGTGTATCCGCTCACAGGGAATTGATTTGAAAGGAAGGGAGCCACCTGGTCGGCAAACGGCTGGGAAGAAATTTCCTCTATTTCCTCGGGTGAAAATCCAACTCTGGCCAGTCCGAGTGTCTGTCCAATATTTACCTGCTTATTAATCACGATATACTCGGGATCCATCAGGTCCCGGTTCGCCGTGAGAACTGCCTTGATATCCACATAGAACTGGATTCCCGCCAGCAGCAAAACAAATCCGGCAAGGGTCCCCAGAAAAGCCCAAAGCAGGTGCGCCCTGCTATTGTCCTTCCAAAGTATATGGTACAGGTACCTCATAGGTTCATTCGAACATGGGCATTCAGAGACTCTGTTCCATTGAGGGAGGTAAGGATCAGGCCGGCACCTTGCGCATCACACTCCTTCCTGATGGCCTGGTATGCGCTAAGGCTATTTTCCTGGTCGATGTGACTGAAGCATTCATCTGCCAGCAAATATTCGAAGGGTTGGCAAAGAGAGCGTATAATGGCTATCCGTTGTTGTTGTCCAAATGAGAGTATGCCTGCTTTCCTTTGAAGAAATTCTGCCATTCCAAGCAATTCTGCCATTTCTTCAATCTTCTTTAGAGTATGGTATTTGTATATGGAATTCTTGAGTTGTATGTTTTCAAGAGCTGTCAGATTGGGAAACAACTCCAATCCCTGAAATATGAAGGAAAGCTTTTCTTTTCGAAGTCTTGACCATTGTTTCCATCCATAATCACGGATATCTGTCTCATTATGAAAGACATTTCCCTGATAATCTTTACGGATTCCGTAGATAACCGATAGCAAACTGGTTTTCCCCCTTCCGGAAGATGCTTCAATAATATAGCTTTTCCCTGGTTCGAAAAGAACCGATTCCGCATCCCACACTCCCGAGCCGGCAGTATCCTGTTCCAGCATGGGAAGCGGAATCATTTTATCCAACCGGATGGTCATTGATCTCGCTTCAATTGCAGATTACCTATTCGGGAGATTCTGTTAGTTTCAATATGGTATACAGGCTGTTCTCTGACGGTTGATTGGTTTTTAGCGTTAAGAAGTTCTGGGAATTGCTGGCAGATACGCCCAGGTATTCAAATGAATCAGTTAACTTTTTGATCCATATCTTCTTCTCCGGTTTTTGCTGCAGCATGCCCTGCACCATTCCTGGATAGCTTGCAAGGTCCAGGTTCAAATACATCCCCATAGAACCATTGGCAAAATCGGTAAACTTCGAATCGACGAGGGACTTATTGAGTTTTCCGTCTGCCACTTCATCTTTGTACCCTTTGGCGTTGGTGATCACCCACAAGTCGTTAATGATACCGCTGTATATTTCATTTCCCTGCACATTGATCACAAAAAAGTCACCCTGTTTGTCAACGGGTGCCATATTCTGAACAGATTCCATCAACTTCTCCTGGATGGCTTCCCCATTCACGCCAAGTCCGATAAAAAGCTCCACAGGGATCATAGCTTCTCCCTCCAATCCATTGACTGCTATAGTAAAGTCGCCCGTGAATGCCTGTAACATTTCGTCTGCAGGAATCCCTGTGGCCTGTTCAACTTTATTTCCGACTTCTCCAAGTTCCGGAGGCGCAAATTTCCCCACCATACTTTTTATCTTTTCAAGGTCCATCGAACCAGCTATCGCAAGCAGAAGATTCCCCCCTGGGGCCAGCTTCAGCATCTCTTCGTTCAGCTCCGGATTCATCACAAGAAACTCTTCGACGTTTTTCTCCACCTCTTCGCTGAAATGGGTTTCTCCGGTAATGTTCATTACCCCGTTATCAAAATCAATATACACCTGAGCATAATTATTGTACAGTGTCACCGGCAATTCAGGCACCTTATCTTTTGCCATTTTTTCAATGATTTCTCTCATTTCATTGGAAGATACCCACACATTCAAGTCTTTCATTTTACCCATAAAATCTTTGAAATCCACCAAACTGGTAATGGACTCTTCCTTAACCGGATCAAACATTTTGTCGAGAGTCCCGGTAAAGTAGGAGGTTTCAAATTCTTCACTGTCAGGTGAAGCCAGGAGAATCATTTGTTTTTCGTTCCACGCGATTACCCCTTCCTGACCGGGTTGGATATAGGTATATCCCTCCATCTCGGTAAACATGGAATCGATATCATCCTTGATCTTATTCACGGTAGATTCAAACTTTTCAACGTCTTTCATTCCGCTTACTACGCCAATAATGGGGCCCTCTTCTTCCATCTTTAAAAATATATAGAGGTATTCATCCATCCTTAAACCTGTACTTAAAGGATTCTCAAGAATCTGACCCCAAATCTCATCCTTCACTTTTTCTTTAAGGCCTTCCAGGCTGTTTAACTGGCCCTTTTTATGGATCTGCATAGGGTTCAATGATGCAACTGCAATGGCATCATCCGGTATGCTGTTTACGAATTCGGGAGATTTTTTGGAACATGACGCAAGCATGAACCCCACCATTAGTGCTATGAAAATTGGTAATCTGTTCATTAGAGTATAATTAGTTTGAAATAGTGCTCATAAATATACAATTAATAAGTTGCCGATACATCATAGAGCCATAAGGTACCCCTGTACCTGATGTATAAAACACCATTAAAAAGAACCGGGTGTGCAAAGGCATATCGTGCAGGGTGGGCCGGGGATTTAAATCTGCTGATCACCGAAAATCCCCGGGGGCCGGGTGCGGCCAGTGCCACTTCACCCGTTTCTGTAAAAATAAAGAACTTGTTCTCAGCAAGCAAAAAGGAACCCGGTTTCAAATCACGGGAAGTGAATACGGTTTCACCTGAACTAAAATCAACACCCACCCACTGTTTTTTACGGTCCGAAGTTCCAAAAACAGTTCCATCTACCATAATAAGACCACTCAGTTTACAATCCAGGTCGGGATTCACATAGATTGTGTCCAATCGCTTTTCAGCTTTGTTCATTGCAAACAACACAGATCCTTCGCCGTATCCTGAAGAATAAAAAATCTTCCCATCTGCATAAAGTGGTGTTATAGCGTGCATGGTATGGGATTCATAAATGGGATGGCGGTAGGCAATCTCTCCGGTTTTAGCATAGATAATCAGCAGGTAATCCCTGGTGTTCAAAAGGATATAATCCTGATTATTGTGGTTGATAAGCATCGGAGAACAATACGCATTAATTGTGGAATCGGCACTGGCAGACCATCTTAGGTTTCCGGTTAACTTATCCAGTGCTACTACATTATGGCCAGGTCCACCAGGCGTAAGAATCACCAGGTCTTCGTAGATGAGCGGAGACTCGGTGTAACCCCATTTAATCTCATTCCCGCCGAATTCCTGAAATATATTCTTTTTCCAGATGAAGGATCCGTCTTTTACATCCATACAGAAAGCATCTCCAAAGGTTCCGGAATAATACAAGCGATCGCCTTCGAGCGTGGGAGTACTTCTGGCTCCTGTGTACTTAAATGTGAATTCTTTCCCGTACGGGACACTCCACTGTAATTCCTGCCTGTGGTTGAAATGGTGCATGTAGCCGGTCGATTCTTTCATTCCGGCAACGAAGATTCCCTGATCAGTAATGGCAGGCGCGGCAAACCCATCCCCAATCTCTGGTATAGTGGCGATTAACCTGGGCCCGGCATCGGGCCATTCATCCAGCAAGCCCGATTCAGGATAAACTCCATTTCGGTCAGCTCCCCTGAACTGACTGGGCTGGGCGAGCACAGGAACGAACATTATGGTAGCAAGCAGGGAGGCCAGGAATTTGCGTGTCATAAGCTTTTTTTAATCATTCTGGTATAAATTGCAATTTACCATGTGCGGTCTTTCAGATAGGCATCCAGCTCCTCCCTGGACATGGGTAATTCATTGGGATTGTTCTCTACCCAGCCCAGGAAAGCGGCCTTAATCTCATCGCTCCAGCGTCCGTCTATCTGACCGGGAGTAAAGATTCCTTTTATCAGCATCTGGTGCCCGAACATATCCCGGAGCATGATAAATTCAGCCCTGATAACAACTTCTTCCACAAGGTGCGCAGGAATGAACAATACTCCGGTTTTTTTAGCCAGCACTACATCACCGGGGAATACTGTTGCCCGGCCTATCCTAATGGGAACGTTGATACCCATGAGCATGCTCTCCGTGAGATAGGACGGATCGAATCCCTTTACAAATGCATTAAACCCTTCGATCTCAGAAAGGCCTTCCAGGTCCCTTGCAGCCGCATCAAACACCACACCATTGCCCGAGTTGGCGAAAATGGCATTGCCCAGGTTATCACCGATAAGGGTACCGTCCACTATTTTTCCAAAGCCATCCGCCACATACACGTCGCCCTGCTGAAGCGCATCAATGGGCCAGGAATTCATTGCTCCAACGCGCCCTTTTTCATGTCCTTTTTCGGTAAGACGATCCATTACCTCAGGTCTTTTGGGCATATATCGGGCAGTCAATGCCCTTCCAACGATAGGTTCATTCTCATGAATTATTTCCCAGTTTCCCTCAAACTGATTAAAATATCCTTTTGATCGCAAGACGCCCCAGGCCTCTTCAATAGAAACTTTTTTCAGCCTCACCAGGAGTTCCTCCGGCACTTTGGGCCGGCCATCATCAAAACGATTCCCCTTCCATTCCCGGGTATAGTAGATCAATTCCTCAGGAGTGTTAAAAAACTGAGCGGGTGAGTCCATAAACAGTCCCAGCGCAAGGATGACGGTTATATAGGTAAGTTTTTTCATGAGTTAGCTCGTTAGTGGTAAATTATCAAGTCGTTAGATGTGTTAGAGACTGTTTTATCAGGTATAAAGTATGGGTAACGCACTTTCATCGTGTTGCCCTTTGACTGGTCACTCACTTACTTGTCCCTTCTTACTTTTCAACCAGGCAATTTCTACTATTTTCCGGATGTCCGGCGCCACCAGGTAGCGATGGAACTCCCGGTAATATTCATCATCGGTCCGAACACCGCAGGCGCCAAACCTACGGTGGCCACCTTTCCCATCTGAAGCGCAATACCTGAGGCCAGGCCTCCGTTTTGCATCCCCACTTCCAGAGCAATCGTCCGGCAAGATTTCTCATCCATTCCGGCTACTCTGCAGATCCAGTATCCCAGCACATATCCCGTTGTATTGTGAAGCAGGCACGCCAGAATCAGGAGGAATCCGATGTCCAGCAGGCTATCCCTGCCTGCGGCCGTGATGACAGCAATGATCACTCCGATACCTGTCATTGAGATAAAAGCCAGGAGCTTATCCAGAATCTCTTTTTTTCCTTTGGCAAGAATTTTAAATACAATGCCAGCCATTATCGGCAAAAAGAGGAACCACAACAGATCTTTTCCCAGGTATATAAAGACCTCCCCATATCCCAATTCGGCTGTCTCGTAAAGTGTCAGGTTCTTTCCACCAATGATTAGCATGAATACCATGGCCTGCAAGGACATGCTCCTGGTTGAATCTTTCCCGTAAGCGACCGCATTGAAAATGAGTCCGGCTATAATAGGAAGGATCACTATATTGGTGATTCCCAGCATCATATCCCAAAAATCGATCGGAACAAACTGCCCGGCCAACAGCTTCATGAGTGCGGGGGTTATCAGCGGAGCCAGCATGGTTGCTATGGCAGTCAAAGTCACAGATAGTGCCAGATTTGCTTTTGCAATAAAAGACATCACATTGGATGCAAGCCCGCTTGGGGATGATCCCACAAGAATAATTCCGGCTGCTACTTCAGGAGGGAATCCGAAGGTGGTGGCAATGATAAAACCAACTACCGGCATAATGGTGAACTGACAAGCCAATCCAAGGAGAACCCCTTTTGGCATTTTCGCCACACCTGCAAAGTCCCTGACACTCATCTGCGATCCCATCCCAAACATGATAATCTGAAGCAGCGGGACAATGGTGGCCTTCAGTTCAAAATCCCCCCACTTTAAAAACAACCCCGGGTAGAACATGGAAAGGCTTACCACCGCAAAAATCATAATGGTGTAGGAGAATCCTTTTGCCATTTGATTTCCTCTCACACCGATGGCCAGGAAGACAAAAAATGAGATTAGCAAGGGCCCCAGGACAGCATTCTTGTTCATGAAGTACATCATCAGGAACAAGATCATGGCCAGTCCGGCCAGTCCGAGCATGATTTTAAAGAATAATCGATTCTTCATACAATAAAAAAGGGAAGATATAAAGTATTTTAATAATTTGTATCCTCATACTGATTTTAAGTGAAACTGGAATATATGGAAGCTAAAGGAAACACGGGGAATAGAAGATCATTTCTTAAGAAGGCAGGACTGGGTGGTTTGGGTCTTGGAATCCTGGTTAATTCTCCATTGGAGGATCAAATCGAGTACCTGACCCAATCCGTAAATCGATACTCTGGTCCGTCCGATCTGAAAATCACCGATATGCGAATTGCACAGGTTGGCAATATCCCCATCGTAAAAATTTATACCAACCAGGGAGTATATGGACTGGGGGATGTAAGGGATGGTGCGGACAAGAGGTATGCCCTTATGCTCAAGAGCCGCATTCTCGGGGAGAATCCCTGTAACGTAGAACGAATTTTCAAGATCATCAAACAATTTGGTGATCATGGCCGCCAGGGTGGGGGTGTATCCGGCGTTGAGATGGCGCTCTGGGACCTGACCGGAAAAGTATATGGCGTTCCGCTCTATCAGCTGTTGGGCGGAAAGTACAGGGACAAGGTTCGAATCTATGTGGATACCCCCACTGTAGGAAATCCGGCAGAATTTGGCGAAAAAATGAAGGGGAGGCTGGACATGGGATTTACCATTATGAAAATGGACATTGGCATAGGGCTGATCAAAGACATTCCTGGAACACTTACAAATACTGAATTCTGGGGTGATATGCGCGGCTGGGACCAGAAAAAAGGCACCTATGGACTAACGATGCATCCCTTTACAAGGGTGCAGATAACAGATAAAGGTATTGCAGAATTGGTCAAAAATGTGGCTGCCATGCGCGAGGAGATCGGTTGGGAAATCCCGGTGGCAATCGATCATGTGGGTCATATGGGAGTGAACAGCATGATCCGGTTAGGGAAAGCTTTTGAGCCCTTTAATATTGCATGGCTTGAAGACCTTATACCCTGGCAATTTACCGACCAATGGAAGGAGATCTCAAGAGCCATCGATGTGCCCACTCTCACAGGGGAAGATATTTATTTAAAGGACGGATTCCGTGAACTCATCGAAAAACGTGCTGTGGACATGGTGCACCCCGATCCGGTATCGGCCGGTGGATACCTCGAGACTAAACGAATAGGGGATTTTGCAGAGGAACATGGAATTGCCATGGCCCTGCATCATGCTTCATCACCTGTAAGTTTTATGGGGTGTGTGCACACGGCGGCTGCTACGGAGAATTTCGTTGCCCTCGAACATCATTCAGTTGACAAGAGCTGGTGGGAAGACTTGGTAACCGGACTGGATAAGCCTTTTGTCAGGGATGGCTACGTCGAAGTCCCTGAGAAACCCGGGGTGGGACTTGAGTTAGATGAAGAGGTAGTGAAGGAGCACCTTCAAACAGATGAAGAACTCTTTGCTCCCACGAAGGAATGGGATAAACATCGTTCCTGGGACAGGCAATGGAGCTAATTTTCCATACCGTCTTCTCTATTAGGTTCAAGCTGAAAAGCAATGTTTTTGTGGCAGGGCTTGCCATATTTCTGCTGGCGGGTTGTGCTGATAATACCGGCGTAACTTCCGGGTCTTCCCTTAGAACAGTTCATCTTACATGTGAGTATATGGAAAATCCTGCCGTGGTTGATGTGATTCAGCCCAGGCTGTCTTGGATCAACGTTGCCAGGGAAGGAGAGAGAGGGCAAAAACAGACCGCTTTCCAGGTCCGCGTAGCCAGTTCGAAAGAGAAACTTGTGGAGCCGGATCTGTGGGATGGACAAATGATCCGGTCGGACCAGTCCATCCGCGTGAAGTACGAAGGAAAACCCTTGGTTTCCAGGCAGGAATGCTGGTGGCAGGTGCGGGTGAAGGACCGTGATGGAAATATATCTGAATGGAGTGATCCCGGTCGGTGGAGAATGGGATTCTTAAAAGCAGAGGATTGGAAAGCTGAGTGGATAGGGGCTCCCTGGCAGGGAGAGGAAGCCCTGCCAAAACCGGTTGGCGGTCGCGATGGCAGACCGGCGGACTTTGGTCCGCCAGCCCCTCTTTTAAGGAAAGATTTCGTGGTGACAAAAGAAGTGGCTTCTGCCGTGGTGTTTGTAACTGGATTGGGCTATTTTGAACTCTATTTGAATGGAAAGAAGGTGGGGGATGATGTGCTGGTGCCCAATCAAACCAATTATGGAAAACGCCCTCAGCTATCGGAAGCGCTCATTTCCCTTCCGGACGATTTCAGCGAATATAAAGTCATGTACCTGGCTTATGATGTGACTGGCCGGATGCGCCAGGGCAGGAATGCGATCGGAGGAATCCTTGGCAACGGATTTTATAACCCGGCGAAATTCTGGACCGCTGCATATGGATCTCCCCGTTTCTTGTGTCAGCTCCACATCTCCTACAGCGATGGAACGGATGAGGTGGTGATTACAGATTCCAGCTGGAAGGCATCAAAGAGCCCGATCCTCATGGATATGGTCTATTATGGCGAAGAATATGATGCAAGAAATGAGCAGCCGGGATGGAGTACTCCGCAATTTGATGACTCAGACTGGATGACGGTGGCTGTCAGGAATGCACCAGAGGGTAAATTAATGGCCCACACGGCGTATCCCGATAAGGTCACGGAGAGGTTGGCACCTGTCTCAATTGAGAAACTGGGGGCGGGTCATTATTTTGTTGATTTTGGTGTGGAAATTTCAGGATGGGTCAGGTTACACAACGTGGAAGGACCGGAAGGGCACAGGATTAAGTTGCAGTTCAATGGAAACCTCTATTCGGGTGATAACTCGTATATCTGCAATGGAAAGGGTCCTGAAACCTATGCGCCCAGGTTCAACTGGTTTGTATTCAGCGGAGTGGAGATCACTAATTGGCCTGGAGAATTAACTCCCGAACACCTCACGGCGGAAGCGGTGAATACCTCCATTGAACAAACAGCAAAATTCGAGACTTCCAATTCCCTCTTTAATGAGATTAACAAGATCTGGTGCAGGAGCCAGATCGATAACATGCATGGTGGAATTGCCAGTGACTGCCCGCACCGTGAACGCTCACCTTATACTGGCGACGGACAGATCGCATGCATTACCGTCTTGCATAACTATGATGCCCGAAACTTTTACCACAAGTGGGTACAGGACATGCTCGGAGCACAGATCGCCGAAACGGGGTATGTGCCCAACGGAGCTCCCTGGCAGCCGGGATGTGGTGGTGGCCCAGCCTGGGGGGCGGCTATTTGTGTGATTCCCTGGCAAAACTATGTGCATTATGGCTCCCTTGATATGCTTGAAGATACATATGAAGGCATGAAAGGGTATATCCGCTACATGCAGACCTGGGTGAATCGGGAGGGCATTATGTTTTCGAAGCGGACCGCCAGGGATGGGTCCATTCTAAAATGGTTCAATCTTGGTGAATGGGAGGCTCCCGGGAAAACGTATCCCGATGAGATGGCGCATACGTTTTATTTATGGTACTGTGCAACCATTACAGCCAGAACAGCTCACCTACTGGGGATGGAAGAGGAAGCTTTAACCTATGATGCGCTGGCCCACAGGACAAAGAATGCGTTTCATAAGAATTTTTATAATGAGGCGGAAGGATCCTACGGAGACGGGGGTGGTAATGTGCTGGCTCTTCGGATGGGTGTTCCGGAATCGCAGATTAACAGGGTATTAGAGTCACTAATAGCTGGATTTGTGAGGAATCGGGGGCACCTGGATACGGGAATCCTGGGGACCAGGTTCTTATTCGAGGTGCTTGCAGAACATGGATTACAGGAACTGGCTTACGGGGCACTAAATAAAAGGACTGAACCGGGATTCGGACACTGGGTGGAACTTGGTTCAACGACAACCAGGGAAAGATGGGACGAAGGAGGATCGCATAACCACCCTATGTTCGGAGGTGGATTGGTTTGGTTTTACCGGAACCTGGCCGGAATGAAAGCCGATCCCACGGATCCGGGCTACCGGCACATCATCTTTCGTCCACAACCCCTAAAGGAGCTCGGGTATGTAAGCTATTGGAATCGAACGCCCTATGGCGAGGGGGGGATTAAATGGCGCAATGGTGAAGAGGCATTTACCATGGACATCAAGGTGCCGGTTAGCTGTACTTCCACGGTATTTATCCCCACCCGTGATCCGGCCAGTGTGAAGGAAGGCGGACTCAACCATAGAGAAGTTGACGGGATTGAATTCCTTCGTATGGAAGACGGCTATGCGGTTTTTAATGTGAAGAGCGGGGAATATTCCTTTAGTACGGTTGGATTATATCCAGATAAATGAGTGATTACGGAACGGCGATTAGCTAATCCAATTCCCGGTGCCAAAGGGAAATCTGTACCGCATGATTTTCACGGAGGTGGTCCCTTAGCCGTTCGGCGCAGTAGACCGATCTGTGCTGGCCCCCCGTGCATCCGAAGCTAATCATAAGGTGGGTGAAGTTTCTTTCCTCGTAGTTATCCACCGACATGTCAATTAGCGAGAAGGTATTGCTTAGAAATTCATCCACATCCACCTGGGCATTAAGAAAATCCACCACAGGCTTGTCCTTCCCGGTAAGGCATTTATATTCTTCAATTCTGCCCGGATTAGTGATAACCCTGCTGTCGAATACATATCCGCCACCGTGGCCGTTGGGATCATCGGGGATTCCATGTTTGTAGGAGAAGCTGTTAATGGAAACAGTCAGGGTCGATTTTCGACCCTGCTTATCTTTGAACCTTCTTAGTTTAGGAGCCTTTAGCAGGCTGTTGAAGACACTTAGCAGGGTCGGAATCCGAATAGAGAAGTTCACATTGTCGAGAATCCAGTGCAAATCGTTCAGGGCGTAGGGGATGCTCTGCAAAAAGTGAGTCTTCTTCTCATAAAACCCCCTGAATCCATATGCTCCCATTGCCTGCATAATTCTGATCAACACATATCCGTAATAGGAATCCCTGAACCGCACTCCGTCAACGGCAGGGTAGTGCTCCAGATTTTTTATGTAGTGTTCCAACAATTCTTCCCTGACTTCAGGTGGAAGATCGGCTTTTGAGTCATAAAGGAGGGAGGCGACATCGTATTGCAGGGCACCCCGCCTGCCTCCCTGGTAATCGATAAAGTAAGGTTTTCCATCCCGAAGCATCACATTCCGTGACTGAAAATCACGGTAGAGAAAATAATTCGTATCCTGGGCAAGGAGGAAATCGATGAGTGTATTATAATCGTCCTCAAGCAATTGCTCATTGAAGTGAATATGGGCCAGCTTAAGAAAATAATATTTGAAGTAACTCAGGTCCCACTGCATGCTTTGCCTGTCAAAACTTGAACGGGGATAACAGACGGAATAATTAAGTTTTTCCGAACCTGTAATCTGGAATTTTTGCAATTCGGTCAGGACCGTTTTGTATGCCTCCTTTAGTTCATCAGGGAATTTTCCATTGACCCGTACCTTGAAAAGATAATCGAATAGAGTCACATCACCCAGGTCTTCCTGAAGATATGCATGGTTGTGCAGGTCTTCCAGGTAAACCTCCGGGACCGCCAGACCCAGTGATCGGAAATGCCTGCTAAACTCGAGAAATGCTATATTTTCCTCGTGGTCCATGTTTATGGCACCAATGGCAGTGGAACTAATACCTGTGATCCTGTAATACTCCCTTGGCGATCCTGAGGCAGGTAACTTATTGATGGAAATTATTTGTTCTCCACACCACCTTTTAAACAGGGCGTTCAGCAATTCTAATCTGGTCTGGCTCATGGTTGAAGCGCTCTTCTGGTCCTTGCTTATTCAAATATATTTAATTCTGTGTTGCAGAATCCACAAGCTTTTTAACATGTGGGGTAAGGCGTAGATTTGTAGCACCATATGACGCGGAAGCTTCTGTGTAAAGCTTTTTCAGTTCCTCCTCTTTCCCGACCAGAGCGGCCGGATCATTTAGTGCCATCAGGGCTGCACGGGCAAGCAGGGAAAGATGCGCTGAATGGGGTCTTATCTCCTGTAATCTTTTATTGTTTTTAAAGGCCGGAGTCAGTAGTTCATGGTTGACCGACCAGCGCTCCAACAGGAGAATCAGTCTTTCGCGAGCCGCTGAATCTTCCATTTCGATCCATAGATCCACATCCTGTCCAAAGCGGTAGGCCACATAACTCTCCGGCCTTGCCACATCCACCATTCTGTTCAGGGGAGTGGTAGTATAGAAAGCAGGCTGGTAAAGAGCCATCCGTGCAAATCCTTTATCTTCCTGCAATACATCCGCCAGCTGCTTCAGTGGCTCCAGGAAGGGTTCAGATACCATGTCGGCCAGGAGGGTGTTCATGTAGCTGTGGTGCTTCAGTCCCAACTTCTCCAGGTGCTTGTCCATCACCATCAGTCGCCTGTACATATCTGCTACATTGTCGGTGAGTACCTTTGGACTCCACAATTTCTCTCCGATGGCAGCAGCACGTGGCCAGATCCTGGAATCAATGGTCAGGCTGTCAACCTGCTCGGTCCACATACATGCTTCCCCTCCGATCAATTTGGTTTCCTGTTCGGCGGTGAGAGCTTCTATCTTTTTAAATTCAGGCAACGGAAGGCCTCCGGCCATATTGCTTCCGCCGGCCCGGTGACCCCTGATGGTCAGGTTGAAAACGGATAAATTGGCAGAACCACGAAGAGAATCTCCATCCAGCTCTGTCTCAAATTTAAAATCTCCCACAGGTCCCTCCACCACAAATGAAAGATTATTGTGATCTACAGTTGCCTCTGTGAAACCGGTGGCACTGCCCATGAACTCCATAATGCCTCTCAGGTTTTCTCCTTCACCGAAAAGGTAGAGGCCTCCTTCCAGTTCCATTTCGGCCACACTCATGGTGCATTCCCAATATTTCCAGTTGGTGGAGTCGACCTCAATATCAACAGCCCCGGGAATAACCGCGGGATCTACTCTATAGTGGTATGACGCAGCTTGTTTATGGTCCAGGTAGTATCCGGCTGACAGGATTGCGTTGCTTCCCCTGCGGGCTGACTCCCACAGGGAAGCATGATTGCGCCAGGTTTGTACTGCGATATCCTCCATGGGAAGATCGGGGTGCAGTATCTCGTCCCATCCCATCATTGTTTTGCCATGCCCTGCCACAATCTTTTGTAGACGGAAGTTGAAGTGGGCCTGCAGGGCGTTGGGATCATCCAGGCCATGCTCATTCATGTATTTTTGTATATCCGGATTCTCGTTCCACTGGGTGGGAATCACTTCATCGCCGCCTATGTGAAAGTACTCATCTGGAAATAGGGTGGCCATTTCGCCAAAAAATTGATCCAGGAACTCATATACCTCTTCCCGGATGGGATCCATGGCTGGTTGACGGCCCATCATGGCTGTGTCCAGCTGATAGGGTCCGGGACCACTGGCTAACTCCGGATAACCTACAAACCAGGAAGCGGTATGCCCGGGAACATCAAACTCGGGAACAACCCTGATGCCCCTGTCAGCAGCATACTCCACCACTTCACGGATATCCTCCTGGGTGTAATAGTCCCCGTTGGAACCCATAGTATGCAATCTGGGAAAAAGTATGGATTCTAACCTGAACGCCTGACTCTCGGTCAGGTGCCAGTGAAAGATGTTCATTTTTAAGGTGCCCATGGCATCCAGGTTCCGAAGAATCACTTCTTTGGGAATCCAGTGCCTGCATGCATCAATCATCAATCCCCGCCAGGGATACCTGGGTTGATCCTTTATCGAGAGTGCGGGGATTATCCACTTTCCCTCCTTTTGCCTGGTCAGTTGTAGAAGCGACTCCAGGGCATAAATGATTCCGGTCTCTTCAGGAGCCGCCACCACGATTTTCTTTCCCGATACGGTGATGGTATAGGATTCATCGTCACCTAATGAGGGATAGTTCTTTTCACTCCCCTTACACTTGAGAATCAGCGATGGGTGAATCCCGCTCCCAATGGAAAGACCCGTAACCGAGGATAGCTTCCCATAAAATCGCTCCACGGCTCGTTCAAGGCGGGGTGTGGTCAATGTACTAAACCTATGACCAAAGGTTTCATCGATAATAAATTCTCCATTCGCCGATTTAAATTCTGCTGGTAAAGGCATCATCGCAAGCCGGGCCCGGTCTTCCGCAGATATAGGTGGCGGCTTTGGCTTCAGAAATCCAAACCAGGCTACAGCAGCCGCGGCTATTAGAATCAAAAAGATTACACCAATGAACTTTAGAATGCGTATCATACCGGGTTGAAAAGGAATGATTTGACGGTGATATTTGTTGAGTTTTTACTTACCAATATTCTCTCCAGTCGATGTACTTGATCTTGCAATATTGCCGGACTTGTTTCCGATAAAACCTGAAATTCTTTTTCTTACCATAGTAGTCTTGTCTCTTTTTCTTGTCAAGCCATTTGTTTGCAACCGGGAACGGTTTATCCGGGATATCCCTTTCCAGGAAAGAACAGAGTTTCTTCCAGCTTTCGCCCTTTGTGATGTCCATCACCAGTAAATCACCGGGACGATCCTTAAAATACCTGATCACCTCGTTATTATGCCTCGTATACACTTTGATGGTATTTGCCTTGTCATCTTTTGGCAATCCCTTTCCCCTGCCATAAATCCATTCGTGATTGGCATTTCTCAGGGTTCCTATTTGCCGTGAGACGCTTCGATACCACGATTCTTTTTCCCTTACGGTTAAAATAAACTTCGATCCCGGAATTCTTTCGTCAAGCTCTTTATAGATCATGTACCAGGGAGTATCTTCGACGGCGTCGTATGCCCTGATCATTCGCAGTACTTTGTCGTATTCCCCTTTTAAAATCGGAATTAAAGGACGCGTAGTGTTATCCTTCACACGATATCCCAGTATTTTTAAAGCTTCTCTTAACGTGGAGGTCCCTGTCTTCTGAAACCCGACACCAATGATTTTACCATCCATATGCCAGACTTTACCGGTGCCCTTCTTTTGGAAATGCAAGATAACAATCAATTTCTGATTTATTCTGTGCGGCAGGTTGAACTGAACAGGAAGATTTCATAACTTGACGTACTCTTGGCTATGCCATAAATTGGTTTCTCCAACTTAAAAAAATCCCAGTAATGGAAACGAATGAAATTCTATTGCATGTAAAGAATGTAGTTAGCGAGGTGCTTAAACTCGAGCATTCTGAGATCACCGACGAAGCAAATTTTGTGTTCGATCTTGGGGCAGATTCGATGCAAAGTGTAGAACTTGTCGCCGGATTTGAAGAAGAATTTAATATCGAATTGGACCAGGATAAGGCCCTCGAAATACAAAACATTGGCGATGCTGTGAATTTCATCGCGGGCTATCTTTAAGCTTGTGGTCACATGACTATGCAACTCTTGCCCAGATGAATGATTTAGCCACACTCAGGCAGAAAAACCTGGAAACAGGGATGAAGCCGTCAGGATCGCTGGTGAAATAGACTTTCCGGTGGTGCTGAAAATTGCTTCAGATCAGATAATTCATAAATCTGATGTA
>CAZCQL010000090.1:0-17093 GCA_964500835.1 uncultured Bacteroides sp.
GAAAGTGCTCTCCAATGTAAAAACCCGGGGAGTACTGGGGGAGTATCAACTGGGGAATATATTAGAACAGATTTTGACACCTGAGCAGTTCAGCAAGAATGTTGCCACGAAAAAGGGCAGTCAGGCCAATGTGGAGTATGCCATTAAATTACCTGGAAAAAACACAGAAGAGGAGGTTTGGATGCCTGTCGATTCAAAGTTTCCGATAGAATCATACGAATTACTTTTGAAAGCTTATGACATTGGGACCCCGGAAGATATAGATGTAGCTCAAAAGGTATTGGTCAAGACAGTGGAAGGATTCGCAAAGGATATTAGTGATAAATACCTTGATCCACCACATACCACTGATTTTGGTATTATGTTTCTGCCAGTGGAAAGTCTTTATGCCGAGGTGCTCAGACATCCTGGTTTATTTGAAACATTGCAGCGAAAATATAAAATAACTGTTACCGGTCCGACTACGTTATCTGCGCTCTTAAACAGTCTTCAGATGGGATTCAGAACACTAGCCGTTCAAAAAAGAAGCAGTGAGGTTTGGAATGTCCTTGGTGCTGTCAAAACCGAGTTTAGCAAGTTTTCTGAGCAGCTTGGCAAAGTTCAGAAGCAACTTGATACAGCTTCAGGCTCCTTGGAAACACTGAGAAATACCCGCACAAATCAGATAGAGAGGAAGCTCCGTAAAGTTGAAACCATAGATCAGCTCGAATCAAAGGAAATTCTTGAACTGCCTGCTGAAGAGAGAGATGAAGAAATTGAAGAGGCATCGAATGACGGTTAAAACGTTATTTTTCCTGTGAATTGTGTTTGTGTGTTGAATTAATCTCTATATTTGACGGGTATTTCATTTTTATGTTAAACAACATTCTAAATAACATTCTCCTAGTGGTGGTGCCGGTGATAATTCCAGGATCAGACTGAGAGTGGTATATAAAAAAGAATAAAATATCATAAGCCATTCTCAGAAAAGAGGATGGTTTTTTCATTTAATAAACAAATTTTTTGGATTGATGAAGATAGCCTACAGAAGTCATACCAGTACAATGGGCAGAACTATGGCTGGTGCCCGAAGCCTTTGGCGAGCCAATGGGATGAAGGAATCGCAGTTTGGCAAACCTGTATTTGGGATCGCTAACTCGTTTACACAATTTGTTCCTGGTCACACACACCTCCATCACATCGGACAGGAGGTCAAACAGATCCTTGATGAGGCTGGCTACTTTGCTGCAGAATTCAACACGATTGCCATTGATGACGGAATTGCCATGGGTCACGACGGAATGCTCTATTCGTTGCCTTCCAGAGACTTAATCGCTGATAGCATCGAGTATATGGCAAATGCCCATAAGGTGGATGCTCTTTTTTGTATATCCAATTGTGATAAGATCACTCCGGGCATGCTCATGGCGGCTATGCGACTGAACATTCCCGTCATCTTTGTTTCGGGAGGCCCCATGGAAGCAGGAAGGGACGGGGACGATTCTCTGGATCTTATCGATTCCATGGTGATGGCAGCCGATCCCGCAGTAAGTGATGAAAAATTAGAACGGATCGAAAGGCTTGCCTGTCCCACCTGTGGTTCCTGCTCAGGCATGTTTACTGCTAATTCCATGAACTGCCTAAATGAGGCTATTGGATTAGCCCTACCAGGGAATGGTACAGTGGTAGCTACTCATGTCGAAAGAAAAAGATTGTTTGAGAGGGCTGCCCATCTGCTTATCAGGAATACCCTCAGCTATTACGAGGACGGCAATGAAAAGGTTCTCCCAAGAGGCATTGCCACCTTCGAAGCATTTGAAAATGCCATGACATTGGATATCGCGATGGGGGGGTCGACTAATACAGTGTTGCATCTGCTGGCAATTGCCCATGAGGCCGGAGTAGATTTTACCATGGAAGACATTGACCGCTTATCGCGCAACACCCCTGTGGTATGTAAAGTCGCCCCCAGTTCTAAGTATCATGTGGAGGATGTGAACCGCGCTGGTGGTATTTTGGGAATTCTGGCTGAACTTGATCGGGCCGGACTGCTTACACGGGAAGTTTTCAGGGTAGACGGAAAAACCTTAGGGGAAGCCATCGAATGCCATGACCTGGTGAACAAGGAGAGGTGTGAACGCATTGAGGACGTTTACTCAGCGGCCCCAGGCGGGGGGATCAATCTGAAAATGGGATCACAGGATTCGCGGTATGACGAATTTGACCTTGACAGGAGCACCGGATGCATCAGAAATATAGAAAATGCCTATAGCCAGGATGGTGGCCTCGGTGTGCTTACTGGAAATATCGCACAGCAAGGCTCTATTGTGAAGACTGCAGGAGTATCTGAATCGATCTTGCTTTTTGAAGGCCCGGCTAAAGTATTTGATTCACAGGATGATGCGTGCGATGCAATTCTTGAAAATCGGGTGGTAGAAGGTGATGTGGTTGTTATTCGCTATGAGGGTCCCCGCGGAGGTCCGGGGATGCAGGAAATGCTCTACCCTACCTCCTATATTAAATCAAGGCACCTGGGAGAGAAGTGCGCATTAATAACCGATGGCCGGTTTTCGGGAGGAACTTCAGGCTTATCAATAGGCCATATTTCCCCCGAAGCAGCTAATGGAGGAGCCATAGGACTGATCCGTAACGGGGATTTGATTCGCATCGATATTCCTTCGAGGAGAATTGATGTGGTACTCGATGAAAAAGAATTGGAGGCGCGAAGGAAAGAGGCCGATCAGAAAGTGAATGGATGGAAGCCGGTGCGTGACCGGCAAGTCTCACAAGCACTGAAGGCTTATGCAAGCATGGTTTCCTCGGCTGATAAAGGCGCCATCAGACAATTAAATGATTAGCCAGTAGCCAATTACCTGATAAACCCCTAACTGTAAACTTCTAACTAATAACCAAGATCTAACATTAATACGTTACGAGCATGCAAACAGAGACAAAAAAGAAGGCCGCCACGGAGAAGGTTTCCGGGAAGAAGATGACCGGGGCCGAGGCACTTATTCTGGCTTTGCTGGAAGAGGGAGTTGATACTGTTTTCGGATATATTGGCGGTGCCATTATGCCTGTGTATGACGCCATGTATAACTACGAAGACAGGTTTAAACATGTGATGGTGAGACATGAACAGGGTGCTATCCACGCAGCACAGGGATATGCCAGGATTTCCAGAAAGCCTGGTGTCTGTTTTACTACTTCGGGTCCGGGTGCTACCAACCTGGTAACCGGACTTGCTGATGCCATGCTGGATTCTACACCGGTGGTGTGTATCACCGGACAGGTGGGGGCTCCCTTGCTGGGGTCAGACGCATTCCAGGAAACTGATATGGTGAGTGTATCCATGCCTATTACCAAATGGAATTATCAGATTACCAGTGCCGATGAGATATTGGATGTAATGGCCAGGGCATTCTTTTTTGCCAATTCAGGGAGGCCCGGACCAGTATTGATTGACATTACAAAAAATGCCCAGATGGAGCAGGTGGAGTTCACTTATAAGAAAAGGACTCAGGTAAGAAGCTACCTTCCCAACCCTAAACCGAAACCTTCGTCCATCATCGCAGCTGCCGAGTTGATTAACAATTCTAAGCGACCCATGGTCCTCTGCGGTCAGGGTGTAACCATCTCAAGGGCTGAAGTTGAATTTAAAAAGTTTGTGGAAAAGGCCGGGATTCCGGTAGGTAGTACGCTCAATGGATTGTCGGCTTTTCATGAAGACCATCCGCTGCATATTGGTATGTTGGGCATGCACGGCAACTATGCACCCAATATCAATACCAACAAGTGTGATGTTCTTATTGCCATTGGAATGAGATTTGATGACAGAGTTACGGGGAATGTGAACACCTATGCCAAGCAGGCCAAAGTGATTCACATTGAAATTGATCCGGCCGAGATCGATAAGAATGTGAAGACCGCTGTGGCCATCAATTGCGATGCAAAGCGTGCCCTGAAATTGCTTCTGCCCAAGATTAAACCGGCAGAGCATGCCGAGTGGCTCGCTTCTTTTGGGAAACTTGACGAGGTGGAGAAGAAGAAAGTGATTGATAAGGATTGCTATCCTAATGATGAGTCTAAGATGCATATGGGAGAAGTGATCAACAAATTATCACAGAAAACAGATGGCCGGGCTATCGTTGTAACCGATGTGGGCCAGCACCAAATGGCGGCTGCGAGGTACTACAAACACAAGGAGCACAATTCATGGGTATCCTCGGGGGGACTGGGGACCATGGGATTTGGAGTCCCTGCTGCCATGGGAGTCGCTTTTACTTACCCAGACAGGCCAATAATCTCTATTTCAGGAGATGGAGGGTTCCAGATGACCATCCAGGAACTGGGGACCATTGCCCAGTACAATCTTCCTGTGAAGATAATCCTTCTGAACAACCAATTCCTTGGCATGGTCAGACAATGGCAGGAACTTTTTTTTGAGAGCCGGTATTCTGGCACCGGGTTGACCAATCCCAATTTCTTAAAAATATCAGAGGGGTTTGGTGTCCCGGCGAGGAAGATCACCGTAAGAAAGGAACTGGATCAGGCGCTGGATAATATGCTGGCCATTGATGGTCCGTACCTTCTTGAAATAGAAGTTCAGCAAGAAGGGAATATATTCCCAATGGTTCCGGCAGGAGGGACCGTATCTGATATGCGGTTGGAATAAAAAGAACAGAACAGATACAGCATTAGTAAAGAAACAGAATGATGAAAAAAGAATTTACGATATCGGTTTTCAGTGAGCATAAAGTAGGCCTCCTGCACCGAATAACTGTGATCTTTTCCAGAAGGAAAATTAATATTGAAAGCCTGAATACTTCCGAATCTGAAATCAGGGGTATATACAGGTTCACAATTGTGATACATACCACTGAAGACATGGCCATATCGGTGACCAAACAAATTGAGAAGCAGATTGGGATAATGAAGGCCTTTTACCATACCGTTGACGAGATCGTTTACCAGGAGATTGCTCTCTACAAGGTTCCCACTGAAGCTTTTGCCAACGGGGACGAGGTGGAGAATCTGATCCGCCGGCACAACGCCAGAATCCTCACCATTGAACCGGAATATATCGTAGTGGAAAAGACAGGCCATAAAGACGAGACCAAAAATCTTTTCAGGGACCTTGAATCTTACGGAGTGCTCCAGTTCGCCCGATCGGGCCGGATTGCCCTTACGAAGCAGATTAAAGAGATATCAGCTTATCTCAAAGAGATTGATACTCATCATAAACAAACAGCCGGCGAAATTGTAACCTATTAAGATCATAGTCACATCATTCACAACAATAATTTTAGTAACATTAACCCTAAATAAAAATAAAGAACAAAAATGGCAATATTGAATTTTGGCGGCGTTGAAGAAAACGTTGTAACGAGGGATGAATTTCCCCTATCAAAGGCACAGGAAGTGCTGAAAGATGAAGTAATTGCAATTATCGGCTATGGAGTGCAGGGACCCGCGCAGGCTCTGAACCTGAGAGATAACGGGATATCCGTGATCGTAGGTCAGGCTCCGGAATTCAAAGAAGATTGGAACAAAGCCGTAAATGATGGATTTGTTCCCGGTGAGTCTCTTTTTCCAATTGAAGAAGCAGCTGAAAAAGCCACAGTGATCCAGTACCTGATCTCAGATGCTGCTCAGAGCGCAGTCTGGCCAAAACTGAAGCAATGCCTGAAGGAGGGGGATGCACTCTATTTTTCCCATGGCTTTTCAGTGACCTACAAAGAGCAGACAGGTGTGATTCCTCCGGCGAATGTGGACGTAATCCTGGTGGCGCCTAAGGGATCGGGTACCAGTGTAAGAAGGAATTTCCTTGCAGGTACCGGGATTAACTCCAGTTTTGCAGTTTTTCAGGATTTTACGGGCAATGCTGAGCAGCGCACTCTTGCCCTGGGGATTGGAATTGGCTCAGGATACCTTTTCCCAACCACATTCGAAAGTGAAGTTTTTAGTGACCTTACCGGTGAGCGCGGCGTACTCATGGGTGCCTTGGCCGGGATCATGGAGGCACAGTATGATGTATTGCGCGAGAACGGACATAGTCCCTCTGAAGCATTTAATGAAACTGTGGAAGAATTAACCCAGAGCCTGATCCGCCTGGTAGATGAGAATGGGATGGACTGGATGTATGCAAATTGCAGTGCAACGGCACAGAGGGGTGCCCTTGACTGGAAACCAAAATTCAGAGAGGCCACACTCCCTGTATTTAAAGAGTTGTACAACAGGGTGAAAACCGGTGAAGAAACCAAGGTGGTACTTGAAAAAACCGGTCAAATGAACTATAAAGCCCATCTGGCCGCTGAATTAAAAGAACTAAGGGAATCGGAGATGTGGCAGGCAGGAGCTCAGGTCAGGAGTCTGCGTCCAAGAGAAGGATAACGACTCCCCATCATGGTATATGTCTAAGGACATGATTATTGCCAGAACCGCTTTTTCTTATTAAATTTGTGCCTAGGGCAAGTCTTATACGACCAGCTCCTGCTCAATCCCCCCAGGACCGGAAGGTAGCAAGGGTAGGCGGTTGTAGCGGTGCGATATAAGTAGCTTGCCCTTTTTTTAGGTTGTTCTAATAAAAAATTTTTACGTCATGGAAGAAAAAGCAAAAGCATCTTTCTGGAAACCTGCCCTTATCTATGGTGCTATTCTCGGAGTTGTGGGAATTCTTGTTGCAGTAGTATTATACATCCTCAACGTTCAGTTTAAATCCTGGGCCTGGGTTGTTTCTGTGCTAATATCCATATCAGTGATAACCTATTGCCTCAGGGCTTACCGGAATGAATACCTGGGAGGTTTTGCCTCCTATGGCAAGTTACTTTTGATGACACTCGCCATTGCTGTCATATCTAGTCTCCTTACCCTTGCCTATACCTATGCACTGGTCAACTATGTAGATAAGGATTATGTGGAAAAGGCCAAGCAAGTCACCATTGAGAAGATGTCAGAGAATCCGAGAATCACAGAGGCTCAATTGGATACGATTATCGAAAGAATAGAAACCAAAACAACCAAGGCAAGTACTGTTAAACGGAGTCTGATTGCCGGAGTAATCTTTACATTCATTATTGGACTGGTCGCGTCTGCTTTTCTGAAAAAAGAGGAGAACCCGATCAGCAACACGGCATAACCGTATCACAATCACATGGACGTTTCTATTGTTGTACCCCTCTATAACGAAGAGGAATCCTTACCTGAGCTATGCGATTGGATATATCGCGTACTTTCCGCCAGCAGGCTTTCCTATGAATTGATACTGGTTGACGATGGCAGCAAGGATCGTTCCTGGGAACAAGTGGTCGGCCTCAAAAAGTCATTTTCTCAGATAAGGGGGATTAAATTCAGAAGAAATTACGGGAAGTCAGCTGCACTGCATACCGGTTTTGGTTTGGCACAGGGGGATGTGGTCTTCACCATGGACGCCGACCTTCAGGATAGCCCGGAGGAGATCCCGGAGATGCGTAGAATGATCGTTGAAGAGGGCTATGATGTGGTAAGTGGCTGGAAAAAGAAACGGCACGATCCCTTTTTCTCCAAAAGAGTACCTACCAAAGTCTTTAACTGGGCGGCACGCAAAGTTAGCGGAATCCGGTTGCACGATTTTAATTGCGGACTTAAGGCATACCGGCTCAACGTGGCTAAAAGTGTCGAGGTGTATGGCGATATGCACCGGTATATCCCGGTGCTGGCAAAAGGCAATGGATTCAACAACATTGGGGAGAAGGTAGTAAAGCACCAGGAGCGAAAGTATGGGGTAAGCAAGTATGGGATGGACAGGTTTATGAAAGGATTCCTGGATCTGCTAACTGTCACATTTCTCACCCGGTTTGCAAAGAAGCCCATGCACCTCTTCGGTTTTATGGGATCATTTATGTTCTTAGTGGGTCTGGGTATTGCAATCTATTTGGGTATCGATAAACTAATTGCACTCACCAAACATACGCCTCAGCGGCTGATTGCCGATAGCGCATTCTTTTATATCGGCCTGATCAGTATGGTCATGGGAACGTTGCTGTTTATTGGAGGATTTCTGGGTGAACTGATCTCCAGGAGCGCGGTAGAAAGGAATAAATACGAAATCGAAGAGAGTTTATAAGCAGGCAGGATGAAGCAAGTAATATGGAAGAACGAAGCGCTTACATTCGTCCTCAAATTATTAATTACTTTATTTTCTAATAATTACAAAATGTTAAACGAATGAAAATTCATTTGATATCTGGTGCATGCGGGTTTGTCGGAAGAAACATGGTTAGGAGATTGTACCGGACCACTCAAGATACCTTATTCATCGTGGATGACCTTTCCATTGGCACCCATCCATCTACCTGGATGGAATATTCGAAATCAAGAATGGTCGGTGAGTTAGAGATTATTGGCGAGGAGGAACGAATTTATTTCTGGAAGGGTGATTTTCGGGATCTGCTCTTCAGACTCAGAATGAATCCCAGGCACATCCAGGAGACGTATGATTTGGAATTTGAACGATTTGAAGATGTATTTCATTTTGCTGCCATTGTGGGAGGCAGGTTGAAGATCGAAGGAGATCCCATGGCAGTAGCATTGGATCTTTCCATTGATGCCGAATTTTTCTACTGGGCATGCCAGCATAAACCCCGGAGGGTTTTATACCCGAGCTCAAGCGCTGCATATCCCATTAGTCTGCAGTCAACTACCGGTGCTATTGCCTTAAGCGAACCCGATATTGATTTCACTAAAAATCTGGGTGTTCCGGACATGACGTATGGGTGGTCAAAACTTACCGGTGAGTTTTTAGCGCAAATAGCCGCCAGGCATTATGGAATATCGGTAACCTGTATCCGGCCCTTCTCAGGGTATGGGGAAGATCAGAATCTCTCTTATCCGGTTCCGGCCATTGCAGCAAGGGCAGCGCGAAAAGAGAATCCGTTTGAAGTGTGGGGTTCCGGCAAGCAGGGAAGGGACTTTGTCCACATCGATGATGTCCTTGACCTGATTTTACTTTTAATGAATCATGTTTCCGATGGCAGTGCGTACAACATTGGATCGGGCAAACTCACTTCATTCCTTGACCTTATAGGTATCTTTACAAAGATTGCCGGTTACTCACCGGAAATTAAACCATTGCTGGATAAGCCGGTGGGAGTCCACTCCAGGTACTGTGATATGTCGCTGGTGCAGAAGAAATTTGGGTGGATGCCCAGGATATCAGTTGAAGAGGGCATGAAGAGGGTTTATGAGGCGGCGCTTCAGCAGATCTAATTCCAAATCCGGGATGAAAAAAATCGTGGTTTTTGGTCCGGGCCCGCAATTTAAGGGGGGGATAGCCAATTACAATACTTCGCTGGCAAAAGCCCTTGATATGGTGGAGGATGTGGAGGTCCACATTGTTTCCTGGACACAGCAATATCCGGCAATTATACCCAGAGATTTCATCGATCGAAAGAGTAAAACTGATCAACTTACCGGAACCCGTATCAATGTTCACTACCTGTTAAATTACAACCGACCGTCCACGTGGCGCAAGACAGTACGATTTATAAGGCAGCTCAAACCAGACCGGATCATTGTTCAATGGGCCATTGCCATTCAGGGAATCCCTCTTCGATATATGGCGAAGCAATTGCAGAAAGCAGGATTCCGGGTCTTTTTTGATCTTCATTTTGTGGTTCAGAAGGAGAACAGCACCCTGGACCGTTTGCTCACGCAGAGATGCATTCGTTTTTGTGATGCGTACATCACTCATTCCATGAGGACTGTGGAGGAATTAAAAGAACTTATTCCTAAAAAGGACTACAAACTTTGTAAACCTGGAGATCCGAAGGTTGATGAAGGAGTGCCAGTTATGAAGCTCTTCCACCCTGTGTATGACATGTTCAGGAACGATGATTCATTCGACGTGGAAGGGTTTAAATCATCCCTGGGATTGAAAAAACATGTGTTCCTTTTTTTTGGTTTTATCCGCAAGTATAAGGGGCTCCACAATGTCATTGAAGCCTTTCATCTTGCAAGCCTGCAGCGAGATGATGTCTCCCTGCTTATTGTAGGAGAGCTTTTCTGGAACACGCTTGACCGAAAGAAATTTTCCACACGGATTAAAAGTGCGGTATTTGGAATAGCTAAAAAAATATTTCTGAAGAAGCAGGACGATGAACAAAATTACCGTCCCCTTGATCTCATTGGGAAATATGAATTGCAAGATAAGGTGGTAGCCATAACCGAATTTGTTCCCAATGAGGATGTGCATAAATATTTCCAGGCCAGTAATTCCATCATACTCTTTTACAGTGCTGCTACTCCGTCGGGTGTGGAATCCATGGCTTACAATTTTGGATTGCCTATTCTGGCATCCAATGTCGGGCACTTCTCGGAAACAATACAACATGGTTTCAATGGGTACCTTGCAGAGGCCGAGAATGTTTCATCCATGGCCGGGGTAATGATAGAATCCATAGAATCGCCTATTCCTTCGGAAAACGTATATGCAACGTCTGCTGAAATGAGTTGGGAAAATTATGCTGCATCCATCATGAAACAGTAACGTATTAGATACTGTTTTTATCGATCCAATGGAGAATCCCGTCTGTGTCATCCGGCAAAAACCATGAGTACAGATTTTCTTTACGGAACCATGTGAGTTGTTTGCGGGCGAATTTCCGGGTATTTCGTTTAATCATGTCCACCGCCTCATCCAGGGCGATTTCCCCGTCGATGTAAGTAAAAAGTTCCCTGTAACCCAAGGTCTTCATGGCAGAATATCCTCTCAGGTCGGCGAGATGTTCGACCTCATCCAACAATCCTGATTCCATCATCTTCAGCACCCGCTGATTGATCCTGTCATACAGCATTGCCCGCTCCATATCCAGACCTATCCTGAGGATGTTGAAGGGACGTTTTTTTGGGGTGTCTGAAAGAAAGCTTGAATAGGGGGTGCCTGTTTGAAATGAAACCTCCAGTGCTTTCAATACGCGCATAGGATTTTTCAGGTCAACCCGGTTGTAAGACATAGGATCAATCTTTAAAAGCTCCTGGATCATTGGTTCCAATCCCTCTTCTTCAAATCGTTTTCTCAAAAAGATCCTCAGATCAGGATCTGTCGACGGGAAGTCGTCAATACCATTACTGACTGCATCGATGTATAGACCGGATCCTCCAACCATGAGCACTTTATCGCATTTCCCGAAAAGAAGGGTTAGCCTGTCCATCACCTCATGTTCATAAATGCTCGCATTATACGATTCCTTAACCGAGTTTGTCTGAATAAAATGATGAGGAACCAATGCCAGCTCATCCTGAGAAGGAACGGCGGTTCCAATGGTGGTTTCATGGTAGATCTGGCGGGAATCTGCCGATATTATTTCGGTTCCCAATTGCCTGGCGATCCTTATTCCGCATCCTGTTTTCCCAACGGCTGTAGGCCCGGCTAATATTACCAGCGTCTTTTTCATGCTAGAAATCCTCAGGAGCTCCGTTGTCAAACATATCCGGATCAAGATCCTCAATACGTAAATCATCCGGTAATTCCTCCGGATCCATTTCGTTTGAAGCAGTCCCGGTCTCATCCATCAATAAATCGAGGGACAATTGGGGTGGCGCGTCCCCCAGGGCCTTGCCAATGAAAGGAGTTGCTTTGGATGTGGATTGATCCGTTTTTTCTATTAGCTCGATGAAGAATGCTCTTTCCGAGAAAAAATCAAATAGATAGATCAGTCTCTGGTCCTCCTCTGTAATGTAGTCCTCAACTTTTGCATGGTTCATGGTGACTTCCTGCTGGTCAGGATCCTGTAACATATCCATCAAAGTTATCTCTTGCTTCTTTTCCCACAGACTATTGGTGATGACGAACGAGGCAAGCTGTGAAGGATCATATCCCAGATCCTTCTGAAGTGTGTGATGAAAGTCGAGGAAGGTATCCGATCCTTCAATTACCAGGTCCCGGCAAAATTCCTCGTCTTCATCACTAATAATCCGAAAAAGATAGATCATGTCAGTTCTGTTAGAAATCTTAGAGTATCAATGCCATCGGCATAGTCCCAGGGCATGGGCTCCTGACTAGCTCCCGGTGGTATGGCGCCGCGAATATCCTCATGAATGGAAACACAGCATTGAATCTCCTCATTCCGGGCAGCCAGCTGTTGCTGGACCCACTTAATTTCCGAATATCTTTCATAAAAAACAACTCCCACCGGACTGGCAATAGCCTGGTCTTCCTTCAGCAGGAGTATGCCATTATCCAGGATTGGAATCTGATTCATCAGATAAATGGTGCGGTAATAGTCCACATTGTTTCCGTATTTATGGTGCTGGTACAGGTCATGATAGCGGTCAAGGACCCCAAGTAATATTTTCAGATCATATGATTCGGGGATGTATAGCTTTGTCACGTTCCTGCACCCCAATCCAAAATAGGTAAAAATATCTTTTCCTATCCCGGCCAATTCGTGTTCCGATTCTTTCCCGGTGAGTACGGCTATCCCATTCCGGTTCTTACGGATAAGGTGAGGTATATGCCTGAAATAGTATTCAAAATAACGTGCACTGTTGTTGCTCCCGGTGGCAATAACAGCGTCAATCCCGGTCAGCTTCTCACCGGTAAATCTTATCCGGCTTGCAAATGAAGCAGTGATATCTGTTAAAATTGCCGCTATTCGCCTGATAATTCGATCATCCTTTGAAGATGGTTTTGCCAGCACATTGTGTCCCGCAGCAAGCACGCTCATCAGGTCATGGAATCCCGCCAGGGGAATATTTCCGGCAAAGACCAGCCCCACAGTTTTTGTCTCGCAGGGTTGCAACTGAGACGGGCTATAGTCATTCAACCACCTCGTTAAAACTTTTGCCTCAACCATAGATGCAATGCTTTTCAGCGCATGTTTTACCGATTCGGGGGTGAACCATGGGTTGTGGATATTTTCCTCTTCAACCAGGGACCGGAATTCCTCAAAGTGCGCTTCATTGAGCGCTGCCATATCAGCAGAATGGCTCCTGGTCCCATCCTGGAACTGCATTAGAAATTTGCCCAGTTTGGAGAATGAACCGATGAATGGAGCTGCTGAAGGCAATCTCTTATTGATTTTCCTGCTTGAGAAGGTTCAAAGCTGAACCGGCTTTAAACCACTGGATCTGGTTTTCATTGAGGGTATGATTGGCACGCAGGGACTCTGTAGACCCATCCTGGTGATGCAACCTTACTTCAACTGGTTTTCCTGGTGCCAGTTGCCTCAGATTTGCCACATCCACCACATCCTTTTCCTGAATAAGATCGTAGTCCGCTTTGTTATCGAATGTGAGTCCAAGCATCCCCTGCTTCTTAAGATTGGTTTCATGGATCCTGGCAAAGGATTTTACAAGTACAACCCTTACGCCCAGATGCCTTGGTTCCATGGCAGCATGCTCTCTTGAAGAACCTTCTCCGTAGTTTTCATCACCTATCACAATGGTTCCAATACCCTGCGATTTATAAGCCCTGGCTGTATCGGGTACCGGTTCGTAGTTTCCTGAAAGTTGATTTAAAACTGAATTGGTCTGATGGTTGACTGCGTTAACTGCGCCGATAAGCATGTTGTTGGAAATGTTGTCCAGGTGCCCCCTGAATCTCAACCAAGGTCCGGCCATGGATATATGATCGGTGGTACACTTTCCTTTGGCTTTAATCAATATCCTGAGCCCAATAAGGTCCTCCCCGTCCCAGGGATCAAAAGGGGTTAATAGTTGCAAGCGTTCTGAATCAGGGCTTATTGCCACCTCGACACCGCTACCATCATCTGCTGGCGCCTGGTACCCATTGTCTTCCACTTCAAATCCTTTTGCCGGCAATTCTAATCCGCCGGGCTCATCCAGCATAACCTGCTCTCCCTTCTCATTGGTAAGAGTATCTGTGAGAGGATTAAACGTCATATCTCCTGCGATTGCCATAGCGGTCACCAGTTCAGGAGATGCCACAAATGAATGAGTATTGGGATTGCCATCATTTCGTTTGGCAAAATTCCTGTTAAAGGAGGTAATGATGGAGTTCTTTTCCTGCTTGTCTGCATTGTGCCTGGCCCATTGTCCAATGCATGGGCCGCATGCATTGGCCAGTACTACTCCTCCAATCTCTTCAAAAGCCTTGATCAGTCCATCCCTTTCTATGGTGTATCTCACCAATTCTGATCCGGGTGTCACTGTAAATTCAGAGGCAACCTTTAATTTTTTTTCTTTGGCCTGATTTGCAACAGAGGCAGCTCTGGTAATGTCCTCGTATGACGAATTGGTACACGAGCCAATGAGTCCCACTTCCAGTTTTTGGGGATAGCCGTTCTTCTTTACAGCATTCGCAAATTCTGATATGCTCCAGGCTTTGTCCGGTGTAAACGGTCCGTTTATGTGAGGTTCCAGTGTGGAAAGATCAATTTCGATCACCTCATCAAAATAGGATGAAGGATCTTCATAAACTTCCCTGTCGCCTGTGAGATGTTCCGCAATATTCTCTGCTTCATCAGCCACATCGGCCCTGCCAGTTCCTACCAGGTAATCCCTCATCTTGTTATCATATCCAAAGAGGGAAGTGGTCGCACCGATTTCAGCACCCATATTGCAAATAGTTCCTTTGCCCGTACATGAGATGGATCCTGCTCCATCTCCAAAATACTCTACAATTTTACCAGTTCCTCCTTTCACAGTCAGGATCCCTGCCACTTTCAGGATCACATCCTTGGCTGAGGTCCACCCGTTCAGCTTGCCGGTAAGTTTTACACCCACAAGCCTGGGGAATTTCAATTCCCACGGCATTCCAGCCATCACATCCACGGCATCGGCTCCTCCGACACCGATAGCTACCATGCCCAGCCCCCCTGCATTCACCGTATGAGAATCGGTACCTATCATCATTCCCCCTGGAAAGGCATAATTCTCCAGGATGACCTGGTGTATGATACCTGCTCCTGGTTTCCAAAAACCAATGCCATATCTGTTTGAGACGGTTCCGAGGAAATCGTAGACCTCCTTATTGGTAGTGAGGGCGGTCCTCAGATCATCCCTGGCTCCTGCTCTGGCCTGGATTAAATGGTCACAATGAACCGTTGAAGGAACTGCTACCCTTGATTTGCCAGCTTGCATAAATTGTAAAAGCGCCATCTGGGCAGTCGCATCCTGCATGGCTACCCGGTCGGGTTTGAATTCCACATAATCTGCTCCCCGCTGAAACTGCTTTAATCCATTTCCTCCAAAGAGGTGTCCGTAAAGAATTTTCTCTGTCAGAGTCAGGGGGCGCTGAAGAAGTTTTCTTGCATTTGAAATCCTTTCCGGGAAAGCCCTATATGTCTGTTGGATCATTGTAAAATCGAACGCCATGGGAGATATTTTTAAATAAATTGCAAATATATGAGAAAATGGTCTGTAAGCCTGACATAATACCCATTAGATTGTTCAGTTTTTTATATTTTTATTGTCCTGTTTATTCAAGCATATGAATATTTCAATGTTTTTAGAAAATTTACGGATTGCACTGGCTTCCATCAGGACCAATTTGCTGAGGACTATCCTGACTATCTTAATTATCGCCTTCGGGATTATGGCATTGGTTGGGATTCTTACGGCAATAGACTCTATCAAAAGTAGCCTGACCGAATCATTTAGTTTGATGGGAGCGAATACGTTTACCATTGAATCGAGGAGCATGCATGTGCAGATTGGCAATCAATCTTACCGGAAAAAGAACCACAATTTTATCTCTCACCGGCAAGCGATGGAATTTAAGGAGCGGTTCCTATTACCTGCCAGGGTCTCCATATGGACAAGGGCATCTGGGACGGCTATTGTAAAATATAAGTCCTACCAATCCAATCCGAACACGTCTGTGATTGGAGGGGATGAGGACTATATCTATACTGCAGGATACGAGATAGAGAAGGGAAGAAACTTCACGGAGTCGGAGGTGGGTGGTAATGCCAATCTGGTGCTAATTGGAACGGATGTTGCGAGGCAGGCATTTGCAAAAAACCAGGACCCGATTAACAGGTTCATTTCTGTGGGTAACGGGAGATACAGGGTCATCGGTGTATTGAAATCACGGGGGCAATCGGGGGGTATGGGAACCGATCGCACGTGCATCATACCTTATACCAATATAAGGCAGTATTTCTCCAGGCCCCAGATGAGTTATTCCATCAGTGTCATGCCCAACACTCATCAGATGCTTGATATCTCTGTATCTGAAGCGGAAGGGATTTTCAGGTTGGTTCGAAGGCTGGAATCAAGAGACGAGAGCGATTTTAACATCACGAAAAGTGATCAACTGGCACAAATGCTCATTGAAAATCTGAAATTTGTGACTATTGCTGCCACCATCATCGGACTCATTACACTTCTTGGGGCAGTGATTGGATTGATGAATATTATGCTGGTATCGGTCACTGAACGAACCAAGGAAATAGGTACCAGGAAAGCCCTCGGTGCGAAGTCGGTGATGATCAAGCGACAGTTCCTTTACGAGGCCATAGTGATTGGTCAACTTGGAGCAGTTGTTGGTATATTGTTAGGAATAATTATAGGAAATGGTGTATCTTTAGCCATAGGTTCCAGTTTCATTGTGCCCTGGAAATGGGTCCTGCTTGGAATAGGATTGTGCTTTGGCGTCGGGATCATATCGGGATATTTCCCTGCGGTAAAAGCATCTCGTTTAGATCCGATCCTTGCCTTAAGACACGAGTAAACAGATGATTTGCATATGGAAGACCTATACTTGAAAAAGACATTCAACTCACCCGAAGTAGAATTCATCGCGGATACCGGTGAACTATCATTGGAGGGCAGGTCGATCCCGGAAGATCCGGGTGAATTCTTTGAAAGGTTGATTGACTGGATCAATGAGTATTTCCTTTCCCCGGTTGAAAAAACTGTCATGAGCATTAAGCTGGAGTATATCAACAGCGGATCATCAAAATATATGCTGGAGGTCTTAAGAGTCATGAAGATAAACCACGATTCCGGAAAGGATGTTCAGATCAAATGGTACTTTGAAGAGGGAGATGAATCCATCGAAGAACTGGGAGTGCATTACGAGCAGACCATCCAGATCCCGTTTGAACATATTGAATATTATTAACGTTCCCGCTATCCCTATTCACATGGCTCCGTTCCGGACTCCCGGG
>CAZCQL010000091.1:0-2352 GCA_964500835.1 uncultured Bacteroides sp.
AAGGATTGAACAAATCGATCCTTTAAACAGGGATTGAATTTATAGAACCATATATAGGTTCAGCTTAATCTTCGTAAATGCGGATAATGTGAGCAGTGAACTGGTAATCAATTCCACCAATGAGAGGGTTTCGATTGCACTACTTGAAGATGGCAAGCTCGTTGAATTAAATGAATCATCACTTAAGCAGCAGTTTTCAGTAGGAGACATTTACCTGGCAAGGGTCAAAAAGATCATGCCCGGGTTGAATGCTGCCTTTATTGATGTGGGTTACGAGAAGGATGCTTTCCTTCACTACCTGGACCTGGGCCCACAGTACAGTTCCATGAACAAATATCTGGGGCAGGCCATATCCAGGAAGGGAAGGCCAATCCCCATCAGCAAGTTCAAACGTCAGCCCGACATCAATAAGCACGGTAAGATCAACGAGGTCCTCAAGCAGGGGCAGTATATCCTCGTGCAAATCGCCAAAGAACCCATTTCGACCAAAGGTCCCAGACTTAGTTCCGAGATTTCAATCCCGGGCAGGAACATCGTTTTAATTCCCTTTGCAGATAAGATATCGGTTTCCTCAAAAATTTCTTCTCAGGAGGAAAAAGAACGGTTGAAAAATCTTCTTCAGGCCATCAGGCCTCAGAATTTTGGCATTATTGTCCGGACGGTGGCTGAGGGAAAAAAGGTAGCTGAACTGGATTCCGAATTGCGTTCTCTTGTAAAGAAATGGGAGAAGGCATTCGAAAGGCTGACCATTAAAAACCTTCCCAAACTTGTCATCAGTGAATTGAGCCGTGAATCAGCGGTAGTCCGGGACCACATGAATGGGAATTTTGACGGGATCCACATCAGTGATGAGGCCGTATTTAGTGAAATAAAAGATTATATCAGGGAGGTGGCCCCTGAAAAGGAGAGGATCGTCAAATTATATTCGGGAAAAGAATCCATTTTTGATAAGCTGGGCATCGTAAAGCAAATTAAGGCTTCCTTTGGCAAGACTGTCTCCTTTAAACAGGGTGCGTACCTGATTATTGAACACACCGAAGCCCTGCACGTCATCGATGTGAACAGCGGCAACCGTTCCAGGTCCGGCAACGACCAGGAGACCAATGCATTGGAAGTGAATTTATCCGCCGCGGATGAGATCGCAAGGCAACTCCGCTTGCGTGATATGGGTGGTATAATTGTGGTAGACTTCATTGATATGCATAAGTACGAACACAAACAAAAGCTGTTCGATCAGATGAAAGAGGCCATGTCGGTGGATAAGACCAAGCACAATATTCTACCCCTGACTAAATTTGGATTGATGCAGATCACGCGGCAGCGTGTGCGTCCTGAAATGCATATCGATACTGCTGAGAATTGTCCCACCTGTGCCGGCACCGGTAAAGTGCAGCCTGCCATTCTCTTTCCGGAGATGGTTAAAAATGAGTTATCGGTGCTGATTGAAGAACATCAGTTGTCGAGGGTGCAATTAAACCTTCACCCATTTATCGCATCTTACCTTAAAAAAGGATTCAACTCCGAAGAAAAGAAGTGGAGAAAAGAATTGAATTGCCGCGTGAAAATCAAGCCAACAGAATCACTTCATTTTATGGAATACAGGGTCTACAATGAAGAAGGCGAGGAGCTTCTGCGAAAACGCAGGTAAGTGACTACTCCCGGGTCCGCCCCCAATTTGCTATGAGTAGATATCCACTTGTAATTTCTGGAGAAAGATTACGACCAATCTGTTGTTCAGCATTGCAGAAATGCCCACAGAGATTAATTTTGCAAAAACAACTCATATAATCGTCCCATGAATCGATTTCTTTTAATACTTGGCCTGACCCTCCTGATGGCTGTCAGCACAAGTGCCCAGGTCATCAATCCTGTTAAGTGGACCTACTCCCATGAAAATACGGGGGAGATGGAGGTGGAGTTGATCTTCAGAGCCACCATCGATTCGCCCTGGCACATGTATTCTGCACACCTGCCCGATGGGGGTCCGATTGCTACCAAACCCTGGTTCGACGAGTCCGAATCTTTTTCTCTGGTAGATGAGGTCATTGAAATCACCAAACCCGAAATAAAATTCGACGAAGGATTCCAGATGGAGGTGGGCACGATCTCACACCACGCCGAATTGAGACAAAAGGTAAAATTAAGCAGGGCAGGGACCCACACCATTACTGGTGAGATTGAATTCCAGGTATGCGACGATGTGACCTGCCTTCCTCCCAAAAATGACGCCTTTTCCTTTACAGTAACGGTTGGCGGAGGTGAGTCTGCAGCAGGTACAGGGGAACAGCCAGATGGTGCCGGTCTGGCAGAAGCAGCCGGACAGGGGGAAGAAATAGCCGGACAGGGGGAAGA
>CAZCQL010000091.1:2452-17072 GCA_964500835.1 uncultured Bacteroides sp.
AAGAAATAGCCGGACAGGGGGAACAGGTGAGTGCCGGTGCCTTATCGGGTCTTATTCACAAGGAAGACGATTCAAAAGAGGTGGTGGTTGGTGTTCCGGTGATGGAGGACGAAAGGTCCCTCTGGGGATTCTTCTGGCTTGCTTTCGGATTGGGATTGCTGGCGCTGCTTACCCCCTGTGTGTTCCCCATGATCCCCATGACGGTTAGTTTCTTTATGCAGGGGAGCGACAACAAAGCCAGAGGCTTCCTCAGGGGACTCGTATTCGGCATTTCCATTGTGGCCATTTATACCTCCCTGGGAGTCATCGTAAGCATCTCCAATGTGGGACCAAATGCAGCCAATGCACTGAGTACGCACTGGATCCCCAACCTGATCTTTTTTGCCTTGTTTGTGGCCTTTGCCTTCTCCTTTTTTGGAATGTACGAGCTTGTACTGCCTTCCAGGTGGGTGAACAAGGCGGATAGCAAGGTGGAAAAAGGCGGATTTGGAGGTGCCTTTTTTATGGCCCTGACCACCGTGTTGGTTTCATTTTCCTGCACAGGTCCCATTGTAGGTGCGTTGTTGGTGGAGGCCGCAGGCGGACTGGCACTGAAGCCCATCCTGGGGATGTTTGGGTTTGCCCTGGCTTTCGCCATACCCTTCACACTGTTTGCCATCTTCCCGTCCTGGTTGAAGGGAATGCCAAAATCCGGAGGCTGGCTGAATGCCGTAAAGGTGGTACTTGGTTTTATTGTGCTGGCCTTCAGCATGAAATTTCTATTGGCGCTGGATCCGGCCAATAAAATCTTAACCAGGGAGCTTTACCTGGCGGTCTGGATCGTCCTGTTTTTTATGCTGGGATTGTATTTTCTGGGCAAGATCAAATTCTCGCACGACAGCGACGTACCCCACGTATCTGTACCCCGGCTTCTGTTGAGCATTGCATCCTTTACCTTTGTCGTGTACCTTTTCATTGGCTTGTTTGGATACGAGCTTAAAACCATCGCACCCTTGCTGCCGCCCAAATCGCCCAACGGACTGGATCTGACACAACGGGCCGTTTATTCAGGAACTCCCGGCGAGGCGGTGACAGATAAGGAGGGTTGTACCCCGGTCAAGTACGCCGATATGTTCCACATGCCCTTTGGGTTGAAAGGATTTTATGACCTGGAAGAGGGCCTTGCTTGTGCGGAGGCATCCGGCAAACCGGTACTGGTCGATTTCAAGGGCCATTTTTGCAGCAATTGCAAGAAAATGGAAGCGGCGGTCTGGTCAGATCCCCAGGTACTCCACATGCTCCGGAACGATTTCGTGATCGTGGCACTCTACACCGACGATCGCACGAAACTCCCCGAGTCGGAATGGTATACCTCCGACGTGGACGGCAAAGTGAAAAAAACCATCGGTCAGCAAAACATCGATTTGGAGATCTCAACCTTTCAGACCAACACCATTCCCCTTTATGCCATCATGGATTCCAAAGGCAAGGTGGTCCACCAGCCCTCGGGCACTGACTTGAATGTGCAGTCCTTTCTTGGATGGTTGCAGGAAGGGCGGAACAACGCAAATTGAGGGGGTCTGTGAAAATCCTGTGACTTCCCAACTCACTAAGCACTCTCATTCGCAGAGCCTAATAAGCTTATTTACTGCTATAATCAAAAGGAATAACGGTAAAACCAACCAACATCTCGTAGTTGGTATAAGGCCTTCTTGTCCGGGCATACTCCAGCTCTGTATTCGATTCACGGTTATCTGAGCTTAAATTCAGAAACAGTTCAAGGGCGGGCAGCAATTTATACTTCATTTTAAAATTATACCTCAGGTACTTATACCTAAGTAGTTGAGACGAATCGATAAGGGTAAAGGCATACCGCTGTTCATAATCCACATGGCGGTATGACGTACTGAGATAGACATAGATTTTCTTCTTCATATACCGCAGGGAAATCCCCATGTCATAACTGAAGTAGCTATAATAATCCTGGTAGAGGTCGCGCCTGCGTGTGGCTCCTAATTTAGGAGAGACCAGAGCTCCGCGTACCGGCCTGAAATCATAGGCAGCATTGACATCGTAGTACCTGTAATTCCGAAGAGGGTTGTTCTGTGAGATCTTTCCCAGCCGGTCCGAAGCCGGATTGAGCAAATAATTTCTATTTGTGAAGGAAAGGTCCAGCTCAAAACCGTGTTTTCTATTCACCTGATAGATGGTAGTCAGCTCGGTTGTGAGGTTGGTGTGATCGAGAGGGGTTTCTGTGCTATCGGCATAGTAATTCTTGTACACAAAGCTTCCGGTGGCTGCCACCTCTAATTTTTCTCCGGGGCTAAAGATCAGGTACAGGTCTCCGTAATTCCCCAGGTATTTAAAAGAGCGCAATAATTCATCACCGGTGATGGAAGTTCCTATCCTGTCATTCACAGAAAAATCATAGGCCGCCCCAAGCAAGAGGTTTTCACCAATGATTCGCTCATAATAGATATCTCCTGATAGTTTGGACTGATTTGCTTCAGAATGCTCAAAATACATCCTTGTCCAGAGATCCGAATTGACGCCAAAATTGTATTTGCCCGCTTTTTTCTTCTGGTATCTCAAATCGAGCCCGGCATCAATAAAAAAGGCAGAAACCTGTAGAGAGTCATCTCCATAGTATTCATTTGCCTGGAGATCAAAAAGGATGTCGGGTGATTTAAAAATGTTGTGCTCCCTCCCTGCGTAGGTGTATATTTCAGCTTTAAACTTTGTTTGTCCCACGGCAGGAAGCGCCATACGCATCATCAATAGGAAGAGAATGCAGCGGTGCCCTTTCATATTACGAATTATTATTTTCATGTTTTTTTGTTTTATTTCTGATAAGCCGGAAGATCTATTATCCGGATATATCGCACATCAATTCGGTTTAGGATTAAATAATACTTCGTCGATTATTCTAACATTTCCTTAGCTGGTTTGTACCCTGGATTTAGCTTCAATGTCCTGTTTAAATAGACATTCATTTTAGCAGTGTCTCCCAGTCCCTGGAAGACAAGAGCCAGGTTATACAGAGTTTTCCAGGAATCCGGGTAATAACTATCAGATTGCAGCAATAATTTTTCTGCTTCATTAAAATCTTCTGTTTTGATATAAATGACCCCAAGGTTGGAAAGTGCACCCTTGTTCCGGGGGTTAATGAAAAGCAGTTGTCGATAGTAATTGATGGCATCATCCGTTTGACCAATATCTGAATACAACTTTGCCAGACCAAAATAAGCCCCTTCGTATTTACTATTGATCTGAATCGCCATTTTATAAGCGTCTGCCGATTGAGTAAACTGGCGTCGTTTTTTATATGCAATGGCCATATTGCGATAGGCTGTTTCATACTCCGGATTTGCTTCAATTGCCCTGGAATAACTTTCAATCGCGGCTTCATAATTGCTGGTTCGGCTATATACCAATCCGAGATTATAAAATGCCCTGTATTGTTTCGGGTCCAGTTTTGTCAATTTAGAGAATAATTGTATTGCCTTTTCATTTTGTTTTTTATCCATATAGAGCAAGCCAAGGTTGTACATGGCCTTTTTGTTTCCTGCATCGATTTGCAATAGGTCAAGATACTTTTCTTCGGCTGAGGAAACCCGATTGGTTTTACCGTAGGCTACTGCCAGGTTGTACAGCACATCCGGATTCTGAGGCTCAAGTTCCAAAGCTTGTTTATAATGCTCAATTGCTTTATCCAGGTTGTTCGTTTCAGCCCTGACAACTCCCAACTGGTTCAGAGCCTCCGTATTATCGGGTTGTAATTTGAGTAAGCGCGTAAGCGCCCGTATAGCTTCATTTATCTGTTCTGTGTCCTTATACGCTTTCGAAATGTTAAATAACGCCTCAGGGTAAGAGGGATTAAATGATAAGGCTTTCTCTAAATATGAAATGGCATCATCGTATTTATTATTTCGATAATATATTACCCCCAGGTTATACAGGGCCTCGGGGTAATCGGGCCTGTTTTCAACTGCTCTAAGGTAATTCTGTATAGCCTTTTCGTTTTCCCCCCGTGTGGAGTATAATTTTGCAAGGTTAAAAAAGGCTTCCGCATATCCAGGGTCTATTTCAACGGCTTTTAAATAACAGGCTATGGATGCATCCACGCTATCCTGCCTGCTTTTTACCACCCCCAGGTTTAACCAGCCGGCTTTGTTTCCGGGGGTCAGTTCTAATAAGGAAACAAGTGTGTTTCCCGCTTCCGTAAGTTTATTTTGCCTTATAAATGACAGCCCCAGGTTATACTTTGCTTCGGCGTGATTTTCATTTATGCTCACCACCTTTTCAAAACTGTTTGTCGCGTTATCAAATCTCTTTAACTTAAAATATACCAATCCCAGGTTGTACATAATTGCCTCATCATCGGGTGCCAGTTTGGCGGCTTTTCTTAAATCCGCATATGCATTGTTTAACTCGTCTTCTCGCAGATAATAGGTTCCCCGGTTAAACAGCAGCTTATATGAATTTGGCATTTGAAGGATGCCAGCCTGATAAACTTTGCGTGATTCCTGTTCCTTGCGCATATCCAGATATTCAAGAGCCAGATTCGTGTATGCTTCTTCATACAAAGGATTTTCCTGGATTAACTTCGTATAAATTCCCTGCGCTTGTGGGTGGCGGTTTGTTTTACTATACACACGGGCCAGGTTAAACCTTGCCTTGATATTCCGGGGATCTAAACGAAGAATCGTTTGCAGAGCTTCTTCCGCCTTTATAAAATTATTGTTCTGGTAATGTAAATAGGCAATGTTATACCAGGATTCTATATGGGAAGGATTCAGCACGATGGCTCTTTTATAGGATTTTAATGCCAGCTCATATTCATTAGTTTTCTGGTAAATTACACCCAGGTTATAATGGATTTTGTAGGACCCGGCTGAATTATCCAGGGTGGAAGCTTTCATTAGCTGAGCCCTGGCCTCACTTATTTTTTCTTCTTTTAAGAGTAAAGTCCCCAGATTGTAATATGCATCGGAATAATTGGGTTGCAGCTCAATGGCTTTTTGGTAATATACTTTTGCCTGAGAAATATTACTATTTAAGGAATTAATGTAGCCTAAATAAAAGTATGCTTTTGCGTTATTTGCATCGAGTTCAGTTACCCGGTTAAAACTTTGCATAGCGATTTCCTTATTTCCATTACGAAAATAGGCTACCCCTAACGAAAGCAATAACCTGGTATTATCCTCTTCCTTTTCAAGTGCCTGCGCATAAAGCTCAATGGCTTTTTCGAAATCACCAGCCAGCTCGGCTTCCCTGGCTGACATTACCTGCGGATTGGAGGAGATCACTCCCAATTCTAAATCCCAATCCGTAGTTTCCCCTATAAACAGGTTTTCGCTGTTGCCATCCTGGTTGTTTTGAAAGTTGGTATTTATGACAACATTTATTTCCTTATCAGCCACAAACCAATCTTCAAAAACACCAATTTTACTGAAGTAGTTAGTTGATATTAAGACCAACAATATGATGAATGGCAGAACGTATTGCTTTATCACCTGCAGTTTACTCATGTGCTTCCAATTTTTTTAATTCAGCATTAAGGCCTTTTCCATTTATGTTCTGAATTTCCAGCCCCGGCCGGACATTTAATTCTAAGATTTGAGCTCCGTATCGCTCGTCCAGAATAAAATCGATTCCCATATAGGGTAAGGGTACTATTTCCTGGATCTTTGTTGAAATTGAAATTATGTCATCCCAGTGCGGAATGGTAATTCCGGTGAGCCTTTGTCCGTTGTCCGGATGAACATCAGGGCCTGAATAGTCGGGGGGGACAAAAGTCACCCCGCTATCTAGATCTATAGCTAAACCAATGCCGCCGGAATGAAGGTTCGCTTTTCCATCTGATTGTTTGGTAGGGATCCGCATCATGGCCATTACAGGCTGATGTTTAAAAACGATCATTCTGATATCAGGTATACCTTTATAGGTTATGTTTTTAAGTAAGGAGTGTAACTGTATTTTTTCTTCGATGATAATGGAGTCATTTGTATTGTCCAGCGAGTACACACCGCTTAGGATCGCAGTGGCATGTTGGTACATATCCTTTCTGTCCAAGGTTTTACCTGAAGCGGTGATCCACTTGCCATCCACAAAATCATCAATAATAACGATCCCACCACCCCCACGGCCATTTGCAGGTTTTATAGCAAAATTTGACAATCCTGCTAATTCATCTGTATAGCGCCTGAGTTCAAAAAAATGTGTAAAAACCCGTATGAGTTTTGGGGTTGGGAAATGATGCTCCTCAAGCAAGGTCTTGGAGATAACCTTGTCATCGGCAAGCTTATAATGTTTTCGTTGATTGTATTCGTAAATATAATCCACATTTCGCCGGTTCATTCCCAATACCGCGGGCCCTCTATGAAACTTTCTGCTCATTGTATATTAATTTTCTGAACCTGAAAAGCTCGGTAATACGAATACCAACCCAATTCCCGAAATACAATCCCCCGGCAATAACCAATAACATGGTTTCGGGAAAGGCCATCACAAACGTTTGAAGTATTTCTGCATTTATTACTATATAGGTGAAGATTACTGTTACTATCGTATTTGCGTAAATCTTAAAAGCTTCTTTTGTTCCGCTTTCCTGCGTAATGAGCGCAAAACGTTCAATCGTAATTGCCATCAGTGCCAGGGGAAAAAGAGTTGCTTTTGCCAGGTGCATATTATCGAGGAATACCCCTGCTGCCGAAATAAGCAGGATGGAAAGAACCACAAATACCAATAGGATGGTGAGTTTAGGTGTATGGGTAATTCTTAGTTTGTCAATAACCCAGCGCAACATGGACCCCACAATAATTATTGCAGAGAAGGCAACTACTCCCCAGAATAAATTGGTTTGTCTGAATGAAGAGGCAATGAGTGCCGGCAGGAAAGTCCCAAATGTTTGAATGCCGACTACATTCCTAAAAATTATGGTCACAATGGCTCCGAGCGGGATTAAAAGAATTACCTTAAGAAGGCTCATGGAAAGGCCTGCCTTAGTGAAAACAGACCACGCATTCATGATATTAAGCGGATGTCCGGCCAGGCCTTCCATTTCTGCATTACGGGTGAAATTTTTACGTTCAATATTGAAAGAATACTTGAAATTTACATTTGATGTACGTTTAAAAAAGGGTTCATCGCCGTAATAGCTGATGAGATAATGTTTGGGGGTCATGGCAAAATATTTGTTGGTTGGATCAATTGTTACCCATTGGTCGCCTATCAACACTTCAAGCCATTGGTGTGTAACCGTTTTGGTTCCCGGTTTCAGGATTACCCCTCCTACAAGTCGAGAGGGAATCCCCAGGGTTCTCAACATTGCCACAAAAAGCCGGCTTTTTCCATTACAGCTGGCTTCTTGCAGGCGCAGTGCGGTTATGGCGTCGGTTTTGCCCGAAAATCCGGTAGTGGCAATGTCTTTGCTCACATAATCGTAAATAGCTGTTATTGCCTCGATCATATCGCTGGTCCGGTCGACATCGAGTGCTGAAAGCTGCTGGAGAATGTCACTATGCCCCACTTGTACCAACTCCGTTTCATCCAGGTATTTTTGCAACCCGGGGCTAAATGAAACCGGAATTGGCATTTTTTCCGGCAGACTAAAATTTACCTGCTTACTTATTACATCAAACGTATACGTAATTTTTTGGTGACCAGTGATTGCACCTTTATACCAACGACCAATACGGTTCATCCCGGCATTGACCTGCCCATAATTGAACTCTCCTGAAGAAATTTGTTCATTAAAAATTTCCTGGTGTTGTGTATTGGGCGGCAACATTCCCCTTATGTTAATTTCCGAACCATGCCCATCGGCTTCCATTTCCAATACAATCTGGTAACCTGTTTCGGGCAAAATGGTGGAAGGGGTATAATCAAACACAACGATCTTAACTACAACCAGCACCGTAAATACTAGCAGTAAAACAAAAATTGATATATTTTTAATATTCATAGATTTCGCTGGTCTAAAATTTATTAATCACATTCATGACAATGTTATAAAGTTCTTGTTGCTCAAGTACGAGACGTTGTTTCTCCATTGGCTGCTTCGGGTAGCACAGCTCAATGGTCACCGATGGATGCGGATTTACACATGCTTTTTTAATTAGTTTTTTAAATTCTTTTGTCATAAAACCACTCATGCACCAATCTGATGCTATGCCTGTTACATCTACCATTTCAGAAGAGCTGTGCCAGGGTATTTCAGGTGCTGTCTTATTTCCTCCATCAATGATTATCCGGCTCAGTCGAAGCAACTCAATTCTATATTCTTTTGGAAATGCACTTGTGCCAACTTTAGTATACTCCAGCGGAACCCTTACCAGGTTTTCATATTTTATTTCATTGGCCGAATGAAGAAATATACTTGCATCATAATGATGTTTGTTTACAAGCGCCACTAAGGCTTTTGTTTCCGCTTCCTGCTTTGCTTCCACATTCCCAAATGGAAAATTCCTGTTAATGTCTATTCCATTATCGTTTTCGCGTTGGTTTTCCAGGTAACCCTCCGGATTATGAACAGGGACAATATCCAATAAAAGCCTTTTACTAATTAGAGTTGCTATTTGATCGGGTTGCAGCATCGTTTTTATCAGGTAATTTACTGCGACAACAGCCGCTGCTTCATCACCATGAGTACCTGCAACTATTAGAATGCTTTTTGAAGGAGTACCCGAAATATAACCCAACTGGATAAGGGGAATGGGTAAATTGTTTTTCTGGGTCTCGCCAATTTCGTATAGTGCCGTCTCCTCCGGGTGAGTAAGGTGTTGTTCATTCAAAAAATTATATACGTCCCCCATTTCCGGGTAAAGGCGGGAGGCGGCCCCCCCCTTATTACTTATAAATTGATTGACCTTTTTTATTTCAGGATTTCTGTTTGAACACCCTATCAGGAACGGGAGGGAGTTCAGCACTATACCTGAAATTAGTAAATACCAGTTCGGTCTTTTCAATATTGAAATGTCTTAGTATGGCGATAGTAACTGTGTATGTTATGGTAATGCGTTAAAGTACCCTAATGCTTTATTGTATTTAGAGCAATTCGGATAATTGTTTATCACATTTCCATAAGCTGTTTTTGCATTTACCAGGTCGCCTGATTTATGATAACTCCGGGCAATATAATATTGCGCATCACCCGCTGTTTTATTTTCTGATTCCACTGTAATTACCTGTTGCCAGTTAGTGATGGCATTGGGATAATCCGCCTGATTATAATAACCATATGCCATCCAGTAATATGCCCCTGGCACTTTTGTGCTGTTAGGATAGTCTGAGATAACTTTGCCAAACTCGGTCACGGCATTGATATAGTCATTCATGTTATAATAACACCATCCGATTTTATATTGTGCATTATCCGCATAATCTGAATTTGGATAGGAAGCAATAATATTGGCAAACTCCAGACGGACCGCATCGTATGAGTCTAATTCAAGATAATACATGCAATTCGCTCTATAATAGGCTGCGGCTACAGCATTGTTATCGTTCGGAAAAGCAGTTAAATAAGCATCGTACCCGGTAATGGCCTGAGCCAGTTGATTATTGTTATAATATGATGCTGCCTTATAATACATAGCTTTTGCCTTTCTCAGACTATTTTGGTAGCCTGATAAGAAATCGGTAAACCCGGCTGCTGAGGAAGCATAATTACCAGCTTTGTAATAATTATATGCAATCTGATACTTGGCATCTTCGGCATTTTTTGTGCCCGGATAATTGGCAATTACTTTATTATATTCTTCAATTGCTTTCGCATACATATTTTCACTCGAATAAAGTGAAGCAATGTTATATTGTGCATCGGAAGCACGAACCGAAGACGGATAGCCGGTAATCAGGCTCCGGTAAGCCACCAGGGAAGAGGTGGTATCGTTCAGTTTTTCATAAACCCTTGCCTTTGAATACAAGGCATCGGCTGTCTTGTAATGAGCCGGAAATTTGATGATCACCGAATCGTACATGGAGACAGCCGTAAAAAACTCTTCCAGCGTAGCACTAATTTTCCCCCTCCAATAATAGGTTAAGGCTGCATAATTATGCGTGGGGTGTTTGGCCAGGAAGGTTTGAAATTTGGCTGATGAGACGGCAAATGAATCCAGTGTATAATACTCAAAAGCAACTTTATATTCGGATTCTATTGCCAGGGGTGTGTCCGGAAAGGAGTCGATAATAGTTTGGTAGCTTGCTATGGCAGCCAGGTCTTCTCCATTGGTGCTTTGTCTGTTTGCTGTAATGTATAATCCTTCGGTAGAAATACTTGTAACTGTTTCCGCAAGTGTGATTTTCGGAACCTGGACTAATTCACCCGGAGAACTCAGGACCACCCCGGTTTGTTGTGCAATGGTATACCCTTCTTTTTGGGCTTTCAAGGTATAGGTACCTATCGGAACCCCGCTTATGGTATAATTTCCTCCGGCATCACTTACTCCCACATAGGATGTTCCTTCAATAAAAAGATAAACCCCGGAATGAGTTACCTGTCCGGACAATTCGACGGTACCTTCCATATTCCCTTTTGGTGTGAGACTGGCCGTCAGGCTTTGTGATTTCAGTGTAAAATCTGAAGTTGCCAGGATGGCAATAACCAATATGTAAACTTGAATCGCTTTCATTTCGTAATTTATTTTTTATTGAACCTTAATTATTTTATTTGTTTGTGACGAATTCGCTCCTCTGATTCTGCAAATCGAGATGTTCTCAGCCCTGTTTCCCAGGCTGGAGGCACTGGCATTCCACACAACGGTATGCTTTCCCTGTAAAAAATATCCGTTTTCGACAACTTCAAGGACCCTTCCCTGAAGATCTAGGATTTCTATGATGATGTGCTGCGGATTATCTATTGAAAACTCTACGCTTAATTCATTACTATACGGATTGGGGTAGCTGCGTAACGACATATTATAAGCGCCATTTAATTCTATGGCATTTATGCCGTCAGTTACCTCAAAGTCTTTTATTACGCGTTGCACATAATCCGGATGATCAATTATAATAGTGTATTTCCCGATAGGTATCCCTTCTATTGAAAACTCTCCATTTTCATCAGTACTGTCAATAAATTCGGTATTGTACAAATAAATGTAAGCCCCTGCTACAGCAGTACTGTTGGAAATATCCGATATCTTCCCAATTATGGAGTTTCCCCTGGTATGCACATTAAAAAACAAGGCAAGAAGACCGATAAAAAAAATTGTTTTTCTCATTGGTGAATCTGTTTTGATTAATTGAATCTGTTTTGATTAATTGAATTGAAATTGAGGTCGTAAATCTCTTCAAGCGATAAATAGACCTTTTGCCTTCTTTTATGGTTGCATCGGTAAGGATGAATCCTTTTCTTTCTTATGTATTTTAAAAGAGAGTGAAACCTCATGAGTATTTAAGCCTGGTATAGCTCTACCCAATCCAGAATTAGGTATATCGTAACTATAACCAACTACAAAAAACTTATAATCAAATTTGATTAAACAAGCAATTGCATCATTGTCTCTATACCAGCACCCGACAGTAAGTTTTCCTTCATCAGAAAAATTAAGATCTAAATATAATCCTACAGCAGCTTCATAGGCGCCGCCCTGAGAGGACAGAATTATATTTGGTGTGAAATCTATCAGATTCTCACCAAATATCTTAATTCCTCCTAGATAGGTGTACCTTCTTAACAATACTCCTGTCTCACCGGTTAAAGATTCTTTCGGCATGTTTAAATGATGACCTGATACACCTATATACCCGTTTAAACTGGATTCACTTCTTGAGTAATCTGAACTCCATAAAAGGCCAAAACCCACATCAGCATAATTTATTTTATCATAAAGCACAGTCTCGCTGGTCGCATTGGAGGAGCTATAGGAACCATGAACATATTGATCATCAAAAGTCAAATTATTAATGTCAAGTGATTTTTGACTATAACCTCCTGTTATTGCCAAACTCAAATTATGAGCTCCTGCTATTCTTAAGGAGTAGCCGATTGCTCCGGATACGTACAAATTGTTAAATGCGCCAGCTTTATCCATAATAGTGTTTATACCGATGTCAAGTTTATTGCCACCATTACCCAAAAATATAGGATATAATGCTGTAAGGCTAGAAGTGGTATAGCCCCCGGCTGATGCTCCCGTCCACTGATTCCTATAATTGAGATCTAATCTTAGATCATTATTGATACTCATTAATGCCGGGTTTAGAGTAAGCGGATTTGTAAAAGGCTGTGAATACCTGATATCCTGAGCATGACCATTACTAATAAGCAGGGTTAGAAATGCTGCTATTATAAGTGACTTCTTGTATATTTTTTCCATCGTATTAAGTATTTTTTTGTTTTATCTGATTAAATTAACAAGTCCGTTAATATTTAACGGCTCACCATTCGTTTGAGTTCCTGTAATTGTATATACATATGCTCCTGAAGGCATCATTTTACCTGAGACTTGTTTTCTTCCATCCCAGCCATTATACATATCTTCAGAGAAAAATATTATATGACCCATGCGGTCAAAGATTTTGAACTCAAAACTATTAATGCCTTCTCCTCTAACATATAATATGTCGTTCTTCCCGTTATCGTCAGGTGTAAATGCATTTGGAATCCAGAATGAGGGTGTTGTCACTGTAATAGTCAAGTCATCAGCGTTTTTGCAACCATAAATATCTGTAACATCAACTAAATAAGTTGTAGTTTGGGTCGGATTTACTGTCGGATTATAAATACCTGAGTTGTCTACTCCGTAATGAGGAGACCATTCATATTGAACTCCACCTGTTGCAACCAATTGGGTACTTGCTCCCACGGTAATCGTGTCATCAGCACCTGCATTGGCATCGGGTAAAGGATGAACAAGAACCAGTACTTCATCAGAGACAGGATCGCATCCTGCCCCACTAACTGTAACGCTATATTCTGTGGTTGTATCTGGATTGGCTATGGGATTTGGAGATGAAGGATCATCTAATCCTGAGCTAGGTGACCAGGAATATGTCTGACCTTCAATTAAGGCGGCACCCAGTTGAATATATTCACCGGCACAGATTTTAACATCTACTCCCGCATTTGCAAATAATGGATCCAACATTGTTACAAGTATTGAATCAATTGCCATGCAAGAATTTGTATCAACTATTGTTACAACATAATTTGAAGCCTGAGCAATAGGACTGGCAACAGGATTTGAAACTGTTGGATTATCTAACGTATTAGAGGGAAACCAGTTATAAGAATAGCCTGAAATTGAATTACTGCCAATTTGAAGGCTTCTGTCTGCACAAATAGTTGTGTCTAATCCCGCATCAACTGTGGGTAAACTGAATATTGAAATTGTGTCTGACAAGAAATTTGAACATAAACCATCTGAAATAGTTAACGAAATAATCCTGCTGCCTCCGGTATTATAAACAATACCTGATGGATTCTCTAATTTTGATATTGCCGGTAAAGCACCAGTTCCTAAATCCCATGTATAAGTCCACTTTGAACCTGTATCACCAGTATTAGAAAAGTTAACATCAGAAAAAGCGCACACCGGAGCATTTGAAGAGAAATTTACTACCGGCGTGTGATTTATGTTTATGGTATTTGATGCCGATGAGAAACAGCCGGAAGTACTGTCTGTAGTTAATAAGTTAATCGTTTTTGTACCTGCAGCAGAATATATGATGCCTGAAGGATCTTGAACTGTAGATGTTGCAGGATTGGCATTTGAACCAAAGTCCCACGAATAATTTACGCCGGTGGAAGTTCCTGTATTTGTAAAGTCCACTTCCAATCCGCTGCATTGTGGTGCTGTTGATGTGAATTCTGAAACCGGAGTCTCGCTAATCGTGATATCTTGTGTAATTGTTTTTTCACAAATACCGTTTGAAACAATCAGGGTTATAGTTTTTATTCCTCCAGAGTTATACACAACATTTTGCGGATTCTGGACAAAGGAGGTTGCAGGGCTTGCATCACCTCCCAGATCCCATTTATAAGAAAGTCCCGCATCACCACTATAAGTAAAGTTGACACCTACTCCGGAACATTCCGGAGCAGTAGATGTAAACGAAACGTTCAGCTCAGGTATCACATCGATGTTTCTTTGTCTATTGTCACACTCGGTACCAAATTGGTCATAAAGTCTTAGTGTGATTTGCTTTTGACCCTGAGTTGAATAGGTAACTGCTGGTGGTTGTATTGAAGTTGAAGTTGCAGGAGTTGCACCTGTACCGAAATCCCACAAAAAGGTAGTGTTCGCATTATAATCAGATACATTGTAAAAATATACCAGAGAGTTTACACACGTTGGATTCTGGCTCCTGTCAAAATCAGCCTTACATTGAGAATATGCCGAATAATAGCTCAACGCAAGAAAGAGCATCATGAAAGTAATTTTTCTTTCCATAATAATTTTAGTTAGTTAAATAAATATGATCAATTGTTCAATCCTGAACGCACTATAATTTTTATCAAAAGGATCAATCATTCTTCGCAGCTTGCTGCAAGGAGAGTCAATGATCATAGAAAGATTCAATACCTGGCTGCTTTAAATATACTGCATTATATAATACAGATAATCTGGATTTATGAACACTTTATAAACTCACGCAGGGAAAGTAAGTGCAATTACCCGAGCACATTAACTTC
>CAZCQL010000092.1:0-16930 GCA_964500835.1 uncultured Bacteroides sp.
CAAAAGTCATCCATGAAGTGCCAGCGATGACGTTGGATTCCGTATCTTCCATAATGAGGAATTTACCGCCAAGAGAGTTGCATCTGTGAATGATCGCTGTAGGATCGCCTCTTTCTTCCGTAAAGATGCATGTCTCTTTCCACAGTTTTTCCACCTGTGGGAAGTCGGCTGACAGGTATTCACGGACAATCATGGGTCATCAGGCTTTTACTACGTAAACCTGACCTGTCTCGTAACGAACCACTTTCACCGATTCCCCTTTATCAATAAAACCGTATTCAGCTTTCGCATCATATAGTTTTTCATTGATCAGGACCCTGCCCGACGGACGCAACACGGTGTGGGCAGTTCCATTTTTACCCACCAGAGAAACTTGTTCGGTTTCTACTCCGATAAATCCATCTTCCTTCAGTTGTTCGCTCTTTAAGGAAAGGTTATTAAATGCGGTTGTTGTCAGAAGTTTTTTAGTTACCCAAAGCGACAGGATCAGTCCAAATAATACAGAGACCAAAACCAGGCTTAGTGATTTCATTAGAATACCAAGTCCTTCACCGGTAAATTCAGGTTGGTCAAACACCACGTTGTCCACTAGACTCAGTGTGAGTCCTGTGATCATCGCGATAATGCCAGCAATTCCTGCTACCCCAAACCCCGGAATAGCAAAGATTTCCACTACCATTAAGACAACCCCAATGAGGAACAGTACCATCTCCCAGTTCTCGGCCATACCTTCCAGGTATAAAGGAGCAAAATAGAGAAGAGCCGCTGCGATGGAGGCCATCAGAGGAAAGCCGATACCGGGTGACTGCAGTTCGAAGTAAATGCCTCCGATGATGATCATTATCAACACCCCGCTTATCATTGGATTAATCAGGAAACCAATCAACTTATCCAATCCGGTAGGATTAAACGATTTCAACTCATATTCCTCAATCCCCAGCTTTCCGATCACATCCTCTATGGATTCAACTATTCCCTCACAGTACCCGTTTGAGATGGCTTCCGTTGCGGTAAAGGTTAATACTTGCCCTGTATCACTTACTCCTTCAACAAATAATTTAGGATCCACCATGGCTTCAGCAACGGCAGGATTTCGATGCCACACAAGGGTGGTATCAGAACCTGATATAATTGTATCCTTTCCGTGTGCTTCAGCGGTGGCCCGCATGGTGGCCCGCATGTAGGACTGGTACTTATCCGGAACCTGCTCACCGCTCTGGTTAACCACTGTGGCTGCCCCGATCTTGCCTCCTGGTTTCATGTATATGCTGTCACACGCGATGGCAATGAGTGCACCTGCAGAGGCTGCGTTATCATCAATGAAAACATATACCGGGATCTTTGCATTGAGAAGTTTGGTCCGAATTGAATCGGCAGAGCTCACCTCACCACCATAGGTATTCAGATGAAGGATCATTACATCGGCTCCAAGTGAAGTGGCTTCAGTAAAAGCTTCCTTTGTAATCCTCCAGGTTGGTGCCGCAATTACATCCATAATGGCAAAGGTGTATATAAGTATTTTTTCATTTGTCAGACTATCGGTCACCACAAGAGAATTATCCGGAATTGAATCTGAAGGAGAGCTCACCGGGGAAATGACCTGGCTACAAAAGACCATAGCCATCACCAAAAAGGCTGCCATATAAATGCTGCGCTTCATAATGAAGAATTATATCATCAAAAGTAAGAATATTTTCTGCTAAATTTGAAGCGTCATTTAAAACTACCTTGGGAAGTGGTTTCAAGAAAATTAAATATGCTCCATGGAACTAAATAAACTAACCGCAATCTCTCCAGTGGACGGCCGGTACAGGTCAAAAACAGAGCTGCTTTCAGATTACTTTTCCGAATATGGATTGATCAAATACCGGGTGAAGGTGGAGGTGGAATATTTTATCGCTCTTTGCAAAGCCGGTGTACCGCAGCTTTCTTCTATGAGTAAGCCGAATCTTATCGGGTTAAGGGAGATCTACACTAATTTCTCCCTGAAGGATGCACAGGAGGTTAAGGAAATCGAGAAGGTGACCAATCATGATGTGAAGGCTGTTGAGTATTTTATTAAAGAGAAATTCAAATCCCTGGGTCTGGAATCTTATAAGGAATTTATTCATTTTGGACTTACGTCCCAGGATATAAATAATACGGCAACGCCCCTTTGTATAAAGGATGCATTGAATTTGGTTTATTATCCAATGCTTAACCAGCTTTCAGATGAACTTAGCAAATTAGCATCTGATTGGGACAACATAGCCATGCTGGCCCGAACACATGGACAACCTGCTTCACCCACTCGTCTGGGGAAAGAGATCAGGGTATTTATTGAACGACTTGCTGTACAATTGGAGCAACTGAAGGAGATACCGGTACCTGCAAAATTTGGAGGAGCCACAGGGAACATGAATGCCCATGTGGTGACCTACCCCGACATAGACTGGTTCCAGTTTGGCGAGCAATTTGTTGGCGAGGTGTTGGGACTGAAGCGCTCCTGGCCGACTACTCAGATTGAGCATTATGATAACCTTGCCGCCATATTTCATGCCCTCGTAAGGATCAACACCATCCTGTTGGACCTGGCCAGGGATATTTGGGCCTATGTGTCCATGAACTACTTCACTCAAAAGATAAAAAAGGGTGAGATTGGTTCCTCGGCAATGCCTCACAAGGTAAATCCCATCGATTTTGAAAATGCCGAGGGTAATCTTGGTTTAGCCAATGCGGTCTTTACTCACCTTGCGATTAAGTTACCTGTTTCAAGATTGCAGCGCGACCTGACCGATTCCACTGTGCTGAGGAATGTGGGCGTGCCATTAGGTCATTCAGTGGTCGCCATGCAATCGATGCGTAAAGGACTTAATAAACTGATTGTTAACAGAACCGGAATCAGGGCCGAGCTGGAGCAGAATTGGGCAGTGGTGGCAGAAGCTATACAGTCCATTCTTCGACGAGAGAATTTCCCGAATCCGTATGAAGTGCTACTGGAGGTAACAAGAACAAACGAAATGGTTACTGAGCAGACTATCCGTCAATTTATCACTGGCCTTGCTGTATCCGAATCGGTAAAGGAAGAGTTGCTGAAAATCACGCCCTGGAATTATACTGGATTGTAATATAGTCCGTTGGTATAAATGAGGCTAACCCCATGAGAAGATTTTTCAAATTATTTAGATACCTGCTTCCTTATAAGCGGCATGTGGTACAGAATATAGGTTACAATATTCTTGGTGCCTTTTTTGCACTCTTTTCGTTTGCCATGGTGATCCCTTTTCTGAGGGTATTGTTTGAAAATCAGCCCACTGCCATTCCACCCATGGATTTTGAATTCAGCACCGACTACTTCATGCATACCCTTAACTTATTTATGGCGAGGATAATGCAGATACGCGGTGAAGCCGGAGCCCTTCTGCTGGTTAGCCTTCTGGTGATTGGTTTCAGCTTGCTTAAGAATGGATTTTTGTTTTTGGCCAATTATGTGCTGGCTCCCATAAGGGCATTTGTTGTGAGAGATATTCGCAATGAAATATACCGGAAAGTGCTGAGACTTCCACTTTCCTATTATACAGAAGCCAGAAAAGGAGATGTAATTGCCCGTATTTCCAGCGATGTGCAGGAGATAGAAACCTCAATTATGAGTTCTCTGCAGATGTTGTTCAGGGATCCGCTTACCATCATCATCTACCTGATTTTCCTATTCTCAATTAGTTTTAATCTGACCCTCTTCGTGGTAATAATCCTCCCGGTAGCGGGGATCTTGATCGGTCGGATTGCACGTGGTTTGAGGAAGTCCACATTTATGGGCCAGCAACGCCTTGGTGAATTACTTGCGTTGCTGGAGGAGACTCTGTCGGGATTAAGGATCATTAAGGCCTTCAATGGTGAAGAGCACATGAAGAGGAAATTCTATGACACCAATAACCGCTATGCTTTGCTGTTTCGCAAGGTCATACGCCGGAGGTACCTGGCCAGTCCATTGAGTGAATTTCTAGGAACCATTGTTTTGATGGTCATTATGGCCTATGGCGGATCACTTGTACTTACCGGGTATGAAAATATTACCGGAGAAAATCTGATATTCTTCCTGATCATCTTCAGTCAGATCATAACGCCGGCGAAGAACTTTGCCACGGCCTGGTTCAATATCCAAAAGGGGATGGCCTCTGTCGATCGCGTAGACCAATTGCTCCTGGCGGAGAACAAGATCGAAGAAAAACCTGATGCCATCGAAGCAAAAGGATTTTCGGATTCCATCGAATACAGGAATGTCTCCTTTAAGTACGATAAAGAATTTGTGCTTAAAGACGTCTCCTTCTCCATTATGAAGGGACAGACCATTGCCCTTGTGGGAAAGTCAGGCTCCGGGAAATCAACCCTGGTGGATCTGTTACCAAGATTTATGGATGTAACTGAAGGAGAGATTATTATTGATGGAGTACCCGTGTGGGATTACAAGATTAAATCGCTCAGAACCCTCATGGGGATAGTGAGTCAGCAATCCATTCTTTTCAATGACACTTTCCGCAGCAATATTTCCTTTGGGACAAACGGTGACACCTCTGAAGAGCAGATCATTAATGCGGCAAAAGTTTCCAATGCCCATGATTTTATCACAGAAACCCATCTTGGCTATGAGGCTGGTGTTGGTGAAGGTGGAAGCAAATTAAGTGGCGGACAAAAACAACGTATAAGCATCGCCCGTGCTGTGATGGCTAATCCGCCCATTCTGATCCTCGATGAAGCAACCTCTGCCCTCGACACGGAGTCAGAAAGGTTGGTGCAGGACGCGATTATCAAACTGATGCAAAACCGTACCTCGATAGTAATCGCCCATCGTCTTTCCACTATCAAGCATGCTGATTTGATCCTCGTGATTGATGAAGGCAGGATCGTGGAGAGGGGTACCCATGAAGACCTGATAAAAAACGAAGCGGGTCTTTACAGCAAGCTACACGCCATGCAAATGTTCTAACTGGCCTATGAAGATCAGCGGGTTCACCATGGGCAAAAATGCCCTAAAGCTTTACTATCCTATGCGGCAGTCCATTGAGTCCATATTGCCACTGGTAGATGAATTCATCGTAGTGCTGGGCGATTCGGATGAGGACGATTCTACACGGAAAGAAGTGGAAGCCATAGGCGACGCCAGGATCCGCATCATCGATACTGTGTGGGATATTGATAAGTTCCCCCGGGGCATGGAACATGCCCACCAAACTGATATCGCTAAAAAATGGTGTACCGGAGACTGGTTATTTTACCTGCAGTCGGATGAGGTAGTACATGAAAATGACCTAGATAAAATAAGGGAACGCTGCCGTGAGCTGGTGTATGACAAAGAGGTGCAAGGGCTTTTGTTCCGATACCTTCATTTTTGGGGTGATTATGAGCACCTGCAGGACTCTCACTGCTGGTATCGAAAGGAGATACGTATTGTCCGGAATCTTCCGGAGATCCACTCATGGGAGTCAGCACAGTCATTTCGACGCATCCCTGATTTTGATAATCTGAACTATCGTCAGCAAGAGGGTACCCATAAATTGAGAGTGGCCGAGGTGGATGCAAAAATATACCACTATGGATGGGTACGGCCACCCGCGGTAATGCAGAGGAAGATCAAAGCCTTCAGTATTAACCACCGTGGAAAATCAAAGGTGGAGGAACAGATCGCCGCACATCATTTCGACAAGAGATTTGATTTCGGAAACCTCTCAAAACTGACCTTTTTCAAAGGTACACATCCTGCCGTGATGAAGCCATGGATTGCGCTGTTTGACTGGAACGATCAGCTTCGATTTTCCGGGCCGTCCAGAAGCCTTAATCCGGTAAGATCAAAACACGACATGTCCAGATACCGGTTCATTTCCTGGATTGAAAAAAAGATACTGGGTGACCGGCGATTGGGAGAGTTCAAAAATTATATTTTGCCAAAAAAGCAGGCTCATTGAGTAATTAGCTCACCCTTCTTTGTGTACTTTTTCTTTCCGGGAAGTTCTTCCCCCGTATTGAAGGTTATCTCCTCCATCAATTCACCAGTTTTATAATATCTTCTGGTGAGTCCGTTCTTCCGATTTAGATAGAATGAAGTATGTTCGTAAATTTGACCGTTTTTGTAATACCAGATAGCCGGGCCATGCTTTCGACCGTGCTCATAAGTAATTTTTGAATGGATGGTTTTTCCGTCCTCATAAAAATTTGTTTTCACACCATGGACAAGTCCCTCCTCATCCACAGGATTGATACTTAACAAAGTTCCATCATCAGAACGTTTTTTTACCACTGAAGATTTATCTTTATTTTTAGTGGAATCCGCCTTTCCGGTTTCAGAAGTACACTCTACAATACCGATTATCAGAAAGAAGACCAACAAAAGAAGGCTAAATTTTCTCATTACATCTTACTATTTGGTTGTAAAGATACTTATTTTGGACTTTCATCCCATCTGATGGAAAGCCGGTCAATTATCCCTTATAGATATAAAATCGCTGCTTGCATTTCAATAATTTTATAAGTGGAATTCAAACTTAGTTCCTTTTGTGTTTTGAGTGGAGGGATTATGCGACTAGGTGGACCGCCCTCTGATTTTTTTATCGCCTGGCTGATCATAATTGTAGGAATACACACTGGTATTTTTTTACTTTAGTGCATAAATACAGGAATATGAAGTATTTCTGGAATATTATAGTAGGGACATCGATCATTTTGGCAGGCTGTTCTGGCGGTCAGACTAAAAATAGAACGGGCGTGCTCGTGTCAAATGAATGGCTCAGGGAACAACTCATTACCCCTTCCTCACTGATTATCCTGCATGTAGGTACAATGGAGGTATTTGATTCGGTTCATATACAGGGTTCATATTTTCTCGATCCCTACGATTTTACGGTGACAGCAGGTGATCTCAGAAATGAGCTTCCCGGGGTGTCTGTTTTAGGAGAATTGCTTAGGTCGCTGGGAATTTCCAGTGATTCCAGAATCCTTCTTTATTACGAGAATGCGGAGATGATCTCCAGAACCGCAAGGGTATTCATGACCCTTGATTATGCGGGACTGGGAGACCAAACTTTTGTACTGAACGGAGGACTTCAGGGGTGGACTGATGAAGATGGAGCGGTAACTGAGGGTAGATCTGGACAGCGGCCGATGGATGGGAATGCGACCGATGTGGCGGTTGGGGAGATCGAACTTGGTGATACACGGGAGGTTATCATAAGGGCAAAGGAATTGAATTTGCTCAGGTGGAGTCCGGATTACGTGGTGGTTGATTCCAGATCCCAGGATGAATATTATGGAGAATTTGACAGCACGGGTTTAAATGCCACTGGCGGCCACATAGAAGGTGCGCATTTTATGGATTATAAAACTACCCTTTCTGATACAATACCGTACCGGTTTATGGAGGATGCTGTTTTGCTGAAGGAATTCAAGAAAGCACAGATGAATCGCAGTACCACAGCAGTATATTATTGTGGATCTGGTGTGCGTGCATCTGTTAATTACATGGTAGCCAGGCATCTTGGATTTCCGGCCCTGGTGTATGATGGATCATACCAGGAATGGGAGGAGCTTGACCTTCCTATAACCTCACCGGCACTGGATCCATCTGAAAATGATTAATCAATTACATATGAAAAAGAGAGAACCATACCCTTATTGGAACCCTTACATAGTTGGGGTGGGAATAGGGCTACTGATCATACTTTCGTTTGTGGTTACTGGAAGAGGATTAGGAGCCATTGGAGCATTTAACGGGCTATTGGCTACAGTTATACACGCCATTTCCCCTGAATACGCCCTCTCGAACACTGTTTATTCGGGATATGTCTCCGGAGTGGACAGTCCGTTAAAGGATTGGGTGGTGATTGAAATAGCCGGAGTCTGCCTGGGGGGCCTCGTCTCTGGAATTGTTTCCGGTCGTTTTAAGTTTGAAGTGATCAAGGGTCCCCGTATTTCCAATCTGAACAGACTGGTTTTGGCTTTTTCCGGGGGAATGATCATGGCATTTGCGGCCAAGTTTACCCGGGGATGCACCAGCGGGCTCGCTCTGAGCGGCGGAGCAGTTCAGAGTCCGGGTGCGTGGTTATTTATGATATCGGTTTTCATCGGTGGTTATTCTATCGCCTTCTTAATGAAAAAAGTATGGAACTAGTGGCTCCCATTCAATTTAATTACCAGGTTCCGGAAGGAATTCTCCTTCTGTTTGCGCTCTTGACGGGGGTTCTCTTTGGCATGTTCCTGGAGAAAGCCGGGTTTGGAAATGCCCGAAAACTTGTAGAGCAGTTTTATTTTACTGATATGAGAATGTTTAAGGTCCTTTTTTCTGCCATTGTGACTGCTATGGTAGGGATCTACTGGCTAAGCTATTTCGGTGTCCTTGACATTACACAGATTTATATAAACGGAACATACCTGTGGCCCCAGATCATCGGAGGTATTGTATTTGGATTTGGATTTGTGTTATGTGGATTGTGTCCGGGTACATCATGTGTGGCTGTATTTACCGGCAAACTTGACGGTCTGGCGGTTTTTGCCGGCATGTTTACGGGTCTGGTTTTGTTTGGAGAAATGGAACCACTTCTGGCCAAGGCCATTGATTATTCCTCTATTGGTGATCTATCAATCAGCGAAGCATTGAATATGAATTATGGATTGCTCACCTTTTTAATCACTATCATTGCATTGGGGGCATTCTGGATTGCTGGACGGGTAGAAGATCGGTATAACAACAAACTTTCTAATTCCTGACTGCATGAAGATAAACTACATACTGGCGATCCTGGCCATTGTTGTTTCGATTTCTGCTGCTTTCACCAATTATTCGGCAAAGAACAACTTCTATCCCACATGGAAATTCGAAAAAGAACGAATTGACGGGAATAAAGTGCATTATATTTCTGCCAATCACTTGGCAGAAATCCTCTACCTTAGAGACCAGGCAATTACCATCCTGGATGCCAGGGATGAAGAGGCCTTTGATCTATATCATATTCCTTTGGCCATGCCTTACGAAAATGGAGAGGTACTTCCTGAAGAGAATACCAAAGGACTGGTTGTAATCTATGGGTCGGCTGATAATGAGCGATTGTATGATATATCAAGCGACCTGCCTGGCGATGTATATCTGCTGGAAGGCGGGATCGAAGCATGGTATTCTGTGGTCCTTTTTCCGGATTTTCTTGAATTACGTGTAAGAAACAACGATACAATCGAGCAGATAATTCGCAGAAGCCGTTTTTTTGGTGGAAGTCCCAGAAACAGCCAATTATTAAATATCAAGGTTCGTAAAAACCATTTCAGGGAAGGTTGTTAGGTGTTGGGCGCGTTATAATTAATTTCATTTACAAGTTCCAGTCCATTCTCGAAGTCAGTCAGATTTTGAAGTGTGGTGCTGGCAATTTGACTCAATGCTTCCCGCGTAAAGAAAGCCTGGTGCGCGGTAATAAGCACATTGGGGAAAGACATGAGCCTGGCAATTTCGTCATCTTGTAAAATCTCTTCCGAATGATCCTTGAAGAAGAGTTTCTCCTCCTGCTCATACACGTCCACTCCCAAATATCCTACATCGCTGTTTTTCAGTGATTTAATCACGTCATGGGTGTTAATAAGAGCACCCCTGCTGGTATTTATAATCATCACACCTGGTTTCATCATTTTCAGGGTCTTTTTATTCACCATGTACGATGTTTCCGGGGTGAGGGGGCAATGAAGTGAAATGATATCTGCGCCGGATAGCAATGCTTCCAGCTCCACATATTTCACACCGGCCATGCGAAGGGCTTCATCGGGATAGTGGTCGTTGGCCAGTACAATACATCCCATACCCAGCATGATGCGTGCGAAAGAAGCACCTATTTTACCGGTTCCTATGACACCCACAGTTTTACCGGTCAGGTTGAATCCTGTGAGGCGCTCAAGTGAGAAATTTCCTTCCCGTACCCTGTTGTATGCTTTATGGGTTTTTCTGTTCAGCGTTAAGATTAAAGCCAGGGCATGCTCAGCTACAGATTCCGGAGAATAGGCCGGAACACGAACTACCTTGATACCCGCTTCAAAAGCTGCTTCAAGATCCACATTGTTAAACCCTGCACAACGAAGAGCTATCACCTTCACTCCACGGGACTTCAGAATACCAACCGTCTCCTTATCCAACACATCATTCACAAAGACACATACCGCATCAAATCCATCCACCAGGTGGGCAGTCCGGCTTCGGAGCCGGGTTTCAAAATATGTGATGTGGTGGTCAAAACGCTTGTTTGAAATTTGGAAATATTCCGAATCATAGGTTTTCGAGCTAAACAGGGCTAGTTTCATGGTGTAAATTTCATATAATTAAAATAAAGTCAGATCATATAACAATCGGCAACCGAATTTGTGAGATGGCCGGATTAATCAAATAACTCACCAGGGATTACTTCGATCTCCTGTTTATGTCCCTTGCGTAAAATTCCAAGCGAGACTTTCCCCCCAATAGTATCTTCATTTAAGAATCGCTGAAGGCTGTCAATCCCCGCAACGGGTGAGCCATTAAATTCCACTAAAATATCTCCCCTTTTGAGGGAATGATTGTCAATATGCCTATGCTTCTTGAGACTCTCCACTTTCACTCCGCTACTTGATCTGAGTTTGTTATAATCGATGACCCTCAGTGGGATTTGCATAAATTGGCCGGCTATGCCCAGATATCCTCTCCGTACCCTGCCATTCATAATTAACTTTCCGATGATATATTCTGCCGTACCTGCTCCAATGGCAAAACAAATCCCCTGCGCTTCTTTGATGATGGCAGTATTTACACCGGTCACCATCCCTGCCGAATTTACCAATGGTCCACCAGAATTTCCAGGATTTAGTGCCGCATCTGTCTGTATTACATTATCAATCATCCGTCCCGATCTTGATTGGAGTGTACGGCCAAGTGCCGAGATAACCCCTGTGGTTACTGTGCACTGAAATCCAAATGGGTTTCCGATGGCAATAGCCAGCTGGCCTACTCTTAATTCAACATTTTTCAGGAATGAAACGAAGGGAAGGTTTTCGGTATAGATTTTCAGAACTGCAAGGTCTGTATACGGATCGAGTCCAACCAGATCTGCAGGGTATGCCCTTCCGTCCTGCAACTCAATTTCTATTTTCTCGTGATTCTCCGCCACATGGCAATTGGTAACAATGAAACCTTCAGGAGAGATAATAAAACCTGATCCGCCAGCTTCGGATCCCCACTTTGTCCGTAGTTTTTTCTCAACTTTGATATTAACCACAGCCGGGCTTACTTTTTCTGTTGTTGCAACAACAGCTTGCGAATATGCATCCAGAAGGATCGAATCATCATCCACTTTCCGGAGGCTGCTTTTCGGTTGTATGTGATAATCATCGGCTGATATTTGAAAAATTTGTCCCATTTGTCTCTCTCCTTTTGATGTGGTGTATGCGGGGCAACAACTGTGCCCGCCGCATATTATTGAAAAAGTGGCAGGCCGGGATCATCATATCGGGCATATTGTCATGGAATTATTCACTTTTTCGCTTAGTTTTGATTTTGCGGTGTGAAAAAGGTTAAGTGTGGCATATTATCGGTAAATTTTGGGTGATAATACTCCGAATGTATGAAAACTAGATTCCTCATAGGCTGGATGATTGCTTCATCTTGTTGCACATTTTCTCAGGATAGTTTTGGCAAGCGGTTGAGTCAGGCAGCATTGTTTCTGACTCGGGAACATGTCGTATATGATCCTGCCTACTATGCCATTGATTTTCGTATCATCGGGCACTTCGCTTATACAAATGATTCATACCTAAAGAGATGAAACTTAAGATATACCAGGTGGATGCTTTTAGCCCTCATGTATTTAGAGGGAATCCTGCTGCCGTTTGCATCCTGGATGAATGGCTGGATGCGGATTTAATGCAGCGAGTTGCCAATGAAAATAACCTCTCCGAAACAGCATTCGCGGTTCCTGTGGATGACCGGTTTGAAATCAGGTGGTTCACGCCCGAGGTAGAGGTGGACCTTTGTGGCCATGCCACCCTGGCAACCGCCCATGTCTTGTTCCAACACCTGGGCTATCCATCCGGTCGTGTGGAATTTGAGTCGTTATTCAGTGGAAGGCTGGCTGTTGAGCGATCAGATGATCTTCTCACACTGGATTTTCCGGTAGACAGACTTGAAGAGATGGTGGTTCCTGAGATAATTGTTACTGCTCTGCGCAGAGCACCGCTAAAGGCATTTAAAGGGAAATCAGATTTTTTATTCATTTATGCCAGTCAGGGCGAGATCGAAGATTTAGTTCCGGATTTTGGATTATTAGCACAGCTGGGAGGGAGGGGTGTGATCGTTACATCCATGGGCAACGAGGTGGATTTTGTTTCCCGATTTTTTGCCCCCCAAACCGGAATCAATGAAGATCCTGTGACCGGTTCGGCCCATACCACACTAACTCCCTACTGGTCGCGGATACTGGGGAAGAAGAAAATGACTGCGCGACAACTCTCCTCCAGGGGTGGTGAACTGGTTTGTGAAATCAGGGATGATCGCGTGAGAATTTCCGGAAATGCTGTGACCTACCTCGTGGGGGAAATAACCATTCCCCGGCCATGAGATTTTCCGAGGACCGTATTGAAACACTGACGTGCAGTGATGGCACTGAACGTGAAATTCATGTGTGGGAACCCAAAAAACCCAGGGCAATTTTTCTAACCATTCACGGAGGCCTTGATCATGGAGGAGCCTATTGTTTTCCTGCACTTTATTTTAAAGAGTATGAGATGGCTACCGCTGCACTTGACCAACATGGCCATGATAAAAAAGAAAAGGTATACATTCCTAATTTTGAAGTATTTCTGGACGATTTAGAACGAATGATTGATTGGGTCAAAAAGCAGTTTCCCGGAATCCCGGTTTTTATATTGTCCCACTCAATGGGTGCATTGATATCCACGCATTTTGGGATTCGGCGTTGGAATCAAGAGCCCCTTATCAAAGGATTCATCATATCCTCTCCCTATTTTGTAAATGCAATTAAGGCACCATGGATCATGTATAAACTGGCAGGCATCCTTTCAGCACTAACTCCAAAAATGGCAGTCCCCATCGAAGACCTTGTGGTGCACGTCACACACGATGAAGCGATTTATAATCGTCACAGGGTGGATGAACGCGATCACATTAAAGCTCACAAGGCCTCTGCGCGATTTGCCAATGAATTATTGAAAGCACAAAGATGGATCCCCGGAAACATAGCAGAATGGAAACACCCACTTTTAGCAATAATAGCCGGAGATGATAAAGTGGCCGATTCCATTAGTAGCAGGCAACTATTGGGGCAGATAAAGCCGGGTCTGGTCACGGAGCTTTATTATCCGGATAACTATCATGAAAATTTCAACGAATGCAACAGGGATGAGGTTTTTGGAGAGATCGTCAAATGGGTGAGACCACATATTTCATAGCTTTTTTTGTGTTTGAGCGTTCCAGGCACTATATTTAAGAATAATCCGCTCGAATGAATTTGGATCTTACCAGGGGAAAAAGGCCATGGCTCCAGGTGATTCTGGTGTTTGTGATCATATTACATGCCTGTCAGCCTGAAGTACCTGCCGTTCTGATCGAAATCGAAACAGGGAGCATTGATGAGGTGGGCCCAACGTTTTGTGTCATTGAGGGAGAGATCCACGATCTTGGAGAGAATGGAGTTCTGCAGCATGGATTCGTATGGTCCGAATCACCCGATCCCACCATGGAGAATGGAACTAAGAATGAGCTGGGCGGGACTTCCGATCTTGGAATATATTCGTCAACTATTTCAGGACTATCTCCTAATACAACCTATTATGTGAAAGCATATGGAACAGGGGAAGCAGGTGGAGATCAGACTTCCTATGGAATGGAGAAATCATTTATCACAACGCCACCAACGGTTCCGGCTTTGCACACTCGGCAAGCCTTTATAGTAGAGGAATACTCGGCAGTGGCCGGAGGCCTGATAATCCATAATGGAGGTGCCGAAATCACTTCGCGGGGAATTTGCTGGTCTACCGCAACACGACCAACCATTGATGATAATTGCATCAGCGATGGTGCTGGATCAGGTAATTTTGAGAGTGAGATAGATGGTCTGGCTCCCTATACTGTCTACTTCATCAGGGCTTATGCCACCAATATCCTTGGGACCGGTTATGGAGAGAGCTTTGGATTTATTACCCTGTGGGACAATTCCTCCATCACAGACATTGATGGAAATGAATATGCTACCATCCAGATCGGGGACCAGGTATGGATGGCGGAGAACCTGAAATCTGTGAGGTATTCTGATGGGGTTTCTATCCCATTTGCTGAATCTGTTGATGAGTGGATGGCCTTGAGTGCAGATTCAAGAGGGTATTGCTTTTATGACAATAGCCAGTTAGCCTTTTCTACGTATGGTGCACTTTACACGTGGCCGGCTGCTATGAATAGTGTGGATAGCAGCAATATTGAAAACAACGCGGTACAGGGGGTGTGTCCAAGTGGCTGGCACTTACCCGGCAATGCTGAATGGATACAATTGGAAGTACAGTTGGGTATGAGTGAGCTTTTAGCCAAAGATGAGGGATGGCACGGATGGGATGAGGGAGGCATGCTGAAAGAGCCTGGGACCTCATTGTGGGTTGAGCCTAATCTTTTCGCTACCAATTCAAGTGGTTTCAGCGCGATCCCCGGTGGATTCAGGGATACGCTTGGGATTTACAGGTCAGGTGGATCGTATACTGCCTTCTGGTCTTCTACGGGCGGGGATGATGAGGTTGCCTGGTTGATGGGATTGCATGCCGGGCGAGGAGAGATATTACGGGAAAAATATCCCGTGAAGGATGGCTATTCGGTGCGTTGTATTAAAAACGATTAAGTAGTCAATAGTATATTTATGTATTATTTGATTGTACGTAACCTGGGCGCTCCTCGCTGCATCGATTCGAATAAGAAAGATGTATATGAGGATGGAATGTCGTTTGAATGCACCCCGTACCTTGAATGTTCGGCCAAAGAATTTGTAAAGGAGGTGGAGATCATCTGTACCGAGCATACTGAAGATCCAATAGTTGCAATGGTGTTTAAAGACTGATTCCTGTCAGCGTGCCCTTAAAAACTGAACTCATGAAGAAGCCCTCTTTATTGCTTATTGGAATTCTATTGTTTTTATTCTTAACGGGGTGTACCTCTATAAAGAGATTTAAATCGGCTACCTACAAGTCACAGGATAATTCCCTGGTGGATATGGATCTGTTCGGATCCAGGCTCAGCTCAGGAGGAACAGGTTCGTTGAACAAAAATCTGTGGGGCCTGAGTGCCAGCGCTCAAACACAGATGATTCAGATCCTTAATGAAAGGTATCCCGACAATTCGCAGTTTCTCAGCACTCTCAGCAAAGAGTACCTGCCTCACGAAGAGGTGGGAGCTTTGGACCTCACAAGCAAATCGCTGCGAATGGTGTTTACCATACGTAAAAAACGGAACTACCAGGTAATAAATGATGCATCTGCACGATTCTCTCCGGCTGACCGGATCCAGTATCTTACATTCTCCCTTAAAATCCCTGAGAAATACAACCTGCATTTTAAGGAATGGAACAAATTTACCACCGAATACGGGGAATTAGAAATTGCGGATGTTAGTTTTTCCAGGAGTTTTAGCCTGGATGTGGATGGGACTTTGGCTCATAAATCTGAAGTGAGTGGAAAGGGAACTCTCGTCCGGACTGAAAAGCAAGTGATTAAATCCCGTTTTATGAAGCTTAATGGAAGCATCAATGACCTCGAGATATCGATTGAGGAGGAGGGTACAAGGGATATTGACCTCACCGGAAATGTGATGGCCGATGTATCTCTAAAATTTGAAGGATTTCCTGAACGACTTACGATTCCCTTATTTGCCGGGAGTGGTGTAGAAGATCCTGGCAGAGCAACTGTTGCGGGAGTAAGTTTTGTGGATGTGCTTGTGCCCAGGATGCAGGAAATTCCTGATTCCATTAAAGCCATACTTCGGTTAGATTATATCTACCGGCACGTGCAATCGGGATGGAAAACATACCAGGAATGGGATGATCAGGTGGAGTACTATTCAGGATCTCTAAATAAAGAGGTAGTACTTTTCACAAAAAAAGATTTCCTTCCTGGGTTTTATGGCATTGGGACTGCGCATGGAGGTAAACCAGAAATGAAGATCAGGGCGGGGAATGGAGTTGATTATTTGCTTCAATTCAGGGATTATTTGGATGCACGACGATTCCTGGAATGGTTATCGGGAATAGAAGCTGAAGGCGGTACCGGTTCTGAATTGCCCGTTACCTTAGGAAGGAATATGCTTTATTTTGAGGGAAGTCCTTTTACTGCCGGGATGGGATCAAAGCTCGAGTTGAACGTGCTTCCGATCTATTAATATTTTAGGGTAATCAACACCCGTGTACCGGTTCGATCCGTTTCAAATTCAGAACGATCCAGAATCTTGTAGCTAACCCTGCAGGGATGTTTTCGGTTAAAAAGCTCAAGATAGCTATCGAGTAATTTGAGCCTTTCCATGCAGTGATTTTGGATGATCAGTGAGTCCTTTATTTCTATTCCATTATCGCTAATCATGATAAGTATTCCCAGGCTTGATTTATTGATTGACACATCAATCTTCCCGCCTTCCGGATTTTGAAAAATGCCGTATCTGATGGCATTCTCCACAAACGTATGAATCAAGTTACTTGGAATGTGCACAGTGGTATCCACCTCTGGATCCAGGGAACACTCCCAGGAGAGTTTACCATTGTACCTGAATTCCTCGTTTTTTAGGAATTCTCTGACACATTTTATTTCCGCTGCGAGTGTATTGTGCGTTTGAACCGGCGATTCCATAAGGCAACTGTTGTTGCTAGGTAATCAAAAAAGAAGTGAATAGAAAGTTGATAACTGCACTACTGTGTGA
>CAZCQL010000093.1:0-16907 GCA_964500835.1 uncultured Bacteroides sp.
TGGAAAATTTATGTTCTCTAAGCGTTATCCACCGAGTTCATGTGAATCAGCAGTTCCACAACTTTGCGGGAATAACCCATTTCGTTGTCATACCAGCTGACCACTTTCACAAAATTGTCGTTCAGACCGATGCCAGCACCGGCATCAAAGTATGAGGTGCATAATTCGCCCAGGAAATCCGTGGAAACAACTGATTCTTCGGTGTATCCAAGAACTCCTTTCAGTTCGCTTTCACTTGCTTCTTTCATGGCGGCACAAACAGACTCATAAGAAGCTCCCTTTTCAAGGCGGCAGGTCAGGTCAACTACGGAAACATTGGGAGTTGGGACCCTGAATGCCATTCCTGTAAGTTTTCCATTTAATTCAGGAATTACTTTTCCCACTGCTTTGGCAGCTCCGGTGGACGAAGGTATAATATTCTGTCCGGCTCCACGACCACCCCTCCAGTCTTTCATTGATGGACCATCAACAGTTTTTTGAGTAGCAGTAGTCGCATGAATGGTGGTCATAAGACCTTCAACGATCCCGAATTTGTCATTCAGTACTTTGGCGATGGGAGCCAGGCAGTTGGTAGTACAGGAAGCATTGGAAACAAATTCCATATCGCTGCTGTATTTCTCTTGGTTCACTCCCATGACGAACATCGGAGTATCATCCTTGGAAGGTGCAGACATAATCACTTTCTTGGCTCCGGCCGCGATATGACCCTGTGCTTTCTCTTTGGTAAGGAAGAGTCCGGTTGACTCAACCACATAGTCTGCCCCCACAGCATCCCATTTGAGGTCCGCAGGATTTCTTTCTGAAGTAACCCTCACTGTAGAACCATTTACCACGAGGTTACCATCTTTTACGTCAACCGTTCCGTGAAAGCGTCCGTGAGTAGAATCATATTTAAGCATATACGCTATGTAGTCCACATCGATCAGGTCATTTATTGCAACAACTTCTACCTCTGGCATATCAGTAGCAACCCTGAAAACCAGTCTTCCGATCCGACCAAATCCATTAATACCAACTTTTATATTTCCCATGATTTTAATTATTAAATGAGTACGTTAAGGCTGTTTTTTTTATAACAGGAGTGCAAATTTACGCAATAATATCCTTTCGTCAAAACACGGGACCAGGCAAAATCCAGAATTATTGAGCCATTAAAATATGGGGTAGGGAAGGGTCGGTTTCTGAGCTTTTCGCTCCTGCCTTCGTTGTTTTCTTGTCTTTGCTCTGGCAGCTTCACTAATGTTAACAATACTGCCAAAACGGTATCCAACCATCAGGTTGAAAAACAAGAGATTATTTTGCTCAGTGGCCATTATAGGGATCTCTCTGGGATAAACTGTGAGGCTTACCCCGGCCTCCAGTGCATGAAGGACAGCATCCCGTTGGCTATATTCAAAACTGAGCCCGGTCTTGGCCGTCAATCCCGGTAAAACCTTGATCTCGTTAAAACCCATAAAAAAGGGTCCGCGTCCGCCAAACTGCGTTTTATGGATGGCCGGATCAAATTTTAAGAATTCCTTGCTGATCGCTTCTCCAATGGATGAAAAGGAATAGACTTCATAATAGATAGGTTTGAGGAAACCTATGGAAAGACCACCTGCATAATACATCCTGACAGATATCCCGGTTTTATCATGTTTCCGGAATAACTCTTTTTGCCACCCTGCCATCCCTTTCAACTCCCAAAACAGGTTCTGCTTTCCAAATATGTACCGGTGAGAGCTGTAATCGTAGGCTACAGTGGTCTTGACCTCTTTGGGATTCTTCACATAGGTAAAGTCCCCATCAAGGATGAACTGGTTACGTGCATTTCTCCAAAAGCCATATCTGAAGTTCACACCGAACCCATTAGAAGTGAGAAAACCCCCATAGGTCCGTTCATCCCTGAACATGACTCTTTTCTGGTCATCAATTTCTCCCTGGGCCTTCACAGAGATGGAAACAGACCAGATGATCCATATGAGTATAATGTACTTTCTCATTGACAATGAGGATAACTACCCCGTACAAATTAACGAAATAATGAAGTGATTGTTGAGATCTGGACAAAAAAAAAGATCTACCACAGGTAAATCTTTGATGATGTTTCAGGAACAATTTACCGGTCAGCCAGTCTGCTCAGTCTGCTCGGTATCAATCTGACTGTACGCCGGGCATGCGTGCTTGTTGCATGAACTAACCAGAATACCTACTGCAAACACAACTGCGAAAATGATTACTGTTCTTTTCATGACTCTAGGTTTTGAACCGGTATTGCTATGTTACAAAGATAGAATATATCTCAAAACAAAAAAACCAACTGTTTATATGTTATACTCAACAAATCGAAAAAAGTTGCATCAATGTAATTTTATTATTTGTTATTCATAAATCCCTGTTTCTCCAAGACTTCAAGTAAAGCTTTGGAAAACAATACGTTGTCACCTTTCTTGTAGCGTATATCCGTAAATACGTGGGCCAGTGAGGCTTGGTTGTTTTCTTTGACAAACTCTTGATAAGTTGTGATCAACTCCTTCTCTCTGTAAAGCTTATCGATCTCTTTTTCCGAATAATCGCTGTACTTATCATAGTGCAGGACTCCTTCCAGGGGCAGCCTGTCGGTCAAATCCGGCGATTCGTTTGGGTACCCAACGGTAACCGTTGTAACCGGAACAACGCCCATGGGCAATTCCAGCACCTCTATGATTTTTCCTGCCATATAGGTGGTGGTTCCCAGGTAGCAAATCCCCAGACCGGCATCCTCGGCAGCTATGCAAACGTTCTGGGCCACCAGCAATGCATCAATGGCAGCGGTCATAAATGACAAAAAATTATCATATCCGGGTTCGGCTCCTCGTAGCTTACACCACTTATTAAACCTGTTGAAATCAGCGCAGAATGTGAGCACCACAGGGGCCTCTTTTATCATGGGCTGGTTAAAATGGCAGGGAGCCAGCTCCTCTTTGATGGTTTCGTCGGTAGTGGAGATAATTGAATAGACCTGCATATTTCCTGTAGTAGATGCCCGTATCCCGGCTTCAAGAATGTATTCCAGTATTTCCTGTGGGATAGGATCGGTCAAGTATTTCCTGATGGATCGGTGGTTGAGTATGGTATCGAACATGGGGGAAGAGTTTTGGCAAAAATAGTGATATTAGCCGTTCTGAGCTTCTCGTGGCCATAAAACATTCCGAAGCATACCCGATTCTATGTGTAAATAGTTATTCTCACCCCTTTCAGATTCCTTCGCAAAACCATCCACAGCGACATCCTGTCAGGTGTCACTTTTTATGTGGATTGCGGTCATGTATCCTGACGATAAGGTTACCCTTGAATGCCATGCCCTTATCGGGGCAGGTATTTTGGGGATGGCCATCATATTTGCCCGGAGCTGGATTTTCCTATTCCATTTCAAAAACAATACCCAGCTGATCGGCAATTTCCTTCATTTCTTTCTGCACCGACACCAGCACATCAATCCCCTCTTTGCGGATACGTTCTTCACGTTCCCGTTCGATATCGCCGGGAATCATTACGCGCTCATGCCCTTTGGCAGGCTTGGCGTTGCGGAAAGTCTCGATCCATTTGTCCATCTGCGCTTTGAATACCTCCGGTTTCTGGAAGCCATCAATGCACATGGCACCGAAGAAATGTCCGGTTCCTTCACCCACTTTCTCTTCTTTAACCGGAAGGAAGGCCAGGGAAGGAGGGCAGAAGGGCCCGAAGTTGGCACCTGAGAGAACTGCTGAAAGGATATCTACGATAGCGCTGAGCGCATATCCCTTGTGGCTACCGTTTTGTGCAGAACCGCCCAGGGTAACCATGGAACCACCCCGGGTAATAATATCCGGATCATCCGACGGAACACCGTCGGCATCCTGAACCCAGCCAAGGGGTACTTTTTCGCCTTTTTTGGCTGCTATGGCGAGTTTGCCCCGTGCAATGGGAGTGGTGGAGAAATCTGATACGAAAGGAGGGTATTTATCAGCTGGAACAGATACAGAGATGGGGTTGGTGCCAAGCATGGGTTCGACCGAAAAAGTGGGTGCCACAAGTGGATTGGCAATGGTCAGGCTAATCCCGATCATATCGTGTTTCAGTGCCATCATGGAATAGTACCCTGCAAATCCGTAATGGTTGGATCCCCTGGTGGATACCCATCCGGTACCAGCAACACGGGCCTTTTCAATGGCTACCTGCATGGATTTTGTGGCAGCGATCATCCCAATGGCCCCATCTCCATCCACAACAGCTGTGCTGGGAGATTCGTGAACGATGCGGACATTGGGCCTGATATTGATTCGTTTAGCCTGCCAGAGTTGGAAATAGTCTTTGATGCGGATCATTCCGTGACTGGAATATCCTCTCAATTCAGCAGCAATGAATACATCTGTGGCCATTTTTGCATCTTCGGGACTGCAACCCATTTTTTCAAATACCGTTCTTGTGAATTTCTCGAGATAATCTACTTTATACATTGAGTAAGAATTTTAGACTGTTAGTTTCTGAATTATTGGATTACTTCTTCCTCACCAATTTATGGACAGCAGCCTGGGAGGTAGGCATGATGAGCATATCATTGATATTCACATGCGGAGGCCGGGTTACGACAAATAAAATAGCATCTGCGATATCTTCCGCATAGAGAGGGGTGAATCCTTCATATACTTTATCCGCTTTGTCCGAATCACCCTTGAACCGCACCAGGCTGAATTCGGTCTCCACAGCACCCGGATCCACAGAGGTTACCTTGATCCCGTAATTTACCAGGTCGATACGCATGGCCCGGGTAAGTCCATCCACCGCAAATTTGGTGGCAACGTAGACGTTCCCATTTTCATAGGCCTCTTTTCCAGCAATCGATCCCAGGTTGATGATATGACCTTTTTCTCTTTTAACCATGCCTGGAGAGATCAATCTGGTGATGTAGAGCAATCCTTTAATATTGGTATCGATCATCTGCTCCCAATCATCCACCGATCCTTCATGGATCTGACTCAGTCCGGCTGCAAGTCCGGCATTATTTACAAGCACATCCACATTTTTCCATTTTCCGGTGAGCTTATCAAAGGCAGATTTAACTGCCTCAGGATCCCGGATGTCAAATGCCAGCGAGAGTACATCGGCTGTTGTTTTTGAGCGGATTTCTTCCTCGACGGTTTCAAGGTTTTTTGCCCTGCGACCTGTGATAATTATATCAAACTCATTTCTGGCCAGAAGCTCTGCTGTGGCCCTGCCAATGCCGGCTGAAGCTCCTGTGATTAGTGCAATTAAATTCATAGGTCAGATTTTCCAACAAAAGTAAAAATTATCTTGATATGATCTATTCACTATATTTGCCCTTAAATTATGATCTTATGGATTTGAATGAAGAGCAGTTAAAAGAACGCGCGTTATCCTACCTGACCCAAGATGAAGTATATTCCATTAAATCGATGCTTGGCCGGGAGCCCAATCCATTTGAGATGAACATGTTTGCAGCCATGTGGTCGGAACATATCTCCTACAAGAGTTCCATCAAGTGGCTGGAAGAGATGCCGGTGAAGGGCTCCCAGGTATATGTCAAGGCAAGGGATGAGAATGCGGGTGTATTCCACATAAACGACGAGTTGGTATGTGTGGTAAAGATGGAATCACATAACCACCCCATAGCGGTTGATCCGAGGCAGGGAGCGGTCGGTGTCGGAAACGTTTACCGGGATCTGATCACCATGGGTGCTGAACCGGTGGGCCAGTTGAATATCCTGAGATTTGGAAATCCAAAAGAGAAGCATATCCGGGATATGGTGAATGCAGTGGTTACAGCCTTGGGTAGTTACTCCAATAATTTTGGTGTACCGGTGGTTGGAGGCGAGATTCAGTTTGACGCCAGTTACAATTTCAACCCACTGGTTAATCTTATGGGAGTTGGAATTATTAAGAAAAGCCAAATGATCAGGGCGGCATTCAGCAGTCCGTCCCAGGCAGTGGTTTTGTTAGGTAAAAAGACCTCAGGTCGGGGAGTTCACGGAGCCGGTTTTGCTTCCAAAGCTTTGAAGAATAAAGGTCAGATAATTCCAGAATCTCAGGTTGCCGATCCTGCCGGTGGAAAAATACTGATGGATTGTCTCCACGAGATGAACGGGAAAGGATTGATTGGCGGAATGCAGGACATCGGCGCAGGTGGTGTACTTTGTGCCTCAGCGGAAATGGCCTTCAGGGGGGAGACGGGTGTTGAAATCAAGTTAGAGGATATTCCTCTTCTAAAGGAGGATATTGATGAGCTGGGAATCTTGCTTTCTCAAACCCAGGAACAAATGTTGCTGGCTGTTGAAAAGGATTCTCTGAAAAAAATTAAGGAGATTTCAGATCGATGGGAGTTGGGGTGTTCGGTCATAGGATCGGTGACAAATGAGAAACGCATCAGGATTATTGCAGGCACCAAGGTCCATGGAGATTTGCCCGTTCACCTGCTTGTAAGAGGAGGAGGAGCTCCGGTATACATCAGGGATATGAAATCCAGGGGTAAAACCGCCCGTGTTGTTTCCGCTGATGAAGTACCCATGCCTGGAAATCTGAAAGAGATTGCACGAAGAATGGTAACCATGCCAAATATTGCTTCCAGGAGATGGATCTATGAACAGTTTGACACGATGGCGGGATTAGCGAATTTAAGCAGTGAATATGCATCTGATGCCGGCATAATAAAAATAAATGGATATGAACAGGCATTGGCCGTAAGTGTGGATGCTAATTCCCGGTATGGGAGGGTGGAACCCAGAAAAGGTGCTATGATTGCTGTGGCAGAGGCATCCAGGAACATCATTTGTTCAGGAGGAAGACCCATGGCTGTGGCCGATTGTCTTAATTACGGTGATCCTGCGGATCCTTTTGTTTACCACGATTTTGCAGAAAGTATCAGAGGGATCTCAGAAGTCTGTATAAAAATGGAGATCCCGGTTATTGCTGGAAACGTGAGTTTTCACAACCTTACTTATAATGGGGAGGATATCACCTCGGTGATTCCGACACCAGTGGTTGGGATGGTAGGAATTTTGGACAATCACGAGGATGTGATGACAGTGAATTTCAGGATGAAAGGGGACATGATTTTTCTGATTGGCAGGTCTGACAACGACATTTCTTCATCAGAATACCTCTCTTTCGTTCACCTGATCAATGAGTCGGCAGCTCCTAAATTTGATCTGGAATATGAAATGAAGTTGCAAAAGGTGGTAGGCAGTCTCATAACAGACAGATTGGTCAGTTCCGCTCATGACGTGTCGCTGGGGGGGCTTTTCGTCACGCTGGTCGAATGTTCATTGCCTGGAGGTTTGGGTTTTGATGTAACCTCACCTGCCGAGATAAGAGGGGATGCTTTTCTTTTTGGAGAAGCGCAGAGCCGGGTGGTGGTGAGTGTCACACCCGAACAAGAGACCGATTTTCTGGATTATATGATGGAGACGGGATTGCATTTTTCAGCTCTTGGGCATGTAACCAAAGAGGAGCTTCGGATTGATGACGTTTCCTTTGGTTTCATCTCTGATTATGCCCGGGATTTTGAGAACGCCCTGGAACACTTACTGGCTGATTGATTACTCCCAGGGGGATGTATACTAATTGCTATATTTACGCGTTTAAATCAATAATGAGAAAACTCCTCCTCTTCGTCGTGATTCTGCTCCTATCCATGCGCGGAATCTCCCAGGAAGAGATGCCCAGGAATCTGCCCGCATTTGATCTAAAGGAACTTCATTTTGGGTTCACAGTTGGATTCAATGCCATGGATGTTGGATTTTCGAGAAACTTTGATGCAGATAACTTTATTTATGCAGATGTGAGCCATCTATTGCCTGGTTTTCAGGTAAGCATTGTCTCGGATTTACGGATGAACAAAAATTGGAACCTCAGGTTCCTGCCAGGTATCAGTTTTGGATCGAGGGAGATATCTTATTATGATTACACCACTGGTCAGGGTGGGTTGGCTAAAATCTCAGATGCCGATAACCCGGTGGCATTAGGTCCCAGCTTTCTTGATTTCCCTCTCCATGTGAAGTACCGGTCAGACCGGGTGAACAATTACCGGCCATATGTGGTGGGAGGATTAAATTTCCGGTACGATATGTCAGCCAAGAAGGAATTTGACGGCGAATCTGCAGAGTATCTGAAATTTAAACCGGCTGATCTTTATTTTGAGTTTGGTTTTGGTGTAGATACCTACCTCAGGTACTTCAAGTTTGCTCCTGAAATAAAACTGGCAGTGGGATTAAGGAATATTATTTCCGATGATGGCCGGCCGCCAAATCCCCAGTTTGTAGCTTCCATCGATCGGGCCACCTCTTATATAATTATGCTGAATTTCCACTTTGAGTAGGTGAGGCTAACTAATCCTTTGCAGTTCGGAACAGACTATCGCTACGGATGAAGCGAGGTTAAGGGATTCGGTGCCAATCCTGTAACCGGAATAGGATGGAATGGTTATTCGATGTTGGATGAATGGCGCATACCTCTCAGATAATCCTTGCGATTCGTTTCCGAACAGGATCCAAGGATTCTTATCCAATGATTTCTCGTAAATGGAATCACCCTTCAGGTAGGTTCCATATACGACCTTCTCTCTCATTGCTGATTTTGATAACAAATGCTCAAAATCGAGGTAGTAGACAGACACCCGTGAAATAGCCCCCATGGTGGCCTGCACAACTTTTGGATTGAACACATCCACCGAATCCGGGGTGCAAACAATATGGTTGATTCCGAACCAGTCGGCAGTCCGGATAATCGTTCCCAAATTCCCCGGATCTCGTATAGATTCAAATGCCAGTACAGTAGTTGAAAGTAAATTTTCCGGGTTGGGATTTCTGTCTGGTTGGGAAATAAGGGCCATAACCTGTGGAGGCGTAACCAGGTTGCTGACTTTCTTCAGTTCGGAAGGGGTTGCTTCTCTTACCTTATCCTCCAACCCATGAAGCAGGTCCCGGTTCCTTACAATAAACTCTTGGGTAGCAAACAATGCCTGGACTTGATGATCTCTTCCACTATTTCCCTCCAGGAACTCACCAATCATCTTTTCACCCTCAACCTGGTAGATCCCATAGTGATCTCTGTATTTCTTACGACGAAGGGAGCGAATCAGTTTGGATTGGTTGATCGGGATCATGGCAGTATATTGGATAACTGCAAAGATGAAAAATTTTTGGGTGCATTAAAATTCGTACTTTTGGTTTTTTAAAAGATACCATTGCACTGCAGGATCACATATATTCTGATTTTAGTCATTTCGATACTCCTCTGTTCCTGCAATTCGACCAAATATATTCCGGAGGATCAGTACCTTCTTCAGAGTTATAAAATTGAATCGGCAGAGGGCGATTTTGATAAAAAGGCCCTCAATGATTTTGTTAAACAGAAGCCCAATAAGCGAATCATTTTTTGGCGTTTCTACCTATCTCTTTACAACCTTTCGAGTCCCAATAAGGAGAATGGTTTTCATAATTGGCTGAGACGCATTGGGGAACCACCTGTTATTTTGGATACGGGTCTCAGAGAGAAGACCTCCGGGCAGTTATCCCTTTACATGCATAATAAGGGATATTATATGGCAGAAGTGACCGATTCTACAGAATACAGGAATCACCGGGCCAGGGTAATTTATACCATTATCCCAAACCAACCATACAGGATTCGCAACATTACTTACTTTTTTCAGGATGCATCCCTCTCATCACTTGTATTTGCCGACACAATCTCGAGTAAATTCAAGGTGGGTGAAAGGTTTGATGTGGATATGCTTGAGCAGGAACGGATCCGGATAGAGACTGTATTGCACAATAGAGGTTACTACAGTTTCACACGGGACTATGTCTATTTTGAGGTGGATAGCTCCATCAATAATCAGCAGGTTGACATCACCCTTGGGATTTCCAATTATCCCCAACAGGACAGAAGAGGCAGGATGATTCATGTGGATCATCCGGTGTACAAAATTCGGAATGTTAACATGATTACTGAATATGATTTGATAGCACCGGGCAAGAGGGATTCCGGATTGATTCGAAAAGATACGGTGGTGTTTGATAGTGTGAATGTGATTTATTCGGAGAACCCAAATATAAAGCCCTCGGTTGTGACACAGAAGAATTACATCATGCCGGGTTCACTCTATGATGCCTCAGATGTGCAGAGGACATACAGGAACCTTTCGTCACTAAGTGCCTCACAATCTGTGGAAATACGATTTAACGAAGTGGAGTCTGATCGTCCGATGCTTGACTGTGACGTATTCATTGCCCCTGCCACCCGTCAGTCGTATACTGTCAAAGTTGAAGGCACCAACTCAGAGGGTAATATTGGAGCCGGCGGAAACCTGAGCTACAGGCACAGGAACCTGTTTGGAGGATCTGAACAGTTTGACCTCTCCTTTCTCGGAGCCATCGAAGCATTAAGAGAAACGGATACCGAACTGGATACCGCAGGGAGCCTTAATCTGATGCAAGAGTTTGGAGTGGAGGCCCGTTTACGGATCCCAAAATTTCTACTTCCTTTTAAAACTGATCAATTCATCAGGCGGTATAATCCGCAAACCAATATTCGTCTTTCATACACCTACCAAAAGCGGCCCGATTATATCCGGACCCAGGCAATAGCTTCTTTTGGGTATGACTGGAGGGGATCCGAAAACATCCTTCACCGGGTGTATCCCATGGAGGCCAGCCTCATTCTTTCTCCATTCAAATCCTCTGAATTTGAAAAATGGCTTGAAGGAAAATATTTGTTTTACAGTTATGAACCCCATTTGATCATCGACACCAGGTACTCCATGACCTGGTCCAACCAGAAACTTTTAAAGAACCAGAGCTTTCAGGATCTGAGATTGAATCTGGAGACGGCCGGCAACTTGTTGTACAGTGGGTATAAATTGATGGCAGCCGACCCCGGTACGGATAATTACCAATTGTTAGGGGTCGACTATGCACAATATGTAAAAGCTGATATTGATTTCAGGAGTTATAATTTTCTGTATGAAGATGTGAGTCTGGTGCTTCGTGGATTCGCCGGGGTAGGTTTTGCTTATGCAAATTCAAGTGCCATGCCCTTTGAAAAGCAGTATTTCTCCGGAGGTGCAAATAGTATCCGGGCATGGCAGGTTAAGAACCTGGGACCTGGCTCGTACCGGGATCCCGAGAAGGCAACGTATCCTAACCAGACAGGGGATGTGAAACTTGAGGCCAATATGGAGTACCGTTTCAGACTTTTTTGGAAATTGGAAGCAGCCCTGTTTATGGATGTGGGTAACATCTGGTCCCTCTCGGACGAGGATAACAGGAAAGGAGCCGGTTTCGAATTTTCCCGCTTTTACAAAGAGCTGGCGGTGGGTACCGGGGTCGGGACCAGGGCAGTCTTCAGTTTCTTTATATTCAGATTTGATTTGGGTATTCCACTTCGCAATCCTTATCCCATTGAAGGTTCTGCCTGGCTGCCTGGAAACTCAGGTATATCGGGGAGGGACCTCACCTTCAATCTGGCCATCGGTTATCCGTTCTGATCCTGTTGATTAACCGAATAATTATTCTAATTTTGTTCGCAATTTAAATCAATTATATAAAACAAGTTTGATCATGTCAGATAAGATTCTTGATGTAGTAAAACCCGGTGTGGTAACTGGAAAGGATGTTCAGAAAGTTTTTTCTGTGGCCAAGCAGAATGAATTCGCTATTCCAGCCGTAAATGTTGTGGGAACCAATTCGGTAAATGCAGTTATCGAAGCTGCCAAAGTGGTAAACTCTCCGGTAATGATTCAGTTCTCAAATGGCGGTGCAGTATTTTTTGCGGGAAAAGGTTTGTCCAATGAGAATCAGAAAGCGGCCATTGCAGGAGCTGTAAGCGGTGCAAAACACGTGCACTACATGGCAGAAGAGTATGGCGTGCCTGTTATTTTGCATACAGACCATGCTGCAAAGAAATTACTTCCATGGATTGACGGACTGCTAGATGCAGGTGAACGGCATTTTAAAAGTTGGGGAAAGCCACTTTTCAGTTCCCATATGCTTGACCTTTCAGTGGAGCCTTTGGCAGAAAATATAGAGATCTGTAAAAAATATCTGGAGCGGATGAGTAAGATGGGGATGACCCTTGAGATCGAGCTTGGTGTAACAGGTGGTGAGGAAGATGGAGTGGACAATACAGATATGGATAATTCACTCCTCTATACTCAGCCAGAAGATGTGGCTTATGCCTATGAAGAGTTGTCAAAAGTAAGCGATCAGTTTACAATTGCCGCATCTTTTGGGAATGTACATGGTGTTTATAAACCAGGCAATGTGAAGCTGACACCTAAAATTCTTGACAATTCGCAGAGATACGTTGAAGAAAAATACGGATTGAATGAAAAACCTCTCTTCTTTGTCTTCCATGGTGGATCTGGTTCTACCCACGAGGAAATTAGAGAAGCCATCGGCTACGGTGTGATTAAGATGAACATCGATACAGATACCCAATGGGCAGCTTGGGATGGCGTTCGCAGCTATGAGGCCAGGAACCATGATTATCTTCAGGCCCAGATAGGGAATCCTGAGGGTGCTGACAAACCAAACAAGAAGTTTTATGATCCGAGAGCCTGGCTCAGGGAAGGTGAGAAGTCTTTGATCGAGCGCATGAAGGTTGCCTTTAATGATCTGAATTGCATTAACAGGCTCTAATAATACGGATGATCCAGGGGGGAAACAACAAAAGGGACAGCTTCACCAGCAGGTTCGGAGTACTGGCAGCATTGGCCGGATCTGCCATCGGGTTAGGCAATATCTGGCGGTTTCCTTATGTGGTTGGACAAAATGGGGGAGGTGCATTCCTGCTTATTTATCTGGTCTTCGTTGCCGCCATCGGCATTCCTCTCATGATGTCGGAATTCATCATCGGCCGGTCGGCGCAATTAAACCCGGTTGGCGCGTTTAAAAAAATCGCTCCCGGAACTAAATGGCATCTGGTTGGGATGCTTGGCGTAGTAGCCGTATTGCTCATTATTGCATTTTACACTGTTGTCGCCGGCTGGACACTGGAGTACCTTATCCAGTCCGTGAAATGGTTATTGCTTCCAGGGAAATTCGGATTCGCTTCAATGGACAATGCTGCCCTGACCAAATTTTTCAGCGATCATTATGATTCATTTACTTCAGGTATCTGGCGACCCGTTATCTGGTTTCTGGTAATGATGTTCCTCACAGGATACATTGTCATCTCTGGAGTAAAGAACGGAATTGAGAAATTTGCTAAAATTTTAATGCCGGTATTCTTTTTAATACTGCTGATCCTTGTGACAAGGTCTGTTTCGCTGGAAGGAGGCAGGGAGGGATTGATATTTCTGTTCAAACCGGATTTCAGTCCCATCAGGGAAGCCCCGTTCCGTATTATTCTTGAAGCGTTGGGACAGGCTTTTTTCTCCCTGTCCATCGGGATGGGTACATTGATTACCTATGGTTCTTACATACAGAAAAAAGAGAATCTGGCAGGGACAGCAGTAAGTGTGGCTGTGGCTGATACAACTGTTGCCATCGTCGCCGGACTGGCGATTTTCCCGGCAGTGTTTGCATTTGGAATTAGCCCAGACGAGGGTCCCGAACTTGTGTATAAAACCCTCCCTGTGATCTTTCAAAATATGGCAGGAGGACTCATTTGGGCATTTATGTTCTTTCTTCTGCTCTGCTTCGCGGCCATTACATCTACCATATCCATGTTAGAGGTAATAGTTGCCTATTTATCTGAGCAGCTGGTCATGTCACGTAAGCGAGCAACTATTTTATCAATGATGGTGGTGGGGGTCCTGGGTATCATATGCACGGCCTCTCCGGGGGTGTTCGGATTATTTAATTCCTCCCCTGATCTGACGCTTCCCTTTGGAGGTTTCTTTATTGTAGTATTTATAGGGTGGATCTTTTCTGGGAAAAATACAAAAGAGGAACTTGCAAGCGATGGCTCCTTTAAGGTCAGGTACCACAGACTTTTTATGTTCCTGGTAAAATTTGTAGCTCCTCTGGCCATAGCGTTTCTGTTTGCACTGGGAGTCTACTCCAAGGTCATTACTCTTTTTCCGGGGCTTGGGTGATCATGTGGCTTCTCGTCACATCAACACATAGATGATAAAAAAAGCGATCAGGGAATTGTATATGCTTCCCCGTGGTGAACAGCGGGCTTTGCTGCTTCTTTCCCTGCTGCTTATTCTGGGGATTGTTGCCCGGACTACTGTCCAGTTCCTTCCCAAAAAACCTTCACCCGGAATGAAGAAGTTCGTGACCGAATCCCGGGCTATTATGGCAGCTATACAACTGCAGGACAGCCTGAGAAAGTCTGTTACTCCTCCCTCTTCCGCTGTTTCATTCACCCCTGCCACTCATATAAACTCTTATAAGGATCGCAGCCACCTGTTGGTTGTAAACCTCAACAGCGCCGATTCGGTTCATCTTTTGCCCCTTCCCGGAATTGGCCCTGTCTTTTCAGGAAGGATCATTCGATACCGCAACCTTCTTGGCGGGTTCGTGAATATTGGTCAGCTCCATGAAGTATATGGATTAAAAGGAGAAACTATAAAAAAAATAAGCAACTATGTCTTCATAGATACGCTGAAAATCAAGAAAATGTGCCTGGACAGCATTAGTTTCGGGGAATTACTTAGACATCCGTACTTTCAATTAAATGATGTAAAAGCTTTGGTGAAGTACCGTGATTTCGCAGGAAGGATTGATTCGATTGAAGAACTTAGCATCAATAATCTGTTACCCGATTCGACCATAAAAAAGGTAAGTCCCTATCTTGAATTTGGGCATTAATCAACATCTTTGTTCAGCTATTGCCTCATACTGGTTTTTTTTCTATTTTTATAAAGAGATGATGAATGGTTTGTTAAAATTCAGGGATCAATTATAGATTAATACCTGCTGTCATTTTCAGTCCAATTAAAAAATTATTGAGTTTAGTTGAATATTAGGATATGAATCTCTAAATTTGCGGCTCGAAAATTAAAACAGATTGAAATGATTGTAATTCCCATAAAAGAGGGTGAGAATATTGAAAGAGCTTTAAAGAAATTTAAGCGGAAGTTCGAAAAAACCGGTGTCGTGAAGGAGCTTAGAAACCGTCAGGCTTTTGCAAAACCTTCAGTTACCAAGCGTCAGCAGAAGCTTAAGGCCATTTATATTCAACAATTACAGCAGGAGGAGGATTAAGATTCCGGGGTTTTAGCAGACATTGAAATGCTGCGCATGGCCAGGATTGATGATTTTCTTTTATACTTACAGGCTGAGAGAAGGTATGCCAAATATACTATCAAGGCCTATAAGAACGATTTAAACCAATTCCATGTTTTCTGTCAGGATAATGACAAAGAGGGCATGGATTTGCATTTTAAAACTATCCGGTCCTGGGTAGTTTCCCTGATGGATTCAGGCTATTCATCCAGAACTGTCCACCGAAAGGTAACTTCCTTAAGATCCTATTGCAAGTACCTTATCCGTTTGGGAGAGCTTGAATCCAATCCCATGGACAGGGTTCTTAAGCCAAAAATGAGCAAGCGTATGCCTTCATTTGTGAATGAAGAAACTATGGATAATCTACTGGATGATTTTGACTTTGGAGATGATTTTACGGGAATCAGGAATCGCCTGGTAATTGACTTACTTTACCAGACTGGAATGCGTCGCAGTGAATTGATTGGATTGGAGAAGGGATCGGTGAACCTGTCAGGCAAAAGTTTAAAAGTGATAGGCAAAAGGGGAAAAGAAAGAATTATTCCTGTGAGTTTAGAATTGGCAGGAGCGATAGCACATTATCTGGAGTTCCGGCCACATGTGATAGAGGAACCTGATCATCATAAATTACTGGTTACAGAGAAGGGGAAACCTGTCTATGATAAGCTGGTTTACAGGATTGTGAATAAATACCTTGCCATGGTGACTACCCTGGATAAGAAAAGCCCGCATGTGTTAAGGCATACTTTTGCCACGCATATGCTTAACAGGGGTGCAGATCTGAACACCATAAAGGAGTTGCTTGGTCATGCAAACCTTTCGGCCACTCAGGTGTATACCCATAATACATTTAAGAAGCTAAAGTCTATTTATAATCAGGCCCATCCACGGGCCTAAAAAATCAGGAGGTGCTTATGGATATTAAGATGCATTCAATTCGATTTGACGCAGACCAGAAACTGCTGAGCTTCATTGACACGAAGGTCAAAAAATTGCCCACTGTATATGATAACATCATGGGTGCTGAAGTATATTTAAGGCTTGATAAAGACACATCTGACAGGGAAAACAAACTGGTGGAGATCAAGCTTGATGTGAAGGGTCATTCTGTTTTTGCAAAGAAACAATGTAAAACATTTGAGGAAGCAACAGACCTCTCGATTGATGCTTTAAGGAAACAACTTGTAAGACGAAAAGAAAAATTCAGGAAAAAATAGCCCCCTTAAACCTGTTGAAAAGGCTGCTCCGGCAGCTTTTTTTATGCCCACCAAAAAAGAAAGATTAATTTTTGTGTTATAATCAAAATATTCATACATTTGCGAACCGATTTTGGAGGGTATTTTTATTGACGTTCTTTGTATGCCGATGTAGCTCAGTTGGTCAGAGCAGCTGATTTGTAATCAGCAGGTCGTGGGTTCGAATCCCTCCATCGGCTCTGACCTTTTAACACGAACTCTATTTTTAGATAAATAAGGGGAGATACCAAAGTGGCCAACTGGGGTAGACTGTAAATCTACTGTCGTACGACTTCGGAGGTTCGAATCCTTCTCTCCCCACTAGTTCTTTGGATTATGCGGGAATAGCTCAGTTGGTAGAGCACAACCCTTCCAAGGTTGGGGTCGCGAGTTCGAGCCTCGTTTCCCGCTCAGACCTTGAGTAAGCCGATGTAGCTCAGGGGTAGAGCGCTTCCTTGGTAAGGAAGAGGTCATGGGT
>CAZCQL010000094.1:0-8485 GCA_964500835.1 uncultured Bacteroides sp.
TGAGGAAAAGTTCTTTGAGCTCGCTGCGGTTCAGTATGACCGGGAGATTGGTATCTCCTTTTAGTGACGGTAGATTAATGGTCCGCTGGTTATCACCAATATGACGGAAATAGTAGCAAAGGCCATAGACCATATGTTTGAAACTGCTGCGGGAGGGAGAGTTCTTGTCAAGGGCCAGAGAGGTCAGGTACTCTTTTAACTCATCATCAGCGATGTGTTCAGGCAATTGCTGAAAGTGAAGGCTGATACTTGCAATCCTGCGGATGTAATTATTGAGCGTGCCCTGGCTCTGACCCTGCAGGAGGACCTGCTGATGAAGGGTCTTGTAGACGTTCTCAAAGCCTGGAACCATCTGAATCGCTTTCTCAACGAAACTATTTACCTGGAAGAATTTATCTTCTGTCAAAGAAAGGGACTATTAATTGATCGTTAATTGTATTTTACTATTTTTGCGAATCTTAAATCAACTCGAAGAGTTTCTTCAATAGATTGATTCTCCACAGATGTGAAAATTAGTAAAATTACAGTATCTTTCGTAAGATAAGAAAGTAGTTTATAATTAAATAATATGGCTGGTTCGATTGCAAAAATGCCCAAGGGCAATGCTGTTTATATTAACAAATTGAACAAGATAAAAATTCTTGGTCTGATTAGGGATTACAGCACTATATCGAGGGCTGAACTTGTTACTAAATCAGGTTTAAGTGCTCCAACAGTTACCCGAATTGTCAATAGCCTCATTCATAATGAGAAACTGGTTCAGTCTATTGGAATGGGAAGCTCGAACGGCGGCAGACCTCCTGTAATGTTGAAATTCAATGGCCGGAAAAGTTATGTGATCGGGATCGACCTTGGAGCTACAGCCATACGAGGTGTTCTATCTGATCTGAATGGAGATTTCCTGGAAGAAATAGATATCAAAACCAGACTGGAGGCTGGTTTTGGCGCGATTATGGATGATGTTGCCGATTTGATAAATAATCTGGCTGCAAGCAAAAAGAAATCCGCGCGGTCGATTATTTATGGGGCTGGAATTGCAGTGGCCGGGCTGATCGATATGAAAAAGAACATTGTCGAATATTCGCCGGTCTTTAACTGGGAAAAAGTGGATATAGTTAATGCACTTAAAGATAAAGTGAATTTTCCTGTAATCTTTGACAATGTTACCAGGTTAATGGCACTTGGTGGATTGTGTTATGGGAAGGGACAGCGATCAGCGAATTTTATTTGCATTAATGTGGGTTATGGTATCGGATCAGGAATTATAGTAAACGGAGACCTGCTTACTGGTCGAGATGGTTTTGCAGGAGAATTAGGCCACATGACCATTGATAAGGATAGCGATATTCAATGTAGTTGCAAAAAGTATGGATGTCTGGAGGCCCTGGCCTCTGGGAAGGCCATTGCACTTACCGCCCAGAGCCGTTTGGCACGGGGGCAGAACAGCCTGCTAAATGAGATGTCCGGGGGAGACATTAGCTCGGTGACAGCAAAAATGGTTGCTGATGCAGCTAAACAGGGAGATGAGCTGGCTATGAATGTATTTATACGTGCCATGGAGTATATTGGTATTGGAGTTGCAAACCTGGTCAACATTTTTAATCCTGAAATGATTGTAATTGGCGGAGGTGTATCAATGGCCGGCGATATATTTTTCGACAATATCAAAGAGGTGGCTGAAAAACATGTGATGCAGTCCGGTTCGAGGGAGTTGAATATCGATCCAGTTGCTTATGGCGAAAATGCAAGCATTATGGGTGCATTTGCATTGGTCCTGAACAAGGTGCTGAACCTTGAACTGGTCATTAGGGATTCCGGTCTGACTTATAACGAAGAGCTTGGATAGGAGAAATTATCCGTTCATATTTATAATTTGTTGAAAATGAGAAAGCTCCTCAATGAATTTTTGCTGGCAGCATTTACATTGGCGTTAATGTTATTTACAGCAAAATCCCTGGAAGGAAGAATTCCGGAGGGACAATTATCCGATTCGCTTAAGGCACCTCCCATGCAATGGCACAAGGGCTACGGGACTGATCTGGGAGAGCATGTCCACGAGGGCATGCAGACCAGTGATGGTGGATATATTGGTATCGGCCAGACCGATGAACCAAAAGAAGCGGGGTTTGACCTACTGGTGGTGAAAACGGATCCTGATGGTGAGCTGGAGTGGCAGAGAATTATTGGAAGGCCCGGGCGGCTGGAGGTGGGTTATTGTGTTGAGGAAGTTGAGGATGGTTTCTTAATTGGGGGTGGTCTTTGGTCCGAAGGAGCTCAAAGACGCTATCTTTCAAAACTATCGAAAAAGGGTGAAACACGCTGGGAACATTATTACGACGGTCCGGGAAACGATGGCATACGCAGTATTGATATTGACGGGGATGGTACCTTAATTACCACCGGTTATAAAGGGGCTCCGGATGGTGGGTTTATTTTTATTTCCATGGATTCGGAGGGATATATTATGAAAACCGATCGGGATGGAAATCCAATTTGGGAGAAGAAAATTTCACCGTCTCAGGGGACCAAGGTGCGGGTTGATCATGACCAGAAAGGCTATGTGATTGTCAGCACCATCAACCTTGACGGAGACAGGGACGAAGAAGTTCTTTTGCTTAAATGTGACGCAGATGGAAATGAATTCTGGAGCAGCCATTATGGCGGCAAGGATGGCGAACATTGCTACGATTTTGACCTGACAAATGATGGTGGGTATATCTGCGGCGGACATTCCCGTTCCTTTGGAGTCAACTGGGACTTCTACCTCCTGAAGATCAATTCAGAAGGGAAAGAGGAATGGTACAAGACTTTTGGGCAGCCCAGGGGTTATGATCCACAATGGATCCATGATGAAGCCTATGGTGTAAGGCAAACCCCCGATGGAGGATATGTGATTGTGGGTGGAACCGGGGATGAATTCAAATACTCTGAAAAGGGACACCCAAGGGGCGCTTCCGACATATGGCAGGTCTACCTTGTGAAAACCAACGGAAAGGGTAACATGGAATGGGAAGGCATCTATGGCAGTGCATATGAAAATGATGCCGGTGAGTACATGGGACTTACATCCGACGGCGGTGTAATCATTTTTGTGGACACTGATTCAGCCGGGGACATGGAGCCCAATAATTTCGGATTTATGAAGATAGGTCCCTTTTGATTCATGCCTTTACCTTGAGTCAATCAACTACAGGATTTTTAGAAAGAATTTCGAAGCCATTTCGATGGCCATGTCTGTCCCCTCATAAAACCCATGATCTTCATCAGGAACCCATTTTAGTTCCACATGCACCCCAAGCTCTTTGTACCTATCATAAAGATCCTGGGAGTTTTGAGGCTCAACGGTAGCATCAATGGTTACGGCCGCCATTCCTTTGGAGGCCAGGTACTGGGCGAAAGGTTCAAACCAGATGCGCCTATTAACCATATAACCATCCCCATGCATACAGATCACCACGGGCATGGGATTTGCTACAGGAGATTTTGGGATGAAAAGGTCAAGCTCCAGTTTTTTGTTTGGATACTGCGCATAAATGATAGACCTGTGCTCAATGACCTGGTCGGTATAGAACTCAAAGATGGGCATGTTGGCATAAAGTTCATAGCTGAGAATGGTAAGTACTTTTTCCAAGGCCTCTACATCTTTTGCTTTTATCAGTTCATTGTTCCTGCAGAATTCGATAAATGGCTCTTTGAACTCCTCAGGATCCTCTTTACATTGACTAAGACCGATGAAAAATTTTCGACGGGCCTCCAGGTAGTCAGCCCCTTGCTTACTGATATACCGCTTCTCTGCTGCAAAAAAGCCGATGTAGGCTTCATTTTGCTTTACCAGCCTAAGAAAATTCTCATTTTCCCTCTTACTTAAGTACCTTTAGAAAGAAAATGTAGTATATTTATATACTGCGATTCTTTTCGTCTTGTAAAACTGATACAAAATTAACTCCCTGCATGAAAAGACTACTAATCCTCAGCATATTTGCCCTGATTTTTGGAACAGCTTCCAAAGTGCCGGATTTTTATGCTTATTATACCAAAACTGATACAGGCCAGGCCTGGGAGGAGTATTCCAGGACTGCCAGGCACGCTGATCTGGTGGTCAGAGCTGGGGATGGGGAAATTGTTTTCCACCGCTCCTCGAGTTACCTCCCTTTTTGGAAGACCAGATCAGGCGAATGGTATTTTGAAGAAATGGTTCCAAGAAACGGAGACGGGCCGGATAGTCGTCCCGACAGGAATAATATATATTCTTACGTGCGATTGATCCATAGCGATGAGGACTCCATTGTGGTCCACTGGCGCTACTTTTCTGAATTTGAGTTGGGGAGCCATGCCCAACCTGTGGGCGGCAATGTTGGATTCGACGGTGTGGTGCATGAATACTTCACCTTTTACCCCAATTTGAGTGTAAAACGTGTAATCCGCCAGGGTACTAAAAAACTTGATGACTGGAATGATCCCTTAAACAGAACCATACAAAAGCTTGTGTTATCGCAGGATGGTATTAAAATCACGGAGACCACACATGCCAGTTTGATGAGGGCCCCCATAACCATGGTTAAGGGAAATCCGGTAATATCTCAAGACTATCAGGATGAACCAGCTGTGGCCTGGCATTTTGATGAGGGTCTTATTCCCAGGGCTTATGCAAATAAGGATCTGACCTACGAAGCCGTTTCGGGACAGGCTTCCATTGTAGATGGCCCAGAAACCTTATGGAAGAAAGGGGTGTCAGGAACATCCCTTGCCTTTGATGGTTATCATACCAAAGTTGCTGGAAATCCTTTACAACTGCCAGAGTTTGGCGAAGACGGTGGATTTACGGTGGAATCATGGGTGGCACCCGGGGCCTACTCCATTTGTAAATGGACGGCCATTGCCCACCAGTCGGAGTGGGAGGCCGATATAAGAAAGAATGTATTCCAGATGCATGATTGGGGCGATATGCAGCTTGGTGAGAAACTGGTAAAAGGTTATTTTCTTGGAATTGATGAATTTGGCTGCCCGGTGGTGATCATGGCCATTGAGGATAAAATTGTTCAGGTTACAGCCAGAAGGTCCCTGCCATTATACCAGTGGTCCCATGTGGCATTTACATACATCGATGAAGGAATGCTTTATTTGTATGTGGATGGGGAGCTCTCCGATTTCACGAATTTCTCAGGGCACCTTAAGGAATCGGACAAGCCCTTTATCATTGGCAAGAATGATGAATCTATTGGCTACGTATCCCAGCATGTGGTAAGGACTTATTCCACTTTCCCTTCCCCGCTGGGTTTCGAGGGACTCATCGACGAGGTTAAAGTTCATACCAATCCCCTGTATCATGAAGGTGTTAGGGCAGCCTATCAGCAATCAAAACCTTCTGACCTTAAGGCAGACATGCAGCCGAGGAAACTGCCGGGTGAAGCAGGGCCCTCGGAAAAATTTGGTGCCAGGTATACAAAACTGAAGTATCATGACTTGTGGGACAACATGTGGCGGGAGCCGGATCATCCCGATATCGTTGTGAAATTTGACCTGATGCCCACCAGCGTGGTATTCTGGAGGGGATGCAGAAGCCCTGGATGGGTCACCGAATCGAATAAGTGGATCTCGGACCAAAGCTCGGAACTCACCGATTGGCATTGGGATCACCCAAGCGAGGGAGCACAGAGTTGCTGTGAACATATGTCTGATTACCAGGCCCGCCATTCCCATGTTCGGATCATTGAAAATACGGATGCCAGGGTAGTTATTCACTGGCGTTATGCTTCTGTGGACGTACTCTATAAACACCCCAATGCTTGTCGGAATCCAGGTGGTTGGGGAGTTTGGACAGACGAGTACCTGACCATCTATCCTGATGGAGTGGGCGTCAGGGCTGTTGATCAGCATGGGGATCTGGATTATTATGGGGATGCTGAAGGAGGAAGCATAGGTTTTCACGATACACAATTTCTTTCCGAGGCGGGAACAGTACCCGAGGACAACATCAATCCCCAGTCTCTCACCATACTTACAGAAAAGGATGATGTTCTGGAATTGGATTGGAGCGAAGAACACCCCGATGGATTGTACGATGCACAGGCCATTTGGATAAACCTGAAATCCGATTACAAAGTATTTGAGGTTTTTCCTCACGGAACTCAAATTAATGTCTGGGCGGGAGGTGAGAAAACCTCCTATTCTGCCTACGCAGCATGGAATCACTATCCCGTGGCGCAGGCGCCCTGTGACGGCCGCTTCTCCGTGGCCCCTGACAGAGTTACACATTCAGCACTCGGAGCGGCAGACAATATTACAGAAACAGGTAGCATGTTGATTTACGGTTTCACGGACAAAAATGCAGAGTCACTCATACCTCTTGCCCGGTCGTGGAACGATCCACCTAAAGTAAAAAAACTTACTGGAGCCGGTTCTTTTAAATATCGCAAAGAAGAACGGGCCTATCAGTTGTTCGAACCGGAGGATCATTTGTCATTTGAGTTGGAAGCTTCAGACAAGTCTCCCGTTCACAATCCATGCTTTGTAATTGATGGATGGGATCAGGAGGCTGCTGTTACGATCAACGGAGAGCCTGCAAACAAGTCAGGGACCGTTTGTCAGGGACTGGTCAGGGGCACCGATGGTCAACTGGACCTGGTGCTATGGATTATGGTGCAAAGCAAAGAGAATATCCGTTTCGCTCTTAAAAAAAACGAAGTAGAGATTATTTAATTAAACATTGGTAACATTATGAAAACAAAAACAAGATCAATTGTCCTGACCATGCTATTCCTTTCGCTTGGGATACTGGGCTTTGGCCAAAAGTACACAGCTGACTGGCAATCCCTGAGGAGGGTTCAAACCCCCGAATGGTTGCAGAAAGGAAAGTTTGGAATCTATACCCACTGGGGCACCTATGCAGTGCATGCTTTCGGATCCAATACCACCTGGTATTCCTATGCGCTATACCGGGATGAAGATGGGGAGGCCAGGGAACACTTCGAAAAGACCTTTGGCAAACTGACTCCGGAATACGGGTATAAGGACCTGATTCCGCTGTTCACGGCCGATAAATTCGATGCAGATGAGTGGGCCGACCTTTTCCAGAAGGCAGGTGCAAGGTATGCCGGTCCGGTTGCCGAACACCATGACGGCTTTGCCATGTGGGATACCAAGTACTCTGATTGGAATGCGGCCAAGATGGGTCCCAAACGCGATGTGGTGGGTGAGCTGGAAGCTGCTATTAAGAAGCGGGATATGAAATTTGTTACTGCCTTTCACCATGCGGCCAACTGGTTCTTTTTTCCGGTGTCAGACAAGCGATACGATACGGGCGATCCTAAGAACTCGGGCCTCTATGGCCAGTACCATAAACCGGGAGAGAAGCGGAACCAGGAGTTTATTGACGAGTGGTATGGAAAGATTATCGAGGTGATCGACAATTACAGTCCCGATTTTATCTGGTTCGATTTTGCCCTGGATGAGATTCCCGAAGGATATGTGAAGGACTTCCTGGCCTACTACTATAACCAGGCCGATAAGGAAGGCAAAGAGGTGGTGGTTACATACAAGGGCCATGACCTGGTGCCTGGAACAGGAGTTCGAGACCTGGAACTGGGACAGATGCCACATCTGACCTATTCTGAGTGGATCACCGACAATTCGGTGGATGATCGCGGAGCATGGGGTTATGCCAATGACCTCACGTTTAAAACACCCAACCGGCTGATCGATAACTTGGTGGACCGGGTGAGCAAGAACGGGTATTTGCTGCTGAATGTGGGTCCGAAACCCGACGGGACCATCCCTGAAGGGGCCAAAGAGGTATTGCTTCAGATGGGCAAATGGTTGGATATCAATGGAGAAGCGATTTATGAGACCACTCCGTGGACTGTTGCAGGAGAGGGCCCAACCAACCTGGATGCTGCCGGTGAAATTGGATTTAATGAGTCGGGGATTGTCTATACCAAAGAAGACGTCCGATTCACGGTGAATGGAGATAACCTTTATGCTACCTTCCTCGACTGGCCGGGAGAGAAAGCAGTAATCACGGCGCTGAAGGGTGATGATCCCTATGAAGGAGAAGAGGAGGAGGCAGAGATTGGAGAAGTACCTTCCCTAGAAGGGAAGACCCTTGAACTCGAATATGATGGTGATATTTATAAGCTTGCATTTAAGGAGGATAACAAGGGTATTATCTCTGGAGGAGAAGTGGGAGAAGGCACGGAATTCTATTACGAACAGGAAAATGAAGAGATCTATGTTGAATTCTCCGAAGAGGATTTTGAAGCGATCTATGACGGGGAAACCCTGGAGATCTTTGAAGGTGATGAAGGACCCGAATACGCCGGTTTCTACAAAGAGGAGATCAAGCGCATCAGCCTTCTGGGAGATGGCAAGGACCTGGACTGGAAACTGACCCGGGGCGGACTGGTGGTGAATATGCCCGATGAGAAGCCTTGCGACTACGCTTATGTGCTGAAGATTGAGCGCTACCATCACCCAATATTGAAATAGG
>CAZCQL010000094.1:8585-16642 GCA_964500835.1 uncultured Bacteroides sp.
CCAAGGGGGGAGGATACCATTCAGGCGGACCCGTTCCCGGGACACCGGTACAATTATATCACATGGAATGAAAAGGTATCTTATCAATTATCTGATTGCATTATTGTTTTTTTTGCCATTGCATTGCTGTCAAAATACCAGGGAAGTTATCCCCCCAAATGTAATATTTATTTTTACGGATGACCTGGGCTATGGAGACCTGGGCTGCTATAATGCTGGCTCGAAAATTCTGACACCGAATATTGATAGGCTTGCATCAGAAGGCATGAAATTTTCAGATGCACATACCTCTTCTGCGGTCTGCACCCCATCCAGGTATAGTTTGCTTACCGGCAGGTATTGTTGGAGGACCGAACATAAAAGGGGGGTGCAGGGAGGCTATGGACTTCCCCTTATCACACCTGACAGGATGACCATAGGGAATCTTTTCCAGAAAAAAGGATATGAAACTGCAGCCATTGGTAAATGGCATGTGGGTATGGAATGGACCTTGAAGGGTGGATTTGAAAGAGATGAACAGGAGGAAGAACATGTCGATCATGCTGCCTCTTTGAAAATTACTCCGGTGGATCAGGGTTTTGACTATTTTTTCGGGACATCGGGCTGTACCAGTGACGATTCTCCCTTCTGTTTCATTGAGAACAGGAATGTGATTGGTAATCCGCTTATCCGGATTGAAGGTCTGAATGTTATTGGAGATGGGGCCTATATAAAGGATGTTTTGATGGCAAAGGGCTGGACTCATGAGAAGGCTGATACGATTTTTACTGGAAGGGCCATCTCTTTCATGGAGCGCCAGGTTAAGGATGAGAAGCCATTCTTTGTTTACCTGGCACTTTCCCTTCCTCACATTCCGTGGGCTCCGGCAGATTTTGTGAAAGGTTCAACCGGGGCGGGTCCCCGGGGCGACTTGGTTGCCCTTGCCGATTATTGTGTGGGAGAGATAGAAAGAGCATTGCTACGTATGGGAGTCAGGGAGCAAACCATGGTCATTTTTTCAAGTGACAACGGACCCAGGGAGGGCGAAAATGGCCATCTATCGGCTGGCCTTCTGAGGGGTTACAAGGGACAGATATATGAAGGTGGGCACCGTGTTCCATTGATCGTTCGCTGGCCTGGTCATGTGAATCCCGGATCTCTCAGTGATGAAACGGTCTGCATGACCGATTTCATGGCTACTTTTTCCGATATGTTGAAAGAAAGCCTTCCGGCAAATGCTGGAGAAGATAGCTACAGCCTTCTTCCTGTGATACTTCAAAAGCCATATGATAAGCCTCTAAGGGAATCCACAGTGCACCATTCAGGTGCGGGGGCTTTTGCCATTAGAAAAGGAGACTGGAAATTGATTTTTGGCGAGGTGGAGCACGGCGAAATGCCCGGGGATCCTGCAACATGGTTTGAAAAAGGCTCGCTTTTCAATTTGAAGGAGGATCCTTATGAGACCCATAACCTGTATGGAGAATATCCTGGGGTCGTAGAGGAGATGAATCAGCTACTGAGAAGCTACCTGTCGGATGAATGATAATTGGCCGGTCCTCATGGAAATGTTTCCCCAGATCGGTACCGGGTTCCTGGTGTCATTGCATAACAGGTGCCTGTGCCAAAGCCACCCATGTCCCGGTTATAAAAAGCAGGATCAATAACTGTAGATATTTCATTGTCTTCATATGATTTGGTGTTTAGTTCCTTCCTGTGTTCAGGTTATTTTGCTGCATCTTTGGCCAGAACGATCCGGCAAGGGGCGCAGTTCCCCGGATGGCATAGAAATTCTTTCCCTCGCCCCCTCCCACATAGATGGTGCCGTCATCCGCAATGGCCGGGTGTGTCCTGGCCTCCATCCCAATGGAGGGTGTTTTCCATTTGAAACTGCCATCACACTCATCAATGGCATAATAGATCCCCGTTTCACTGGATCTGGTGGCTTCCGAACCAAACACCACAGTACCATCTTCCGCGATGGCCGCAGTACCCCACCAGGTCTCATCACCTTTCTCAGGGAACCGCCAGACCTCTGTGGCTTTTGTTCCATCATCCCTGATCCCATATACATGGCCGTCCTCGGATCCAAATACAAGCAATCCATGGTTGGAAATGACGGGTGTGGTCCAGGTTTCACCCCCGGTCTCAAAATGCCATTTTTTTTCACCATCAGCTTTAAAGGCATGGATTCTCCAGTCATTGGTAGTGACATAGACCGTACCATCCGGACCCAGGGTGGGTGAACCCCAGACTTCCTGGTACTCGGTGGGGGATGTATCCACCCTCCTTTTAAAGGCGTACTTCCACAACACTTCACAATGATCACCTGCATCCTTCAGCTTATAGAGGTATCCCCCAAAAGTTCCGATGTATATGAAACCGTCCTTATCCACGGCTGGATTTCCAAAGAAGGAGAACCGAACCGCGTCTGTGGGATCTGCCGGTTTAAATATCCATTTCACATGGCATGAGTCACCCCGGTCTTCCAGTGCAAAGAACCGGTCATCCAGCCAGGTGGTGGGGCCCACCACCAGATCTGAATCCCAGGGGCCCGATCCAAAATAGAGGGTTTTCTCATCATGACTCAGCGCCGGAGAAGAGATCAATCCTCCTCCATAGAGGGTCTCATTCTCCGGGAGGGTATATTTCCAATGTAAAGAGCCGTCTTTTGTATTCACGCAGTACATGCTGGCCGGCCTTGTATTGGAACCGATGTACAAACGTTTCCCCTCACGGGTAAGGGTCGGACTGGACTCCCCCAGGTCTTTGTCCAGTTTCCGGGGTTCCCACCTGAAGGACCATGCTGTATCCAGGTCCTCAATGGCATAAAGGGTTCCCCCGTTATCTCCGATATATACAGTGCCTTCCGGTCCAATGGCAGGGGAACACCAACCGATCCGGTCGGTGGGGACCATCCATTTTACGCTTCCCGGTTCATCTACTATGGATGTCCGGACACAGGAAACAAATAAACCCAGCCCAATAATCAGGACGAGAGACCTAGTTGATTTCAAATACAGCATCTGCTTCAGATTCAAACCGGGTCCATATCACCAGGGTCTGACTGCCGTCCACATCCCTCACTACACCCTGTTGCAACCCGGGTCCATCAGTAACGGTCTTGCCATTGATCCTGAGTGAGGCAGTTTGATCCCTGTTCCATTGCTTGACCACAAAACAGGGATTGACAATGGGATTCTCTCCTGTTCCGTTCACGGTGAGAGAGATAGGGCCGCCTTCAGCCAAAAATTCAAAGGATTTATATACCTTATTGAATCCCTTACTTTCCGCACCGGTAATGTCGGATACACCGGGAGGAGACTGCCACGATCTGGCGATGGGGATCACCGCGTCGATCTTCTGGTTGGTAAAACCATACAGGATCATGCTCCCGAATTCGGGTGCACAGTCGTTGGCCGCCAGCGCAAAGTGTGTGACCCTGTCCTGATCCACTGCAAATCTTCCATCGGATGGGACCAGGTGCATTGGCCAGTGGTTCCAGGGGCCGGCAAATGAATCCGGGGTATATTTGGATTGTTCCGATTCGCCCCAGGGTGTGAAACAGGCTCCCTGGAATGCCAGGAAGACTTTGTAATCCGACTTGGAGTTAATCAATTCAATATCAGCGTTCTGAATCGGGTACTCGGGTATTTTGTTGGGAGGAACCCAGGTCAGGTCGTGGGTTTCACCTTTCCGGTTGGCCATGGAAAGTGCCTGCAGGTGCACCACATCCAGGGCGCCCTCCCCCGGATTGGTCAGCATCTGGATGTCCTGGAATCCCGGGGAATCTTCCTTATCGCCATTCCAGTAAACCTTCCGGATCCCTGTCCCATCAGGGAAAAAGGTGTGATATTCGTCCGACCAATTAACATTGTCATTACAGACATATCCCACGTCGATACACGGATAACGCCAGTGAACCACCACCCTTGCCGGCGAAGACTCAATGATCCGTGCGTAGCACATGCGATTCTGCTTATCAGCCATGTGCTCGGAACATCCATGGGGCCCCCAGGTTTCGGAGCTCTGGTCTGCGAACCACCGGTTGTTGTCAGTTACCCAGTTGGCAGCATAATTGGTTCCCTTCCAGAAGATGACCGAAGTCGGAAGTCCGTCGAATCGGACCACCACCTCATCATTCCCGGCATTTCGCCACAATCCGTCCCAAATCTCGTTGAATGAAAGGGAGTTGTAGGATGCTCCAAAAGAAGTGGAAATACCCATCTCACCAGGCAGTACACCCAATGCAAGATCTGATGTCTTGTCATCCGGATCAAGTGCAGCATAACTTGACATGATCTGATCAGCAGAAAGGGCCTTTCCATAGATTCGCACTTCATCAATCAACCCCTGGATGCTGAAAAGGAACGGGATATTCTGGTCAAAATCCCGCACATAATCTGTACAGCGTTCTTTCTCATTATTTCGTCCAATCATTAAATCCGTATCAGGGATTGAAATGACACTGGCCGCTGTACTGGTCTCATTTTCTATTTCGCCATTCACTAAAACGGCCAGTTTGCCTGGTGAGAAAATGCCCCCGATATGGGCCCACTTGCCGTATGGCAGCCTGGATCGGGATTTGACTTCAGTTCCATCCACCCGGAAAATTACATATCCAAAGGGATCAATTCCCAGGAAAAAACCAGCCTCACCAAATCCTGAGGACTGGTGGACGACTGCTGCTTCGTTATAGGGATAGGCATCCAGGGCAACCCAGGACTCCACAGTCATTGATGCGGGATCCTCGCTGAACAGTTTGGAACCGGGCAGCCTGATACCGGTATAATAACCGTCAAAGGCAAGGGCAGTACCTGAAATCCCCTTTTTGAACAGAGACATGGATCCTTCAATGGGACTCGCAATTTGATGAACTTGTTCAAAAACCAGGTCTTCAGGTGATTGCATACCCTCATCAAAGGTCCAGGAACCCAGCAATCCGTCCATAACTGCTGCTGCTTTTACAGGGGCCCCAGCTACTTCGGGTCTGGGAAGGACAGGGCCTTCTTCACCCCATTCGATCTCACCGTATTCGATTCCATTTTCCTTCAGGTGGACCTCCTGCTTTGTAACCGTGGCAGGATTCAGCCAGTCCTCCCTGCGGGTTCCCTTTGCGCTGCGCATCTGCCTCTGCACCGATCCATCCACCGATATGGAGAATATTTCGTGAACCGCTGCAAGGAGCCCATCTTGGTTGACCGGGTCAAGCGAATCATTGATGGTGTTGATGCGATCCAAATCCGGAATGTACCTCCAGTGGATAAGAATCTTTTCAGCATTTGCTTCAAGTAAACGCACATAGGTGTAGTCCAGGTTTTGATCGGGGTCTTTATCAGGATAGAATTCATCCACCAGATAACTTCCCGCAGGGGTCACCCAACGGGGACGATATCCTTTTTCCCTTGGAAACTCAAGTCTTTTTCCTTCTCCAAGAACAACCACCAGGTCTTTGTATTTATTAAAATCTTCGTCCCCCTGTTCCAGGTTTGTATGATAGGCATAGAAACCGGCCGGGGGTTCATTTTGAGAGGTAATGGCAGGATTGCAGGAACGAACGATGATTACCCCTGCAATGACCATCAGCAAAAGCATCAGTTTTTTCATTGGATCTACTTTTGGTAAATTAATTAAGCATTCCATTCACATATTTCTTCTCACGGGTCAAAAGCAGAAGTACCTGAGATATGCCTTCGTTGGAGCTTCCCATTCCAATAGACAGAACCAGCTTCTCTTCTTTGATCAAGCCCAGGATCTTAATCTTGTTGTGCCTTTTAGCATAAACTCCATTTTCTATGGGTAACCTGGTAACTGGATTGACCACTTGTTTTTTATACTACTTACTAATCATACGAAAGTTACTATTATTATATGTATTTTCGGGAGTCTTCCACAAAGGTGTCCAAACGAAATATATTACACCACAACATTAATGTCCACCCAACGCTCATATCCCGGGCCGGATTGGCTAAGCATACCTTTGACTTTACATATGCTGGCGACGAATGCCCTTGTAAAATTTAAGAAAGTTGCCAGCAATTCACTCGCTTTCAGATGATGAATATAATGAGAAAGGACCGTAGTATTTTCGATTATCATACTTTTATAGCGTAAGAAAGTAACAAAATGAAGTATATTTGTAATAATGAAACTATGTACTATGAAAATAATTCATTTGTTATTGGCCATCAGCTTGTTCTGTGCGTTTGGTTGCAACTCCGAACAAAAGCGGCCCAACATTATTTTTTTTATGGCGGACGATCATGCTTCCCAGGCTGTGAGCGCCTATGAAGGTATGCTTTCCAATGTATGCTCCACTCCAAACATCGATAGGCTGGCTGATGAGGGAATGCTTTTCAGCAATTGTTTTGTAACCAACTCTATCTGTTCTCCCAGCCGGGCAGCCATCATGACAGGAAAATACGCCCATAAAAATGGGGTCTATAAATTTACAGCCCTTGACCAGCGGCAAGCCACCCTGCCCAAAATTATGCATGACGCAGGCTACCAGACGGCATTTATTGGTAAATACCACCTTCACTCAAATCCGGTGGGACTGGATTACTTTGAGGTGCTTCCCGGCCAGGGTCGATATCACAATCCGGAATTTATCAAAATTGGGGACGAACATCCGAGCGGATGGGTACGAATGGGAAAAAGAACCACTTACCAGGGACACTCATCGGACGTGATTGCCGATAGGACCCTGGAATATCTTAAAAGCAGGAAAGAAGGGGGAAAGCCCTTTTTACTATTTTGCCATTTCAAGGCTCCGCATGATACCTGGGAATATGCCGAACGGTATTCGGATTTTCTTGAAGATGTTGAGATACCCGAACCGGACAATCTTTTTGATGATTATGAAGGCCGAAGTGATGCCCTGAAAACGACCCTTCAATATATTGGAAGCGAATGGGGAGATCATACCAATTTTGAGGAAGAGACCGCACACCTGGAGGGTAAGGAGAAGAAGAAGATGCAGTATCAGCTCTATATGAAAAAGTATTTGCGTTGTGTCAGGGGAGTGGATGACAACATGGGGAGGATCCTGGACTACCTGGATGAATCCGGACTTGCCGAAAATACCCTTGTCATCTATACGAGCGACCAGGGGGTTTACCTGGGGGAGCATGGTTTGTATGACAAAAGATTTATGTATGAAGAGGCTTTGCGCATGCCATTCCTGGTGCGTTGGCCAGGCCGGATTAAAAAAGGATCGGTGAGTGACGGGATGATCCTGAATGTGGATTTTGCTCCCACCATACTCGATGCTGCGGGCCTTGAACCTGATCCTGGTATGCAGGGAAGAAGCTTTCTGGAACTTACCAAAGGAAAGGTTCCCTCCAATTGGCGGGAATCAATGTATTATCGATATTACTACTCCCATTTTGAAACAGAACCCCATTATGGAATCAGGACCAACAGGCATAAGCTGATTCATTTTGACCGGATTGATCAGTGGGAGCTATATGACCTGGCACAGGATCCGCATGAGATGGAGAATCTTTATGGCAAACCAGGAAGCGAAGAACTAACCCAGAAGCTCAAAGAGAAGTTGTACCGGTTACAATCAGATCTTGGAGATAAAAAGGAGGACATGGGTGAATTTCCCAATATCGGAGCGCTGGCTCCAAGTCCGCTCTATGTGGCCCCGGATGTGGATCTGGCATCAGGAACTGTGTCTGTCCTGGTTCGTTTTCGGACCGGGGCGGGAGGTACGCTTTTCTCCACTGGTGATTTAGGCCATGGACTCAAGGAAGTATGGGATGACGGTGTGAATTGTGTGTCTCTTATGGCCGGAGCGTCGGGACTGCTCTTTTTCGACGGTGAAGAGGAGTATTTTCTGGAATCCCAGATTTCTGACGATGAATGGCATACCGTAGCGCTGGTGATAGAAAAGGGTCAACCAACTATCCACCTGGATGGAAAATTGGCCAGGAAAATCGACAGGCGGATCAGCAGAGAAGAATTTCCGCAGAACTTCAATATCGGTGCCGGTATGGACGAAAATGGTGAACTGGGTTATAATTTCCAGGGGGAGATCTCACAAGTCCAGATTTACGATAAGCTTTTAACCGGCA
>CAZCQL010000095.1:0-8470 GCA_964500835.1 uncultured Bacteroides sp.
CATCTGTCGTGTAATTATCAGAAAGTGCGGGACCAGAGGAAGTACTCCATACTACTCCTTTTGCCATAATTGTAGCCCCTCCGTTATCTGATACGATACCTCCGCTCTCTGCGGCTGACTCTGTAATATTCGTAGCTAAAGCAGTGGTAACTGTTGCTACTGTAGGACAGGTGGTGGTATTAAAGGCAACCTGGTTTCCGTAGGCTGTTCCTGCCGAATTGGTTGCATAGGCTTTCACATAATAGGTTGTGTTACATGTGAGATCGCTCAGAATGCTTGTGAAGGCACCTATCCCGCTTCCATCAGCGGTTTTAGAGTCTGATAGGGTAGGATTCTCAGAGGTGCTCCAGACAACCCCCTTGGCAGTTACAGTGGCTCCACCGTTATCTGAAACAGTTCCGCCACTCTGTGCCTCAGTATCGGAAATTTTGGAGACAGCTGTAGTGGTGAGTGTGGCCAATTCAGCCTGACATTCACTGGTAGTAAAGGATTCCTGCTCCCCATAGGAAGTGCCGTTGGCATTGGTAGCATACGCTCTTACATAATAGGTCGTTCCGCAGGTCAATCCAATGATTGCACTTGTAAATCCACCGGTCGCACTTCCGTCTGAAGTATTATTGTCAGCCGTGGTGGGATTCTGAGATGTGCTCCAGCATACTCCTTTGACTGTGACAGCCTCCCCTCCATCGGTACTCACATTTCCACCACTCATGGCAGAGGTCTCCAGGATATTGCTGATGGCTGTTGTTGTTACTGTTGGAAGACCGGTGGGACATTCCGTAGAAGAAAACTCTACTTCATTTCCATAAGATGTTCCAGAAGCGTTGGTGGCATATGCTCTTACGTAATACGCTGTTCCGCAGGTAAGTCCGGTGATCGCGCTCGTAAATCCGCCGGTTCCATACCCATCCTCAGTCTTACTGTCTGAAATAGTGGGATTCTGAGAAGTGTTCCAGCAAATACCTTTTACTGTGACTGCCGAACCGCCGTCATTGGTAACTTCGCCTCCACCCTGTGCACTGGTTTCTGTTACACTGGCCACAATCGCTGTTGTTACCGAAGGTGGATCAGAGGTACAATCGTTGGTGGTAAATGTCAGCTGGTTCCCATATACTGTTCCTGTAGCATTGGTGGCATAGCTCCTAACGAAATAGGTTATTCCACAGCTTAATCCGGATATGGAGCTGATATAAGCTCCTGTTCCGTTACCGTCCATCGATCTGCTATCCGTAATGGTAGGATCTGGAGATCTGCTCCAGCAAACTCCACGGGTGGTAACTGTTGACCCCCCATTATCCGTCACATTGCCTCCGCTTACGGCTGAAGTCTGCGAAACGCTTGAAATTGCAATTGTAGAAACAGTCGGTACTGAGGCTGTCAGGGTCAGAAAGGACATGACATCCCCTAACACCACACCATCTGAATTCTCTGCATAGGCTGCGAAAAAATAGGTGCTTCCTGCATCAAGGAAATTAAGAGTTTCTACGAAGGATACCTTTGAGTTAGTGGCCTCCCAATCTGTTTTTTCATGATTTCCGGTGGTTGGATCCGTATTTTTTGAAAAGAAGAAACCGTAATGATCGATTCCCTGATCACTTACCTCAAGAATTGTACCATCAACGGTTGCTGATGTGGAGGTAATTTCTGTAACAGGACCTGTTTTTACTTTATTGACTTTTACAGCATCAAATTTGGTACAGCTGAATAAAAGTGCAATTGTAGTTAGTGCCAGAATCTTATTGTTGAGGAATCTCATGATAAACTAATCGTCTTTCTTGCTATTTTTTAATAAAGATAAAGTCACCTCCCTGGTCACCCACATTCCTGATCTCGCCAAACATAGGGATGGCGTCGCTGTTATTCATCACCGCCATCTTGAGACTACTAAAAAGCTGCTCGGATGAGATGTATTGCTGCTCGTTCGATTCCAGCCTCCCCAAAAGGAATTTTGCAAAAGAACTTTGATCGGGTACCTCAGACAGGTTTCCGCTGGTCATGGCTTTCCGGCTGGGTAGCTCATACAACATCTCGATCGCTTTTGGAGTGTCTGAAAAGGCCGACCTGGTTTGGAATATTGAACCTCCAAAACAAGCGTCTGTGATGAGCAACGTATGTTTTGATTCAATCTCCTTCAAATAATCCACCAGGGTGCTGTTCCTGAACCAATCAGCCTTGGATATCTTCCTGGCATCAGATGGAAGCCAGTATCCGATATTCGCATTGTCATCAAAATAACCATGTCCGGCATAAAAAATCAGGAGGTTATCCTCGGGTGATACCTGCCGGGAAAGGTGGTCAAGCGCAATTATGATATCCTCCCTCTTTGCATTCGAAAGCAACTGAATGTTATCTTTTTCAAAAGTATACTTAGATGTAAGCACATCATACAGAGCAGTCGCATCCTTTGCAGGATTATCAAGGGAATTGATGGCCGGATCGGGGTAATTATTGATCCCGATAATCAGCCCGTAATAGGTCGATTTCTGATTAACAGTTTCTGCCAGGGTCTGCTTTACCGGGGTATAATTGATCGTGAATCGAAGATTCTCAATATTATCCTGGTTGTCGAGCGCTAAGATCACCACCTCATTCTTTCCAGGTGAGAGCTTCATCGGGGTGGTAAAGATCCCTTTGTTTGAAATTTCAGTTGGTTTTGAATTCACCATTAAAGAACTGATTTCGCTATCGTCGGATATTCTGCCAATGATCACTGTTTCCGGTTCGGAAGTTTCAAGTGTATTGCCAGCGGACAAGTTATGAGATACCAACTTAATCTCCGGTGGAGAGATGTCCCTGGTTTTGATTTCCCGCTTTGCCTGTTCAGCTTTTTCAGGTTCCTTCGTTATCTTTAAGTATGACTTCTGACTGGAAATTACCTGTGCGTTTGCCACTGTAATCAAACCAATCAGAATAACACTTAACGCTCCTAATTTTGTTTTCATCTTTCTGAATTTCTTTGTTTTTATCTTACTCAGAAATTGTATCTGAAGGCAACCAACGTTGCCTTCACTGAGGGTTCAAAAAATGTTCCCACGGATAACCGGGTCTGACTGCTATGCGACTGATATTCACCAACTCCCGGATCAGCTAATAAAGTCCACATAAGATCAGCTACCCAAATTCCGGCAGCCACATAGGCTGATGCCTTCGACAATTTTTGTTGATTAACGGATTTTTCCAAGAAGCCGCTAAAATCATTCACGTCTGATGATCCCAGGTATTGTGTATAATTGTCATAAGCCATGCTATTCAATACAAGTGAGGAGGCAATGGCCCCATAACCGATCACTCCTTTTAACCAGTGTGGATTACCGGTCATGGCCGATAATCCCCATCCTGGCACTGCAACCGATCTCAGTATCGCTCCAGGTTTGCCAATTTCTCTCCGTGTCGCGGATTTAATACTGCCTGAAGATTGATCTGTGGCAGAGGGCTGCATAGCTCTAGAACCTGGATTCAACAGTTCACCGAATACCTGAACACCAATTCCTGCATCCAATGGAACATTGTCCCTTTCATAATCCCAGCTAATCTGTTTCATTCCCCCTCCCCGAATATTTTGTCCCACATCCCCGTCAAGAGATAAAGCTTTTATTGCATTGCCATTGTCGTTCGTAACCTCTATCCAAACATTAAAAAGATCGGCAGTGGAACTTCCAAGGATCTGGTAAGTGATCACAATCCTGTTATTCCTTACCTCCAGTTCAGGTTGAGATATCCGGGCAGAAGTCTGGGCAAGCAGACTACAGGTAACGGTTATGAAAACCAGTGCAAAACCAATATGTATTCTACTTTTCATTAAGGTGTATTATTGCGTAATATACTCGGTATATAAGATACCTTATGTTAAAAAACATGTAAAATCCAATATTATAATGCGTATCAACCCTGAATTGTTCATTGTATCTATTAATAAAATAACATTTTGACGAACTGCTTCAACCTGAGGAAGCTATCCGGTGGATATTTGTTCTTAATGAACCATCCCGATGCAATGTGATGGTCCTGTATGCATGTGAGGGTATATCAAACTCGAGATCATGTGAGCGGGGTTTAAACTGCACGGAAGTTGCAGGGGTTGAAAGCAATCGAATACCATGGTAGTACTCATCATACTCCTGGTGCACGTGTCCGAACACGACTGCCTTAATATGCCGGTACCGGGAAATTATTTCCCAGAACAGCTGTTTGTTCTGCAACCCGAGCAGATCAATGAAATCAGAGTCAACCTCAATGGGTTGATGATGCATGAAGATTACTTTATAGTTCTCACTATTTTCCTGCAGGAATGCTTCAAGTCTGGACACTTCCTGTTCTCCCAATTCACCCTCATCCCTTCCGGCTAATGAAGTATCGAGAAAAATGATGCTCCATGGACCCCAATCCAGGTCAGGTTTTACAAGCATATTCATCAAATCCGCCGGGATGTTGTCAAATGCATCATGATTGCCTTTCATCCAGACCGACGAGTGGGCCAGTTGTCCGGTCAGCTCATGAAAATACTCATACGAACTGGCATTCCCGTCTTCAGAAAGGTCTCCGGAGGCGACCATCAAATCAAAATTCTGTCCCGATCCTCTGATCTCGTTTGTGACCATCGCCAGAGAATGGGATGTGTCAACCCCAAATAGGTCCTTCTCCCTGGACGCGAAAATATGTGAATCTGAAAGAATAACTATTTTAAAAGACATCGTGGTACGTGTGAAAGTTAAAAGTTTGCACTTTAGGCACTTAGCCATGAGGCGAAGATCTTTAAAAGCCTGGGGTGGAAGTTGGGGGTAAGAACTGCGGGTATAGGTAGTAACGGATTTTTGTACAATTGGTTTGATTCATGAGGCAATCCATTCGAGGAACGGGTAATTCTGTATTTTTCACGGAGTTTTCTTTATCCTTCGGCATAAGAATTGATCGGTTGGTCCTGCAGTTGCCTATTTATGAAATGCGAAGATGGCCTTTGTCCCGGGATTTGGACTGGTACTCAATCAATTATTAAGCTTTGTCAAACAAGGCATGCATTCACTCTGTTTATGAGTTAATTTTGAGAAATACTCATTCCTCTGAATACGGTCTGATGAGAAGTTTTTGCTTACTTATTATTGCCCTCTTTCTTCATATTTGGGCATCATATTCCCGGGAGCTTTCCGGTATCGAGTATCAATCCTTTCTTCTTGCGTTGCCACAACCACCAGGAACTCTTGAGGCAACTCCGCTCTCGTCGATCGCAGTGAAATTGACATGGGAAGATCATTCTGAGAATGAATCAGGGTTTATAATCGAGAGAAAACCTGAAGGAGAATCATTTCAGAGTGTGGATACGACAGCGAGTAATGCCTCCTTCTTTATTGATGAAAATCTATCCTCTGGTAAAACCTACTCTTACAGGGTCAAATCGCAGAACGCAGAGGGAGAGTCGGGGTACTCAAATGAAGCATTTGTGAAGACATTTTCTGATAAAGACCTGAAAAATATTTCGAGTCGGAAATCAGCATTGCAATCATCCACCATTTACAGCGGATTTGCAGATCGGGGGGTTGATGGAAATACCGACGGTGCATTCTCAAGTGAATCTGTCACCCATACGGGAAAAGAACTAAATGCATGGTGGGAAGTCGATCTTGAGGGGGTATATAATATAAACTACATTGAAGTCTGGAACCGAACAGATTTATGCTGTGCGGACCGAATGGCGAATTTCAATGTATTCATCAGTGAGGTTCCTTTTGAATCTTATGACTTCCAGTCCACCATCAATCAACCTGGCATTTGGAGGGTTTCTGAAACACCGTACCCCGAGCCAGTGACCAGATTTAGTGTAGCAAAAAAAGGAAGGTATATTCGCCTGCAACTTTCTGAAACAGAAGAACTATGCCTGGCCGAGCTGGTAGCAATGGGAAACAATCACCTCTCCCCTCCGGTCTTCTCGACAACACCCCGGGATTCTGTGTTGGAAGGTGAGGAATACACCTATGCCTGCAATGCAATCGATCCTGATTTGGACAGCCTCGTATTTACTCTGGTTCAAAAACCTTCCTGGCTGGTCTTTAATCCAGCCACAAAGACTCTTTCCGGAATCGCTCCTGGCGTGGATACTGCGAATTACCAGGTGACCTTAATTGTGTATGATGGCCTGTATCATGTGGAACAAACATTTTCAATCCGTATTGAGCATGTGAACAGACCACCTGTTTTTCGCTCAAATCCCGCAACGGGGGTCAACAAGGGTGAATTATATACCTATGCTATTATAGCAGATGATGAGGAGAATGATCTGTTGACTATGGAAGTACCTCTGAAACCAGCATGGCTTCAGTTTGTGGATTCAACCCATGTCCTAAAAGGGATACCAGCCAAAGAAGATGTGGGGGTACACGATGTAACCATTCGAGTGTCAGATGGAATTGATGCTGTCGAGCAATCCTATCAGTTAACTGTCTTCGATAGCAATGATCCTCCTGTATTTGTTTCCCAACCGGATACAGTAATTGAACAGGGAGCATTCTTCAGTTACCAATTTGAAGCCAGTGATTCGGAGGATGATTCTCTTGTCTTCCTGGCGGTGAATATCCCCGAATGGCTCAGCTTTGATGGAGAGACCAATACAATAAGCGGTGTCCCTGGCCAGGAAGATGTTGGAGCTTTTGGCATCACAATCTCAGTCAGTGACGGAATTTCTGTGGTGCTTCAGGAATTCCTGCTGTCAATTACCGATGTCAATATTTATCCTGAGGTAATCTCGGTTCCCATTCTCACAGTTTACCAGAACTCTACCTATGGGTATAATTTTCTCGCCATAGATGCGGATGGAGATCCGCTCACTTACACAGCAATCCTCTTGCCAGACTGGCTGACATTTAATGTCTCTCTGCTCATAATCTCCGGAACACCTCATAATGAGGACGTGGGCGTTCATGATGTAAAAATAAGGGTATCCGACGGAAAAGGTCATACGGATCACCAATTCCAGATAACAGTGATCGATGTAAATGATCCACCGGTGTTTACTTCAGTTCCTCAAGGAAGCAGTGTCATTGCAAATCAGCCCTATCACTATGAGGTCACTGCCACAGATCCGGATGCTGGCGACACACTCAAGGTATCGGCCGAAGTGTTACCTGACTGGCTGACACTTGCTGCTGCAACGAATGGCGCTACTCTGCAGGGGACACCCACATCCGCCAATGTGGGAACGCATCCTGTGATTTTAACGGTTACTGATGAAAAGGCTGTTGCTACGCAGGAATTCTCGATTGAGGTACTTGAGCCAACCGGTATTCAGGCAAGCATTGCCTTGGTAACAAGGGTGTATCCCATTCCATCCAAAGGAGTTTTTTGTTTTGAATTTAATCCGAAAGTAAAGGGTAAGGTCTGTTTGAAGCTCTTTGATATCACAGGATGCCAACTTAGAGAGGTACAAATAAACCAGAATGAAACCATCATGTTAGATCTTACAGATCTGCCGGATAACCTTTATTTGTACCGGATTACCATCGATGGTAATACATCTGTGGGGAAAATAATAAAGAATCAGACTTATAATTGATCTCAATACGAGCCCTTTCCGGTCATGGGTACAAAGCGGACAGGGTAGAAACGTTTCCGGGAAATCTGACCGTTCTTGTCTTTCACCACCACTACCATGTATTGTGTCTGATGAGGTTTCCCAACAGGTATTACAATTCGCCCCCCAAAAGCCAGCTGATCCAGTAATGGGTGTGGAATATTCTCAGGTGCACATGTAACGATGATCCTGTCGAAGGGTGCAGCTTCCGGCCATCCGTCGTAGCCATCCCCAATCCTCACATGGATATTTGAATAACCAAGCTCTTTTAAGAGTGTCTGTGCCCGTTTCCCGAGGGGTGGAACGATCTCAATGGTGTAAACCTCACCACACAGTTCACCCAGCACCGCCGCCTGGTATCCGGAGCCCGTACCCACCTCAAGTATTTTATGATTAGGCTTAATATCAAGCAGTTCTGTCATATGAGCCACGATGAATGGTTGGGAGATCGTCTGGTTATAACCAATGACCAGGGGTGTATTTCGGTACGCTTCTTGCCGGTAGTCTTCAGGTACAAATACATGACGGGGCACATGCCGCATGGCTTCTAAAACCGGCAGGCTATTTACAGGATGATTCGGGTAATTCTCTATTCCCTCCACCATCTTTAACCTTTCAGAAACTCTCTCTTTGAATGCAGGATGAGTGTCCGCCACCGGATGATTCTCCTGAGTAAGACCAGGGACAGTATGTAACAGAACTGAAAAGAACAGAATTGCAATCGAGGTGCGCATTGATGTGTTTCTAAAGATTTTTCCGTGCCCTCTCAATGGAGGTTAGAATGAGGCTCTTCAGTACCTCCATATCGATGTCCTCCAATCGTTTAATATACAAGCAACCCTTGCCATGCTTATGTTTACCAGGGTCTTCAATAGCTTCAATGAATGCCTTTACACTTCGTTCGGTGGGTTT
>CAZCQL010000095.1:8570-16005 GCA_964500835.1 uncultured Bacteroides sp.
TACCAGGGTCTTCAATAGCTTCAATGAATGCCTTTACACTTCGTTCGGTGGGTTTTGTTTTATTCTCCGCCATTAATCCAGCTTTTTATTAGAGAACGGGCAACTTAACGGTTTGTTCATCTGTTATACTAAGGAAGGATTTTAAGAGTTACTTGCCAGTGACCCCATAAGATAATGCTACATTTGTAAAAAACCACGATGAACCAATATAGAAACACAAAAGCCCTCATGTCTTGTCTCGCCGGGACGTTGATACTGCTTTCCGCTTGCCAGAAGGACCCGGATCCGGATCCGGTCCCGGACCTTCCGCGGCAGACCCTAATTCTCAATAGCTGGATTTTTGAAGGAATGCACCAATACTATCTCTGGGAGCAGTTCATGCCAAACCTGAATCCCAAAACGCAACCAGATTCCCGGGCCTATTTTTATGATCTTCTCTATGAGGCGGACCGTAATTCCTGGATCGTTGATGACTACGAATCTCTCGCTGCTTCATTCGATGGGGTGCAATTAAGTACAGGGATATCTGCTTCTCCCGGATTAGTAGGTGATAATGAAGTGATCACCATTGTGGAGTATGTCACGCCCAATTCTCCAGCCGCTGATTCCGGGATTGACAGGGGGGATATCATCTATGCGGTGGATGGGCAGACCCTGGATACCCTGAACTATAATTCACTCTATTTCCAGATGACAGCCACCCTTGAGTTTGCAGACTGGGACGGTACCCGGATTGTGCCAAATGGACGCAAGGTTACCCTCACTGCCATTGAATTGAATCAGAACCCCGTTGTTCACAGGGAGGTGATTGAATACCAGGGACAAAAAATCGGATATTTTGTATACACACAATTCACTCCAGGTCCGAATGATGAATGGATGCAGGAATTAGATGATGTATTCGAAGATTTCCGTAGTCAGGGAGTTACCGATGTGGTGGTTGACTTACGTTACAATGGCGGAGGTTATCTCTATCTTTCGGCCTACATCGCCAGTGCCCTGGGATCGGCCACGGCCATGCAGTCCCGCAAGATATTTGTAAAAGAGGTCTGGAACGAGGAATTAACTGATTATTGGAAAAATGCCGATTTGGATAACGACGGGAATCCGGATGGCGAGGATTCTGAGCAGCTGGTTATTCGATTTCCCAACAACGATTTTAACCTGAACCTATCCAAAATCTATTTTCTGACCACAGACAATACGGCCTCTGCAAGTGAATCATTGATGGTAGGACTCTATCCTTACATGGATGTGGTGCAAATTGGAACCACCACCTATGGAAAGTGTTATGGATCGATCACCCTTGAGGACTTTGAAGAACCCAAACGGCACAACTGGGCCATGCAACCCCTCGTTCTGAAATATGCCAATGCGGACGGGTACACAGATTTCGTCTCTGGGATACCACCGGATTACCAGGTCGAGGACAGGCTAATCGATGCGGTACCTTTTGGAGATTATAATGATCCTCTCCTCGCGAAAGCGCTGGAAGAAATTACGGGTATTGCTCCGGTAAAGAAAAAATCTCTGTTTTACGAAAAGGAGCTGATCAGACTCCCTGTTCCAAGGAAACCTGTTCCTGAACTTGAGATAATGTTGCCTGACAGAGAAGGAAAAACTATCATATTTTAAGGACACGAACTGTTACGAAGCTGCCGAAAGTTTCATTCTGCGCTGTGTAAGGATTTCTTTATTCATGCGTTTTACAAGACCGGGTCCTTCGTAAATAAATCCAGTGTAGAGTTGCAGGAGCGTGGCACCCGCGTTTAACATATTGATTCCGTCCTGAACAGACATAATACCTCCTACGGCTATGATTGGAAGCTTTCCCTCAGTCTTCTCATGAACGTATTTGACCACCTCAAGGCATCGTTCCGTTATGGGCGCTCCACTCATCCCACCCTTCCCGATGGCTTCGATCTTCTCCTTCGGTGTGTGTAGCCTGTCCCGGGTGATGGTCGTATTGCTGGCGACTATTCCGTCAAGATCTAATTTTGAAACAATCTCCAGGGTTTCATCCAGTTGATTTCTATTTAAATCGGGCGATATTTTCAACAATACGGGTTTCCTTTTGGCCTTTCCGTTGCGCAGCTCCAATATCCTGCCTAAGATCAATTCGAGTGATTCCTGATCCTGAAGCTTGTCCAGATCTGTAATGTTGGGACAGCTAACGTTCACCACAAAATAATCCAGGGAATCATATATAGCGTCGAATACAGCCTCATAATCAGCCGCAGCTGCTTCATTGGGGGTTAGGGTATTCTTTCCTATATTTCCGCCTAAAATCAGCCCATTTGGCCTTGTAACGCTCAATTTACTGATGGCGGCGGCAACTCCTTGGTTGTTGAATCCCATGCGGTTGATCAGTCCCTTGTCTTTTGGGATCCTGAAACTTCGCGGACGAGGATTACCGGACTGAGCAAGGGGAGTGATGGTCCCCACCTCAATAAATGAAAAACCGAAAGCGTAAAATTCCCTGAATATCTCAGCATTTTTGTCAAATCCAGCGGCCAGACCTACCGGATTACTAAATGTCATACCCAGAAAATCGGTGGATAGTTCCTGCTGATTCATATGATAGATGCCTTTAACGAACCGGTAAGTACCAGGAAACTTAAACAGAATACGAAGAAATCTTATCAGCAGGTGGTGAATGGTCTCCGGAGGAAGCAGGAAGAGAAGGGGTCTGATCAGAACTCTGTACATTCAATTTTTGCTGCAAATATAAGCAGATTTCTAATTAGATGGACTAAATGATTTGAATGTATCATCCCCGTAAAATATCATCACCTGCACAACCTGCCTGCGGGTGGATTTGTCGAGATCTTCCCTCATATCGTGTTCATCATCTATCTCCAGCTGTGCCGGATCAGGTTCGCCGGGTTTTTCCGGCTCGGCTGTTGTGTGCAGAATATCGCCTATTTCTCCCACGTAAGGATCCCCGTCGTGAATATCGCCAGGAAATGAGGTGTCAACTACCTCCGGTGGACCGTCAAAAAGGTTTCCCGGTACGTCTCTCCCCATTTGTTCGTACATGGTTCCCTGACCCAGCAGCAACCACCCTGCATTCAGGCCTGGAAAAGCCTTCAAAGTCTTTACCAGAAAGTCATAGCTGGGTTTGTTCCGTTCCGAAATAACATGCGAAACACTGCTTCGCTGAACACCAATGATATCTGCAAATTTCGAGGGCGATAATTGCTCAAGATCCAGTAATTGAATTAGACGTTCTTTCATAGCTATAATCTCTATTTACAAATGTAACGACAATTTTGTTCTCATATGTGATCTATCATTAGTTACATTTGTGAATTATTAGATAGTATAGTTCTTTTAGCTTATTTTAAGAGCTGCGGGCTGATTCATTACCTACTGGGGGAATTCTGCATCTTATATAAGAATAAATCAAAAAGATTATTATCCTGTCATCCTTGTTCTGCGTAACGTATCAGCTGGCAATTCTTATGTGGCAGTAGATGCCAATAGCCAAAGGAGCCTGTATAAGTAAATTCTGACCTAAAATTAGACTATAGTAATGTATTACATTATATAATATAGGTATATGACTGGATAACAGATATTTAAAAGATGATTATTATAAATTGTAAGCCGTTTTATTAAGTAATCGATGGTTAGTGAAGTATGTTTAGATCAGGTAATTGTCATAAATCACTGAATTAGAAGTATTTAATTCACGAGAGTTCTGATTTGAAAGTGGGGCACTAATTGTAGACATTTGTAATCTGGGGAAGGTGTGATTTTTGTATTTATTTGTCATTTATTTTCTCTTTTTTGATTGTTTACATTTGTAACATATGTTATTTGTGTTACACATGTCAATTTTTTACATCATCGTTGCCAGTCAGAAAATTTTCATTTCGGTGTTGCTTCTTTCTTTGCAAAGTTGGTCCAATCCAACATTCGTGTAAAATCAGTCTTAGCTCCTACCCTTTCATTCATTTACTGAAAGATTTCTGCCCATATGCCCGATTTTACCACGTAAGGGCGAATTGAAGGGAATTTTGACGCCAGGGGCGTATGTCTGAAACAAGTGCAGCGCACTCTCGAGAGGGTAAATTAGACGAATTATTAATTCATTCGCATTAGAATCAGCTACTTATCTGCAATTCGAGGCATTGGTTAGATGAATCCAACCAGAGGAAAAAACAGAGCTATTCTACCTTTTATAGGCCAATTCACCTTCAGAACGGGCGACGATCGCTGAAACCGTGGAATCGCCGGTTATATTCACAACGGTGCGAAGCATATCAAGCGGACGATCCACACCAAGGATAAGGGCAAGCCCCTCCACGGGAAGTCCCACCGAATTCAGTACAATGATCAGCATCACGATACTACCGCTCGGTATTCCGGGTGCACCGATCGATGCCAAAGTGGCAGTAAGCACAATGATCAGTTGTTGTGTAATTGTTAATTCGATTCCAAAGACCTGGGCAATAAAGACAGCAGCTATGGCCTGGTAGCAGCTGGTTCCATCCATATTGATGGTCACCCCTACGGGAAGGACAAAGTTGGCGATGGGCTTTGATACCCGTAATTCGTTGACTACCTGTTTCAGGGTTACTGGCAGTGTAGCAGCGCTCGAGCTTGTGGTAAAGGCTACCAATTGGGCTGGCAGAATACCTCTGAGGAAGTCAGTAATTCGTATTCGCGCAAACAACCTTATCATCAAAGGATAAAGTCCCAGAATCAATAGAATAAGGCCAATTATCACCGTAATCATATACATACCCAGGGCAGTGAAAATATCCGCATCCCCCGAATAATCAGCCACCAGCGCAGCCATCAATGCAAAAACCCCGATGGGTGCAACCCGCATGATCATATCCACAATTTTGAGAATTACATCATTTAATCCATCAAAGAAGTCTTTGACCACCTGGGTTTTTTTGCCCGGTACCAAAACAAGCGCTATGCTGAAAAGGATGGCAAAGAAGATAATCTGGAGCATTTTTGAATTATCACCGGCAGCAAAGAAAAAATTATCCGGAATCATATCCTCAAAGAAATGCAGAGGTGATTGTTTCTCAATTTCCTTGGCTGACTCCTTGCGAATTTCTATTTGACCACTAAATTTTTCGCGGTATAGTTCCTGTTTATCCGCAGGGAATACATCTCCGGGCTTCATGATATTCACCATACTTAATCCTAAGGTGGTGGCAAACAGGGTGGTCATTAAATATATCGCAATGGTTTTATAGCCGATTCTGGAAAGTTTCTTAATATCAGTCAGGCTTGAAATTCCCTTCACAAGGGAAACAAAAATAAGGGGTACCGCAATCAGCTTAAGCAGTTTAAGGAAGATTGTTCCCCAGGGTTTAACCCAGTCCGCTATAAATGCTTCCTGCCTGGTCCAGACAGCGACTAACCCTCCAATAATTCCAAGGCCCATCCCTATAAAAATCCTGGCCCAGAGTGGTAGTTTTTTCAACATGACAATATCATTAATAGTTTCTAAACAAGCGCATTATATAAGATTTCCACAGGATGCAAGGCATTGATACCGGTCCCATCCCGGATCTGATGCCGGCAACTGGTACCGGACGCAGCAATGTAAATTTCCGATTGAGTCTCTCTTACGGCGGGGAACAACACCAATTCCCCTACCTTCATAGACAAGTCATAATGCTCCTTTTCATAACCAAAGGATCCGGCCATCCCGCAACAGCCGGAAGGTATCTCCTCAACCGTATAGTTCTCTGGTATAGAGAGCATATCCACCGATGATTCTGTACTTGAAATGGATTTTTGCTGGCAGTGGCCGTGAAGTTTTATATGAACCGTTTCCAAACTAAACAGGTTCCTGTGTATCCTCCCTGCGTTAAACGCATTTGCCAGGTATTCATCTACCGTAAAACAATGACGCGACATGGCCTTGGCCCGGGAAGCCAGATCAGCTCCGACCAGGTCGGGGAACTCATCCCTGAAACCAAGTATGGCCGACGGTTCAATACCTACCAGTGGACGTGTTTCAGATATATAATCAGACAATATTTCGATATTGCGGCGGGCATACTGCCTTGCCTTTTTAAGAAGCCCTTTCGTAATATAGGTACGGGCGCTCACAGGATGATCGACAATTTGTACCCGTATCCCTAATCTGACAAAAAGCTGTATAGTTTTGATACCCAGATAACAATCATTATGATTTGTAAACTCATCCACATACAGGACGACTTCCTGTGCCTCAGGGGAGAGGCTTTTGTTAAGCGAATCAAGGTGATCTTTCGCCCATCGCCGCAATGTCACCTTTCCCAATGCCGGAATAGAACGGTCCGGGGCAATTCCCAACATCATTTTAAAGATTCGTCCGGTGAACTTGCTTTTTGCAGTTGCGTTAAATAGCAGGGGAAACAGCATTCCCACTCGGTTTATTTTAGATATATTGGCAATCATCCAGGTACGCAAAGGCACGGGATGATGTACATACCAGTGCTGCATGAATTCTGCTTTTAGCTTGGCCATGTCCACATTGGAAGGGCATTCGGATTTACATGCTTTGCACGAAAGGCATAAATCCAGTACTTCATAAATTTCCCGCTGATCAAATGGCTTTTTTGCATCTGGACTGCTGAGCAATTCTCGCAATACATTGGCACGTGCACGTGTGGTCGCAGACTCATCTCTCGTGGCCATATAGCTGGGGCACATAGTGCCCCCTGTAATTTCTGTCTTTCTGCAATCACCTGACCCATTGCACTTTTCAATAAGGGACATAAACCCGCCTTCGCTGGAAAAATCAAAAAATGTTCTGAATGGAGTTGCAGCCTTACCCGGATCGAACCGCAGGTTACTGTTCATGGGCGGGGTATCGACGATCTTTCCTTTATTAAATATTCCTGAAGGGTCAAAGATCCGCTTGACCTTGCGTATCAATTCGAAATTTTTTTCTCCCACCATTAACGGGATAAATTCACCTCTGAGTCTGCCGTCACCATGTTCCCCGCTAAGTGATCCTCTGTATTTCTTAACCAACTTTGCGGTCTCCAGGGCTATGTCGTGGAATAGCTTTACATCCTTAGGATCCTTCAGATTCAAAACAGGTCTTAAATGCAACTCTCCCACAGAGATATGGGCATGATATACACATTCCAAACTGTAAGTTTCAAGCAACTTGTTGAACTCAATGATATAGTCCTCAAGTACTTCCACGTTCACACTGGTATCTTCAATGACAGAAACCGGCCTTCCATCTCCCGGCATATTGGATAGTACACCCAATCCCGCTTTTCTAAGGGTCCATACCTTTGAAATTTCATTCCCGGACAAAACCGGAAAATGATATCCATGACCTTCCTCCCTCATCTCACGTTCCAGCGATACCACCCTGTCTTTCAGCTTGCTTTCCGAATCGTCGGCAATCTCTACCATTAGTATAGCTCCCGGATCCCCTTTCAGAAAAAATCGATTCTTC
>CAZCQL010000096.1:0-15970 GCA_964500835.1 uncultured Bacteroides sp.
AAAATTCCAGAATTAGCTGCAGCTTCCACTCTTTCAGAGCCTGTTCAGGAACAAATCTCAGAAGCATTAAAAAATGCCCGGCGAAGGCCCTCTCCTGATAATCTTGGAATGCTTGGCATGGTGTATCATTCAAGTGCCAATTACGAGCAGGCAGAGGAGTGCTATAAGTTGGCAATAATGCGTGAAGGATCCGCATGGATATGGAATTATTATCTGGGATACCTGAACACGGAAATGGGAGAATCAGATGCTGTCATAGAAAATTTTAACCGCGTCATTGAGATTAATCCGGACATTAACCTCGCTTGGTACTATAGTGGTGAAGAATATAAAAATCGCAGGGAATACGATCTGGCAGAAAAGTATTTTAGTAAAATAGCAGCCGTCAAAAAAAGCAATACAGGAGGTAAGAATTCGACCAGGACAGATCATTTTCCATTGGGCACCTACGCAAAGTTTCAATTGTCCAGAATATATTTTGATACCGGGCGCCTCGACCTGGCGGAAAAAACCTTGAAAGAGATCATTCAGGCCAACCGTACATTTGGTCCTGCTTACAGGCTGATAGGCAATATATATAGCATGAAGGGAGACATGCCTTTAAGTAAGCAATACGGTGTAAGAGCAAATGACCTGATGATTTATACACCTCCTGTAGACACGTTAATTGACAGACTGGTATTGATGTCAAAATCGGAATTATACCTGTTAAAAAAGATTGATGAAGCCGTTAATAGCATTCATTCAGAGTGGGCGCTTAGGCTAATTAAGAACGGGCTGAAATATTTGCCAGAAAACAAATATCTGGTCTCCAAAGCAATAAAAACCAGTCTTTGGATGGATTTGAATGATCAGGCCATTGCATATGCAGATCGGCACATAAGTCTCTCTCTGAACGATTTTAACGAGTTGTACAATACGGGTATGTCATTCTTTCAAAAGGAATTATACCCGGAGTCTCTGAAGTATTTGACAAGGGCGTTAGAATTAAATCCGGGAGACCTGGACATTCAAAAAAGATTGGCCATATGTCTCTGGCATATGGGTGAGATGCAGAAATCTTATTACATTTTTGATCAAATAATTGAAAAAAATCCTGACAATCTGGACGTTTTGGCGGATGTGGCAGATATTTTATTCTTTGATCTGGAAGAGAGAGACCGGGCCATAGGTTATTTAACCCTCCTGGAGCATTTTAGACCTTCAAATCCAAAAGTGCAAAAAATGGCTGCCTGGATGGACGCGAATAATGAAAAAATTCCGGAGGCAATCGATTTATACGAATCATCGTTCAAAAGCGCTCCGGAAGATTTAACCACCATAAAGAATTTAGGTACTTTGTTAATCGAACAAAAAATGTGGAAAAAGTCCATCAGCCACTACAGAGAGGCGTTGGAATACCACCCCAATGAGGCATATTTTCTTGAAAGGCTTGGCACATTACTTGTGACCTGTCCGGATACATCCCTTAGAAATATTATGGAGGGAAGAGAATACTCTGAAAGAGCATTTATTCATACCACAGGACGCTCCTTAATCACGATATCAGCAGGAAGAAGTCTTGCATTGGCATATTCAATGCTTGGAGACAAGCATAATGCCAGTGCCATTATCAATTTGACCATCAATGTGGCGCGTCGTGCAAAATTCTCCCCGGCCAATATGGAAGTGCTGGAAAACCTTTCCAGGCAAATTCAGCAAATGGATATGTAAACACTTCAGAAGTAATTCAATGCGAGAATTCCCAAATTTGAATCCCTAAGATAAAACCAATGTTCAAATGACCGAATCCTATCTTGCTTTCAGGAATAGTGTGCTTGTTCCCAAAGCCGTAAATAGCTGAAAATGGACCCATGTTATTGCGCGTAGTAAGCACATAGTGTGTCGCGATTTTTCCGTAAGTATTTGTACCGTCCCAAATCCTGAAGTCCATCCCGGCCAATAATCCCGGAGATAGCTTCCGATGTTTTTCCACTCCCACGTCCACATTTTCATCATATAAATTGGTTGTCTTTCCCGAATTGATCATCAATGCAGGACCTGCTTTAATTTCGAGACGGCCCATTTCAAAGATATATATCGGAGCCAGATAGGTGCTTGAGAACAAGATATCCAATGGCCCGCTTATGGCCGAATATCCCGATACCTCTCTCAGCCTGGCATAGTTTATCTGAATACCTGCCTGAGAACCCTGGCTTACATACCAGGAATAAGAAATCTGGAAACCAAGTCCCAGAGGAGCATAATTCGGATATTCATCTTGTTCAAAAAGAACCCAATCGAGTACCTTATCATCAAAACCATTCTCCACCATTAGATTACTCATTCTGTGTGCGGGTCCAAAGGTATTTATACCAATCCCAAATTCCAGCCCTCCCAGTTTCCTCGCTGAGGATTCCTGAGCCGGGATGGGCAGTGCGGATATAACAACCAGTAAAATTACTGTCAACTGTCGTGAGGATTTCATTTCATATTCGGGTTAAGGCCTTCCAAAATTACTTTATGAGAAGGACTTTATCAAAAAAAAAACATGCCCGATACTTCCCCCGGCTTTCCGGTTTCAAGAGAATTATCGATGAAAAATATACCACGTCTGCCATGGCAAATCAGGGCCGGTTTTTGAACGCACAAGGTTCTGTGCTAACCTGGAAATGAAGAAGCACTGGTACAAGTTTATGATTGGGGAATCCGCTCACAGGATTCATCCACTCTTTCTCACCAGAATATAGCATACAATGCAGCCAGAACGCTCATGATAATCAGTGCCGATCCATTAAAAACAGCTCCGGTTTTGAAGATTCCTTTTTCAATCACTATCCCCTTCCCATGATCTCCCTTCTTTCTATATTCCAGGATAGAATAAACGACCAATACGGTCCCAAGTATCAGAAAACAATATCCCACCCTGTTCATAAAGGGCAAATCCGGAAAAATAAGGTCCAATCCGATTGATACAGGTATGTTCAGGATGGCAACCAGAAGCGCTGCATCAGCAGTGGCTTTCTTCCAGAATAATCCTGCAAGAAAGATGGCTACAAGTCCGGGTGTGATGTACCCTGTAAAGTCCTGGATAAATTGGAATGCCTGGTCCAGGTTCCGGAGCAAGGGGGCGATGGCCACTGCCACAGCAAGAACCACGAGACTGGTAATCCTGCCTGTGAGAACCAGTCTTTTCTCGGTGGCCCCCTTATTGATCAAGGGTTTATACAGATCCATGGTGAAAATTGTGGAGGAACTGTTTGTCATGGAACTTAAAGATGAGACTATGGCGGCAATGAGCGCTGCAAATACCAATCCTTTAAATCCTGTACCCACAAAATTAGCCAGCAGCCAGGGATAGGCATCATCGGGTTTGCTAATATCTGCATGCAGCACATAGGCTGCAATTCCAGGTAGTACCACCAGGATGGGAAGCATTAATTTCAAAAAACCGGCAAAAGCCACACCCCGCTGGGCTTCCCTCAGGCTTTTGGCGGCAAGTGCACGCTGGATAATGTATTGGTTGCATCCAAAGTAATAGAGGTTTGCCATCCATATTCCGCCTAACAATACCCCAATCCCAGGCAGGTAAGTATACATGGGATGGTCCCTGGCAAGGATCATATCAAACTTATCCGGGGCTTGTTTTAACATCCTGCTAAAACCGGTAACGACCCCATCCCCGTCCCCGATCTCACCAAGCACAAGGAATGTGGTGATCAATCCTCCGATAACCAGGAAAGTCACCTGCATCACATCGGTCCATGCCACTGCTTTCAAGCCTCCATACACAGAATAGAGCGCAGAGAAAAGTGCCAAACCGGCAACGGCCTGAATGAGTGAGATCCCCATCACATTCACCAGGACCAGGGCTCCCAGGTAAAGTACCGACGTAAGGTTTATAAATACATATACCATCAGCCAGAATATAGCCAGACTGGTCCGGACACGGTGATCGAACCTGACCTCCAGGAACTGGGGCATGGTATATATCTTTGTCTTAAGGAAAATGGGTAGAAAAAATTTAGCCACAAGCAGGAGGCCTATGGCCCCTACCCATTCATAAGTAGCAATGCCCAGCCCAATAGCGTACCCCGAACCTGACATGCCAATAAACTGCTCCGCTGAGATATTCGAAGCGATCAGGGAAGCTCCCACAGCCCACCAGGGAAGTGACCTGCTCGCCAGGAAATAATCCGATGAGGTCTCCTCCACCCCTTTCTTTCTTCGGGATACGAAGAGCCCCAATCCTACTACGAGGCAGCAATATCCGATAAATACTACAAAATCGATGGTCGAGAGATCCATAGGCTCTAATTTAGATGGAGGTTTGATTATTAATCAAGGACGAATTTAACAGTAAGTGCATATTCCGATATCTTCCGCTCCAAATGTGGTGGGATTGGCACCTTCGGAATTGTGGTCAGCTTCATTCAATTCTGTGCTACCCTCTCCGTAGACCACCCAGGGCATCGTTCCATAAATAGCTTCTCCGTTCACTCTCAGCCAGTTGCCTACCTCCAACAGTTCATGGCGCATCTTCTCCGAAAAGCTGCCATCGGCATCTTTAAATAATTGTGCCCATGCAGCAGGATCAAAGTTTTCAGCTTTGAAATGGGGAATCAGTTCCCTCATGTGCAGATCTTCATTGCCGGGGAGTTGCTTCACTGAGGTCAATCCCCAGTGGCAGTAAATTCCAAACTTGGTTTCCTCCATCCACTCCGGGGTATCGTGGTTTCGAAGAGAGGTCCATTCAGGATCGTAGACTTGGGCCGTCAATGGGACAACGGACACACACATCACGGCTATCCACCACATGAATGTTGATGCAAATCCAATCATATCAAGGGTGTGTGAATGTGGTTAAAAACCTTCATAGACGTCCCCGCCAGTCACATTGAGTTGAATCTTAAAAGCAATGGCAATATCACTGGGTGAATGCATCGGTCTGGAAATATGCAATCCTTCAGAATCCTGTGTCCACCGGATCTCCTCATCACTTCCTACCATTTTCACCGATTCGATCTCATCTACCATTAACATCAGATCTTTGCTCAGGGCTTTCATAAGGACATCTTTTTCGGGTGCCCCCAGGCAGAAAGCATAAAGAACACTGTCTCCTTTGGTCACATAGCGAATATCTTCAGGTTTGTAAGTCAAATCATTTTGCTCCATCTTATGCCCTCCCCGCGCCATTTTAGAGGGTCCTTCCCCGAAGATGGTCCAAGGCCTGGTACCATACACTGCCTCTCCATTGATGTCCATCCAGGCTCCCATTTTCAAAAGGGTTTCCTTGACGTAATCGGGAATACTTCCATCCGGATTGGGCGGTACGTTCAGAAGCATACACCCGTTTTTTGAAATAATATCAATGAGAATATCAATCAGTTCATTGGCTGTTTTTTTATCAGGATTGTCGCGGTAGAACCAGGGTCCGGTAGAAGTATCTGTAAGCCATATTTTGCTGGTGATTTTATTACTCCTTCCTCTCTCGAAATCCAGAATGCCCGTTGATGCCGGGAAAGATTCATTCTTATAGCATACACATACTTCCTTGCCCCATTCAATTCCCTTGTTGAAATAGTAGGCCATAAAATTCCGCCGGTATTCCTCATCAAGCTCCTGCACCCACCAGTCGAACCAGAGTATATCAGGTTCATACTTGTCAATGACCTCTTTCAGTTTTGCCCACCACTCATCCTGAAACCGTTTTGTAGGGTGGAAATCTGTAAGCTCATGGGCATCTGTATACAGATCGGAATAGCGTGGATCCTTTGCATCGTACTTAAAGGAGTTGGCATAGTAAACCCATGTAAAGGCATGGTGGAAGGAGGTGAGGAATTTCATGCCCCTGCCTTTGATTGCATTTTCCAGTTCTCCGGTTGCATCAAAACCTGCCATGTCCATGATATTCCAGCGAGTCACGTCGCTGTCCCACATGGCATAGTTATCGTGGTGCATCGCCACCGGTCCTGCAAACTTTGCTCCTGCCTTTTGAAAAAGGTCTGCCCATTCCACGGCATTAAATTTATCTGGCTTGAATAATTTGATCAGGTCCTTGTAGCCGAATTCGCTGGGATCACCATACGTTTTGACGTGGTGGGTATACGCTTCGGATTCGACCGGATTCCCATTGCTGTCCAGCCTGATCTCACCGGTTTTCCAGTCATATGCCCCGTTCTCCATATACATCTGCTGACCATACCAGCCAGCCCCGTTTTCCATGCCCAGGTTGCCCAAAGATTGGGGACCCCAGTGGGTATATATGCCCAGCTTTGCATCTTTAAACCATTCGGGAGCTTCGTTGAACTTCGACAGGGATTCCCAATCAGGGGTATATTTCTCGGATACAGAACTACCAGTGTTCGTATTCTCACAAGAAAACATTGAAAACAGAATCAGGCAGACAGTTATTAATAAGTGGTAATACTTTTTCATTATTTAAAGCTTATTTCATGGTTACTTCTATAGTGTTCGACTTAATATTCTCAAATGATGCGCTGACAGTTATAACTCCTTTCTCCTTCCCTGACTGCAGGATCAACAAGCATTTCCCGTTTGAAGTCATCAGCGACAAGGAGGTGTAATCCCTCCGCGCTGCGTTGGATCCATTGTCGGTCCCCAGGATCCGGCACTCCCCCTGAACCTCAAACTTGACCTGCTTTTCTGTATGTAATACCGGATTTCCATTGGAATCAAACAGTTGGGCCGTCACATGGACCACATCATACGCGTCTGCCTTTATGCCAGGCAGGTCCGGGGACAGCAGAATTGTTTCCGGCTCTTCAGAGGTTGTCAGGAGATACTCTGCCGGCCGGCCATCTGAAATTGACACCGCCCTTAGCGTACCTTTCTCATAAGGCACCATCCATTTCAAAATGTGGTCCTCAAAGTCTTCCAACTTTTTGGTGCCAAGCGATTTTTCGTTCAGAAACAGCTCAACCACGGGCTGATTGGAATAAACCTCTACGACGATAGATTCACCTTCCTGGTAATTCCAGTGGTAATTAAACGGCTGCCATCCCCATTTGTAATATTTCCAGCCATCCTCATACTTGTCAACCACTTTCTGTAACGATTCATCCCATTGATACACCGACTTGCGTAACTCTATGGTATTAAGGAAAATGTGTGGCTCATCGTTCCATAACGTCTTAAACATATGGTACCGGGGTTTCGTAAATCCGGCAAAGTCCAAAAGTCCGCTGTTGCTCCCCCGGGTTCTCCTGGCGGAAGTCTCACCCAGGTAATTAATTCCTGTCCAAAGGAAGATCCCCGGAATAAATTCCCGTTCGGTTACAGGTTTCCATTCATACCAGCTGCCCCAGTTCTCTGTTCCGAAAATCATCTTCTCCGGATAGAGTTCATGGATATAGTCATATACGATGTTCCTGTAGCTTAATCCAACAATATCGAGTGCATCCGCGTATCCGGAAAAGAAGCTGACAGACGGGATGACAAGGTTGGCAGTCACCGGCCTGGAAGGATCCACTTCCCTGATCCAGTCAGCCAGTTTCTGAGCTGTCTCAGCCAGCGGGTAAGGATCGGGCTCCTGGGAATTGAATAGCTCCTTCATCTTCTCCACGGAGTAGGGTGGCTCATCATAGTAATAGTTCACATCATTTTTTCGATCCCAGTATCCGGTAGAGGAACCATACCTGGAGTAAGTCCACTCGATCTCATTTCCGATACTCCACTGTACAATGGAAGGATGGTTCCTGTCCCGCAATGCCATCGCCTTCACATCTGCCTCGGCCCATATCTCGAAATTCGAAGCATAGCCCCGTGTCACATCCTCCTCCTTCAACTGTTTATAGTTGTTTCTTTTATCTTTAGGATTGTGGAACTCATCAAAAGCTTCATCCTGTACCAGAAATCCCATCCTGTCGCACAGATCAAGAAAGTCTCCGGATGGCGGATTATGCGACGTTCTGATGGCATTGCACCCTGCCTCCTTCAAAATTTTTAACCTTCTTTCCCAGATTCCCACAGGAACAGCTGCGCCAACGCTTCCTCCATCATGATGCAGGCATACTCCTTTAAAAGGAGTACGTATTCCGTTCAGATAGAATCCGGTTTCCGGATCGTACCTGAAGGAGCGGATACCGAAAGGGGTCTCAAGCTCATCCAGGAGAGTTCCCTCTTTAAAAATCTGATGAACTGCATGATACATGGTTGGATTCTCAGTATCCCACAACTGTGGATTTTCCACCTGCAGGGTCTGTGTGACCCTTTCCGTATCCGAGGCGTTCAAATGAAAAACCGATTCAACCCTGGCAACCGTTTTTTGATCCGGGTCAATAATGGATGTGATCAACTTCAACCCGGACTCATCGGTCCCGGCATTCACCACATCAATAAATAACTCCAGAGTAGCTTCACTTTCAGTAATCACAGGAGTGGTGACAAATGAACCCCACTGAGGAATGTGCACCGGAGAAGTGGTCACAAGTGTTACGTTCCTGTAGATCCCGGAACCTGAATACCACCGGCTGTCCATAAAACTGGTCCGGTCCACCCTGACAGCGATTACATTCTCCTGATCCCCGTATACCAGATGGGGCGTAAGGTCATAGCTAAAGGGTGCATACCCATAGGGCCGGTTGCCCAGATGCTGACCATTAATCCAGACATCCGATTGGTTGTACACTCCGTCAAATTCGAGCCACGTGATTTTCTTTGATGATTCTGCCGTTAGTTTGAATTTCTTTCTGTACCATCCTATACCACCCGGTAATGCCTCAGGATCGTCTACGGCAACATTGTTTACAAACGCTTCAGAAATACTCCAGTCATGGGGCAGTCTGACCGGGGTCCATGATGTGTCATCGAATGAGGACATATTTGCCCCGGGGAAATCTCCTTTGGAAAATTTCCAATTAAAATTAAAATCAGCAGTGACTCTGGCTTCTTCTTGTATCTGAGAACATGAGCAAAGGATAACCAGAAGGATAAAAACTGTTTGAGTACGCATCTAGTCCAGGGTTATTTTTAAAGCAAACGCATGTTCGCAGGGTTTTTGTTCAGGCATTTGAACTACCAGGGCTTCTTCTTTAAGCTCCCAGCTAATCTCCTCGTCACTTCCCAACAATTCAATATCCTTCACATTACAATCGTCAATCAAATGCCCTTTACAGCCGAGCGAAGTTATCTTCAGGGTTTCATCCGGCCAGTCGAGGGCGATGGCATAAAGAACTCCTTCTTTTGAAGTAAAGCGAATATCCCGCGAGGTAGACTCCGGATTCTGTCTTTCACTCAGATGTCCTTCTACCACTTCCATGGGCCCTTCTCCGAAAACCTTCCATGGCCGGGTTCCATAAATGGCTTCGCCGTTTATATTGAACCAGTCTCCAATTTCCAGTAACCGGTCCTGTACAGGCTGGGGAATTTCCCCGTCTGCCGTGGGAGTTATATTTAACAGAACGCAACCGTTTTTACTCACCACATCCACCAGGAAATCAATGATCCTGTTGGTTGATTTATAGTCAGGATCTTTTACATTGCACCAGGAACTCCAATCAACTGAATCATCCGTAAGCCAGGGGAACTCTTTAGTCTCACTCATCCGCGCCCTTTCCAGATCCAACACTCCTGCACCCTTTTCTAAATCATGAAATTTGTAGGTGCAAACTACATCACGACCCCACTCCTTGCCCTTGTTGTAATAATACTGAAGAAAATCCAACCTGGTGGCTTCATCGATGATGTGCAACTTGTTGTCGAAATAGATCAGGTCGGGCTGATAATTATCGATTACCTCCTTGAGCCTGGAGATCCATCGTTCTTGAAATTCCTGGCCCGGCCGCAGGGCTGTATCGGCAAGTATTCCATAATTTCGAGCGAGGGAATCGTCCCATACTCCCTGAAAATAAGAAACGGGAACCGGGGGGCCATACAGATCGCGGTATTCGGGATTAGACGCATCGGTACTCTCGTCCATGGTGGGATACCACGCATAAAGCCACTGGTGATGGAACGTGGTGATAAACTTCATATCAGTTTTGCGCACAGCTCTTGCGATCTCTCCAACTATGTCCCTTTTGGGTCCCATGTCCATGGCATCCCATTCTGTAAGTTTACTGTCCCACATGGCAAATCCGTCGGCATGCTCCGTAACCGGACCAGTGAATTGGGCCCCGGCCTTTTCGAAGAGTTCCACCCACTTTTCAGCATCGAATTTAGACGCCGTAAAAGCGGGAATGAAATCTTTGTATCCAAATTCGGATAGCGGACCATAATTCTCCACATGGTATGTATTGATGGGATGGCCTTTCACATACATGTAATGGGAATACCACTCTGTTTTGTATGCAGGGACCGAATAGGGTCCCCAGTGAAAATAGATTCCGAATTTAGCATCCCTGAACCAGTCAGGTGTTTGGTGGGCCTTTACCGATTCCCAGCTGGGTTTGTATGCAGGTTCGCGGGCAGTTTCGGGGCTCTGACAGCCTGCGAAAAACAGAAATAATACGGCCAACAGGTAACTGGAAAGGATGCGATGTTTTTTCATACGGAAATTTATGAAGAAGAGGTTCCAGGGATATGCTTCCTGACAAAAATGATTTGGTCAGATCGAACCTCTCCTGTTCTGTATGTTGCATGACATGATTTCAGCGGGGTTGATTGTTGAACAGTATAACATTTAAATGTATTTTAGGTAATCTTACCAATCTAACCGGATACCACATGAAGAAATCAGGCATTCTTCTTTTATTCTTTCTCATCTCAATTTGGTCCTCCGGCCAGAATATTCAAACCTATTATTATGGTGTAAACGGCCGGTTAACTGAAACTGAGGACGAAGCTCTGATGTATCAAGAAGTTCGCCGGAAAAATTCAAATAAAGCTTCTGTTAAAATATACTCCCGGGGAAGAGATGGATGGATCATGACCAGAAGTGAGCATTACGGCAGGAGCAGGGAAGGGATCAGGATTGTCAGATACAATGAAGGCACATTCTTTCCGAGATTCTACCGGAGAGAGATAAAAAAGACCGAGCCTGGTTACTTATTTTTCACAGATAGAAAAGGCGCCAGGACACTTAGAAAAGGAAGCAGCCTGACGGAGATACCCCTGACCCTCGACGGAACAGTGACAGTTTACTACCGGGATGAAAAAGTCGCTTCCGAATCGGAATACAGCAATAACCGGCTATTATCCAACAGCAACTGGAATCATGATGGAACTCCTTACATTCACAATATATTTTATTCTGTAAGCAAACCACCCGCACATCCTTACGGGGATACATTTATTCAAAACTTTATTACCGCCCGCATGGCCGAGGAGAAATTCCCATTGCACGAGGTGGAAGATGAACTTCTTCTTGGTTGCGTGATCCTGGAGAATGGCGAACTTACCGGCGTGAGGGTCCTCAAGGGGAAAGTTGAATCGGTAAATCAATTTTTTACAAGTACCCTGGAAAAACTTCCGGGCAAATGGAATCCGGCAATTCTGGAAGGAGACACCGTGAGGTATTTCATCACCATGCCTATCAGCCTTATGAATAATGCTCCATTACTTCAGAGCGTGGAATTAACCAAAGGGGGGCAAATCTTCTGGAATGATTAAATGGAGCTTACAATTCCCCGCAGGGATGGATTGGCACCCCAAAATGCAACATGTCGCAAAATGCATGGATCATTATACCCCAAAATGCAACATTTCACCCAATACATGGACGATTATTCCAATACAATAAAAACTCATTCATCCATATGCCTCCTAATTATTGATAATTTGGCCGTAGAAAATTATATGCATGTATAATTCATTAATCAATTTTAAACTATTTACTATGAGAAAACTAAATTTTACTATTCTTTTTGCGATGCTAATGGCACTCGGCACCCTGCTTAAAGCGCAGGATACGGTTCGCTATTTGGTTATTAGCGAGGTAAGGGTCGACAGATGGGGCCATGCCTACGTAGAATTAACGAACATGAGTGAAACGGATACGGTTGATCTTTCTGAATTTTCATATTCAATGATGAGAGACAACCAGCCTACGTTTACTCTGGAGAATGACGTAGTGTACCTGACACCAGGTTACGAGCTCTGGGGCAGTAGTACCATGAGGCTTCATGGAATGCTGCCTCCCGGTGAATCTTACCTGGCTATGTCGGTTCAGGATGCCCTGAATGGCACCTGGATCTGGCCACGTATTGTTCAATCAATCGACATTCTGGAGCGGTCCGATACCGTTAACCATTTCTGGGATTGGAATGGCGGAGATAAACGGTACAGAACGTATCCTTACATTCCTGAGTATGAAATGTGGGGATTTGATTCACTGTCCACGAACAAGGATGTATTCTTTCACAGGCACAACGACGCGCCTGCCCTTTTCTGGCACTACGACGATCAGGACACTTCGATTACCGTTCTGGTTGACCAGGCCCTGGGGACCATGGAGTGGGATGAGTCTGGTACATCAGGACATTACACCAACGAAACCGATCCGCCAAAATCGGTGGCAGGAGTTGAGAGTGCCCACGACGATTACACCATGATAAGGAAGTTTTCCGTCAAAGAAGGTGAAACCAACTGGTCGCTTGCGACTGGTTCTGATGCTTCAACCTCCTCATGGATGCTTATTCCAAACCACAAGGATCTGAACCGCATGGCCTGGGAGACTGAAGGGAATCACGGAGATTTCCATCTTGATTACTCATCCACCGTGTATGATATTGACAATGGTGCAGGAACCATTACCGTTCCATGGGGTACGGAGAAACATGATTCCATCAGGACCGGCCTGATTCTGGGACCCGGCATGGCATGGGAATACAGAGAAAATAACAATTTTATAGATTCTCTGTCCACCGTGTGCAAGACAGGGGATACACTTGTGCTCTATAGTGCCGGTACGAGTCTGGAAATGAAAGCTCTTCGAATAATCGTAGCTGATCCAGCCGGTGATATGGTTCAGGCATTTTCGAAAAAAGAAATTACCTACCCTGATCCGGATGATATTGAATATACAGAAGCTGACGTAGCCTTTGTAAAAGATGCAGATTCGAATAGTGACTGGATGTCACTTGCCGTTGGAATTACAAAAGATCTTCCAGGCGGTGATTCCATATTCGAGATTCCGTTTGCCACTCCTGTGGACACATTGTTTAAGCTGATCGAGATCGCTCCAAATGCAACGTACGAATTTATTTGGGCTGATGGGGAAGAGAGCAGTGAGGTTAAGTATGGTGACAAATTAGTCATTACCGGAGGCGATGGAACCACCACTAAAGAATACTTTTTGGCAGTAGAGCCAATAGAAGAATCAGACAATGTGGATCTGGCATCCATTACCTGGCCTGACAGACCTGCAACCTTCATGGAAGGTTGGAAAGGAGATACGATCCCTGGCTTCCTCAGCAAGGCAACCAGCTATTTTATTCTGCTGCCTCCAGGGACCTCTGCGGTACCTTCACTGGTGGTCGAATTGGATGATATCAATGCTTCCTACACGGTTGACAGGGCTACTTCACTTAAAGGAGGGAACGACGAAAGAACCACCACCATTAATATCACATCGGAAAGTGATACAACGTTCAGTTCGGTTAAAATCCTGTTCCAGGTGTTCAATCCAGCTCCGCAGAAATATATTGCGGATCCGCTCTTCAGCAAGTTTGCCATCCGTGAATGGTGGTCTGCCGGTGGAATGGAGATCCTGAATGCCGGTGATGTACTGCTCGACCTCAGTAACTACATGATCGTAAAATCAGATGAGGTCACTCCGGCCGATGCCGTAATGGGTGGTTTCGATCCCGACTCGACAAGCTGGCTGAAAAGATGGGCGAAAATCGTACCAGGATATAAGTGGGAAACCTATGACAACTGGCAAATTGAACCGGGAAAACTGATCATTGACAATGCCATTGATCCATTTATCGAACCAAAAGATGTGAAAGCCTTCTGGGTTGTTCATCCATCCGGTGGCTGGAAATCTTACTGGAATGATATTGATCCGGCCTATGGTGGCCGTGCCGACTATATCGTGAACAACGATGATTTTGATGCCGGTGTATTCTACAATCCTTGGGGAGAACCCCTTAACAGGGAAAGCACATTTGCATTCCCGCTGTACCCGCGGGCGGGCCAGGCTTCCACATCAAACTATTACATGTTGAAGATCCTAAATGACTCAGTGAGGTCCGGACTAAAACTTGCCAATGATCCTGCTGACTATGAGGTTGTTGATACCTATGGCAGCCCGATTGTTCCGTGGGTTGTTAACGGAAGGATATGGACTTCACCTCCGGGCGAAAGCTACTCGGTTTACCGCAAACCTGACAGGTATATCGGTTCGAAAGAACTCGGATCAAACTTCGGTGACGAAGATTCAAGTGCCTACACCCTTGTACAGGATTATGAGCAGAATCCTCAGCGACGCACATTCGTCCAGAGGGAATTTGGTAGTCATGCGATGGACCCGATTACCGGACATTTATCTACCGTATCTGCGGTTGTATATAATGTTTCCCGCGGATATGAAGGCGATCAGACCCTGGATGGTGTAAGCAGTGGTGAAACAGTAGCTGACCTGTTTGGAAATCTGATCAAAGCCGATCCAACTCAGGTGTTGGCAGTTATGAACAGTGGCGAGAAAGCAGCTGGGGATGCAGTTGTAGCAGGAGACACCCTCGTGGTCACCTCTCAAACAGGTACGCAAACCAGGTATGTAATTGCAACTGTTGCCCTAAGCAGCGACAATCTGCTGGTTGCAACAGATGGTTCTGGAATTACTGTGGATGTGGCCGGTGTGACCGGGTCTGTAGGTGGATTTGATTTCGGGACATCACTGAGAGCAGTCTTAGACCTGCTTACAGTTCCCGATCTGGCTGTTCTCAACATTATTGATGCAGGCGGTAATCTTGTACCACTGCAGCGGCGCGATGCGCAGGGAGAACTTGTAGATGTGTCTGCCTCTGCCGATTACTCCTTTGAGGTAGTAGCGGAAAATGGTGACATCGTTACGTACGCGTTGGCTCCCGGAGTACTGGCATCGGATGCATATGTACTTTCAGATGTGTATGCAGTAACTGAAGAGCCGGTCAGGCTGATTTCCAACATCATGGATGGAACCATTGTTTCATCATTTTTAGCCAACCTGGTTCCTGTTCAGGGAGCAACCCTGAAGGTGTTGATCAAATCCGGACAGGAAAGGGAGATTGGGGCACTGAACCTTGATGACATGCTGGAAGTTACGTCCGAGGATGGTACCGTAGTTGCTGTGTATGAATTGGTATTCGAGGATGAATTGACAGCCTTTGTCACCTCTGATATCTATACAGTCAGCCAGGATGCATTCTCTATCGAAGTACCGGAAAATACCACGGTTGAATCTCTGCTAGCCGGACTGAGTCCTGCTCCGGAAGCCATGGTAGTTGTACTGGATGTTGATATGAATGAGAAATCGACCGGCACCGTTCTGAATACCGATATGGTCCAGGTAACATCCGGAGATGGCAAAAATTCAGTAACCTATTCTATTAGTGTTATTGTATCTGTCTACAATTCCATCAGTGATAACCTGCAAGTATATCCGAATCCTGCACAGGACATTCTGTTTGTGAAGAATATTCCCGCAGACACCTACGTAAGGATCAGTGATATAACCGGCCGCATGCATAGCTTACTTGAAGCAAGTGAAATATCTTCGGGAATTGATCTCTCAGGTATGCGTACTGGCATGTATTTCCTCTCCATCGAAAAGGATGGTAAAAATCTTGCAACTGTGAAGTTTGTCAAGAGGTAGTAGTAGTTTTCTTCATAAGTTTAGAAAGGGCCGCCACTATTGGTGGCCCTTTCTTCTTTTAGCCACCCCTGGATAGTAATTATTGAAGCTCCTCGGAGCTCAGCTCAGCTAATCTTCGATCCATATATTATTTTAATTGTACACCTATGGGTATCATGGTATTGCTTAAGTCGCAGGACAAGGTGAGCATATTGTGCATGAGATTCCTGCGTCTCAGATAATTTATACACTAGC
>CAZCQL010000097.1:0-15719 GCA_964500835.1 uncultured Bacteroides sp.
ATTTTTTATAATTGTGCACATCTTATCCACAATAATATACAAATGGCATAGTATTTAATTCTAGTTTTATAGCGGATTAGGTTTGAGGGATCCATGTTTAAAAAAGCAAGTCATATAGTACTTTCTCTCCTGTTGTTGAGTTCAACGATGGGGCTTACCATATCTGCACATTATTGTGGGGAGAATCTGAAATCCATTAGTGTGGTTAACGATGCTGACTCTTGCTGCGATATCCCCGACGGATGTTGCCATGATGAATCAGGAACCTTTCGCATAAATGACGATTTTGCCTCTTCCACATTTAATTTCGAATCCAGGCTGATTGTTTCACTCACATTGGATTATACAATTCCCATAATTGAAGAACTTTCAGCCAAGTACTTCCCAATTTCAACCTTTATAGAGCCACCTCCACACCCACTTAAACAGGTGCTCTCCACGATACAGGTTTACATTTTATGATCTGACATTTACCCGTTGAACGCTGCATTAGGATCCTATTGCAGTAAATGGTGATTAATCCAATCATCCTTATAACTGATTAAATGTCAAATTATAAAATCTGATCAATGCTTAACAAATTAATTCGATTCTTTCTTGAGAACAAGTTAGTAACCTTTATACTGCTATTGATTTTCATTGGATGGGGAATTGTCAATGCGCCATTTGAGTGGGATACGGGGTTTTTCCCCCGCGATCCTATTCCCGTAGATGCCATTCCTGATATAGGGGAAAACCAGCAGATTGTATATACCGTATGGCCCGGCAGGTCTCCACAGGATATTGAAGATCAAATCTCATATCCACTGACTACTGCTCTTCTGGGCATCCCCGGAGTAAAAGATATCAGAAGCAACTCCATTTTCGGCTTGTCAAGCATCTATATCATTTTTGAAGAGGATATTGAGTTTTACTGGGGACGTACACGAATTCTGGAAAAACTTAATTCCCTTCCGTCAGGCACATTACCCGAGGAAGTGACCCCGGCACTGGGTCCTGATGCGACTGCACTCGGGCAAATTTACTGGTATACACTTGAAGGCCGCGACAAGGAGGGAAATCCGGCCGGGGGCTGGGATCCGCATGAATTAAGAACAATACAGGATTTTTATGTGGGGTATTCGTTGACTGCAGCCAGCGGGATAGCCGAAGTAGCTTCCATTGGCGGTTTTGTAAAAGAGTACCAGGTGGATATCGATCCCAATGCCATGCGGGCACAAGGTGTTACAGTAGCTCAGATAATGGCAGCGGTTAGAAACAGTAACCTCGACATAGGTGCCAGGACCATTGAATTTAACAGGGTAGAGTATCTTGTCCGTGCGCTTGGTTATATAAAAACTCTGGAGGATCTTGAGGAAAGTGTGGTGACCGTTCACAATAATATTCCGATCAGGATCAAGGATGTGGCAAAGGTGAATTTTGGACCGGCTACCAGAAGAGGCGGATTAGACAAAGGAGGTGCCGAAGCAGTTGGCGGAGTAGTTGTAGCCAGGTATGGGGCGAATCCACTCGAAGCAATTAATAATGTAAAGGATAAAATCGCTGAAATATCGCCAGGTTTACCAAGCAAGACGCTGGATGATGGAACTATTTCAAAAGTAACCATCGTTCCCTTTTACGACCGTACCGGATTGATAAAAGAGACACTGGGAACACTCGAATCCGCCTTGTCCGATGAAGTACTTATATGCATCATAGTAGTGATCATCCTGATGTTGAGCTTACAGGCCTCATTTCTCATTTCAAGTCTGCTGCCAATCGGGGTGCTGATGACATTCATCGTGATGAAACAGTTCGGGGTAGATGCAAATATCGTTGCACTTTCCGGCATAGCCATAGCCATTGGCGTGATGGTGGATGTGGGTGTTGTTTTTACAGAAAACATTGCCAGACACCTTGATATGCCGGAAAACAAGGGAGTTCGAGGCAAAGAATTGTTAAAGGTAATATATGATGGATCAACCGAAATTGCTACAGCCGTAATCACTGCATTATTCACGACTGTAATAAGTTTCCTTCCCGTCTTTGCCATGCAGGCTGCTGAAGGAAAACTGTTTAGACCTCTGGCCTTTACCAAAACTTTTGCGATGATCTCGGCCCTTATTATTGGGTTAATCTTTATTCCGACATTTGCGAATGTTGTGTTTTCAATTCGCTTCGATAAAAAGAGGGCAAAGCGGATTTTCAATGTCATTTTAGTAGCTGCTGGAATCATCTTTATTATTTTTTTCAAAACCTGGCTTGCTTTTGTTTTAATAGCGCTTGGAGTTAATGGTCTTCTGGATCACCGATGGGCTGAAAGCAGAAAACATTTTGGCAACTACATTAATATTGCGCTGACACTTTTGGTTGTGATTTATTTCCTTTCAGTTGAATGGATGCCTTTGGGAGCACAGAGGAGTCTCTTCCTGAATATTTTATTTGTTGTGATGATTGTAAGTGTTGTGCTTGGCGTCTTGATGAGCATTGTTAGGTATTTTAAAACAATATTGAAGTGGTGCCTGAACAACAAATGGAAATTCCTTGGGATTCCTATCCTTATAATATCTCTAGGAATAATAATATGGCAAGGCTTTGATAAGATATTTGGATTCCTCCCAGAGGGTGTAAAACAAACCACTGCCTGGCAGGCTGCTGAAAACACTTTTCCCGGCATAGGTAAAGAGTTCATGCCAACCCTTGAAGAAGGTTCTTTTCTGCTGATGCCAACAACCATGCCGCATTCGGGTATTGAAGAAAATCTAGAGGTGATCGCATTGCTGGATAAAAAAATTAACCTCATCCCGGAAGTAGAAAATGTTGTCGGGAAATGGGGTCGTGTAAACTCGGCACTGGATCCCGCTCCCACATCCATGTATGAGAACTTGATTAATTATAGATCCGAATATATCCTTAACGAAGGTGGCCACCGGATGAGATTTAAGGTTAATAAAGAAGATGAATTTATGCTAGTTGACGGCAGCACCTATAATCCTACGTTGGATAGTTTCAGGCTAATCTCAAGAGAACGACTGATTCCGGACAAAAAGGGTAAATATTTCCGTCAGTGGAGGGATCATATCAAATCCACAGACGATATCTGGAAGGAAATCCTGTCCTATTCGAAAATTCCGGGGCTTACTTCTGCTCCAAAACTTCAACCAATTCAAACCCGGCTGGTCATGTTACAGACGGGCATGAGAGCACCAATGGGCATTAAGGTTTTTGGGCCAGACCTGGAGACGATTGAGAAAACCGGGTTTGAACTGGAAAAATATCTTAAAGAAGTACCAGGTATTGAGCCAATATCTGTCTTTGCAGACAGGGTAGTAGGTAAACCATACCTGGAAATCGATATAGACAGAAAAGCTATCTCCAGATACGGGCTAACCATTAAGGATATGCAAATGCATCTGAGTTCAGCCGTGGGTGGAATGAATCTGACAACAACTGTTGAAGGCAGAGAGCGATTCCCCGTCAGGGCTAGATATGCACGAGAGTTCAGGGACAATCCCGAAGACTTGAAAAAAGTATTAATACCTACTCCGACGGGGGTTCAGGTTCCCATGGGAGAACTTGCAGAGATTACATATGTACGTGGTCCACAGCTCATAAAAAGCGAAAATACGTTCCTGGACGGATATGTTATTTTTGATAAAAAGCCTGATTTTGCTGAAGTTGAGGTGGTTGAAAACGCCCAGGATTACCTGAATAAAAAAATCGAATCAGGTGAATTCGTCCTGCCCGCAGGAGTGAATTACATTTTTACCGGAAATTATGAGAATCAGATCCGGGCTACAAAAAGACTAATGATCGTTGTTCCGATCTCCCTTATTATCATCTTTCTTATCCTTTATTTCCAATTCAAATCAGTTATTACTTCTTCCATGATCTTTACCGGAATATTTGTCGCTTTTTCAGGAGGATTTTTGATGATATGGCTCTTCGGCCAAAGCTGGTTTATGAATTTTAGTTTTGGAGGAACCAACATGCGTGATCTCTTCCATATGGGTACGATAAATATAAGCGTGGCGGTCTGGGTCGGGTTCATTGCACTTTTCGGAGTTGCTACAGATAACGGGGTGATCATGGGCACGTACCTAATGCAGATTTTTCAAAAGAACAAGCCAGGAAGCGTTGAGGAAGTTAGAGCTTCTGTGGTGGATGCTGGCATCAAAAGAGTCCGGCCTGCCATGATTACTACTGCCACTACTATTATTGCCCTGGTCCCTGTCTTAACTTCTACAGGAAAAGGATCTGATATCTTGGCACCCATGGCCATCCCCTTATTTGGAGGTATGATCATTCAGTTGATGACATTGTTTGTGGTACCTATACTTTACAGTATGTGGCAGGAGGGTCGCGTTACAAGGGAATTTAAAAAACTCAATGCATAGAATCATGAAGATATATATATATATAACCGGATTGCTTTTCTTGCTGATCTCCCAAATGGTTTCAGCTCAGCAAGATCTGGACTCCTATTTAATAGCAGCCGCTGAAAATAATCCTGAGCTTATTGCCAAGTTCAATGATTACATGGCTGCATTAGAAATCGCTCCTCAGGTAAAAGCGTTACCTGATCCGCAGATTGCCTTCGCATCTTTCATAAGCCCTGTAGAAACAAGGGTTGGACCGCAAAGATTAAAAATATCTGCAAGTCAGATGTTCCCCTGGTTTGGTACTTTAAAAGCCAGAGAGAATGTGGCTATCCAGGCAGCCAAGGCAAAGTATGAGGTGTTTCTAGAGGCAAAATCAAGATTGTTCAACGAAGTCAGATCCAATTATTACAATATCTATTTCAACAGGCAGGCCATAGAGATAACCAGAGAAAATCTTAACATACTCGGTTCATTTCAGAAATTAGCCAACATAAAAGTAGAAGCCGGAATAGTCTCTTCAGTTGATCAATTCAGGATTGAAATGGAAATTGGCGACCTGGAGAACCAACTTGCCCTTTTGATTGATAATCAGAAGGTTCTCGAAGTAATGTTCATCAACCAGCTGAATACTGACAAGGATCTGGAGATCCGGACACCAGATATCCTCTGGACTGATGACATTAAGTTCGGGAAGGCGCAGATCATGGATTCCATCAGGTCCGACAATCACCAGTTGCTTTTTTTATCTCTGCAACAAGAGGTGTTAATGTTCAGAAAAGAAGTGGCTGAAAAATCGGGTAAACCTGATTTTGCCATTGGGCTTGATTACACAGTAATAAATCAGGGGAAGAATAACCTGGCCGGTACAGATGCTTTTGTCTTTCCAATGATAGGGATCACCATTCCGTTGTACCGAAATAAATACAAAGCGATGGTAAATGAAGTAGTTTACCTTCAGGAAGCCAAGGAATTTGAGAAAACTGATAAGACGAATCTGTTAGAGACGATCCTGGAGGATTCCTGGAAGGAATATAAAGATGCTGACAGAAGGATCTACTTATATATTTCACAGCTGGAATTGTCAAACAAATCCTTGAAATTGCTCGAAACAGAGTACAGCACAGGTAATGAAAATTTTGAGGAAATCCTCAGGATGGAACGGAAAGTTCTCCTTTACGGGCTTGAACTGGAAAAATCCAGAGCCGATAAACAGGCTGCAATTTCATTTATCAACTATTTAATGGGACAGTAATCATGAAAAAAATAATCAAGAATTTAAAAGAAAATTACAAATTACTCGCAGGGGTGCTTCTAACCGGACTATTTCTGGGTTGGCTGTTTTTTCACCCGTCAAAGGACGAAATGAAATCAGAAACCATTACTGAAGGTCATGAAGGACATGATCACGCAGCTGAAGATGCTACAATATGGACTTGCTCCATGCATCCTCAGATAAAAATGGATGAACCGGGTAAGTGCCCTATATGCGCAATGGACCTCATTCCACTGACATCCGAACAATCATCTGGAGATGATCTGGATCCGAATGAGATATCCATGACGGAATCGGCTGCAAAGCTGGCTGATGTTCAGACCATGATTGTTTCAAAAGGTACTCCTGAGAAAACGGTATATCTACAGGGAAAGGTTCATGCAGATGAAAGAAATATCGCAGAACTAACCGCAAGGTTCGGTGGAAGAATAGAGAAACTCTTTGTGAATTTCACCGGTCAGAATGTTCGCAAAGGTGAAAAATTGGCCACCCTCTATTCCCCTGATCTCGTAACCGCACAGCGAGAACTACTTGAAGCTATTTCATTTAAAGAGAGCAGGCCCTCCTTCTATATGGCCGCCAGATCAAAACTTAAATTATGGGATCTGACGAACGATCAAATTAATGATATTGTAGAGAAAGGGGAACCGCAGCTCTATTTTGATATTCTCTCTCCAATTTCAGGAACCGTCATGATGCGGCATGTGGCCCTCGGAGACTATGTGAAGGAAGGATCTGCTTTGTTTCAGGTAACCGACCTGTCAAAAGTGTGGGTAATGTTTGATGCGTATGAAAGTGACCTGCCGTGGATTAATATGGGGGATCATATTGAGCTCACATTGCAGTCTATTCCAGGTAAATCATTTGATGGAAACGTCACCTATATAGATCCATTTATCAACCCCGACACCAGAGTTGCAAAGGTGCGGATCGAGTTACCGAATCCGGGCTTAAAACTTAAACCAGAGATGTTTGCTAATGGCCTGCTACATTCAAAGATTACCGGGTCTGCCAGCAACTTATTAATTCCTAAATCTTCTATCCTCTGGACAGGGAAAAGAGCCGTGGTTTATGTAAAAGTTCCTGAGAGAGAATCACCCTCATTTTTGTACCGGGAAATCATATTAGGTCCGGAGGCCGGGAACTTCTACGTAGCCGCTGACGGATTAACGGAGGGCGAGATCATTGCTGTAAACGGTGTGTTTAAGATTGACGCAGCTGCTCAGTTGGAAGGAAAACCCAGTATGATGAATCCTTCAGGAGGAAAGCAGTCCCTGGGTCATCACCATGGCGGAGCTGCCATGAGTGATATGGAGATGGGAAATGTGGATAAGCAACCTTCTGAAAGCGGCAAAAGCCTTGAAGAAACTCCAATGGATTTCAAAATGCAGCTCGGCGAAGTAATGGACCGTTACCTTTTGCTGAAAGATGCATTCGTCAGTTCCAGTGAGAAGGATGTGGAAGCAGCAGCCCGGTCAGCACTTGATGCATTAAACAAAGTGGATATGTCCCTTCTTAAAGGTGAGGCACACAATCAATGGATGAAGTTGCAAAAACCCATCAAAGATAATCTGAATGGTATTATTCAAATGAAGGGCATTGAAATGAAACGTTCACATTTTAGCATTGTCTCGGATAAACTTTTGGAAGCCGTAAAGCAATTTGGTATACATAATACCGAAATAAGTGCCTTATATCTTGAGTTTTGTCCAATGGCATTTGATAATAAGGGTGCATACTGGATCAGCGAATCAAAAGAGATTAAAAATCCATATTTGGGGGATGCCATGCCGGGCTGCGGAGAGGTAAGAGAAACCCTTGACTTATAAGGGCAGAGATTAACTGCTTCCGAGAAGCATTCCCCGCATGATAAAAGAAGGAGAGAATCAATTATTAACCTAATAGGTCTAACCAAGAAAAGTAAAAAAATGAAAAAAAGAATCATTTTAGCTGGTGCCATTCTGGCTATAGTAGTAAACGCTTTTTTATCTTGTGAAAAAACAGATGAATTAGATGTAAATGATATTGAAGGAGTTTACCAAGGAACATTTTCAATATCTAGCTTTCTTAAAGCGGCTCCATTTGATGGAGGTCAGGGTGATCATGGATCAGCCGAAGTAAGTATGATGGGGAACAACCAAATCGAAGTTCATTGTTTCGGGGAGGAAATTGACACCACATTTATGTTGGACTATTACGAGCATAACGATAGTGTACTGGTTTGCTTAACCGGTGACGAATTCGAGAGTATGTATGGGCATATGCTTGGAGAAGGACACATGTCAGGAGGCATGATGGGTGATATTCAGAACGGCGAATCCGAATGGATGCATCACATGAACGAGGAACATAAGGATGGAGATGAACACTTCGGAGGTTTTGATATGGGTGAACATACTTTTTCCTACTCGTTCTACATGATGGATGGAACAACCCCTTATTATTTGAAATTTCACGGAGTAAAGCAATAAGTATATAAAATTGAAAACCAAAAAATGTAACGTTATGAAAACAAGAATTTTAAGTGTAATAATAGGAATGGGTTTAAGCTCATTTGTTTTATTTGCTAACGCAGCAAATACAGAGAAATTTAAAGTGGCCGGAAACTGCGGTATGTGTAAAGCTCGCATCGAGAAAGCTGCAAAGTCTGTTGATGGCGTATCAGGTGCTGACTGGGACAAGGAAACTAAAATGATAGAGGTTACATTAGATCCTTCCAAAACTGATATCCATAAAATCCATGAAGCCATTGCGAAATCAGGACATGATACAGAAATGCATTCGGCAAGCGATGCAGCATATGAAAAATTGCCAGAATGCTGCAAATATGAGAGAATGGGTACACAATCAGCTAGTTGCTGTTCTGGTTCTAACGAATGTGGGGATGAGCAATCAGCCCAGTCTTCCGGCGGTCATCAGCATTAAAATTTACTAATTGAGGCTGCTGCAGATTGCGGCAGCTTCAATTAATACTTCGGGTGCCCTCCTCAAAAGTATGCATGTGTACGGATAAGATTGATGCCTGAGAAAACCTGAAGTTAGCTTCCACAAGAATAGGTATGCTATCGATCAATACTCAGGTAAACCTATTTCGAAGAACAATGCGTATATTCGGTTGAAAGAAAATTCCACCAAAATGAATCAGAATTTGAAGAAATTCTATTTTGGAATTCTGCTCGTATCCGGTTCTTTCTCATCCCTGTTATGCCAGGAAGAAACCATTCCTGCCTCCCCGAATCTGCTCCTTATTATTTGTGATGATCTGAATGATGCCATCCATGGTATGGGAGGACATCCCCAGGCTATTACCCCTCATATCGATCAACTGAGCAGCCGCGGTGTCCGATATACCAGCGCCCAGTGCAACGCCCCACTTTGCGGGCCCTCCAGAGCAAGTCTCTGGAGCGGGCTCTATCCGCACACTACCGGTTATTATGGATATAATCAGCAAAGAAACCGTTGGAGAAACAACAAAATCCTGAAGAACACGGTTACTCTGTTTGAACATATGGCCCATAACGGCTACCAGGTGTTTGCCACTGGCAAGATCCACCATAATGGCCATGAAGACCGTTCCATATTCAGGAACGAAGACGGAAGAAATGGATTCAGTGTGGAGGCATCATTTGGCCCCTACCCCTGGGATGGGGATTCTGCCACTACGGCATTGATTATCAGGGGTGTGATGCACCCTGATTTCCCTGAAAATTTCCATGATTTTCGCTGGACCGAGGGATTTGGTGAAGTGAGGGATATTTCCGACTCCTATGAGGGGAATGGTTCATGGCTTTATGATCACTGGGGAACCGTTTTCGAAATAGATAAAACAGGGAAACGTGATCTGATGCCCGATGAGCGCTGCACCGAATATGCTTTATCGGTTTTGCAGAGGAAGCATAAGAAACCTTTTTTCCTGACTATTGGTTATAACAGGCCCCATTCACCCCAATATGTGCCCGAGAAATACTTTGACTTGTATGGCATCGATACATTACTGTTACCTCCCTGCCTCGCTGATGATATTGAAGATTGTTCACCGACAGCCATTTCAGGTAGGGATGTCCAGGGGATCAGCGTAGGCAGATACAAGTTGAAGCGACTCAGGGATGCTGGTGGCAGGGAGATGTGGCGCCGGTGGGTCCAGGCTTACCTGGCATCAGTCACTTTTGTGGATGATCAGATCGGGCAAGTGCTGGCAGAACTTAATTCAAGTGAATATGCTGCCAACACGCTTGTTATTGTAACTAGTGACCACGGATATCATATGGGTGAGAAAGAATTGATTTTTAAGAATACGCTCTGGGAGGAGAGCACCCGGGTACCGCTGGTTTTTGCCGGGCCGGGTATTGCCGGCAATATGGAGTGCTCCAAGCCAGTTTCACTCGTAGACCTGTATCCTACCATACTTGACTATTGCAATCTTCCTGCTGATCCTAACAAAGATGGCAATCATAAAAACCTGGATGGGTTCAGCCTGGTGCCCCTGTTAAAGAATCCCGGGTCCGGGCATTGGAATGGACCGGATATCGCCGTCACGGCAGTTTGCTCCCAGCAACCGCTTCAGACAGACCAGCCGGGTCCGGTCGACCAGCAACATTACTCGGTGCGTTCAGAGAGATACCGCTACATTCATTACAGGAACGGGGATGAAGAACTCTATGACCACAGGTATGATCCTTATGAGTGGTTCAATTTGTCCGCAGATCAATCCTATCTCGATTTAAAAACCGGCCTCAAAAAGAAACTCTTCCAGCTAATAGATCCCAGTTGAGCATCGGTATTATTTATTATTTCTATCCCTCTCCCGTGATGGAGGAACATAGGTTTCCAGACTGAATCCATCAGGAACTCCCTGGGGAAAACGAGTAAATGATTTCAACTCATTGAACTTGTATTGATAGAAGCGGAGTTCTTTCCGTTCCTGGGCATTGGTAATTTGAGTAATGATGGCATTGATAGGAACAGTGAACACAAGCCACAGGCCATGAGTAAATGAAATAAGGACCGGGTATCCATATCTTTTATATTTTGCAAATTGGATATAATGCTCCTTGATATGCAAAGTGTCAATCACACTAATTCTTTGCAGCTCAGGAGATCCAATAACTACGTTATTTGCCTCAACAGTTAATAATTCTCCTGTCACAATCATGCCACGATCTGTTTTCAGTTTAATATATGCACCATAGGGGGTGGCAGGCACCTCTTCGAAATCAGGGAGAAAGTAATTCTGTGATGCACAACCGAAACACAGGATGAGTACCCCTGAGAGGGTGATTAGTTTATTCATAATAATTAAAACTTTCAGTGTGTATCCTGGAGCCCCAGAAAATGCTTTCCATAGCTGACTCGTATTTCGAATAGATTCTGGCTTCTTTACGGAAAAACTTATCGGGATTTTCAATTAACCTGTGAAGCTTTAAAAGATTTTTGTCCTGTAGCCAGCTATCCCTCATCCACTCAAGATAGTAGCCTTTCGAATAGAGGAAGAGTTCATAATCCCCGCCTTCCTCCGGAAGAGAGAAGTGGAAGTCAACCTCATCACCCAGCATAGAGATGAGGTATTCATTGCTATCACGCAAATCATTTAATCGATCCGGATCTGTATTGTGGTTAAAATCCAGCTTTTCAGGTTACAGTGAAAAAGCTTCGGAACTGCCCAACAGAGGTGTTATGGCCGCATAGTCAATTCTCCACAATCCCCGGTTCATTTTCAATTTGACCGTAATCTCCTCTGTTTCTTCGAGCCTGGGCAGAGGGAGCACCTGCTGGTTAATGGCAATGGGGCCGGTTTCATGAAATGAACCACAGAAGTGTTCTTCCGTTCCATTTAAGATGTAGACATCAATCCCGCCAAGTTCATCCATAACGAGGTTATGCTTCTTTAAGACCTGGCTGTCCTTATCCAGTTCAGCGAGGAAATCACTCACTGTATTTCCCATATAACCCATGGCGCTATAGATCAAATACGTTGTCATCAGGGTTTACCTGAAATTCAAAATGAGTCCAAGATCATTCAATGTGGAAAGCTCTTTGCGCGAAAACGTTAGAATAATCTCCTCTTTCGATTTCATATTTGATTTATCTGCAGCACTGAATCTTTCTTCCAGATCTTGTTTCGAAAGCAATTCTGTTATCTGGCCTTCAACCCCGAGTGCCAGCAAGGGTTCGAAAATCTGATCGGTGGAATACCGGTAGAATTGGTCATCATTGCCATGCAAGATACCTTCGTCCTGGCCCCTTTCAACTGCCAGGATTCGCACATCATTTACCACATGAGTTTCAAGTGCTTCATTTTTCATTTTAATCGAGAATTGTGTATTCTCGGGTTTGAACCCGTGCAACGCATCAATATCTCCATATTCCATCGAAGGGATAATTGCATTTGAAAACCCCTCCGCATCAGCATTAAACAGGTAATCCCCATCTCCGGTGTAAAATGTGGGACAAGATCCCCAACAAGCTTTTGGAACAGTTAGGCAGATCACACCGAACACCGCATCTACGGAGGTAAGAATGGTTGTTGCGGTAATTCTGGATTTACGCCCGGTAGGATCCAGGGGTCGATTCGACTCAAAAAGAACAACGGAGTCGATGTTGATTTCAATTTGCCCCTCTCGTAGTTTGTCTCTTCCGGAATTATACACATCCGCATTCCCGCTTAGGAGATTGGTCGCTTCATCAAATTGCCAGAGGGTATCAGTATAGATAATTATACCTCCACTTAGTAAATGAGCTTTGAGATAGGGGCTTGATTTCCTCCTTTGCTCAGAATTATTAAACTCATTGATATCCCTGAATGTGGATTTGTAGTTAACCTGTCTCATAGTCGCACATTCCGAAAAGAAAATGAGGGGTATCAAAATGTAGAAAGGATTCAATTTCTTCATGAGCAATTAGTTTCTAAAAAGTTTTAATGATATAGAAAATTTTCTGAACAGCTTAAAAATAGAGTCCGCGAAATATTGCCACAACCCTATGCTTTGCCTTTTCTTTGATTGTTACTCTTTAAGTGCTACCTTGCATTGAGCCCCACAACCACACATCATCTTAAACCTTTTCGGATGAATTTAAAATTTGTCATTGTTCTCCTTATTCTGCCACTTTCGATTTACGGTAAGGAGGTTCCTGTTGAAATGGCAAGGGGGGTGGCGGTCAATTTCCTGTACCAGCATGCCTATTCGCCACTAAAAACAAATATGCAATTTGAATTAACCCGGGTCCCTTTCCCAAGCGAAGATGCCTTCAGTCAACACTCAAAAAAATCAGCTTCCGGGAACGAGTTGTTATATATGTTTGAAGTTAATGATAATGAAGGCTTTATAATTGTTTCAGGTGATGATTTGGCCGTCCCCATACTAGGGTATTCTTTAGAAAAGAATTTTAAGATTTCCAACCTTCCGGACAATTACAGAAAATGGATAGAAGGCTATAAAAACCAGATCAGGTACATCAGGTCAATGCCGGAGAATGGGGCAAGCGATATAAAAGATCAATGGGAACACTTGATTTCCGGTAAAAGAGTTGCTGAGACCAAATCCCTCTCGGTTATCCCTCCGCTCGTGACAACAAAATGGGACCAGGGCGGCTATTACAATGAGCTCTGTCCCTACGATCCGGAATACGGTGAAAACTCAGTGACAGGCTGCGTAGCAACTGCCATGGCCCAGATATTAAAATACTGGAACTACCCTGAAACCGGCAACGGGTTTCATTCCTATAACCACACCAATTTTGGAGTCATCTCAGCCAATTTTGGAAATACCAGTTACAACTGGACCGGCATGCCCGATGTGGTAGAGAGTCAAAATAATTCAGTTGCCACACTCATGTACCAGTGTGGGGTAAGTGTAGAAATGAACTACAGTACCCCGGGCTCGTATGCGTACGTCGTATCGGATGCAAGCCCTGTGGAACACTGTTCTGAGTTCGCCTTTAAAGAGCATTTTGGAATGGATGAGAGCCTTCGGGGAATCCAAAGGGAAAATTTTACTACAGCGGCCTGGGTGCAGGTAATTAAAACCGAACTTGAGGAAGGCAGGCCCCTGGAATATGCCGGGTTTGGTAGTGGAGGCGGACATGCTTTTATATGCGATGGATACGATGAAAATGATTTCTTTCATTTCAACTGGGGATGGGGAGGATATTTCGATGGCTATTTTGCATTGGACGCATTGGATCCAACCGGCATTGGGATAGGAGGCGGTTCGGGTGCCTATAACAGTGGTCAACAGGCAATCATAGGTATTAAACCACCCCAAAATACAATTTCGTATGATCTCTCATTCTATGATACATTAACGATATCGGAGAACCTGATTTTCTTTGCTGACTCGTTTGCCATTCATACCGATATCGGAAATTTTGGAGAGCGTACGTTTTCCGGTGATTTTTGTGCGGCGATTTTCGATGAAGATAATAATTTTATCGAATATGCTGAAATCCTGGAAGGCGCTGTTCTTGAGGGTGGAATGCATTATACTAATGGATTGGACTTTTCAAATCCCGGTTCGGTGAGTTTGCTTCCGGGTAACTACTATGCGGGCATTTTTTACCGGGCCACCGGAGAAAACTGGAAAGTGGTGGGGGACGGAATGTATTCCAACTTTATTGCATTTGAGATCTATTATTCAAGCGACATTGAATTATATGAGGATTTTGTAATCAGTACAGGCAATAAAATTGTACAGAACACTCCATTTTCTGTTACAGCGGGTATACTGAATGACGGATCCTCCGTCTTTTCAGGAGATTTTGATATAAGCCTGTATGACATGGAGGGGAACTTTGTAGTTACCATCGAAACGCGATCTGTGGATTCCCTAAGGCCTAACTACTACCTACCGGGATTTGAGTTTGCTACAGCAGGAATAACGGTGGAACCGGGTACCTATCTCATGGCATTGCTTCATTTACCGGAAGGCGGTGACTGGACATTGTCAGGATCCTCCTACTTTACCAATCCGGTAAAAGTAATTGTTGCAGAGGCTCCCCTTGAACCTGATATTTACGAGGACAATGATTCAATAGCAAATCCCTATTTGCTGGATCTTAGTTTTTCTGACAATTTTGCCCGTACAGTCACCGACGGATCAAATGCTCACGTAGGGACCGATATAGACTACTACTATATAGTGCTCGAGGATGGATATAGGTATTCCATTTCCGCACGGGTCCACGACTCATACAACAGTGGAAATCAGCAAACCTATACCAATGATGTTATCTGGTCATATTATCTGAATGGGGCATGGTCGGATGTGTATGATGATGTAATGCCGGGCAGCATCAGTATTCCCAATGGTGCAGCACTCTATTTTGGAATAGCACCCTATTACGAAGGAGAAACAGGAACATACCTTCTTGACATCCAGGTTACCCGGCAAAAAACCGTCTCCACTGACATGAGTTATGTGAAATCATTGAAGGTATTCCCAAATCCCACATCGAACATCCTGAATATTGAGAGTTCAGAGGAAATAGACCGGATTAGCATTGTGGATACCGAGGGTAGGATGGTGATTACACGTGAGGAAAATACCCCGATTATCTCCATGGATATATCATTCATGAAAAGTGGAATCTATTTCTTACACATTACACAACAGGATCATACCTCCATCCGGAAAATAGTTAAGGAATGAAACCGGCTATTTATTTCCTTTTGATTTTATTTCTGGCTTCATGCCAGGCAACAAACCAGATCGTTGGATTTGCAGACAATCAGGCACCTGTGGTAATTTATCGCACCACCGGAGATTATTACCTGAATGTGCCCATCACCCTAAATGAATCAAAAGAGAAAATCCTGACCTATCCGGATCCTTCAGATTTACTTTCCAATGGAGAGATCCTGTTGCCCGTGAAGCTGAAAAAGGGTTTCCTGTTGGATAGAAGAGGAATTAATGTACACTCGGCATTTACATCCTACACCTATGAAAGTTACGCTGCCTTAAAAACCCTTCCCTCGCTTGATGAACTCTATGAAAGTATCATTGATTCGGATCCTCTGGAATCCATTTACCTGGTGGGCACCAGGGCCGATTATGGAAATCTTATAAAGGAACTTAACAAGCGAATAAAAA
>CAZCQL010000098.1:0-7731 GCA_964500835.1 uncultured Bacteroides sp.
TATACGATCACGAATCCGACCCAGATGAAACAAGAAACATTGCTGATGCAAAACCGGAACTGGTGTCCAGACTATTTGCCCAATTTAATGCAGAATTATAATTTGACCGAGACATCTTCTATGACACATAAGTAGGGCAGCATCCTCTCAAATTCAAGAAAGGGGCTGCTGAATAAAGCTATCATAGGGATATGATTCTCAGAGGGGCTTCAGGTCCTCCCCCAGAACCCTGAACTTTGGCATCAGAAGGTGAATAGATGCTAACAGGATGAGATAAATGAGGCCGGCAATCAGGAATGCAAAAAAATAACCTGATGTTCCGCTGGATGTAAGGACCTTTCCCAGTCCGAAGTCAGCCAACAGACCTGCCACCGCTCCAACCATGCCACCTATCCCTGAAACTGAAGCGATGCCTTTTTTTGGAAATACATCTGATGCCATCGCATACAGGTTTGCCATCCATGCAGCATGACCTGCCGCTGCAAGTGCGATTAAAAGAACAGCAATCCAATAGGCTCTTCCTGTCCGGGCATGACTGTGGATCACAGGTTCCAACAGATTTAACTGATCTTTTTCAATAATTGTTTCAAGATCCTGGCTTAAATCCCGTGCCGTGTGGTAGGACTTTCCTTTTAATCCGGAGAGGTTGGCGAGGACGTCGGGTGGAAAGGGCCTGAACTTTTTTAGCGTTTTGCTCTTACCCTCAACTTTAACAATTTCGCTTACCCTGTATGAAGCCTGGCTGAGTGATTTAATGAGTTGGTCATCAACGGTAAAAGATGATGGAAGGGTGGTCACAAAAACTACCGGTAAGATGATTAACGCACTTCCCAGCATGGTTATTTTCCTGGCTTTGCCGATATCCCATCCAAGTTTAATGAAATGTGAAGAAACCCAACCTCCAAAAATGCTCCCAATGTTTACAATGGAATAGATGACCACAAGCGGTAGTGCCAGCTCCTTTATGTTGAGGCCAAATTTATCAAAGAGAAACTTACCCCCCCAGAAAAGATAGAACCACCAGACAGCGTCGGAGATCTTCCCAATGGAAAAGGCCCAGGTTTGCTTCAGGGGCAAGAGCTTCTTCCAAGGCAATTTGCCATCGGATTCCGTGGCAGAATCACTCCTAATATAGGCCAGTTCTGCAGGGGAAACATTCGGGTGTTCTTCGGGTTTCCGGTAGATCTTAAGCCAGAGCAGAAGCCAGATCAAGCTGAAGACACCGGTGGTTAGAAATGCATATTGCCAGTGGGTTCCATCCACCATCACAACCAGGGGAACGATCAATGGAGCCAGGATGGGCCCGAAATTCGATCCCGTATTAAAAATACCGATGGCCAGTGCTCTCTCCTTTTTGGGAAACCACTCAGAAACAGTTTTTACTGCAGCCGGAAAATTGCCAGACTCACCCATGGCAAATCCAAAACGGCCGGCAATAAATCCAACCACACTAATTGCCGGCCGGATAAGCGCATGAAGGATATTAAACAGGCTCCAGATCACGATAGATATGGCATATCCCAATCTGGTACCGTATTTATCGATAAAGTTACCCATGATCAGCAAACCCAATGCGTATCCCACTTTAAATGCGATCATAATATTCGCATAGTCTGAGTCACTCCAACTAAATACCTTGTATTGCAAAGTGGGCCCAAGCACCCCGATCAGGCTTCTGTCCAGATAATTGATGGTGGTGGCAAAAAAGACCAGTGCCAGGATTCTGTATCTGAAGGTGCCTGTATGATTTAATCCCATGAATATGAATGATTTTCCTTAGTTGAAAGATAGGTATCTTTTCCCTTGTGGAGCGCCTGCTTTGCCAATAATACGCGCATTTTCCCTGAACTCCAAAACATCCTTCTATCTCTTTTGTGTCCTTCATTCAAATTACTACTTTTATTGCAACCTTACCTGTTGTCAGGGTTTTCTGTAGCAGGTACGGTACTGTGTTAACCTGTATTATCCCGCCAATGCGATGAAGAACTATTCTTGTTACGTGGATGGATCCTGGGTAGACCAGGGGACCAGAGAATTCATTGAAGTGGAAAATCCCTCAACGGGCGAATCATTTGCCACGGTAACGTCAAGTTCATTGCAGGATGTCCGGGATGCACTGCAATCATCCCAGGTAGCCCAAAAAAAATGGCAGTCTACGCCTGCCTTCCAGAGGGGGCAGCATATCATGGCCGTAGTTGAAAAACTTCAGGAAGAGAGGGAACATTTTGCGAAGCTGCTGGTAATGGAACAGGGCAAAACCCTTGCTGAAGCTTTCGGTGAAGTGGATGATACCATGAGGTACCTGAGTTATTCGGCCGAAGCAGCCCGTAGATTGCAGGGAAGCATCTTCCCGTCTGAGAATCCTGGCGAGCATCTCTCCATTCACAAAGTGCCTTACGGGGTGACTGTTGGATTATGCGCCTATAACTACCCCCTGGCCCTGATTGGCAGAAAGGTAGGCCCTGCCCTGGTAACCGGGAATACAATGGTCATCAAACCGCATGAGGTGACGCCGGTAACCGCATCAGAATTTTGCCGTTTGGTGGATGAAACTGACATGCCACCCGGGGTGATTAATATGGTTTCGGGAGTTGGTGCGGAAATTGGCTCAGCGCTGGTTGAATCCCCTATTACCAGGCTGGTTTCGTTAACCGGGAGTATCAGAGCGGGTCAGGCAATCTATAAATCGGCAGCAAACAACATTACAGCCCTGATCCTCGAGCTAGGCGGGAAGGCTCCATTTATTGTGTTGGATGATGCTGATATGGAAAAAGCGGTGGAGGCAGCGGTGGTGGCGAGATTTGCCAATTGTGGCCAGGTCTGCATTTGTAATGAGATGGTGATGGTCCATGAGAAGATTGCAGACGAATTTGCTGAGAGGGTAGCCAAACGAGTATCGAAAATTAAAGTTGGTCATCCCATGGAAGCGGTGGATATGGGTCCTGCAGTCACGGCAAACGGTCTTTCCAGGGTCGATCAGATCGTTCAGGATAGTCTCGCAAAAGGTGCCGAATTGCTTGTAGGTGGCAAACGGCCGGAAGGCAAAATGTTTGAAAAAGGAAACTGGTATGAACCCACCGTGCTCTACCCTGTGAGAAATGAACAGGAAGCAGCAAAAAACGAGATCTTTGGCCCCGTGATGCCCATCGTAAAAATCGCTGATTATGAAGAGGCCCTTGCGCTGGCCAATGCAAGAAAGGAAGGTCTGTCTGCCTACCTCTTTACGAGAGATTATACAAAATTCATGCATGCCATCGATAACCTGGAAGTGGGTACAATTTTCATAAACAGAGGTATTGTGGGATATATTCAGGGATACCACTCGGGCCATAAGCTCAGCGGGATCGGTGGTGAAGATGGTCTTTACGGTATTGAAGGTTATTTACAGAAACGGACCATTTATCTTTCCTATTAACAAGTTCAGCCTTTGTGAACTCACATGTAACAGCCGAACAAATCGGTGATAAGATCGAACTCAGGATCGGAGGTGATTTGCAAACGAATTGTATTCTGTCGGTGCATGAAAAGTATGCCAATGAATATTCCGGCAAATCCCTGTCACAAGAATGTGTAAGACATATTAGACAATAAATAGGAGATTTGTAACCTGGGCTTGTGAAATGCACATGGTTTATTAATTTTCGCAGAGATATAAAAGCAACTAAAAACTTTCATCATGATTGCAGGAATTCTGCTGGCTGTATTTGCCGGAATTATCTTGGGTTTTTATGCCCTGCCTGAGAAATTTACCAGGGACTATGCCTTTGAAAATACATGGGGTATGTTTTTCCTTACCTCCATGGCTATCTTCCCACTGCTGGCTCTGGCCATCTATTCGGATGATCTGATGGCTTTATATGCCACATTTTCAGGATCTGATTTTCTGAAAATATTCATATCCAGCTTTCTTTGGGGAGTGGGCATGATGATGTGGGGAAAGGCAATTAACCACATTGGCCTCTCGCTGGGATTCTCACTCTTCATCGGAACCATCATCCTGGTGGGTTCCCTGCTGCCTTTTCTCGTTGACGGGCTTCCCGAAAAAAGGGTTCTGATCCCCATTCTCGCAGGCATTGTGGTCGTACTTATCGGTGTAATCTTTAACGGGAAAGCAGGATTGGAACGATCCAGGAACGATTCCGAAGATGCAGGCGGAAAGAAAGGCTCCATGGCCACCGGAATCGCCATTGCCATGGTGGGTGGCCTGCTCTGCACCGGCTTTTCCCTGGCTAATACAGTGGGACGGGCTGCAATTGACGCGGAAGCCCTTATCAATGTGGCCATACGAAACATTCCGGAATATATCATGGGCCTGTCCATGATGGCATTAATCTATATTATTGGAGCACTGGCTACCTTAAGCTACTCCATATGGCAGTTAACTGCAAAGAAAAACTGGGGTGGATTCAACACGAAACATTTCCCCAGGAATACACTTATGACCACATTGATGGCACTATTCAATTTTGGTGCATCTATCGCCTTTGCCCTGGCTGCCATAAAACTGGGCAGTGCAGGAAATACAGTAGGGTATGCCATCTTCAATACGATTTCTGTGGCTGTAGCGGCAATTGGTGGTCTGGTGACCGGTGAGTGGAAAACAGCCCCCAGGAAAGCAAAATCATTTCTCTATCTGGGCCTTGCCGGAATGATGGGTGGGGTGGTGATCATTGCCTGGGGAAATAGCCTGGCCGCATAATTCTTACACTGAATTCCTGTATAGTTTGGGTGAAATCCCGGTGATGCGCTTAAAAGTCTGATTAAAATAGGAGATAGAACTAAATCCACATTCGTAACCTATTTCCTTAATGGGGGCATCTGTATTTTCAAGTAGTTTCCTGGCAAATCCTATTCGTATTATGTTCAGATATCTGGTGAAGGTTGTTTCTGTCTGGCTTTTAAAAAACCTGCAAAACGAGGTGACAGTCATATTCACCAGCTCAGCACCATCATGGACCGAGAGCGGAGACTTAAAATGCTCCATTAAATAAATGTGCACCCGGTTCATCCTCTTGGATTTAAAAAAAAACTTTTCTGCCAGATACTTTTCAGATGCTAAAAACCGTGTTTGACCCTTGTTAATGAGATTCAGGATCTTGAGCAAGGTGAGCATGCGGTTAACCGGATCCATCGCTGGTAATATCCTGATCAGTTCAATCACCTCCGCTTTATACCTTCCGATGATTTTCAGACCCCTGTTGGAATGATCCAGCGTCTTCTGCAATCCGTTAAACTCTCCAATTTCAAAAAAACTATTTTTGAAAAGCGACCTGTTGAACTGGACATAGATGGATTCGCAATACTGTTCGGTGGCAGACACGATGAAATCCCGGTCTGAGATCCAGGCATGAGGTAATTGCGGACCCAGAAGTACGAGATCGCCTTTTACAAAATCCTCGGAATGATCACCCACCATGCGCCTCCCATACCCACTGGTAATCAGTAAGAGCTCATATTCAGGGTGATAATGCCAGCTTCTTTTGAAATATGGATGTTGATAGATTCCAATATGGATGGAAGAAAAGGGACTGTTTTCAATGATTTCCAACTCGGGACCTTGTTCTTTATATTGCCCTAAAACCTCCATTTAGGCAATATAGCTAAACTTTCGGTAATATAGGTAACTTTTTTTTGAGTGCTATTCCATATACTTACGGTATAATAGCAACAACCGCATTCCATGGAAAAGAGAGAAATCATCAAGATGGTGCTGGATGGGAAAAAACCTCCCTATGTACCCTGGTCCTTTAAGTTTACTGATGAGCCACTGAAGATGTTACAGGAATACTACCATGAACCTGATCTGGATCTTGTATTGGGCAACCACATTTTAAATCTGGGAAGTGATATCGGTTTCTTTGAGGAAATCGAAAAAGATATGCTTCAGGATGTATTCGGAGTAGTATGGGATCGATCTGTGGACAAGGATATCGGGATTCCACGAGAGAATCTCTTAGAAGGCCCCACGTTGGATGGATACACGTTCCCGGATCCTCTCGATCCCCGGTTTTTCGAGAATATCAACCCTGAGATTGAGAAGAAACCAGACCTGTTCCGTGTATTTCAGATAGGATTCAGTCTGTATGAGAGAGCCTGGAGCCTTCGCGGAACAGAGAATCTGCTCATGGATTTCATGCTCCATCCCGAATTTGTGAAAGAATTCTTTGCACGGATTGCTGATTATAACATCCGGCAGATCGAAAAGGCACTGACTTATGACATTGACGCTGTCTATTTTGGGGATGACTGGGGACAGCAATCGGGCCTGATCATGGGGTATGACATGTGGAAAGAATTTATCTATCCTGAACTAGAGCGAATGTACAGTGTGGTGAAAAATGCGGGCAAATATGTGATGATCCATGCATGTGGCGATGTGGACGAACTGTTCCCTGATCTGATTAAGGCCGGACTGGATTGCTTCAATCCCTTTCAGCCGGAGGTGATGGATGTGGAAGCAATCCTAGTGGAATACAGGGGAAGGCTGGCTTTTCATGGCGGTTTATCGATGCAGAAAACACTTCCTTTCGGATCTGTTGAAGATGTGAAGAAGGAGTCGGAATGGTTGCTGGAGCTGGGCAGGGAAGGTGGATACATTTTTTCTCCCTCTCACTCAGTAGAAGGGGACACCTCGATAGAAAATATTCTTGAATTTATTCAAATAGCGCAAAATCAACCTAATTTACCTGGAAATGGAACTACATCGTGACCTATCGGAATACAATCAGCTGGTATCAGACCTGTTCAACTGGCCGGATAGAAAGGAGAAGTGGGAACAATACAGGTTGACCGGAGATCAGGTGGCATTCTTCAATGAAAACGGTTACCTCCATAACATTAAGATGCTTGAATCCGATCAGGTGGACCAGCTGAATAATGAACTCCTGGAAATTATGGATCCTCATCATTCCAGCCATGATCTTCTCTACGAATTTCACAGCAATGAATCAGAAGATCCGGACAAGGTGATCTTTCATTCACTCGGGCACTGGAGAATGACCCCGGGATTTCATGATATACTCTGGAACCCTGCATTTGTAATGGCCGCCTATCAATTGCTGGGCCACAAGGCTGTGAGGTTCTGGCACGACCAGCTTTTTTGCAAACCTGCCAGGCATGGAGGTGTGGTAGCGTGGCACCAGGATTACTCCTATTGGACCCGGTCGGTACCCATGCAACACCTGACTGCATGGGTTGGCCTTGATGACGCCATGGAAGAAAACGGATGTCTTCAATACATTCCCCGCAGTCATCGCTGGGGATTGTTGGATAAACCATCTCTTACCGGTGAAATGGAAGGTCTTACATCATTCCTGACAGGCGAACAGGCCAGAGCACTTAAGAATCCGGTCCCAATAGAAATGGAGAAAGGGTATGCCACCTTTCATCATCCTCTGCTGGTTCATGGATCGTTTGAAAATCTCTCAGAAAACCCTAGGAGGGCTTTTGTACTGAATGTAATTGCTGACGGTACCTCGTCAGATTCCGATGAGCCTTTGCTCGAAGGGGTACCGACTGTTCCCCGGGGTGAAAAAATGGTTGGCCGGTTTTTCCCTTTACTTTATCCCCTTAACGAATAAAATTATAATCAGGTCCATATGAATCGGACAATCAGGGCTCTTTTAATGCTCCTTGTCATTTCAGGTTGTGAAACGCGATCTGATTGCAAAATTACTCCTTCCAAGATCATTGATTCATACATCTATCTGCAAAAAGAGGGCAGAGAAAAAG
>CAZCQL010000098.1:7831-15543 GCA_964500835.1 uncultured Bacteroides sp.
ATTATCTGGCAGGACAATTTCGATGGCCCGGAACTGGACACCAGCAAATGGACCAGAATCCCTCCAGGTAACCCGGACTGGAAAAAACACATGAGTACTAATGATCAGTGCGGTTCAAATAGGATGATCGGATACCTCCCCATATCTAAAAATCAAAGGAGGTTAGGCAGGTGCAACATCCGGACCACAGGAGGGGTCAAATGAACCAATAAATATTACCGGAAAATAATGACGCATGAACTTGTGTCACTATTTTGCAGTGGATATATTGCGGCGTATGAACCTCCACCATCCTATCATGAAAATAGCAATCCCCCTGTTTATCGCTATGCTGGCAGCCATATCCTGCACCGCCCAGCGGACCGTCCTTCCTTTCGCTGAAAAACTGGAAAAAGAACTCGACATAGCAGGGGTTGGGAATGATGGCATTCAAATGCCCCTGATCCTTTTTGACTTCGAAGAGGGATTCGGGCCTGAACAGGTTGAAACACATCATATGGAGGCCAACCTTGTGGGAAATCCAGGTAACCGTCGGCTACTATTACACAGCTTCCCCGAAAACGATTCCCCGGGAATCACCCTGCACACATCCGGAAAAGGATGGGATCTGAATGGTTTTTTCCATGTTAAAATGGATATCAAAAACCTTGACGACAACCCATTACAGCTTATTATGCAAGTTGGAGATCCCGAGAATTCATTTGAGCGCTGGCAAATGCAGGAGGTGGTCGACCTGGAACCAGGAGAAACAAAAACCGTAGTGGATCCAATCACAGTAACTCCCTGGTTATTCTCCACTCCTTTGAAACTTGTGGGGATGTTTGGTCCCCCGGGACAAGTAAAAACAGATCTTGGGAACATCAAAGAGATCAGGGTCACCACAAGGTATGCCGAGGAGGAGCAAACCTTTGAAATTGACAACATTGTGGCCGACGTGGCCATTGCCTATGTGGATACTGCAGGATTCTTGCCATTTATGGACAAATTTGGCCAGTACAAGCACAAGGAGTGGCCGGGTAAGATTCATTCAGAAGATAACCTCCTGATCAACGCGGTGAAGGAAGAGAAAGATCTCCGGAATAATCCTGGACCTCCGGACCGGAATAAATATGGAGGATGGACTGCCGGCCCACGCTTTGAAGCCACTGGTTTTTTCAGGACGCAGAAGTATAAAGGCTCCTGGTGGCTCGTTGATCCGGAGGGATACCTCTTCTGGTCAAACGGTGTGAACTGTGTTCATCCGTATTCGGGTACTACCGGGATCTCCGGTCGTGAATCCTACTTCACTGCACTGCCGGACAAAGATGGCCCTTTTGGAGAGTTTTACGGAAGAAGCAGGGGTTCTTCGAGGAATTTTTATCTGGAGTATGGTCCACACGACACCTATAATTTCTCAGGCGCTAACCTGAAACGCAAATATGGGGAGAATTGGCTCAGGGAATTTAACAGGCTTGCACATGCAAGGTTGAGAAGCTGGGGTCTGAATACCTTCGCCAATGCCTCAAGCAGGGAACTTTACCTGGAGAGTAAGACACCGTATGTGGCTACTGTATGGGTAAGGGGAACAAAAAAGATTGAAGCATCTTCAGGATACCAGGGGAAATTCCATGATGTTTTTGATCCGGGATACCGGAAAGCGCTTCGTGCCTCAATCACAAAAAAGGTGGAGGAATCAACCGATCCATGGTGCATTGGATTCTTTATTGAGAATGAGATGTCGTGGGGCAGAGACAGGTCCCTGGCACTGGCCACACTGGCCAGTCCCGCCGATCAACCCGCAAAAAAGGTATTCATCAAAGACCTGAAGGCCAGATATGGATCCGTTGAAAAACTAAACAATGTATGGGGGACCGACCATGGATCCTGGGACGAACTGCTTCAAAGCCAGTCAAAGCCTGATGAGATTAAAGCTATGGATGATCTGAACGCCTTTTACGAAAAGATCGCTGTCACTTACTTTCAGACTGTCAGAGAAGAGATGGATGCAGTAGCTCCTGATATCCTCTACCTGGGCTGCAGGCTGGCATGGGCGAACAGTGATATTGTGATTAGGACGGCCGCGAAATATTGCGATGTGATAAGCTACAACAAGTATGAGTACAGCGTAAGCAATGTGGGATTACCCGAAGGGGTGGATATGCCTGTAATAATCGGTGAGTTTCATTTTGGTGCATTGGACAGGGGATCCATTCATGCAGGGATTAAATCAGCAAAAAATCAGCAACAAAGGGGAGAATTCTATCAGAAATATGTCGAAAGCGCTCTGGGCAATCCCTATATTGTGGGGGTACACTGGTTCCAGTATATGGACCAGGCGGCCACAGGGCGAGGCGATGGAGAGAATTACAACATCGGATTGGTGGATATTTGTGATACGCCTTTCCCGGAGATGATTAAGGCTTTGAGAAAAACAGGTTATTCCTTATACGAGTACAGGTTATCAGGAGCAGGTAACTAATGAACAAAAAAGAGAAACAAGTTTGCAGGAGGCATGAGAATGAAATATGGGATCATCGCATCACTTTTGACATCTGTGTTCACTCTGATGCCCGGACAGGATCCTCCCTCGGTGGTGGTGGATATAAATGTTGATGTAAAACATTTGCTGGGTGATAATTCCACATTTGAACGGGAAAAGTTCATCACCATTCATTCTGGCCCAACTGAGGGCGATTGGAACGGGAACAACTTTACTCCCGACCTGAAAGACCACTTTCTCAATGGATATGACGTTTACATGGGCAGGAACACGGGAAGCATTACCTGGACCCTGAATAACCAGGCAGTTCAGGATCCAGCAAGACCCGGACACGTAAGTGCTTCCAATATGCAGGCTCTCGGGCTGAGTTCGAGAAATAATTATGAAGCCAGGACTACTCTTCATCCATATGAAGCAAGAAACAACCTGATCCTTTGCGCCCAGCTTCATCCCTTCTGGCCTGATGGGAAGCTTACCCACAAAGGCTGGGCATTGTCACAGTCAGACTCATCGGAAGAACCCTTTGGTACTGCAACGGGGGAATACATGGGTCTCTATCTCAAGAACTTCTTCGGGAGCCAGGGTCAGCCCCATCCTGCATTTGTGGAGATCATTAATGAGCCTCTCTGGGACCTGGTTACCAACGGCACTACTCCTCCGGCGAAAATATTTGATTTCCATAACAATGTGGCCAATGCCATTCGGGACATCCAGCCCGGTATTCCCATTGGAGGATATGTGGCAGCCTTTACAGATTTTGAGGTAAGGGATTTTGAGCGATGGAACGAGCGGTGGAAGCTGTTCATCGATATGGCTGGGTCAAATATGGATTTTTTCTCATTCCACATGTATGATTTTCCATCTATCGGCGGAAAACAATTGTACCGCAAAGGCAGCAAAATGGAGGCCACCTTTGATATGCTCGAACAGTACAGTATGATAACCCTGGGTGCAGTGAAACCAATACTGATCTCGGAATATGGAGCTCAGACCCATGATTACAACAATGATCCATGGACACCCTATAGAGACTGGCTCCGACTGAAGTCAATCAACTCCATGGTTATGCAGTATATGGAACGGTCCAATCATATCCTGAGCACTATTCCCTTTACAGTGGTGAAAGCCGAGTGGGGAAGAAATCCAACCACAGGAATCCCCTATGGGCCAAGGCTTATGCGCCAGGCTTTTGAAGCAGATGGAGAAACCGGAGAACAATGGGTTTACACGGACCTCGTGAAATTCTATCAGTTGTGGGCTGACGTGAATGGCTCCCGGGTAGACTCAAAATCCACGGATGTGGATATCCTTACTGATGCTTTCGTAGATGGGAATACTGCATATGTGATAGTCAATAACCTTGAATTCAATCCAAGAAACATTGGATTTTCCACCATGGGAGCTGACAGCAATCCCATAAGGCAAGTCACTGTAAAGCATCTTCACCTGAAGGGCAGCACTCCTATCCTCGACACCAGTATTTTTGCGGAAATCCCTGTGTCAATTATTCTTGGAAGTGAGGCCACAGCCATCATGGAGGTTCAATATGAAAACCCGGTTGCAATTCCTGACAGCTCCAGGGAAGTGAAGCTCTATGCGGATACCTATTTGAAAGATATTTCAAGTGGGAACCAGCTGATATTCAATATTAATGGGATCACTAAAGCCAATTGGGGAGAAGCTGTATTAAGGCTTGGACTTGGAAGGGATCATGGAAAATCGCTGGCGCCGGAAGTCGCATTTAACGATTCGGTGATCAGTGTCCCCGAAGATTTCAGGGGCGGGGACCAGGCCCAGCGGGAACAGTTCTTCGGGGTCATCGAAATCCCGGTTCCCTACGAAATATTAAAAGACAGCAACAGGATAGGAGTAACTTTCCAGGACAACGGAGGCCATATCAGCAGCGTGGCCCTGCAGACATATGCGTTCAGTCGTGAAATCACACGCTCCGAAAGACCCACTAAATTCAACGTCCACCTGACAGTCACGGATAAGAATACCGGCGCCCCTGTTGCCGGCTCAGAAGTGCTTTTTAACAGCATTCACTACGTGACAAATGAAGCCGGGCAACTCCAGATAGACACTATTCAGGAAGGCACCTATGATCTCTCTGTGAATGCCCTTAATTACCAGACATACACGATTTCCGACCTGCTTATAGACGACAACAAGCATCTGAATATCCGCCTGGAATCAGAACTTTTTGAAGTTGAATTTCAGATCCTGGAGGAGGTTCTGAAAGCCCCTGTTTCCAACGCCCAAATTACAGCCGGATCGGCCTTACGCTACTCAGACGAAGCGGGCAAATCTTTGATCTCACTTTCAAATGGAAACGTTGCTGTGAGCGTGGAACGAGAATATTTTACAAGCTATTCTGGCGAAGTATCTATTCACTCTGACACCATTTTCATCATTCACCTTCAGAGAATCAATGCGGATGCTAAATTCAGGGTATGGAGCCATGAGGGAGCTCTCCGGGAAGCCAATGCGCTGGTCACTGTGGGGGACAGTTCGATCACAACCAACATTCTTGGATTGGCGACCTTTAAGGCTTTGAAGGTGGATACTGCGTATCATTATTCGATATCAAAAGACGGATTCGAATTATTTGCTGATGAATTGGTCCTGAAGACTGATACTGCTATCGAAGTAAACCTTCTCTTGCACAGGGATGAATACACTACTGGAATGAATGGACTTTCCCTCTATCCAATCCCTCCGCAGGAATATTTGTATGTAACCTGGTTCCAGAAAGAAAAAAGCCCTGTGACTATCACCATTTCGGATATGTTTGGGAGAAATGTGATCACCAGAAAAGCAGAAGGATTTTCGGGGGAGAACCACACGGTGGTCGATTTAACAGAGATTGAACAAGGATTTTATTTCATCACGCTCAGGGATGGGAAAAAATCAGTATCAGGCAAATTCTATACACACTAGATTTTAGAAATGATTAAAAAAGTTCTTGTGAGAGTGAAGCCAATATTACTAAAAAGACTCCTGTTTGCGATAATGAGTGCAGGGGCTGTGTACATCTATGCCCAGCCTGGAACGATCAATTCCCATTGGGAAAACAGTGAGATCGTAAGAGATCTCAGCGGATATGAATGGAAAATGAAGCGAATGAGAGCCGGGCAGGGGGTTGTGGAAGGTTTGCACAAGCTTCCACCAGCCGATATTGAGACACTGGTCTGGAATTCAGCCCGGGTACCTGGAGATGTATATACCGATCTGTGGAAGGCCGGCGTAATCGAAGATCCCTATTTCGGCAGGAATACATCCAAAGCACAATGGGTAATGTACGACGAATGGTGGTATGCCACCCAGTTCAGTGTCACCGAGGAGTTGAGAAATAAATTAGTCAGGATCGATTTCGAGGGAGTGGATTATAGTTGTGATGTGTGGCTAAACGGGACTTTTCTTGGCAGTCATGAGGGTGCATTTTCTCCTTTTTCATTTGATGTGACTGAGGTGATTAATTCTTCTGAGGACAAGATCGGGAGCCAGAACATCCTGATGGTTAAATTAAATCCCCCCCCTCAGGTAAACTCCAGGGTGGCTGGGAAAAAAACTCCATGGTTCGGGGATTACTGGCGTGACCTTGTGCCTTTCGGTATAACCAGGCCGGTTAGATTGGTGGCAACCGGAACCACCCGGGTGAACAACCTCTATACGCATTCCACCCTTCACAAAGATGGATCCGCAACGGTATACGTGGACGTTACCCTGGAGAACACTACTTCGGCCCCGAAAGCAATCACCCTGTCCTGTACAATTACAGGAGATAACTTCTCTTCCCCAACGTTCGATTTTAATTCAACCCAGACCATCTACCCGGGAGTCCATACAGTCAAAAAGAATATTCAGATAGAGGACCCCCAACTTTGGTGGCCATGGGACCTAGGCGATCAGAATCTCTACAGGGCAAGAATAGCCGTCAGCATAGGGGAGCAATTTCACGACTATTCTGAAACCACATTCGGGATCCGCGAAATAAATATGGAATGGAACCCTGGATTCACAAGGGATCAGGTGAGCTTCCCCAGAACGGTCATATTGAATGGAAAAACACATTTTATCAGGTCGGCCTGCTGGGGAGGCCCTCCGGATATATTTGTTGGAAGAACTTCTGTGTCTGAATATAAAAAGCTGATTCAGATGGCCAAAGATGCCAATATGAACAACATTCGCATTTTTGGCTGGCATCCTCCGGAGATCCCCGAATTCTATCAATTGTGCGATGAAGCAGGACTTACGGTGTGGCAGGATGTGATCCCACTGGGCACAGGGAATATCCCCAGGGAAAAGGAGTTTCTGGATGGTATCATCCGGGAAGCAGTGGAGGTGATCAAAGTCAGGCGAAACCACCCCTGCCTGATCCTCATGGAAGGGGGTGAAGAAGTATTTCTCAGGTCGGCAGATCCACAATTTACCAAGGATTTTTTACTGCGGCTTGGTGATTCCCTGCAGGCCTATGTGAACCTTCCGTATGTACCCGATTCACCACTAACCAATGAACCGGCTCTGAAGGTGGGATACAAACCTAACGAGTCGATTCATGCACTGGCCTATTTTTATTCTATGGGAAACTGGCTCATGGAGGACTGGCTGAAGGAGATGGGGCATAACTATCCCATTGTCCCGGAATTGGCTATAACCTCCGTCCCTTCAGTGGAAAGCCTGAAGAAATTCATACCTGAGGATGAGTTATGGCCCCCGGGATTAAGCTGGGGACATCACTGGGCCGACCTGATCAGGCTGCAGATGCAAAACTATGATACTTTTGGGGAAACGCGCACCGGTTCCCTGGAAGAGTTTGTAAATGCCACTCAGGATTCCCAGGGAACCATCTTCCAGTTGTCCATCGAGCATTTCCGTAGAGGAAAACCACGCCTCAGCGGTGTGGCCCTTTGCCATTTTATCACTTACTGGCCAGATATGAAATGGGGTTTTGTGGACAACTACCAGCAGCCAAAGCGCTCCTATGAATACGTAAAACGTGCCTATCAACCCCTGCTGGTAAGCCTCAAGTTTGAAAAACGAAGATGGGAGAATAACGAACCCTTTAAAGGGGAATTATGGATTGTCAATGACTTTTATGAGAAGTATTTCAAATGTGAACTCCAGATGCGCATGAAAGATAAGGATGGATCCATATTGATCGAAAAAGATTACGACATTAAAGAGATTAAAGAAAACAGTGCTGAAAAATTTATTACCCTGAATGAATCTG
>CAZCQL010000099.1:0-14822 GCA_964500835.1 uncultured Bacteroides sp.
CAGGATTCACTTGGGTAAAAAACAGATACGCAAAGTGTATTTGGCCTGATCATACAAGGTCACACGCTTCAGCTGGCATCCAATGCTTATCTCTGCCTTCCCACTTTACATTGCATCCTATAGGATTTGTAACTTTCCGGGAAACCTCTTTTCCAGAGGTGAGCTCATCCAGGACCCTGTCGAGATCATTGACGGTAATTCGGGATTCATCTCTGGGCTGATCCACAGCCCTTCCGGTATAAACAAGAGTTCTTTTCCGATCAAATACGTAAAAATGAGGTGTGCGAAGTGCACCATACGCTAAGGCGGTCTCCTGGCTCTCATCCCACAAATAAACCCATGGAAACTGATGTTCTGCCATGCGCTCCACCATGTGCGGAAAATCATCCACCTCGTACGTATTTGCGCTGTTTGAATTGATGGCGATGAACGCAACATCCTTATTCGCAAACTTCTCTGCGGATGCACGAGTGATTTCGTCAGATCCAATTACGTAAGGGCAGTGATTGCATGTAAAGAAAATAACAAGGAACTCTTCCTGAAAATCGCTGAGTGTATGTGTACGACCATCGGTTGCAGGAAGCTTGAAGTCGGGAGCGGTTGTGCCAATATCTAGTGTAAATCCCATGATAAATATGCTATTTGAATTATGATAAAAAGTTAAAAATATTTAAACAATTGCTTACATTAAAACAATTATATCACGGAACTGTTTTATGAAGTATGAAGAATTATGTGATTTTCGCACTTTTTTGCATCCTCAGTTTTACTCAGGTTTCAGGCCAGACCATTCCTGGATTGGACAAAGAGGGGATTGAGATGCTTACAACGAAATCAAATGATACAACCTATGTGGTAAATTTCTGGGCAACCTGGTGTTCTCCGTGTGTGAAGGAGATTGGATATTTTGAGGAGCTTCACAGGAAGAAGCAAGATTCAAAACTGAAGGTTGTTCTTGTAAGTCTTGATTTCCCCAATCAGGTGGCTGGAAGATTAATCCCTTTTTTAAAGGAGAAAGAGATCACAGCATCTGTAATGCTGGTTACAGATCTTAATTATAATGGGTGGATAGACCGGGTAGATCCTTCCTGGTCAGGGGCCTTGCCTGCCACATTAATATATAATGAAGCGAATCGGCAATTCCTGGAGCAGGAACTGACCAGGGATGAATTATTTAACCATGTGAATCAAATTTTAAACTGAAATGAAAAAAACCATTCTTACGCTGACATTGGTGCTTTCTACCTTTCTTTTGGTAAGAGCAGGACTCAAACCAGGTGATAATGCAGTGAAGTTTTCATTGAAAAATATTGATGGAACCACCGTATCTCTATCAGATTATGATGATCAGAATGGAGTTATTTTAGTTTTTACATGCAATCCCTGTCCATTCGCCAACGCATACGAGCAAAGAATTATTCAATTACATAAGAAATATGCTGGTCAAGGATTCCCCGTGGTAGCAATAAATCCTAACGATGTAAAAATTTCACCCGAAGACACTTTCGAAAAAATGAAGGCAAGGGCAAGCGAGAAAGAATATCCTTTCCCTTATCTGAAAGATGAAACTCAGGAAATTTACAAGGCCTATGGAGCTACGCGGACTCCACATATATTTCTTTTGAAAAATAAGGGTGGTAAATTCAAGGTAGCTTATATGGGAGCCATAGATGACAATGCCATGGATGCGGCAGCGGTTTCAAAAAGATACCTTGAAAAAGCAATAAGTGCAGTTCTTTCGGGTGACAAACCAGAACCAGCTACCACCAAAGCCATTGGATGTACCATCAAATCCAGAAGTTAACCGAGTCTTTTATAGCTTTCAGTCATTATTCTGGAATCCTTTTCAATATGTTTAAGAGAAGGTATACGAAAGGAATACCGGCTTTTGGCTGATTATGCTGTGAATTGTCCCATCTTTGTACTCCAAATGTAATTTCCGGCACTATGCATCTTATTCTCAAAGAGATTCTGGCAACCTTTATGGTGCTATTCGCTGTGATAGATATTCTTGGTTCAATCCCGATCATCCTTGCTATAAAAGCAAAAACCGGGGGCCTCTATCCTGGGAAAACAACCCTGGTAGCACTTGTTATTATGCTGCTTTTCCTATTCATCGGAGAACCTTTGCTTGGATTGTTCGGAGTGGACATCTCCTCCTTTGCCATTGCCGGTTCAATCATTCTGTTGCTGATGGGATTAGAAATGGTGATGGGTATTCAGCTGTTTAAAAATGAGGAGGGTGGCGGAGGATCTATTGTCCCTATCGCTTTTCCGATAATTGCCGGAGCAGGCTCCATCACTACCCTTCTTTCCTTACGAGCTGAGTACCAAACCATAAATATTTTAATAGCGCTTTTATTAAATATGATTATTGTGTATCTTGTGCTCCGGCTCACGTCATTTTTTGAACGCGTTATCGGACCAAGTGGGCTTCACATTCTGAAAAAGTTTTTTGGAATTATTCTTTTGGCTATTGCTATTAAATTATTCTTATCAAATACGGGTCTTGAGATTTCAAATATCAGTAAATGAAAGGTATCTATACAATAGCACTGCTGTTTTTATTGGCAGGTTGTGGAAATGATGATCTCTCATTGATATCCATCCTGAATGATACTGATGTTCCTATTTACACACAGCCCTTTTCCTCAGAATATGTGGATGGCGGATGGATCCAGCCTGGGGCATATGATGAATTTTACTCTATTACTTGTGACTGTCTTGATGGGTTTGAGTACTTTTCCTTCTATTATGACAGTTTGATCATCTACATGCAGGACCACGATGAGGACCCGATAAAGTTTTACAGGGATGGATCTGCGGTTAATTATGATGCAACACTTAATCCATTTACAAACCCCGATGTGTGGAGGACCAGGAGCTATAAGAGCTCGCCTGTTGGCCCAACATCAAATTCAACCATTCAGGAACAACGCATTTGGGATCATTATTTCCGTATTGATTCGGAACATATTAAATCCCTTGCTGATACCGTTTTACAAGAGCTAAATCCTGCTCGCTAGGGCACTATCCATCTGGGAATCGGTAAGTGTAACCGGATGAAATTTATGTGAAGTCTGTTCTATAATTTTTGGGATTGATCCCTTCTTAAATCCATATTCTGATAGTTGCGGGATCTCCAGCAAGCTGGTGATATGGAGGAGTTTCTCTTTGAATGATTGCAAATACTCCAATTCTTTCTTGTATTTAAAATCGGCAAAAACTTTGCTGACGATTATTAGTTTTTTTAGGGCAGAATGATCAGGCTGATCGATCAGATTATCAATCGTATGCGCAAAAACGGGTGCCATAAGAGAACCACATACCACCCCATGTGGAATGTCATAATGTCCCCCTAACGGGGATGCAAATCCATGTACAAGTCCTAAACCGGCATGGGCCAGAGTGATGCCCGAAAACATGGCTGCAAGGGCCATTCCAGATCTGGCCTCAAGGTTGTGTTCTCCCTCCAGAAAGGCCCTGAGCAAATACTTTTTGATCTGCTTCAGGCCCTGCAATGCAAGCGCATCGGTCATCGGGTTTGCCCGGATGGAAATATAGGATTCCAATAGTTGTGTAAATGCATCCATACCGGAAGTAGCCGTAAGCCTGGCAGGACATGAAAGCATCATTTCCGGATCGATGATAGCCAACTCAGGTATGAAATTCTCGTGTCGCAAAGATTTTTTAAACCCCTTCTCTCCCACTTCGGAAATAACAGCATTCATAGTCATCTCGCTCCCGGTACCTGAAGTGGTCGGCATGGCAATAAACGGGATTTTAATTCCCGGATGTTTTTTGTCGCCAACACCCTCCAGATATTGCTTTATACTTCCCTCCACAGGGAGCATGGCCGAGACGGCTTTCCCTGCGTCCATCACACTCCCACCCCCTACTGCCACGATAACCTCTATTCCACTTTTCCTGTGCAGCTCAACAATTTGGTCCACAAGAGATGGGGAGGGTTCATGAGCAATCACTTCATGGCTTAATACCAAGCCAGCCTTTTGCAGTCCGGCAACAATCTCATCGCCATGTCCGGAATTGTGGATCGAAGAGGAGCCGGTGAGCAAGAGAACAGTTTTTCCCGTGGAGGCAACCATAGCAGGCAAATCACTTCGCTTTCCTTTCCCAAAAATAATCTTGGGTAGCGAGGAAATCAGGAAGGGATCAATCATGGCTGAATATTTTCGTAAATATAACAAAAGTGATAAAGAGGGACCGAAGGATTTGAGCAAATTCCAAATTATGGAATAAATAGCTATGTGGGAGAGAGTAAGAGAAAGACTAAGATTAAAATTAAAATTATAAGGGTCTACTTCCTTAGAATGTAATTGCCAATGGCAGATCCAGATAATACAATCATCAGGACCAGATCTATTCTCCATGGGCCGATATTTTGAGGGATTATCCCTGCCTGAGAGCCTATAAATACCAGCAGGCTAAGACCGGACATGATGATCATAAAGATTCCCTGTGGATTTTTTGAGAAGACTCCCAGGATCACCAGGGGGCCCATCATGGCGGTTCCTGCAAAACTAACCCGCGCCAACAGCACAAGCTGGTCTGAGCTTAGCAACGAAAAGACGAGGGCTGCACCGGCAAAACTGATGATCGCAATCCTTATGGGTAGCAGGGAAGTGTTTTCTTTTCCTGAAACCAATCCTCTTAATTCGTTGCCCAAAGCAAAAAGCTGGGAATCTGAAGTGGACATTGCAGCAGCGAAGAGACCAATAATAGCTGCACTAGCGATTAAGCCTGACTGATCCGCTATGAGCACCCCTCCAAGGAAATCGGCCATTGAAGCATCAGGATAGCGAATTGCTCCATACAATCCGATGAGGATGGTTGGAAAAATAACCAGCATTGCGAAGGTTCCTACGGCAACCGCCATCCGATACATGGATTTGGTATCCTTCATAATGATAAGCCGGGTAGAGAGCTGTGGTTGTGTGACAGGTATCATTAAAATGACCAAAAAAGATGCAATTAAAAACTGCCCGTTAAGCAAACCTTTTGGTCCAGGTGTGGAAAGTAGTTCAGGATTCAATTGTTCCACCCTGCTAAAGAGGTTCGACCATCCACCCAGGGCATTCAAACATGTAAAAGCAATTATCCAGACAACAGCTAGCAGCAACATTCCCTGCATAAAGTCTGCATAAATAATTGCTTTCAATCCACCTAATTCTGAATAAATCAGCATTACTGCCACTATTATCAGGGACCATCCCCAGACAGGCATGCTTTCGGGAAAAGCCTGGACAAGGAATAAGGCTACCCCGCGTATCTGAATTGCCACATAGGGAATAAGGAAAATAAAAACACCTGCGAAGTAAATATAGCCAGCCCACCGATGTTGGTAACAGGATTGAAGCAAACCCGACATGCCATTAAAGCCCCTGATAGCAACAACTTTTCGAAGATGATATCCAAACCAGACAATCAGGAAGACCATGCCCGCATCAGAAAAGGCCAAAAAGATCCAGGCACCCACTCCATGATTTCTTGAGAAATCGGGCATTCCCATTAATGTGAAGGTACTGAACAAGGTGGCAGCAAACGTCATAAAGCCAAGAAGCAATCCAATGTTCGAACCTGCCAACAGAAAATCTTCGTTTGATCTGATCATTCTTCTTGACCTCCATGAGAGATAAAAAAGAATGGAAACATACACAGAACCTACAATCAGAAGCCAGGATAACATTCCAAGTGGATTTAATCTTTCTCCTGGACTCTGCTGGCCAGGAAGGTGAGTATGACTAAGAGAATGGTAATGGCCATGCTGGACCAAAGTGTATAAGGGAGTGAAAAAAGGGTTGGATTGATCTTACCAGGACTTAGAATGAGTGGAGTAAATGTAATAATCGTAAGGACTAGCGCGCTGGCTAGAATCACATACCAGATGTTTTTCTTTTTATTTGTTTTCATAATCTGGGTATCGTTAATCCACCATCCACCATAACCACCTGTCCGGTTGAGTAGGGCAGGAAACCCTGGGTCATGGCTACCACCACTTTGCCCACATCCTCAGGAAGTCCCCATCGTTTCTGAACACAAAGTCCACCTGCAATTAATCCATCATACTTTTCTTTTACTGTCAAGGTCATATCGGTCTTTATGAGCCCTGGTTGTATCTCGTATACCGGGATGTCATATTTTCCCAAACTGACAGCCCATAGTTTGGTAGCCATGGAAACCCCAGCTTTGGACAGACAATATTCCCCCCTGTTGGCAGATGCCAGACTGGCGGAGATAGAAGAGATATTAATGATGCTCGGGGTAAATTTATCATTTTCCTTTTTGATCTCAACCATATGGCCTGCAACTAATTGGGTGAGGAAGTATGGGCCTTTAAGATTGATTCCCATCACCCTGTCATAGCTCTCTTCTGTGGCTTCCAGCAGATCCATGCGGTGAGAAGGTGCCACACCTGCGTTGTTTATGAGCACCCGAATATGTCCAAATGCTTTGATAACTTTTTCAAAGATGGCGCGCCTATTATCAGAAATTGAGACGTCCCCCCGGGCATAGATAATATTTGTCCCGAAAGCACCTAACTTTTCCAGGCATTCACTCACCTCAGATTCCTGCCGCACGCCATTAATCGCCAGGTCAAATCCGGCTTTTGCCAGTTCCCTGGCAATGCCGAATCCGATACCCCTGGATCCGCCTGTTACAAGTGCTGTTTTTTTCATCGATTGCCAGATTCTCCAGTTTTTAAAATGATAACTCAGGAATGGAGACCCAACTCCTTGTTTCCCAGCTTTCCAGTCCCTTTTCTGCCAACTGCACCCCTTTCGCCCCTTCCTTTAGATTCCATGGAAAGGGCTCGTTTTTCACCACATGCCTCAAAAATAGTTCCCACTGTGCCTTGAAAGCATTTTCAAAGGTCTTCTTTCCTTTAACTTCGGTCCAGTCAGCATAAAAATTGATGGGGCTGGCGATATCTGGATTCCAAACCGGCATGGGGGTATGACCATAGTCCTGTTTCAGGCATTGCCTCAATCCTGCAACGGCAGAACCTTTGGTGCCGTCAACATGCAGGGTAAGCAGGTCATCCCTTCTCACTCGAGTTACCCAGGAGGAATTGAAATGAGCCACAATCCCTCCTGCAAGCTCAAAGGTTGCATAAGCTGCATCATCGGCCGTACACTTGTAGGCAATGCCTGCCTCATCAATCCGTTCGGGAATATGGGTAGCGCCCAGACAGAATACACCAAGTACTTTACCGAACATATTATCAAGCACATAGCGCCAGTGGCAAAGCATATCAATGATAATCCCCCCATCATCTTCTTTGCGGTAGTTCCAGCTGGGCCGTTGGGATTTTACCGTGTGTCCCTCGAATACCCAATACCCAAATTCTCCCCTTACCGAAAGAATTTCACCAAAGAAGCCGTCATCAATTAGCATCTTTAACTTCAATAATCCAGGTAACCAGAGCTTATCCTGAACAACTCCATGCTTCACACCTGCAGATTCGCAAACCCTCAGAAGATCGAGTGCTGCTTTGGTCGATGTGGCAACAGGCTTTTCACAATAGATATGTTTACCTGCTTCTGCTGCGAGCTTAACAGCTTCCATCCTCCGGCCAGTTGTTTGAGCATCAAAATATATCTGATACCCAGGATCAGGCAAGAGAGATGCCATGTTGGTACTCCACTTCTTTACCCCCGACATTACCGCCAGCTTCTTCAATTTCTCTTCATTCCGGCCCACCAGGACCGGATCCGGAATAATTGTCTCATCAGATGAAATCTTTACTCCACCCTGATTGATAATTTCAACAATGGAACGCATCAGGTGCTGGTTGGTACCCATGCGACCGGTTACCCCGTTCATTATTATACCTATTTTATGCTTCTTCATTCTTATGTATAATTCAAATAGGCTTGCTTGATTTTTTTTAAATACAACTGCTGGTCCGTCTTCCAGTATTTGTCAGAAAATACCTCTACCTCATGAAACCCCTGGAATCCGGCTTCAACCATCCATCCCCTTATTTGTTTCAGATCGATACACCCATCGCCCATCAATCCACGATCGTTTAACATATCCGTCATGGGAACATTCCAGTCACACACATGGAAGGCAAACAGTTTGTCCAAATCTCCACATCGGCTAATCTCCCTCTGGAGTGAAGGATCCCACCAAAGGTGGAAAACATCAACCGCAATCCCTACATTGTCAGAGTTGATCTGCTCGGCCATGTCATTGGCCTGACCCAGACTGGTGACGGCAGACCTGTCAGCTGCGTACATTGGATGAAGAGGCTCAATAGCCAATTTCACGCCAGCCTTTTCTGCAGCCGGTAAAATATTCTGGATACCTTCGCGAATCTGATCCCTCGAAATTTCCTGCGATTGATTGGTGTCCGCTCCACATACCAGGACCAGGAGTGGTGCTCCAATTGCCACTGCCTGCTCTATCGCAAGAAGGTTGTCTTCAATGGAACGCGTGCGCTTTGATTTGTCCGCATAGGCAAAGAATCCTCCACGGACAAGTGAAACCACACTCATATCATGGTCCTGAATGATGTTTCTGGCCTTTGATAAAGGCAGGCTATCAAGGAGATGCCTCCATATGGAAATCCCGTGTATCCCTTCCCTGTGGTAGTGGTTTACACATTGCACCAGATCCCAAGGCTTGTTGGTTTGGGTATGGATGCAAAGTCTTGAATAATCCTTGATCTCTAATAATTGGGACATAGCAGGGCATTGGAGAAGACAAGGCTAAACTAACTATTTACTCAGTATATACCAAGGGCAATTATTTTCATTCTAGTCAGAAAACAGGTTGGTCATTGGACACCACTGCAAATTTGAATATCTTTATTAGTAAATCTTACACAATTCCAGAGGTATGATCTCTATTGAAAAATTTCTAAAAATGAAAGATGAAGGATCCGTGCCGGATGATATCCCTCGATTGCTCCAGTCCCTGTTATTAGAAGCATCCGGTGATTGGGACAGTGCGCATAGAATAGCTCAGAATGAGCAAAACAGGGACGGATCCTGGGTTCATGCATTTCTTCACCGGGAGGAAGGCGATCTTGGAAATGCTTCCTACTGGTACCGCAATGCGGGCAAAACCATGCCGGACATGTCCCTCGAAGAGGAGTGGGAATATATTGCCATGGAGCTGCTGAAAAAAAGTTGAGATGGCGTAATCACCTATCCTCTTTTTTCATAAAAGAAAAAACTTAGTGTTATCTTTCGGCGCTGATACAAGTAATTTTCAATACTTGCATAAATGAAACGCTTCTTCTTTACTATAGTAAGCATTACACTCCTGCTCAATTCATCATGTGCTCAGGATAATTCCTTTATCAGAGAGAATTATGACAAAAATGAATACAAGATCGAAATGCGCGATGGCGTTGAACTTTTTACCATCGTATATTCCCCAAAAGAACACTCTGTGCCTTACCCCATACTGATGCAACGCACCCCCTATTCCATCAAACCATACGGGGAACAAATGCGCAGAACTTTATCTGCCAATCAGCTGCTTCAAGAGGATAAATACATATTTGTATTTCAGGACGTAAGAGGAAGGTACATGTCCGGGGGGGAGTTCGAGGATATGCGACCTGTGCGATCCGAGTATAAAAGCACGAAAGATATTGATGAAACCACCGATACCTGGGATACGGTGGAATGGCTCATTCATAATATAAAGAATAACAATGGAAAAGTGGGCATGTATGGAGTCTCCTATCCTGGATTCTACACAACCATGGGGACCATCAACGCACACCCAGCGATGGTATGTACTAGTCCGCAGGCTCCCATCTCGGACTGGTTCCTTTGGGATGACATGCACCACAATGGTGCATTTACCCTTCCACTCAGCTTCAACTTCTTTCAATCATTTGGAAAGGATCGACCAGAACCAACAACCTCAAGGGCAGCCAGGCTGGATTATCCCTCGGTGGATGCCTACCACTTTTTTCTTGAATTGGGACCTCTGAAAAATATTAATGAAAATTTTTTACACGGTACCATCGATTTTTGGAATAAATGCACGGAACATCCAAATTACGATCAGTTCTGGAAATCCAGAAGCACCTTACCTCATTTGAAAAATATAAAACCTGCTGTCCTGACTGTGGGTGGCTGGTACGATAGTGAAGACCTCTCGGGTGCCCTTCATACCTATAAGACAATTGAAAAGAACGACCAGAATGCTACTAATAATCTGGTTATGGGGCCATGGACCCACGGAGCCTGGGCCCATCCCGAATCTAATAATCCAAGTCTGATTCATTTTCAGGAAGCGGACAAGCATTTCTATCAGAACGAAATAGAATACCCATTTTTCAGCTATTATCTGAAAGGACACGGGAAATTAAAACTTCCGGATGCATGGGTATTTGAAACAGGAACAGATCAATGGAGATCTTACAATGAATGGCCACCTGAAAGGGTAACGAATAGACAACTGTATATCCATCAAGGGGGTGTGCTATCCTTTGAATCACCTGCAAGTGACATCGAATCATTCGATGAGTATATCAGCGATCCCGACAAGCCTGTACCCTACACGGCCCCCTTTCTTAGTGCCCGTTCATTTTATAATACTCAATATTTATCAGAAGACCAGCGTTTTGCTTCCACCAGGCCGGATGTCCTTGTGTATGAAGCAGAAGTCCTTGAAAAGAACCTTACAGTGGTTGGACCTGTCGAAGTAGAACTCTTTGTTTCCACCACAGGTACCGATTCCGACTGGGTCGTTAAATTGATCGATGTATATCCAGATACTACAGATAACCAGGGTTTAAGCTCGCACGTGATTGAAGTAAGCGGCTACCAGATGCTTGTACGAGGCGATATTTTCCGGGGTAAATACCGAAACAGCTTTGAAAATCCCGAACCCTTTGTCCCGGGTGAGACCACAAAAATTCACTTCCTTTTGCCGGATGTCAACCATACCTTCAGGAAAGGACACCAACTGATGGTTCAGATACAGAGCAGCTGGTTCCCTCTTTTCGATCGCAATCCACAAACTTTTACGAACATCTATACCTGCGAAGAAAATGCATTTCGGAAGGCCACTCAGAGGGTGTTTCATTCTGCAAAATATCCCACAAATTTGAAGATTAGTATCCTTGAAAAATAGATTTTATAACTTAACTACGATTCCATGAAACAAATATTTGTAGCAATTTTATGTGTGTTGCAGATCAATTTATTAGCCCAGACAGATAGGGGAATTAGTTCGAAACCAACGTTGGAGAACGCCACCGATTCGTTGAATTATTTCCTCGGTCTCACCCTCGGCTATAGTCTGACCTCAGCACCTTTCCCACCAAATACGCAACTAATTGCGGAAGGATTGCGCATGGCCCTGCATGGAAAATCTGAGCATAGCGCCAAGGCAAGCAAAGAGATCTTCGAGGCGCTTCATCAGAATCTACCTCCGATGGAGGGTGAAGATACCAGCCCCGCCGCTATTGATAATTTAAAGAAAGGAATGGCTTTCCTGGCAGAAAATAGCAAAAAGGAAGGTGTAACCACCACAGAATCAGGGTTGCAATATAAGGTACTCACCCTGGGAGATGGACCAAAACCAACTGCAGGTTCTACGGTGAAGGTTCATTATGAAGGCAGCCTGATTGATGGCACTGTTTTTGACAGCAGTTACAAGCGGGGAGAGCCCATCTCCTTCCCTCTCAAAAGGGTTATTGCAGGATGGATAGAAGGATTGCAGACCATGCCTGTTGGATCAGTCTATAATTTCTACATCCCTTCTGACCTTGCATACGGGTCAAGAGAGGCAGGTATTATACCGCCCAACTCCGTTCTTATCTTTAAGATTGAGCTGCTGGGTATAGAATAAGGAACTTTGACTTGGAATTATTTCATAACTTACTCAAATGCGTATTCTTGTTTTAGGAGGTGGTGGATTTTTAGGTAGAAAATTAGCCGGCGAATTGATAAAAAATGAGGGCATTACCCAGGGTAAACCCATGCAATTAACCCTTATGGACATTGCATTTCCTGAAGAGATGCCCCAAGATTCAAGAGTTGAGCGCATCGAAGCTGATTTTAGTGATGAACCCGCTATTTTGGCCATTCTTCAGCAGAAACCGGATGTGATATTCCATCTTGCGGCCATCGTTAGTGGAGAGGCAGAAAAAAACCTTGATCTTGGCATGGCTGTAAATTTCCATGCCTCGCTCCAACTATTAGAAATATGCAGAAAGCTTTCTGTTCGTCCGAGGATTGTCTTTGCCAGTTCCTGCGCTGTGTTTGGCGGGGATATTTCCAAGGTTGTCTCTGACGAAACGAGTCCTAAACCACTTAGTTCTTATGGCACACAGAAAGCTATGGTGGAACTCCTTATAAATGATTACAGCCGAAAAGGCTTTATCGACGGCCGAACTCTCAGGTTGCCTACTATTGCAGTTCGACCCGGAAAACCAAATGCGGCAACCTCTTCATTTGTGAGCTCTATCATCCGAGAACCATTAAATGGCATGCACACATCCTACCCTGTACCGTCTGAATCAGAGATGTGGATCCAATCACCAAAGCGAGTGATTCAAAATTTAATTCACGCTGCTACACTTAACGAAAAACTATTGGGGAATGACCGAATAATCAACCTGCCCGGATTGACCGTGTCGATTCAGGAAATGATAACCAGCCTTCGTAAAGTTTCTGGTCCCGAAGTTACAAATTTTATATCCTATAAACCAGATTCGTTTCTGAAGAGTATTGTACTTACCTGGCCCCCTCACTTTGATACACGAAGAGCTGATAACCTGGGATTTAAAAGCGATAAATCTGCAGAAGAAATAATAAGATCATACGTTCAAGAGGAAGGAATAAAGATATGATAACGAATAGATTATTTCAAACCGGGAACAGAGAAGAATACCTGAATCTGGTGATTCTTTTTGTGCGGATATCCATCGCGGCATTAATGATCAGGCACGGACTTCCGAAATTAAGTAAACTGCTTGCAGGCGGGGAAATTCAGTTTGGGAACCCCATTGGTCTGGGACCCACTATTTCGTTAATTCTTGCAGTTTTCTCTGAATTTATCTGTTCTATACTTGTTGGCATCGGCCTGGGCACCAGATTGGCTTCTATCCCCTTACTTATTACAATGGCTGTGGCAGCATTCGTTTCTCATGGTCCTGATCCTTTTGCAAGAAAAGAACTCGCCATCCTTTACATGTTGTTTTATATACTACTCCTGATTACAGGAAGTGGCAAATACTCAATTGATTACCTGCTAACACGGAATAGTGCCCGGAGCAACCAAACTGTGCCTTGAGCATTTTAGTGCTTACCGGCTATTCATTAGTTCCAATACAAAAGAGGTGTTTGTCCCCACGCAGATATATTTTCCCATTGCTTAAGGCCGGGGAAGCATACATTCTTTCTCCTATGGAATTATGTGCAATAGTTTCAAATGTGGGACCTGGTTTTATCAGGGTTATCAACCCCTCGTCGTTTGGCATATAAACTAAACCACCAGCCAACACAGGAGAAGAATACTGTTTGCCCATATCTTCCGTCCATAGTATATTGCCTGTGGCGATTTCGATGCAGTGAACTTTGCCGCTGGTCATTGTAGTGAACAAATAATCGTCGGTACAAACCGGAGATGGCACATAATATGCACCTTGACTGGTTTGCCAGGCTACATGGCTGTGAGTAACATCGCCTGCTCCATCAGGTTTAATTGCGAATAGAATGCGTTTGGGCCAGGCGCTACTTATAAGTAACAATCCATTTTTTTCATTATAAACCGGACTCGAACAGAAATCTTCAGAAGGGCCATTTACGAACCAATATTTTGAACCATCATCGGGATTGTATGAAGCAACTTCTTTATTACCGAGAAAAATCATTTGCATTTTACCTGCCATCTCCTTGAAAATAGGTGTGCTGAAACTGTGGGAAGGATTATCGAGCGAAATTTTCCAAACAATCTGTCCATCGGCTTTTCTTAACGCTGCAAAAAAAGGATTTTTCAAACTATTGCCATTAATAAATACTTTATCTTCAAATAGTACCGGCGAACAGCTGTAGCCATGCGGACTGGAAAATTTACCTGGTTTCTTCAACCAGACCTGGTTGCCATTAAAATCATAAGCTGCCACGATTACATCATTTCCGTCAAGAAATGACAAATAAATGAGCGTGCCATCTGTGGCAGGTGTTCCAGAGGCGTAACTATTGTTGTTGTGTTTGTTTTCAAATGGAGTTTTGAGCACGGTTTTTTGCCACAACAGGGTGCCGTTATTACTATCATAACAGAGCAGAAGTTTCTCCTGTGTATCCGGTCGGGCAGAAAGTGTAAGAAGCTTATCCTCCCAAATAATTGGTGAAGAATGACCCATACCCGGAACCGAGCTTTTCCAAACTACGTTTGTTATTGAGTCCCACTTAGTGGGAAAGCTGGTTTCCATAGTGGTTCCGTCTCCATTGGGACCACGCCAGTTTGGCCAGTTTTGTGCCTGTGTTACAGAAATAGAACTCAAGATCAACAATGCGGTTATAAAATATAATAATTTGAAGTTGGTCATCTGGCTGATGTATTGGATATTACACGAAATTCATTCGATCTGGGTTTAAAATAATACTTAAATAGGACTTTTACACTAAAATACGGAAGTATATGTCGATAAAGGGAAAGTAGAATTATGAATTAAAGAATTACTAATCAGTCTCGGTTCGGGCTTTTCTCATCGCGGTGCAGAATAGAAAAATGCCCAGAGCAACCAAAAGGTGCTATGCGCATTGTAGTGATTCCGGAGCGATTCGAACGCTCGACCCACAGCTTAGAAGGCTGTTGCTCTG
>CAZCQL010000100.1:0-14792 GCA_964500835.1 uncultured Bacteroides sp.
GCCCCCAAAAAGGTAGTTTGGTTTCCAGAATAGTATTGATCCGATAATAAGACGGTCTTTGACCGCAAAACATATTGATCCGCAGAGTTAAACGGGAAGAATGAGGTTCCGATTAATGATGTGGAAGGAGCAACCCTGAAAGGTGGTTCCTTAATGAAAACGTACATTTTAGTACGCACACTCTGGATAACATGCAAGCGTGCATGTGTGTACCGGGGAGTACAGGTTCGAATCTGTGTAACCACATGTGGTTGTGCGGGGATCCTGAACCCTTGAAACCAATTTAATTTTTATTGATATGAAACGCGACAGGCACATTTTACAAAAGTACCTAGACAACGAGCTCTCAGAGAAGGAGTTGGCTAGGTTTGAGCAGGAGCTCCATGCCAGTCCGGATTTACTGGTTGATATTGATCTCTACAAAGAAGTCGATGAAGCCATCGCTGACACAGAAGTGTTAGATTTCCGGGCTCAATTGACAAATCTGCGAGAAGAAACAAGACGATCAGAGACCGGACGACGGGTTTTTCGATTTACACGGCCATGGCACTATGCAGCCTCGGCAGCATTGGCATTGCTAGTTGCAATTGGCCTGGCCACGGTACTTGGGAGACCTCTGTCCAACAGCGATCTATTTGTCAAGTACATGAAGCCTTATGAGTTGGTACTAACCAATCGTTCGGTGGACAATGAGGCGACAAATATCTTAATGAATATCGCTCAGACTGCTTATCAGAATGGAGATTTTGAATCAGCGGTTGGGCTTTATGATGAGGTTCTGGCAATCAATTCAGAGAAAGTGGAAGCAGAATTCGGAAAAGGAGTCTCAAATATGGAGATTACCAAATATGTTGAGGCTACTGAATCTTTCACTCGTGTAATTGAGCATAACGACAACCTTTTTATTCAGAAAGCAGAGTGGTATATGGCGGGTTGTTTGCTGGCTATGAATGAAACTGATCGTGCCCGCAGGCAGCTGGCAATGATTGCATCATCTTCACATCATTATTATAAGGATGATGCTACGAAAATTTTGAAAAGGATGAAGCGCTAGAGCTAAACTACCAGCTCGAGTTGAGGATTGGTAGTTCAAAGAATTGATTTATTGCTGAAAAATGGGTGATGAGTGAGAAGCTTGATTATATGGAGCTATTGAAATATACTAAACAACTTGAAGAAAAAGTTGCCTGGTTGGAGGGTAATCTTAGGCAGTTCCAATCTGATGGTACCAGAGTTAAGACCAGTTTCCTCTCCAATATCTCCCACGAGATCAGGACCCCAATGAATGCCATCATCGGATTTTCTCACCTTCTTGGTGAGGAGGATGTGGATGGAGATTCAAGGGATGCGTACATCAATCATATAACAAGGAATAGCAATTCGCTCTTGAACATGATGGACAACCTGATTGATCTTACTCTGATCGAAACAAGAAACCTGAAGCTTAGGGAAGATGAAGTCGAAATCTATCAATTGCTGAAGGAGCTTTACGATAGATATAATTTAGATCGATACAGGGTTAACAGGGAAAGGGTAGCGCTTCTTTTGAATGTCAGAGAGGCATTTAAAGAAGCCAAAATTCTAACTGATAGGCAGCGCCTGTCACGAGCTTTAAGCTGCCTTATGGAAAATGCCCTTACCCAGACCAATAAAGGTGTCGTTGAAATTGGCGCATCATTCGCCGATAAAGATTTACTGGTTTTCACCATCAAAGACAGCAGCAATATGTTGTTGCAGGAGAGAGCCAGAAAGGTCTTTGAAACTACTGAAATTGAAGAGGACTGGTATAATACTTCTGATACAATAGGACTTGGCTACAAGTTGGCCAAGGGACTGGTTGAAGCGATGAAGGGTGAAATAACGGTGAAAGACAGTTCCTTTAAAGGGACGACTATCGAGTGTACTTTACCAGTAAGGACAATTACGCCGAAATATTATCATAAAGGCGAAAAGACCGGGATTAAGGTTGATGAACGTCCGCAAGAAGAATAAATGAAAGTCGGTTTGATGACTCTGCCAACATTAACTTAGGGGTTTGTTATTGTTTTCATGTTTTCAGAATGGCAGATCATCAAAACCGGAATCATTCTCAGGCGGTTGTGAAGAGAAAGGAACATCCTGATTTGAAATAGTGTCTTTACCTGGAATCTCAACAGTTGGATCATCAGTCTTGTTTTGTGCCATTTCGATGCGCCAGGCTTCAAGGTTTGTAAAATAAGAAACCTGACCATCCTTTTCCCATTTTCTTCCTCTTAGGTTGAAGGCGACTTTAATCAGGTCATCAATATTAAACTGATCCAGAAGAGAACATTTATCCTGGGTTGACTGGAATTTGATGAAGTCAACAAATTCATACCCACTATTTCCTGTGGACTTGATTTCCAGTACAAATTCGCGTTTTTGAAATCGATCTGAGACTTTTTGTGTTTCGAATTTCTCTGCAAGGCGGCCATTAATCTCGAAGCTCATAATTAATATACAGTTTACAATTAGGGTGTAAATTTAAGATTGTTTTTGATTGAAAGAAAGCCTCAATCCTGATCTTTATGATCAACAAAAAAGGCTGTTCGTATGCGCGGACAGCCTTTTTTGATGTATGAAAATGTTATTCAATATATAAGATGTTATTCAATACCTATGAGTTCAATTTTAAAAATTAGCACAGAGTTTCCGGGAATTGGGCCATTGTCCATGGGGCCATATGCCAGATTGGAGGGGATAAAAAACCTGTAAGTCGATCCCAAAGTCATTAATTGTACACCTTCTGTCCATCCTGGTATAACACCATTTAGAGCAAAGGTTACTGTGTCATTGGTTTCAAAACTGCTTTCAAATACGGTTCCATCGATAAAACTGCCTTCGTATTGTACACTAACCGTAGATGTGTTTTCAGGTTTTGGACCAGTTCCCTCGGAAATGACTTCATATTGTAATCCGGATTCGGTGGAAGTGACGCCTTCTTTTTCCCCATTGGCTTCCAGAAAGGCGATTCCTTTTTCCAGGTTATCTACTGCCGCAGAAGCAGATTTTTGCTGTTCCACTTTTGAAAGGGACATATTTAAATCCTGGAATATGGTTTGGGCAGTTAGCTGGTCATATTCAGAGGAATCATTTAGCACTTGGGTGAAACCGGAATTAATCATGCCGGCATCGACGTCCCAGGGTGCCTCAGCGAGGCTATATCCCATGTTTAATCCAAGGAAATAATTAAGTGAATCGGATTGATTTTTCATGCTAATCTGACCTTCAGATTTTGCACCATCCCTGGTAATACCAATAAAATAACCTGCCACAAGAGCGGCTACTGCTACTACTATGAGCGTAATAATTTGTCTGCTATTCATATGAGTTTTTTTTGGAAATTAATGAGTGCGAAGATATAAGAAATATTTTGCACCACACAATTATCTTTTAAGTGCTCTTATCATTTCCCGTTTTCCTGGTGGTCCGGAGACTTTGGTTACATTAAATCCGCAGGAATTCAAGGCCTTACGCACACTACTTTTAGATGAATAGGTTACTAAGATCCCTCCTGCATTCATTAACCCGGCAATCTTTAAGAAGATAGCTTCCGACCATAGTTCGGGTTGTTTGTCCGGTGCGAAGGCGTCGAAATACACTAAATCGAATTGATTCTGTGGATTCATTGCTCTGAAATCCGAGTGTTCTTTGTATACCTCAAATCCTTCGCTCAGGTTGAATCTTGTTTCCCAGGGTGCCTCATGCAGTTTTTTTACTACTCCGGGCGGAAGGCCAGAAATGAATTCCTCAAAATTGAGCTTAGTGTATTCAGACGGAAGAAGAGGATATTTCTCAACTGCATGATAATATACTTCGTATTTATTTCTCATAGCAGATGCAAGCGACAGAATGACATTTAGACCTGTGCCCAGCCCTATCTCAAGGATGGATAGTGCAGATTTTCCGGCGGATTCAAATCCTTGACGTATAAAAACATGGATAGATTCTTGAACAGCGCCATGGATGGAATGGTATGGTTCTTCGAGCCCATGTACATAAACGGTATGCGAGCCATCCTCAGTGAGCAACAATTCTCTATCCATGCAACAATAATAGCAATAGTTGAAATGATAGCAATAATTAAAATAATGATTACCGGAGCATGTTTATAAATTGAGCAGTGATCCACAGGATTTCATGCTATTATTGTAGGTGATGAAAACACGGTTTTATATCGAAAAAAGGAATGATGAGAGTGGGAAGCTCCTGGTAAATGATCGCCCTGTCTTTATGAGTATATCTTTTTCTGGGAAAAGGGTAGTCATCGGGACAGGGATTAAAGTAGATATTCATGGATGGGATTCGGAGCTTCAAAGAGTCAAGGCTAATTTTCCGGGATCTTATGCTGTCAATTCCTGGTTCGAAACACTTGTTGATATAGCTAACATTACGTTGAAGGCTTTGCGAAATTCTCAGGATGAGGTAACTACTTCTGAATTTCAAGAAAAATTCAAGGAACTGAAACCCAAATATTCAACGGGATTTTTCGATGTCTTTTACAGGTTCATGGAGGCAAATAGCCCGAATTGGAGCAGTTCGACCTATAGAAAGGTTCGGACCATCTATAAACATTTGCGCGAGTTTGATTTAAGCGCTGACTATCGCATCGCTTTTAATAATTTGAATGCTTTATTTCTTGAAAAGTTTACATCCTTCCTCGCAGAAAAGGGAAATAGTAAAGCTACTACCTATAAAGCTGTAAGTACGGTGGTCTGGTTCCTCAACTGGGCCACCGATCATCAATACAATGTTTACAGGGACTATCGTAATTTCTATAAGGCATTGGCACCGTTTAAGGATACCACACGGGTACCTGCTTACTTAATATGGGATGAGCTTCTGACTATCAGAAACTTTAATCCAATTAATCGGCGTATGGAGAGGGTTAGGGACATGTTTTGTTTTATGTGTTTCTCTGGAATCAGGTATTCAGAATTACAGGCACTGAAGAAAGAGGATATAACAAATGAAGAGGTTATTATAAGGAAAAAAACCAGGAATTTGCGAAGGGTGCCACTGAATAATCATTCGATGGAAATATATAAGGGCTACGTTAATAAGTACTACCTGAATAATACAGCTTTTCCGACCATGAGTGTAATCACTATGAACAAGTATTTACGGATTATAGGCAGGCAAGCTGGATTGGATAGAAGAGTGCCGAAGGGGAATGTGGATGGCGAAATGCTTCCCTTATACGAACAATTAACGTCAGGTATGGCGATTGCGACATTTATAGCTAACGCAGTTGAACTAAAGGTACCCGGAGAAATCATCTCCAATTTCACGGGAGTCCGGAATGACAGTCGGGTCCGAAACATTAAGCTCGATATGGCCCGCGAGGAGATTAAGAAATTTGATATCAGGACGTCAGGCATCGAAAAAAGGTAGTCCCTGATTTGTAATATTCTGTAAGAGAATTAATAAACTTCCGACCAATTGAAGTAGGTGATGCACAGAGTTAATTAGCAGACCGGCGGAAAAATGAAAAAACTATTCCCAGTTTCAGTAGTACTATTTTACCTTTTCTTAACAGGTTGCGATCCTGCAATTGAATCGAATGAGCATGGGAGTCCGATAACGGACCCGATCCAGCAACTCATACTGGACAATGAGGTCACAGGGAAATTAAATCCTTTTAAGCTGATTAATAATCCCGAATATACTCCGGTTCATATGATAGATTATATAGACGATGAGGAATTGGTGTTTATTTCCAAGGCTTGTGGATTTGTCCTGGTTTATCCACATCGTTTCATGAATGTGGAGGTCGTAAATGAGGAATCTCATGGGGTATTGATGGCCGTTACTTATTGTCCTATAACCCGAAGCGGGATAGGCTGGGATCGTGAATTAGGCAACGATACCTTATTGCTAACGGCGTCAGGATACCTCCTTAGAGATAATTTAATGCCGCTTGATGTGAATTCTGGAAGTATCTGGTCACAGATGCGTCTTGTTGGAGTCAGTGGAGAACACAACGAAATGACCATAAATACACTTCCTTTAATAGAAACCACCTGGATAACAGTAAAAAAATATTTTCCAGAAGCTGGAGTCTTTACAAACAATGGTTCATATAAGTCAGCTGAATCGTCTGAAAGCGATAATAGGGGTAGTTTCCCAAAAGGACAGACCTTTGGTATTATGAGCTGGAATGGGGTGGAATTATTCACGCTTGATATGTTTCCCGGGGAGATAAAGTTGTATACTACAATTGTCCGGCCCGGTGGCAATGTAGTGGTAGTTGGAAGTTCTCAGCATAATTATATGGCTGCTTTCCAGACCTTTTATAAAATGGAGCCGGTGGAGGGTGAGTTTCCAGTAATAATGAAAGATGAAACCGGAACCTACTGGACGATATTTGGAGAAGCAGTCAACGGAGAGCGGGGAGGAGAGAAGCTCGAAAGCCCAGTTTTTTATAGTGCAGCAGACTGGGCATGGAGGAGCCTCTTCGAAAATATCAGTTCTTATAATCCGGAGACAAAATAGAGACTCCGCTCCGAGCGTTAGTTTCTGGCTTAAAAGAAGGAGAGCTGGCCAAAATAGCGGGACAGGTGAAAATCAGGAGTGGGATGTAACACGGGTTTCCAGGAAAGAAAGTGGGGTGTCATTAAATTGTCCCCACATTTATAAAAGTTGGCATGCCCATCTCTTCCTGAAATGTCACTGATATCACTGAAGGACAATGTACTTACAGGGATCTTTATTCGGAGACTCCACGCAGTGGGCTCCTTGATATCGTCAAAGGGTTTTCGTCCAAGGGAAGGCAGGACTTCGATTTTTTTCAACTCTGAAGAGGAGAGCCATTTCCTGACATTCCGGTTCCTGCCGTAAGCTCCCAACACAGTACCGATGGAATTGAACTCGAAATTATAATAGTTTCCGGCATCTTCCTTTAATGAGAAAAAAAACTCCACACAACTGTCTTCCCAGACCGCAGAATTAAATTGGGTATTGACTGCCCGTACATGATCCTCTAAAACATAGTAGATGAGGTAAATAGAGGATCCATCATGGTGAATATCAAAACTGGCACTGACATGATCTGTTTTCACCCAGTTTTGAACATCCAGGACATGATTTCCTACCGTACGTATTGTCGGTTTTAAGGCGTCGTGGGAATCTGGGAGTCTTTCAACTATCATGGGGGAATCAGGCAAGTTTTTTGATGATTTCCTGCATCTTCTCCAGTTTTGCTTCACCGTCCTGTGTGAGTTTGAACTGGGCTCTTGTCCTTACCAGGTTGTGTTCTTTGTGTTTAATCTTGTAGTATACATCACCTGCAATATAATCGGTAAGAAACCTGACTCCTTGCATAAAAGGTAAAAGCAAACCGCCGTATACCAGTGTATCAATCTCTGTTTGGTTCAGGACTTTCCTGGTCGATTCAAGAAATCCTGATGCAAAGGATTCGAAAAGCTCCAGGTCCAAACTGATGTTTTCCAGGATCTCATCATCTTCTTCGCCAGTATTGGTAAATGTTCTGATACCGTCCCCAAAGTCTGAATGAACGTAACCTGGCATCACCGTATCCAGGTCGATAACGCACAATCCCTTGTGATCCAAATCAAAGAGTACGTTGCTGATTTTGGTATCATGATGAGCAATGCGGAGCGGGATGGCCCCCTTCTCACCAAGTTCCTGAACAGTCAGCATCAGTTCACTGCTCGACTCAACATAACGAATTTCTTCATTCACAAGATGAAGTCGGCCGGCTGCATTTTCTTTAATGCTCTCCTTCAGCTGCGAAAGCCTCCATCTAAGGTCATGAAATCTGGGGATGGTATCGCCCAATTCTGACGCATTCAGATTAGATAACATGCTGGTGAAATTGCCAAACATGCGCGCACCTTCATAGGCAAGAACGGGATCTCTTGTACTTTCAAAGACCACATGATCTTTAATGAAGTTTAGCAGACGCCAGAAATTTCCATCAGGGTCCTTATAATAAGTCCTGCCTGTAATTGTTGGGATGATCCTCAGCGACCTCCTGGAAAGACCAGCCGGATCACGTTGAGCCACAATATCAGAAATATGCTCAGTCACGATGGACATGTTACGCATTAGAAGATCCACGTCTTTAAACACATAGTGATTGACCCGTTGCAACAGGTAATCGGGTTGGTTTGCAGTGGTGTTAACAAGGTGGTAGCTATCATTGATATGGCCTCCTCCATGCATTTTAATTTCACCGATTGTGCCTTCAGTTGCAAATTGTTTTGCGATTTCTTCTGAGGTCATGCTAGGATTCCATTTGGGAAATGCATAATGCTGCAGCTCCGTAAAGTCCGGCATTGTCAAGTTCGGCTTTTACCAGCTCAACTTTGCTGCTGATCATCGGCACAAGGAATTTGTCCACCTCCTTCCGAAGCGGCTTTTCCAGCAGGTCCCAGGAATTGGACACCGAACCACCAATGACAAAGGCTTCAGGAGCCAGGATGTACATAGCAATTCTGATAAGCTCACCGATGTTGCGTGCCAGCTCTTCAAAGACCGCGAGGGCTTTCTGGTCGCCGGCCTTGGCTTTTGAATAGAGTTCGGTACCCGTGGTATTGTACTTGTTCTTGAACAAGGCAGCGCTGCATATATCCTCCACAATACCTCCGTGGAATGGTACACATCCCAGCTCACCGGCTCCACCCATCAACCCCGTATGAATCTTCCTGTTGAGGATGACTCCTCCACCCAGTCCGGTCCCCAGGGTGATACCCATCAGATTGTTGTACTTTTTTCCTGCACCGTAATAGGTTTCTCCCAGGGCAAAACAGTTCGCATCGTTGCTCTGAAATGCAGGAAGCTTGAATCGCTTCTCCACAGCAGGTTTGATGAAAAAGCCATTAAATGATTTGATATTATTGATCTGCAGGATCTCTCCCGTCTCCGCGTTCATAAAACCGGGCATGCCGATCCCAATACCCACCACTTGTTTGGTCAGGACTTGTTGAATGGCTTGGTACAGTGATTCCATAATCTGTTCGGCAGGGCGTTCGGCCCCGGTAGCGACCTCAACCTTATTGAGCATCTCACTTTCTGAAAACCGGGCAGCCACTATTGAAGTACCACCGATATCAACTCCTATATACAGTTTACTCATTGGTTCTTTGTTCTTATTTTATGACCTGAAACAGCAAAATATAGTATAAACAGATAACACGGTACCATCACCCAGTAGGCGGTCTGATAATTATCCACTACGGCCTGTTCTGTGGTCTTAATTGCATCCACTATCACACCAAATATCAGGGGGATAACTGCCCCCCCAAAAATGGCCATAACCAGCAGGGAGGCGCCCGCTTTGGTAAATTTCCCAAGGTCCTTCAGGGCGAGAGGCCAGATAGCTGGCCACATCAGTGAGTTTGAGAAACTTGCAAATAGAAGGGCGAAGAAAGCAAATTTCGGGGGTAAGTAAATCAACAGTAAGGAGGATAAGACACCAAGTATAGCAAACGAAATAAGCGCTTTGTTCTGCGATACAAAACGCGGAATGGCAATCACTCCGAAAAGGTATCCGGCCACCAGACCCAGGGTAACGAATTTGGCGTACGATTCGAGGTTATCTACATCACCAAATGTAGTACGCGCGAAATCGATAATGGATGCCATGGGAAGAGTTTCGATTCCAACGTAAACGAACAGAGCAACCACCCCCAGGAGGAGGTGAGGAAATTGCATGATGCTTTTTTTACCCGACGCATAGGACGACTCAGCAGCTTCGTCTTCCTCATCTTCACCCTGGGCTTTAACCTCTGGTAACGGGGCAAAATAAACGAATATACCCAGAACGGCGAGGATACCTGTTACAATGTAGAAGGGAAGAATAATATCATCTACCTGAACATCTTTCAGGTCGATAAAGATCCCAAGAAATACCGGTGCGATCCACCAGGCCAGTTTGTTCATGATTCCCATCAGGCTCATGCGAACGGCTGCTGTATTTTCAGGTCCAATAATGGTGATATAAGGATTTACGGCACCCTGCAGAAGTGTATTTCCTATCCCCCCAATAAATAGAGCGACCAGGAACAAGGGAAAACTCACTGCCGTCGAAGAGGGAACAAATAATAACATTCCCAGTGCCATGATGAAGAAAGCAATCATCATAGCTTTTCTGTACCCAATCTTTTTAATGACCCATCCTGTTGGACGTCCAAAGATCACAAACGCCGAAAAGATTGCAGCTGTGACCAGGTAGGATTGCCCGGTGGTGAGGTTAAAAGCTGATCTTAGAGCCGGTGTCAGAAATCCACTGATCCCAACTCCAAAACCAATCATAAAGAAAATAATGCCGACGATCAGTAAAGGAATAACCGGGCCGACCATTTTGTTTGATGAATCGCTCATTGGAAATAGTTTTAGTTACTTGTCAGTTTTTCAGATAGGCATAAAATTAATCTTTTCTGACTTAAGTCAAATTTTTTAATATTCATATCGTATTTTTACTTTCATATTAACTCTTACAGAACTACCCAATTTTATGAACTCGACACTTTTAATTCTGGCAGCAGGTATGGGAAGCCGCTATGGTGGAATGAAACAGGTTGATCCTTTTGGCCCTTCAGGTGAGACAATTACTGACTATTCCATTTACGATGCAATGCAGGCAGGTTTTGACCGTTTCGTTTTTGTGATCTCTCCCAAAATGGAAGACGATTTTCGTACCAATTATATCAATAAATTCCCCTCCCAATTAAATGTGGACTATGTTATTCAGTCCATCGACAATATTCCGGAGGGCTTTACACTGCCTGAGGATAGGGTTAAGCCTTGGGGTACGGCACACGCAGTTCTCATGGCAAAAGATTCAATTAAAGAACCGTTTGCTGTAATCAATGCAGATGATTTTTATGGAAGGGAATCCTACAAGATAATGAGTGATTTCCTGTCACGTTCAAGTGATAAAGTACCAGGTCAGTATTGTATGGTGGGGTTTGAGTTACAGAAAACGGTATCAGAACACGGTTCTGTGGCGCGTGGGGTTTGCCAGGTAGATGATATGGGATTCTTAAAGGGTATGGCAGAACGAACAAAGGTATTTCTGAGGAATGGAAACATTGTATATGAAGACGATGATGGTTCAGCACATGGATTGGACCGGAAGGATACGGTTTCCATGAATCTGTTTGGATTCACACCCGATTTCTTTTTTCACATTGAAGAAGTATTCAAAGAATTCGTTCAGGAAAATATCAGGAATCCTAAGGCAGAGCTGTACATACCCTTGGTAGTTGATTACCTTATCAACAGGGGAGAAGCCCGGATGTCGGTACTACAAACACCGGAATCATGGTTTGGGGTAACATACCAGAAAGACAGGCCTACTGTACTTAGTGCCATCCGTGCCCTTGTGGACAGCGGATTATACCCGGAGGCGTTGTGGGGTTGAATCTTCAGGAATGGGATGACACATTCACGGCTTAATACAACATTGCTGGCCATTCTCTCCTGCCTCTTATGGTCTTCTGCATTTGCGGGTATAAAGATCGGACTTGAATATACTACGCCACTCCAATTCGCAGGGACCAGGTTCATTATTTCAGGACTCATGGTGTTACCATTGGCTTTGCGGATCAACCCAACTTACTTTCACATAGCCCGGAAGCACCTGAAGATGATCCTCTTTTTTGCTTTTTTACAGACGTTTTTGCAGTATACCATGTTTTACACGGGAATAAATATGATTCCTGGTGCTGTGGCAGCCATCGTGATCGGATCGCAACCACTTTTTATAGCCTTCGTGGCTCATTTTATGATGCCCGGGGACCGGATGACCCTGTCGAAAACTCTGGTCATCCTCTTCGGCATTCTGGGGGTGGTGCTTGTAAGTTTTGGGAAGGATCCAAATTCGCTGACTGGTAAGATAGCTCTCCTGGGGATCCTGCTTATGTTAGCTATAAATGTGCTTTCAGGATTTACCAACGTTCTGATTGCCAGGGAAACAGATAACATACCCCCGCTGGTAATAAGCTCTGCTTCGATGGTAATTGGCGGTGCGGCTCTTTTTCTCTTTTCCTTCCCCATTGAGGGAATTCACCCAGAACCAAAACCTGCATCCTACTATATGTCTTTAGGCTGGCTTAGCATACTTTCAGCAGTAGCAATTTCCGTATGGATAACGCTGTTGAAAAGGCCGGGAATTATAGTGTCAGATTTAAACCTTTGGAAATTCCTCATCCCGGTTTTTGGAGCAATTCTTAGCTGGATTCTGCTCCCCGGTGAAAAACCAGCGCTACTTACTGTTGCCGGGATGTTAATAATTGCATCTTCCCTGGTTATTTTGAACCTGGTTCACAGAAAAAACCGTTCAATCATGAAAGAAAAAACATAACTTTATAGGGTAATTCTTCCATGAGAATTTCGACCCTCACATATCTGTTTGCGTTTGCTTTAGTTGCGCTTTCGAACCTTCATGCCCAGGAGCCTGATAAGGCTGTAAAGGGGGTCATCGATTTGAGGGACTATAATTTCAAGAGTGAAGGTCCTATCGAGTTAAAAGGTGAGTATGAATTCTACTGGAACCAGATGCTCAATCCTGCCATCGAAAGAGATTCTGGAGAAATGGTTTACATAACTGTACCGGGCTCATGGTACAAGTTAACAAATGAATATCCGGAAATTGAGCGTTATGGTTTCGGTACATACCGACTGGTTTTATTATTGCCTGAACAGTTTGAGGAGTTTGCATTAAAGATAGAGGATGTCTTTTCAGCTTCGAGCTATTTTCTGAATGGAAAAGCCATTGATTATCTTGGTTTTCCTGGTGTAAATAAATTCCAGACGGTGATCAAATACAACCGCCCATATGTGACGGGAAGTCTAAATAAACCGGAAGCAGAGTTGCTTGTGAGGGTATCAAACTTCGATCACAGGTTAAGCGGAATTGTGGGTGGAATTACGATCGGTTTATCAGAGCAGATGAAATCCACCCGGGAAAAAGACCTGTTCAGGGGACACTTTTTTATTGGATCTTTTTTAATTATCGGAATATATTTCCTTGGATTGTACCTGATCAGATCAGAACATTACAGACTTTATTTTTCGATGATCTGCTTATTGATGGCTGTCCGGGTAGCTCTTATTCTCGAAATACCTCTTATAACTGAGATGAACCTGAATGGTTTAGCGCTTACCAGGCTGGATTTCCTGAATATTTACTTTTTTGCTCCGTTTTTCACCTTAATGATTCGATCCATTTACCCCATTGAGTTTCCAAACCTCTTGTTTAAAATAAGCTTGTGGATCTCAGTTGCATTTATCATTGTAGTTGTGGTTTCCCCTGTGAGTCTCTTCTCGTTTACCCTTACCTGGTTTTTCATATTTTTTATATTGTTGAGTATTCTGTTTCTATACGTAGTTCTGCTTGCCTGGAGCCGGGGCAGGAGTCACGCTACTGCATTCGCTCTTGGTTTGTTAATCCTTTTTGGTGGCACCTTAAATGATATGTTGAACGAAATTGACGCCATTAACACTTCATTTATCGTTCAGTATGCCATGTTTGTTTACCTTCTGATCTATGCCTATATTTTTGCTGACAAATCAAATCATCTCCAACTTAAAGCTGAAAAACTTGCCAGTGAGGTGAACGAGGTGAAAAATAATTTGGAAGGACTCGTAGAAGAACGTACCACCGAACTTCAATCGATGTCGAATCAACTGGAGCGCCAGAAAAAGAAGCTGGAATCATCCAACCGTGACCTGATTGAGGCAATGAACGCGCGTAACAGGCTCTTTGCCATCATCGGGCACGATGTCCGGGCGCCCATCGGGTACACCAGACAAGCTTTGGAAATGATCATTGAGAACCCTGATATAACGGACGATGAGCGGGATGAATTACTGCGGATGATGGCAAGTTCATCGGAAATCACCTATAACCTCCTGGATAACTTGTTGGTATGGGGAAGGTCACAAACAGGGAAACTAAAAGCAATGGCAGTCAAATTTAAGCTGAAATCATTGGTAGATGAAAGCCTTGAACTGGTCAATATCGGATTGAAGGATAAGAAATTGAAAGTTGAAGTGTATGTGAGTGAAGAACATTACCTGGATGCAGACAGGGATCAATTGTATATTGTGATCCGTAACTTGCTCAGCAATGCGATCAAATTTACACCCGAAGGAGGAAGTATTTATATCTCATCAAAGAAACAAAAAGGAGAAGTGATCATCTCCATTCGCGATACAGGAATAGGAATCCCTTTGGCTATCCAAAGCAAGTTGTTTGATGCCAAATCGCACGTATCGTATAATGGCACTAAAGGAGAAAAAGGATCCGGACTAGGATTGAAAATATGCCATGAGATCATTCAGTCCAACAATGGGTGGATGAAGATAGAAAGCGAATCTGGAAAAGGAACGACCATCCTTTTTGGTATAAAAGCTGCTAAAAAATGAAAGTACTCACGATCAAATCTGTAGAGGTATTGGCAGAGGCTGTGCAAAATGAAGTCCATTACACCTTCGGGATGGAACACTATACCGATTATGTTTTTAAACCAAGGGGTGATCAGAAATATTCAGCTACTATCGTACTCGAACAGAGCGAGGAAGTGATAAGCAATATTGAGTCGCGAAGTGCTTCCTTCCCCGACAATGAATTCCTCATTGATGACCTCGACATGGAGCAAAATACCATTGAAAGGTACCAGGTAAAAAATGGAACCATCACAAAGAAACTTCAGTCGGGATGGGACTGGGGCGAATAACCGTTCGCTGCAATCTTATTCAATCACATCCAATGTTTCATGCTGTCTTAATGAGATTTAATAATG
>CAZCQL010000101.1:0-13873 GCA_964500835.1 uncultured Bacteroides sp.
TACACTCACCTGTCACATCAGCAAGGACTGGCGTATCCGGAGGTGTCACATCGTCATTTACCACATTCTGATCCTGAGTCGAAGTATTTCCATTCCCGTCATCATAGGTCCAGGTGATCACAGTGGTCCCTTGAACTGTGATTGGGAAGGTAGCTAAGGTGGTACCTGTTATCGCACCTGAGTAAAAATCAGTTGCAGTTGGAGGGAGAGGCGTGACAGCGCATTCTCCGGTGGCATCTGGCAAGGGAACCAGGTCTGCCACGGGAGGTGTCAAATCTGTAATGGTTAATACTCCTGCCGTATTGCCACTATAATTAGGTTCTTCAATATCGGCTGAGATAACATAGGTGCCAATATCCACCGGAAGTGTCGCTGAACCATCGTAGGTTACTTTTACATTTAAGCCAACCGGTATCGTCGAAACTGTCACAGCAATGCCCGAGGCAGTATATTCCTGAGATAAATTGCTTAAAGTTACCAGGGCTATGGCTTTGTTAACAAGTTGATGTTGTTCAAATGTGATTGGGGCATAGGTAGCGTCACCTGCCTGGGATGCAAACAGCAAGGCCTCACCTGCGTTATTTACAGAGGCTGTGGACCCCGATACTGAAACTACCGTAGAATTTGAACTACTATAGGTTATTGGTAGTCCGGAGCTTGCGGTTGCAGTAAGTGCATAATCCGCATCCCCATAGGTTTTATCCGGCAATGCACTAAAGTTGATTACCTGGGCCAGTTTCCCTGCAAGTTGAAAACCAAACGATTCTAAAACTCCGGTGGACTCTGCAGTGACTGTTCCTTTGGTATAAGCCACGGTAATTGCATTGGCTGTATTTAGATTTGGAGAAACATACACAATAATTGTTGTGGGATCACCCGGTTTTAAGCTACAGGAGGTGGAAGTGACATCCACACCGTTGTCTTTTACTGAGAATTCAAGATGCTTTCCGGTAGGGTCAACCATATTTCTGTCAAATGTAATTTCGACCCTGTCGATTTCTTTTGATGCCTGAACGAAATTAGGAATTCCCGGTGGTGAAACATTGATGGTATAGGTTTCATCGGCTGATGTCCATGTCACATCTGAAAAATGAAAATCAAAGTTTCCGACACCATTTCCTGTGGCACCGCTAGCACTGTAGATAAGCCTGAAGGAAGCATCGGTAACATCCGTCGGAACTGCTGCAATTTGCGCTCCGGGAACACCATTATTGTATTGATAAAGAGAACCTTCACCAGGCAAAGAGGTAACAGTTGCTGTTTTTGAACCTGCATCTCCTCCTGTAAAAAGTAAGGTAGCCATCCGTTGTTCTCCCTGCTCCAGATAGATTGTCTGGGGCACTGCTACCAGGGGAGGGAAAGGGCTCGTTTGGAACGCCCATATTTCAGCCCAGGATACAGTTCCAACTGAATTTTTTGAATAGCATGACCAATAGTAGGTCTGGTTGTTTGATAAGATATACTCATAGGATAAATCAGTAAGGTCCGCAGAGGTATGAATGGGGCTACTGAGGTTAGAGTTTTGAGAAATTACCACAAAATAGCTTGATGCATTTGCCGCTGCATCCCATTGAAAAGTCACTGTATCATCAACGGTAGAGTTATTGGCAGGACTAAGTAAATTTGGAGTACTTGCTCTTGGAATTACATCCTGTATCAGAATACCCTCGTACACAGCATTGTCATCAAACGTATAAGTACCTCCACCCGGGGTATACAATATGGCCTTCTCGCTCTGAATGTAGCCTGCAGTTGCATAAGAAGCCAAAACACCTGCCGAGCCATTGCTGTTTTCTAATCCAACTGTCGCTGAGTTGCCACTGGCCCTGGAGGATGTTAAATCAACAATGCTTCTGTATTGTGTCTGAATATTGTTAGAACCCTCATATAAAATTACCTGAAACGTCCCAAGTAGTACGGGCGAATTCCAGAAAGACATGTTGGTGAATTGAATAACCAGTTTTCTGTTGGGTGCAGTTCCGATAGTTTGATACATAATATCGCCGGAACTATGAATCACTAAATCGTCCCAAAACGGAGCAATGTAATTATTTGGTGAACCGCCATTGGGAATTGTTCGGTTTCTGTATTGTGTGGAACTTGACCCAAACATCACTAAACCATTGGAGGTGACATAAAAGTCGGTGTATGTATTCCCAAAGAAATCAAAGCTGAAACCAATGGGAAATGCCCCCCAGGCACCATCATCATAATAGCCCGAATGCGCTACAACACCCAGGTATTCCGTCTCGGTGGGTAATGCCAGGGTAAGGTGCATGATTGACGTAAATGAAAGTATCAGGAATAGTCTTGATCGGAAAGATATTGGTTTCATGATGGCTTTGATTTTGGCTGCTTCAATTTTGAGTGGTAAACACAAGACCGGTGATCTCTTCAAGTCGTTGCTTCAAAAGGATTCCTTCATCCCCGCTGAATACAATAGTACTATGAATAACCACCTGGTTAGTCACATAGCGATTCAGGATTTTAAGATCGTCGGACAAATCATCCACATTGTCCGTTGTCACATCAATGCTGTTAAAAATAATTGCTCCGGGTTTTGTTAATACATAAATATGTAAATCTTCAATCTTCAGGTTCTCCAGAGAATTTGAGATTTGCCCGAGGGCATTTGGAGTAATTCCATCAGTCACATAAACGTTTGGATGACCGCTAAACTCAGACTTTAGCTGCTCCATATCATCAGCAATTTCATCAATAATTACAAATTCCGGTATCGATTGAGAAAACGCTATAGCATTAGTAATCAATAAAATAGATATCGACGCGAGCATAATGCTTTTCATTTCAAAATGTATTAGTTAATACTTAGTAATCGGGTGCTTAAGGATTTTTACTGCAAATTATGGCTTTAATCAAACCTAATGTCCATAAGATTTAATTCAGTTCAAAATCTTTTTTTCAACTATCATACGATGTGAATGAAAACTGAATGAAAAGGGGAGGGGTACAATGTTCGGTAAGATTTCTAAAACCCGGTGAAGGGTATGGCGATTTCAAAGGGAACCTCCATATGTTCATAGGAATTAATCTCCATAAAAACGATTTGATGGATATTCCCAAAGACTTTGATTTTTTTGACCTGTTCTGCCTCCAGGGATGACATATCGAAATTATTCACGGTGGCGGCTATCTCATCATCCGAAAACTCCCTGACAGATTTAGTATCTGTATCATACATTTTTAGATCAATGGCTATGGAGGATGTGGAAGTGAAAATTTTTCCATCGGAATCAAGAATGATCATGGTCAACCCTTCTATCTCATTCCTGTTTCCTTTCATCACAAGGGTAACCATATTCCGGTCAATCTCAATCAATGTAATGGTGGTACTCCCTACGGTTTTCACTTCTCCGGTATCTTCTTTGCCAAATACTACTGAGTTATAATCGGCTGGGTATTCAAGACCAATGGTGCCGGCGATCCTGAGGACCTCATCATATTCCAGTTCCCTGTTAAGCCATTGTCTCAATGAGAATTCTCCTGGCACCGGGAAATTGTAACCATCATCAATAATTCCATATTCCCTGTATTTCTCTACCGCCTTTTCCGCTAACAAGACATGTTTACCCTTGGCATCCTTTATGGAAGCTATGTCATACCAGACATTAAGCGCAGTGAATCCGGGCAGATCATTAAAAGAAAACCTCAGCTCAATACTGTTTGTGGGCAATTCCTTTTCATCAAGCACCGTGTATCCGTTTTGATAATCAGTCAGGCTGAACATTTTTTCAGGATCATTCAGGGCAATTGAGTAACTATTTTTCGTGCTGAGTGAAATGGCAGGATCGAAAGAAGCTCCTTCATTCATGGGTTCATCCATGCCAACATCCTCCGCAGATGTTTCTTCAAATTGTTGGATCATATTTTTCACCATCCTAATCATCTGATCACTTGTTTGGGCAATCATTGGCACGGAGGAGATAATTAGAATTAATAAGCTGGAACAGCTAATTTTGCGCATTTTACTTTTCATATAATAGTTTTTGATGAATGCTCAAGCCGGTTTATTACAGCGTTCCCTTTTATGACTTTCATAGATAACGGATGTATCATTTCTGAAAGAGCAAGCTGGTGGAAGGAATCCCTGATTTTTTCGTATTGATCATGCAAGGGGCACGGATATACACTATCACAGTTCTTCAGGCCGATGCCGCACTTATTAAAACACGTATCTCCCTCCATCACCTGAATTACATCTCGCAGGCTCAGATCGGATTGGTTATCCTCGAAAAAGAATCCTCCGCCACGCCCTTTCAATGATTCCAGAAGCCCATGTTTCGCCAGCATCTATAATTCCTTAATTACATTTTATCAACCTCAAGATCAGAAATCTTTCTGAATAATGCATGACCAAATGTGATTTCTATTGACAAGGTTTATTCAATTGGGTTCTGCAAAAGATAAAATGGCTATATAAGGATATAGGGGTCTTTTTATATTTTATATCTTTGCGATTACTTTATACCCGAAAGTGTCCTGTCGGTAGATGAAGATATTGTGTTTGCGGGCCAGGATATTAAAGACGGTCAAAATGTCTGGCAGTCTTTGGGAGGGCAGGAGGTAGGGACCATCTGGGGCCATGGAGCTTATAAAGCACCAGCGTACACATTGATGCCTACAAAGCCTTGAGCGCACATTATACGGGATTATTCATGGATGGACCAGCTGAGGCCGAATTAAGGGAGGCATATGCCATACCGGAATACAGCATCAAGAATCCAGACAGAATGGCCAAAATGAATGCTTTCTTTTTATCTCCCTTCTGGTCATCGTAGTCCGCTCCCTTATTGGTCAATGGATGGGAGTGATGCAGAAACTTGGATTGGCCCAGACTGTTGCAAGTGTTAAACATGGATTATGGTTTGCCCGATCTGCAGAGTTTCTGGAGAGTCCCGGGATGGAAACTGTTATTTGGCTGAGGGTGATTGGAGATACCATTTTTGCTATTGGAGCCTTGTACCTGGGTTGGTTTGTATTCGGGTTATGGGGTGGCTGGTCCCATGCAAAAAAGGAATCCTGACATAGATAATTAGTGATCAATTTGTCTTAACTACTTGCCAGGTGCTTTGCATTAATATTTAATATGACCCAATCCCAATGTCGGTAATTTTTGATTACATTCCCGAAGATTACTGGACATCTTTTTCTAATGGCAAAAAAGGTAGTGATTATCACAGGTGCATCTGGCTTTTTAGGCTCGGCTGTATGCATCGATATGGCCAGAGATTTCATCGTGATCGCTGTAGATCGCAGGGAACCATCTGAGCAGTTAAGGAAAGCGGCCCCTCAAACCATTTGGCACATCCTTGATATTGCTGACACCCAGGATATCTCAGAAGTGTTTGCACAATCCAGAAACGAATTTGGCCAAATTGACTTCGTTATTCATCTTGCAGCGTATTACGATTTTAACAATGACTGGGTAGAGGAATATCAACGGACAAATGTTAACGGAACGGAAAACCTGATAGATGCTTCTATAAATGAAGGAGTTAAGCGATTATTATTTGCAAGCAGTATTGCAGCCATGGAGCCACCTGCCATCGGTTCCTTCCTTAATGAGGAAAGCCCAACATCTGAATATATGCCGTATGCCAGGTCGAAATCACTTGGTGAGAAACTACTGTCGAAAGCATCCCCCCAGGTTCCTTGTATCATCTTGAGAATCGCAGGCGTTTTCTCGGATTGGTGTGAACTCCCCCCCCTTTTCGGTCTCATCAAGCTGTGGACATCCACATTTCCCTTAGGCCGTATAATTCCGGGTCGGGGAGAGACAGGTATCCCTTATATTCATATCGATGATTTTGTACGTCTCATACGAAAGTGCATCATTCTACATCCGGAACTCGATCGTTCGAATATCTTCCTGGCATCTCAGCACGGGGCAGTTCTGTATAACCAACTTTTTCCTGCAATACGTTCTGCTGTTGGTCTTTCAGAAAGTCACAGACCTCTATATATAAATGGAAAGATTGCGAAAATTGGAGTAAGTATTCGAAATGCTTTGGGCAAAATATCCGGAAACATCCCAATCGAACGTCCCTGGATGCTCAACTATGTAGATAAACCCTGGACAATTGATACGAGCAAAACCAGACACACCCTTGACTGGGATTGTTCACCTGATTTGAGAATTTTGAGTAAAATCCCACATATATTGAGCAATTTAAAAGAAGATCCAAAAGGCTGGGAAAAAAGAAACATATCCAGAAACGAGAGACGTTTCCTTTATTCCAGCTCATCTTGAAGAGCATTTTCTCTAAAAGTCACAAAATGTGAGCTAAATGAGCGCTGAACATGCCACTTTCAATAAACCTGCATTTCAGATGGGAAAGGGATAGGTGGCATCCATGCTAATTTGTCTATTTTCCATATTTTTATATTACCAAGCAAAAAAACCAAGCCTTATGTCATCAACGTCAGAATTCGTTTCAATCCTGTTAACAGCTCTCATGGTAGTATTCGTTCAACCCCTTCATGCCCAGGAAAAATTGTCCAGGTTTGATGATTATACCGGGGAGATGCAAATTGGCAGTGACAGCTATCGATATGATTTTACGAATGTGGAAGGTAACGATTGCAAATTAAAATTCGAACAATGGGTGACCGATAAGAAAGGCGCTACTGAAGTGTCTTCCTGGATATTTTATCTCTCTGATATCGATCCTTCAGGGATCAGTTTTAAGGCTAAGGGTAAATCGATTATTATATCCATGAAAACGCTCCAATCCCAAAAATTCATTACTTATTATGAAGATGGAGAAATCAATGGGTATACTGAAAAAATTGAAATCACCATGAATGAGGTGGCTATGACCAGGTCTTTCATCGATGCCATCAAAGAGAAAATCGCTAATTGTAAGGATACGCAGGCATTATGGGAAAACCGGGATCAGTCATTTACATGGCTGGTGAACAATGTTGAAAAAGCCACCGATAAGGAGGTATCATGGGATCAGAAATTTAAACAGGGTAGCCGGAATTACATCGTTAATTTTCAGGCAAATTCTACCAATAAAAAAGGCGAACAGAAACTGTTTAGTTACATTTTTGACCTAAGCGATATAAATTCAATGGCAATTAATCTGAAAATTTCTGGTAAATCGCTGATTATCGAGTTGCCTGTGAAAGAAGGTAAAAGATACATCCAGGTTGTAACTCCTGCAGGAACTTCATTTACAGATGAACTTATGATTTATGCAGATAATATTGAGTTAGCACGGCAGGTATTCAATGCCTTAAAGTACCTGATCACCAATACTATATCGGAAAGGCCCACGTGGGATTCATACAAAGCTTCCCTGGGATTTGTGAAAGATCATTTAGGAGAGGTTCTAATAGGTGATGATCAATATTTCAATAGTCTCAACTTCGAAGCTTCAGCTTCCGGTTTGGTCAATTTTGTGATTGGGAGACCAGATTCTGACGGAACCCAAAAGAGCATTACATACGCATTTTACCTGGCCGATATAATGGACACTCCAAAACTTGAGGTTTCAAAGAGCAGCATCACGATAAAATTGGAGACAAAAAATAAGCACGAGTACATTCGTGAAATGGAAGAGGAAAAAGTTACGGACTACACCTCATCGCTGGGATTCCATGTTTCTGATGTTGACATGGCCAGGAATATTCAGAGTGCATTTGAACACGCGATCCGTAACAGCGACGAGAAAATTGAAGAATTCAGTAACATCGGCGAAGTCAGCTCCTGGTTTTCAGAGAATATTGGTACAATAGAGACTGATGGGGGCAAACTGGGACAACAGCTTAGTATAATTATGGAGAATGAAAATCAGGTGGTTATAGAAAAGAAACTGACGAAAGCAGATGGAGCCAGCACTGAAACCCGTTATATGCTGTACCCCGAAGATATCAACCTGGATAAACTGGATATTAAAGTAAGTGGGAAAAAACTCTCTGTGAACCTTTCTTCAGGTACATATAAGTACATAAAAAACTTTAAGAATGAGTTACTTCAGGATTTTACCGGCAGTGTTGAAATACAGTTTTCTAATCCGCTGTTAGCTAAAAATTTCATTGCAGCCATCCGCTTCCTGAAAGAAAACTCATTAGCAGAAGATAGAAAGGGAATCAGCAAGGAAGAAGCCATGTCATTTCTTTCAAGGCATATCCAAAGTATAAAATTGCCAGACAAACAGTATGCACAAATATTAGAATCCCTGGATGAGGAAAACTGTAAAATGGGCTTTACTCGTGTTGAAATAGGTGCTAAGAAATCCAGTATGGAATACCTTTATGAATTCATAGGTTCCGATATTCACCCAGGCAGCTCAAAATTATCAGTGAAAGGAGATCTCATTTTAATAAACCTGGTGACAGTTGGAAACAACAAGCTCATCAAACCTTACAAAAACGGGGAGGCTGGAGATTTCGTAGATGATTTTGTCATTTATGCGGATGATGTGCTGGTTGCAAAAAAAATCCTGGCTGCATTCGGAGTTCTTTCAGAGGGATGTCAGTAAAATATCTGGTATTTATAGGAAGATCAATCCATAGGTTCATGCTCAAAAATATTGATAGCACTCTATATTTATGGTAGCAACTTGAGGTACTAAGTTTTGAATGCATAAAGTAACTTTTAACTTTAGAGGCAAAAAAATGGGCACTCTGCTGCCTGAAGCAAAAGATATATGAAGACTGCTTCCAAAATCACTCTTTTTTGGGTATTCTCCCTCTTATTACTATCCTGCGAAAAGGACGAAAAGTTATTTCAGCTGATGCCTCCGAACAGAACCGGCGTGGACTTCTCCAACAGGATCACTGAAAGCGAAGAGTACAACGTTATAAAATTTGAATACCTGTACAACGGAGGAGGAACAGCCATCGGTGATTTTAACAACGATGGTCTTCAGGATCTTTTCTTTACCGGCAATATGGTAAGCAACGAGATGTACCTTAACAGAGGTAAGTTCCGGTTTCGGAGAATCTCTGATATCGCAGGCATTGCAGGTAATGGTAAATGGTGCACCGGATCAGCTGTGATTGATATCAACAACGATGGCTGGCTTGATCTCTATGTGTGCGCAACCACCTTTAACGATAAAGAGCGAAGGGCCAATATGCTTTTTATAAATCAGGGTGTGAACACGGATAATATCCCATTATTTAAGGAGAGGGCTGAAGAATACGGGCTGGCGGATACCACCCATAGTACCACAGCCGCCTTTTTCGATTATGACAATGACGGGGACCTGGATCTCTTCCTTGCCGTGAACCGCATGGATCCCCGGCTTCATCCGAACGCATACAGGAATAAAGGTGACATAGAGCTGACCTATAACGCGGACAGGCTTTATGAAAACTTGTTTAACCCGGAGAGAGGCCACCCGGTCTTCAGGAATGTATCAGAGGAATCCGGCTTAGTGACCGGCGGATTTGCCCTTGGTTTGGGCATCATGGATATTAACAGGGATGGTTGGAAAGATATCTATGTTTCCAATGACTACCTGTCGAGGGACATTTTCTACATAAACAACGGCGATAAGACATTTACCGACCGGTCGTATGAGTACCTGAAACACACCTGTTTATCCGCCATGGGAGTGGATGTGGGAGATGTAAACAACGACGGTCTGGCCGACATTATTGTCCTTGACATGGTTCCCGAATACAACGGACGCCGAAAAACCATGGTGAAAACCAATAATTATTCCTCCTATGTTCAAAATGAGAAATATCACTATCCATACCAGTATGTACGCAACATGCTTCAGCTCAATCGGGGGTACCGGACAGACAACAATAATCTGATTTTCAGTGAGATAGGCCTCTATGCCGGGATACATGCCACTGACTGGAGCTGGTCTCCACTCATAGCAGATTTTGACCAGGACGGCCACAGGGACATTTTCATTTCTAATGGGTTTCCCAAGGATATTACAGACCATGATTTCGGAGAGCTCATGGTTGAGAATATGAATACCATATCTGATGAGATGGCTTTGCAGCATGTCCCTTCTGTCAAACTGCATAATTACGCATTCAGGAATGAACTGGATAAACCCGGGGGCATTCCCACATTTAAAAATGTTACGGAGGAATGGGGTATCAAGGTGCCTTCATTTTCAATGGGAGCTGCATACGCTGACCTTGATAATGATGGAGATCTAGACTATGTCGTCAATAACATAGATGACAGTGCCTTTGTATTTAGGAATACGGTAGTGGAGAAAAAATTGGCAAACACCCACTGGTTATACGTGAACTTCAAAGGAAGCAGCAAGAACGTGTACGGCCTGGGTGCCATTGTAGAAGTCTACCATAACGGACAACAACAGGTATGGGAAAATACCCCTTACCGCGGATATCTTTCTTCCGTCCAGATGGGGATCCATTTCGGACTGGGAGGGGTAGACCTGCTGGACAGTGTCAGGATCGAGTGGCCGGAAGGGAATACACAGATTCTTTACGATGTTCCTGCCAATCAGAAACTTGTGATTGATTTTAAAGACTCCACTCCGGGCTCGGGAAATTCGAAGAACGCCGACAGTGAACACCCTTTTTTTAAAGACATAACAAAGGAAACAGGTATACATTATGTGCATCCTGAGATGGATTATAACGACTTCAGTATTCAAAAATTGCTGTTGCACAAGCTGTCTCAATATGGTCCGGGAATTGCGGTATCGGATATAAATAGTGACGGGTTGGATGATTTTTACATCGGGGGATCGCATTTCAACAAAGGAAGATTCTTTGTACAGCAACCTGGTGGCAAGTTCCTGAAACTGGATTTACTGCCTGGAGGAGAAGGGAATAGTAAACTGCAGGAGGAACTGGGCGTCCTGTTTTTCGATGCAGACAATGACCATGATGACGACCTTTACCTGGTGGGTGGGGGATTTGAATTTGATATTAGCCACCGATCCTATCAGGACAGGTTATTCCTGAATGAAAGGGGTAGGTTCAGACTTGCAACGGATGCCTTACCCAGTTTTGCTTCCAGCGGTTCGGGTGTAAAGGCGGCAGATTTTGATCGGGATGGTGATCTCGATCTTTTCGTTGCCGGAAGAGTATTACCTTCCTTCTATCCTTTGCAAGTGAACAGTTTTTTATTGATCAATGATGGTCATGGGAAATTTGCCAATGGAACGGATACTCATGCATCTCCGCTCAACAGAATAGGGATGATCAGCGATGCTTTGTGGACCGACTATGACAATGATGGCTGGGTGGACCTTCTCTTGGCAGGAGAGTGGATGCCTCTAACCCTCCTTAAAAATTCATCAGGACACCTTGATAAGTTAATACGCGTCCATAGCGATGAGGCAGTCGGATGGTGGAACAGCCTGGCTGCCTGTGATTTCGACATGGATGGAGATATGGATTATATTGCCGGTAATCTGGGAAGCAACTCGCTTATCAGGACAGGGAAAGAATTTCCTGTAAGTCTGTACGTAGGTGACTACAACAATGATAAAATAATTGACTTGATACCAACCAACTACTATTTGAGTGAGGATGGAGAATTAAAAGAGTATCCATTCTTCGGACGAAAGGATATGGATAACCAGATGGAGGATTTTAAAGATATTTTCACGGACCATAAAGAATTTGGGAAGGCCTCTATCCAGGAGGTTTTGTCCAGACTTCCCGATGTCCAGAATCTCCTGTTGAAAGCAAACAATCAGAAAACCAGCTATTTCGAGAACAAGGGAAATGGGGTATTTGCCGTAAAGGAGCTGCCTGCTGAAGCCCAACTCGCCCCAGTCTATGCCATCCTGACCGGGGACTTTACGGATGATCAACTGCCCGATATCTTGCTTACCGGGAACGATTATGGAAATGAAGTGGGTATCGGCCGTTACGATGCGCTTAATGGATTGTTGCTGGCTGGTGATGGCAGAGGGAATTTCTCACCGGTTGCAATGCAGAGAAGCGGTATCGTCATACCAGGTGACGGTAAAAGCCTGGCCAGGTTGATGTCCTCCGACAGCTCAATGTTGGTGGTTTCAGGTCAAAACAGGGGGGAACTGGGACTATTCAGGAATGAAAACCGAAACCATTCTATCGCATTAGATCCCTATGATCTCACAGCCATTGTCCATCTGGATAACAACCGGTCCTACCGGGAAGAGTTCCACTATGGAAACAGCTTCTTATCCCAATCGTCCCGTCGGCTATGGCTACCTCTTGACGTTAAAAAGGTTGAGATCAGTGATTACCAGGGAAATGTGAGAGAAATTATTTTCGATGAATAGATACATTCCCGCCCATTGGGAGTGAAATGTATTTTTTTCAGAAAAACCTGTGAAGCATTCATTTAAACCAGGAAGGGGAGAGGTCTTAGGTTTTGATGAAGAATTCGTGGATACACTCTTTTTGCGTTGCGAAGCAACGTGAAATGGGTGTTTTCGTTAATGCGCTGATATTTATTATGTATAGCTTATAAGAGGTAAGAAAGTCATGTTAGACAGAGATTTGGCTGACCTCTATGGCGTCACAACTGGAAATTTGAATAAAGCTGTAATAAGAAACATAGCTCGTTTTCCAGATGACTTTATGTTTCAACTAACGAAAGAGGAGTTCGATAACTTGATATTCCAAATTGGAAGATCAAGTTGGGGTGGCCTTCGTAAACTGCCAAGAGCTTTTTCCGAGCAAGGGGTTGCTATGCTCTCAGGAGTCCTTAATAGTGAGAGAGCCATAAATGTCAATATTCATATAATGCGAGTATTTTCACGAATGCGTGAAATGCTTACCTCTCACAAGGATATCCTAAAAAAACTGGAAGAACTGGAAAGAAAGGACATCGAGCAGGATGACAAGATTATATTAATTCTGGAATATATTAAGCAACTTGAGAAATCCAGAAAAGATGTGAAGGAATTTCAAGAGCGCCCTAGAATTGGATTCAAAAAATAGACATATAGAAAAACCTTGCGCGATGGCCATGAATGATCCAAAGCGGAGGCAGCGGGTAGGCCTGGGCGTAATGGCCTAGCGGCTATTGGCTTCGCCGAGCTCCGCTACGCTCCGGTTGAACATAATCCCTGATTATAGTGACAGAGCAGGATCTGCAGAACAAAGCCTGAAAATAGCAGTTGTCCTATAATGTACTCGCATTATGTTGATATTGCTTTGGTCCTAAAGCTATACTTATCAATCTGTAGCAGGATCAGTGAATCTATCGTCCATTCTTAGAAGGGGAGAGGTTCTAAGGTTTTGATGAAGAATTCGAGGATACACTCTTTTTGCGTTGCGAAGCAACGTGAAATGGGTGTGGAAATCAGGTCCACTTATTTCAGCAATTCTGAAATCTCATTTCGTAGTATGGGTAGGGATCGTTTTATTATCAATCACAAGATATCCGGAGTTATGCTGTCATAACCGTGTATTATCCTGTTTCGGGTATCAACGATTTTCCGAGAATCAGAAATTGCTATATCAGGAGAGACTTTGAGAATCCGATTCAGGGCCTCACCAATGATTTCATATTCCTTTCTATTGCCTTCTGGCTTTTTATATCATTCTCAAAATCAGAGTACTTAATATCTTCAGGCAGGAAATCGTATATCTGTATAACAGCGATATTTATATCCTCAAGCCAGGTATAAATCTCATGCGTCATACAGAACTTTTTTCATATTGTTGATGCTTTCTGCGAGATACTTATTCTTTAATGCCTTTTGTTCTAGCAAATCAATCTGACGTTGTAATAACTCTTGCAAGGCAAACTTCAATGCAAAATAATTCTCAGCATATTCTAAAGGATCTGTTGTGTTAAAATCAACCACTAAATCGACATCGCTATCTTTAGTGAAATCTGAGTTAAGAACTGAACCAAATGCAAATAGCTGTCTCACTTTGTGATTGTCACAAAGCG
>CAZCQL010000102.1:0-13222 GCA_964500835.1 uncultured Bacteroides sp.
TTCTCACCCCGACACTACAGGACTTCCTTCCACTTTCGGGGGGGAGTCCTTCTTTTTTCCATCCCGATCGGCAGAACCTAGCTCTCCTCCGAACCCCTGCATCCTAGCTTAACCTAACGTCCACATTAATGGGGTAGGTCCAGTTCAGAAGGTATTTGCGAATAATGCTTGCCGAAGAGCCAATAATGTCAAATAGCTTTTCATTGAACATCCCGTTAATGCTATAGGAATTATTAATACTGTCCGAATAATCCTGTTGTCACACAGTAAAACAATCCATCTGGCCAGTAACTATTATAACGTCATTTTTTCAAGATAAGTCCACTCGTGCGATTTTCAAAACTGAACGAATAATTCACCCCCCTTCTCGAGAACGAAACAGTCACATTGCCGGAGCCGTCTGATTTTAACTCCTTTGTGCTGGCTATTACCCTGGCTTCATCGGAACTCTCAACCGGCAAAATAATCGTGGCAACTATGGTCTTCTTCTCTTTTGATTTTATCTCTGTGTCAACATAATCTATCCAGGAAAATGCGGTTCTTGCATTAACAAAATTGCTGGCATGTTTTCCCGCTTGTTCCTCGAATTCTTCTTCAGTGAGCGGGATCAGGGCCATTTTGCCATCATTTCCTTCCAGCATTACAAGGTCGTCCTGAATCTCAAAATCAACTCCGGGATGAAACCGTACTTCAATTTCTGATCCAGGTTCGGCAACGATCTCATCCATCACCAGTACTATTTCCGGTTTATCCAGTAAAATATGCCTTTTCCATTCAATAAGTTCCTTATTCGGGTAAGCCCTGGTAGGGTTCATCCGCACATAATCAATCTTTTCTGAGCTCCTGAATTCTTCTACATCACCACCTATTTCATAATTCCAGGATTGTTTTCTGAGTTTTCCGGACAATTGTATTTCACCGTTAACAAAAATCACATTGTGTCCGATGCTGGAAGCCTGTGGATAATCGAAACGCAAGTCGTCAAAGTATTTTTCATCATAGCTCCCGCTTCCCAGGTCACGGATATAATATTGTTTTTGCCAGTGAACGATAAAATGGCCGATATCGAGATGTCCATGGTGCGGATCGTCATTCTTTCCAGCTTTACCGGCAACCATTACCTTTTCAGGGCTTTTAAAATCACTGCGCATGACCCACCAGTCGATGGTCCTGAAGTGAATGGAAGGGCTTTCCGGTGGGCTTGGCTCCACATCCGATGGTGGCCAGACAATATAAAAAAGATCCCGTCCCTCACCCAAGAATTCATTTCTGTACCATGCTGCCTCAGGGCTATTGGTCTCTGTGGCCAGTTTATTAATAAAATATGGACTGCCAATGTATCGGCTTCCTCTGGAATCTTCAAAGTTGAGTGATCCTCCTCCCACAAGGGAGATATAGAGGGGAAAGTTTACCGGATTACTACTAAGCCGTTTATTTTCAAAAAGGTTATATTTTGATTTTGTAAGCCGTTTCAGGGCATCGGCAAAAAAAGTAGAGGTATGTACCCCATAATTCCAGTAGCCGCCGCCTTCCTGCCAGCCACCGTCTTCACCCAGCTCATTTAACATGTTGTTTATTCTGTTGTAAGATTCAGCCACGATATCGGTCAGCTGGGGATTTTCGGTAAGCAATGCCAATCCGGTTAATCCAACACCTGAATTACACACCCCACACCAGTTGCAGCGATATGCTGTAGCCCACCAGTGGAATTCGTAATCACCCCTTACCCGGGTCACCACTTTTTCAATCAGGGCACCCCTGATCCGGTCCCGCTGCGCCTCATTCAAAGCGGGGTACAACCAATCATATACGGCAGCCATCATCCGGCCGGCATCCCCATTATAATGGTCAAAATTAAAATTGACCTGGTCGTCGGAAACGTTATAGGGCATGATCCTTGAATAGATGATAGGGAATTCATGGGCCCGCTGGGTCCAGGTAGTCAGATCGCAGAAGGCATCTGCAAATTCAAATGCTTTATCGGCATATTTCTGTTCCCCTGTCATCTGGTAAAGAAAAGCGAGGTGGAAGGTATTGTTCAGGTTGGAACGGTAATAGCTTTCATATAAGCCGTCACGATCCTCTTCCGTCCAGTCAGCACGGGTATTTTTTCCCTGAACAGGTATATTGTGGTCAACAGGCATGTACAACCACATTTTTGCTTCCGCCTTCAGACGGCGAAAAATAGCATTGCTCTCAGGATCATTCTCAATCCTGTCAAGCAGGCCAGGTTTGTCTGCCTCAGTAAAGTAGAGGTATGGATGTTTCAGCGACGTGATATCAATGGCTTTATCAATATCTTTTTTGTTGACCTGCGCCGATAATGATAAAGTAAATGCAAGAAAAATCAGAATGAAAGAACGTATCAAGGAATTCATAGCGATGTAGTTTTAAGGTTATAAATTGATTGTTCGGATATGACTAAATTGGTGTTGATCCTGCTTTTGTTGCGATGTGCTCTGAAAGAATCCACACCCTGTGATTGTGATGGTTTTTTATCAAACGCTGCGTTTATGACTTTAATCACGCTGGTCGTATAAACAAGGCCGGATCTATTTGCAATCTGAATTAGATAAATCCCAGCACTGAAGTTTTCGACGGAAACTTGCATCAGTCTGGAATTACAAGGCAGGGATAACATATTAGTTCCGACGGAGTTATATATGGAAAGATTCATATTCTTGTAATTTGAAACACCCAGGTCTACATATAAAATATCCTGCACTGGATTCGGAAAGACCTTAATATCCCGATCATATTTATCAGCAATAGAAGATGGGATTTTGCCTGTAACAGTGTACGCTGTTTGACTTACTTTATCAGGGGCTGTTACTGTTATAGTATATTTATTTTCAGTAGCCTGATATGCTAAATCCACCTTCGATAGCGAATCATAAGGAATAGCTTTAATATCAGGTGCATTTTCACCTGGTTCAATGAAATACGAGTAATCTAAAACATTGGGCTTAAAGTTCGAAATTGTGGAATCATTTAGTTTCAAATCATATAATACCGAATTGTTTGAGGGAAGTGAATCCACCTGGATGCCAATTCCTTTCCATTCTTCCAGTACATCATAAATGCGTCCGTTTCGTTGGGCTTTTGTTGTTGTTGCCATTACAGCCTCAGTTCCCAACCTGTCTTCTAATTGCTTTAGATAAAGGCTTCTGGGCAATACATGATAACCCTTGTCTTCCCAGTAGCCATCACCATAATAGAATCTTGCTTTGCACCCAATTCCCCAGTTCATAGCCCCCGGTGGACTTTCAACAGTAATCTCTTCAGCGGGTACTGTAAGGTTCCAGAACATTGTCTGGGCTCCAGCCCATCCATGACCTGTTCCCGAATCCTTTCTGTTTCGTACCCTGGTTTGGCCACCTCGAATATGATCAAACAAAATTCCAGTTGCATATCTGTGGTGTGGTCCAATATCTGCATGAGTTTCTTCGGCATAGCTGTCAATAAATGCATTGGGCCCTGCTACACGCGATCCTGTCACGTAATCATGCCTCCCACCCCGGGTGTAACATCTTTGAATCAGGTTAAAGGATCCGTTTTGGATTGCGAATGAATATTTACGGCCACCTGTGGTTATGGATTTAGGATCGAGCATTGCACAATCCTGTATCGTTGTGCGCATGGCTCCGTTTATTTGCACACAACCATAACCAAAAAACCTCGCACTTACATTTCTAACCCAGCAATCATTAGTTCCATCGAAATTCAATGCTATCCAGCCATGATCTTCATCCTCATCAAAGGCATAATAAGACGATATCATCATGTTTTCTACTCCACACCGATTTACCCTTTCGCCTCGGGTACTTAAACCAATTTCCCCACCTCCAAACTCTGAAGACAAGGTTTGCACCAAAGGGATGTCAATGCCGATGGTGTTCCCCGATAGGGAAACTATTTTCCTTGCATACTGGATGGTGTAGTACCCAGGCGTCCAGCCATATTGAGCCATCTCAAGGGCATCTATCCAGGCCTGGTTAGGCGTTCGCATTACAATAATATCATCACCTGCGCTGAAGGAAGAAGCATCATCAACCTGAAAAGATACTGCACCAGTGGGAACAGTTCCGGAAGTTATTCGCACATGATCAGGAATTTCATCTCTCCCCGGTTGATTGGCATATGTAATGCTGGTCTCGTCCCATGAATCGTCTTCAACAAGCTGGATAAAATTGAGCTGATCGGCGTTGTTTCCTGCATTATTGCACCATAAATTCAGAAATGCACTATCGACCTTAATATTAGAGTTGGGTAGCTGAAACTTTAGAAATATTTCTCTTGTAAGGTTGTGTGCATCCCCCTGATTTTTTATTGACAACCTGGCTTCTGTACCATAATTATTATCCTTGCTATCGCCTCCCTGTGTATATGAATCATCCGAAGGAAACAGGCTAATAATTGTATCTTTGCTGTTATCATTATCATGGACTTTCAAAACGAGCTCAGGCCAATGGATTTCGTCCCCCTCTTTAGAAACATAGGAAGCAAATTCACCATTGTTGGCAGTTAAATGAAATGATACTATTTTATCAACTTCAATTTCTTGTTTAACACCATCTGTTACATCACCCTTAAGCCAAATATCCCCGTCCTGAACCCCGTCATTTTGCTTAATGATTATTGTATCCAGCACGCTACCTGAGACAGATGGTGTAAAACCGCTAAAAGTTATTAAATTGTGTTGCTCCTCAAGGCTGGCATACAGCTCAGTACCACCTTCTGATGCCGGTTTTTGTCCGGAACCGCGAAGCACGATACCGGAGGCTTCAACTATTAAAGGTGAACCAATATCATACTTGCCCGGGTTAAAAAGTATGGCACCCCTGAAGCCATTTTCGTCCAAAGGCAAAGCAGAAACGCTATCAATGATGTTTTGAACGTAAGAAAAATTATCTCCTTTCTGTGGACTAATACTAACTATTACAGGAACCTCTGGGAGGGGAACACCACCAAATTCATATCCTGAATACGAAAAGTCAGGTATAATATTTATTTCTTCTGACGCTCCGGTGTTTGCATAGGGAATGTATTCCAACTTATTATCATCACCAATATAGACAAGCGAAGATTCAGCCTGCCCCTTTAATAAACAAGGACTTAAGCATACCATACAAAGCAGGAATAGTATTGTTCTCATGGTTTAGTTGCAGTTTATTATTACTCTCCTGTAATCATACATTTCGGCGATTTGGTTGTCATCTCTGACCTCAAGGATCAGGTGTATTTCGCTACCTTTAGAATCGGCTGGCAGCTCAAGCGACAGGACCGGACTGCCTGTATGTTCCAATTCCAGGATCCCTGCATAGGTGCCGGGCTCCCTGTAAATCCACCAGGAAAAGGCCAGGCTGTCCTGATCCGGATCACTGGAGGCGGAAGCATCGAACACCAGCTTCCCTCCGGCATCAGCATGGATGATATGTATCCGCTCTTTGCGGTCTCCATTAATGGCCGCATGGGGTGGATGGTTCGCATCCTCATATCCTTTGACACACCAATCCATCCGACAGGCAAAATCATTGAACATGGCCCTTCTCCAGCGCCAGATCGGTGTAAATTCGCTCGTATAATGATGCCCCGTTTCGGGGTCCACCCAGCTGTCTGCTGCTTCTGTGAATAAATAGAAATTCCCATAATTCTCTTCATCCATTTGTATGTCCTGGTGTCTGGACCATTCATTTTTAACTAGCTCCCTGGTAAAACGGCCGCTCCATCCACCCCAGTGTGGCTGACTGATGTCCCACAGGCCCTGGTGAATAAGTCCCATCCAGGGAATGGTGCCTCCACCTTCCAGGAATAAAACGTGGCCAGGGCCCATGATACGCATGGGCCAGGTCTTCCCCATTTGGCCATGACCCACGATGATGTGGTCCAGCGCCCAGTGATGCTGCCCCAGGTAGGAGTAATCATAGGGCTCCCATGTATAGGGTCCGATGTCGTATTTCTCCAGGTTGCCCGAGACCCTGGGCCCGCCATAGCAATAGGTTTGATAATTGCTTCTAACCCAGTGTATCTCCGGATAGTTTGCACAAATCCATGCGCCGGCATTGTCCTGTGCCCCATTCTCAAATACCCTGAGCTTTCCGATGAAGGCATCCACTTCCGCTTCGCTATGCGCTGCTTCATAATCGATGATGGCCTGGGCCAGCGTATTGGAACCGGCATTGACCACCACGTAGAGGGGACGCGGATCGTCTTTCTCCAGGCATTCTATGATATGTTCGGAGCCCTGGCTTGAAAATCCCGGACCCACCCCGGCGATGCCGTAATCGGGTTGACCGCTTTTTACAATGGATCGCAGGTAATCGGGATCAGGCCAACCAGTGGCATGCTTTTCCAAATTTGGCAAATCCTTCTGGTACGCATCAATAATCTTGTGAAAAAGGTCGGGATACAGCCTGGTTCGTTCCGGCAGGGGATACGCAGAATGAAGGTACTTGCCCGAAACTGCGATGAGTCCCTGGATGTCAAACTCATTGCTGTACATCATCATATGCACCATTTGTTGTTCTTCATCGGGCTCGTTTCCCATGTCTGCCAGGACTATCATGCGGTGTTTATCCTGTTGTGCAAAAAGGCAGCCTGCACCGACAATAAAAAGCAGCACGGAAATGGTAAGGGGTAGATTCTTCATATTCATTTTAGTTTTGATTGATTGTTGATTCAAACCTGAATGTACCAGCCTGGGCCAGTAGCTCAAAAGTGTTTTCATCTTTTCTGATTAGTCTCACCTTAGCATGATCGGAATAGGGACGATCATTCAAAAGCAGACCCTTCCCGGTATTCCCGGGAATGATAATGTTTGCGCTGGTATTTGGTGGAACCGTTGCCTCCAGTACAAACTTTCCGTTTTGCACCATCCAGGCTGAACTTATTTCTCCATAAGGACTCTTGTATTTCGCCTGTGCCGAGGTAAGGGTACTTCCATATAAGGGTGCGATGAGGATCTCCTTATATCCTGGTTTTAAGGGTTTGATACCTGCTATTCTCTCATACAAAAACTGCCCGATGGCTCCATAAGCATAGTGGTTGAATGAGTTCATGCCGGCTGGGTGAAAACCATCCTCATGCGTGTATGAGTTCCATCGTTCCCACATGGTAGTGGCACCCTGGTTGATTGAATAGAACCATGATGGATAGGTCTCCTTAAACAACATGTCAAACATGATATCTGTTCTTCCAATTTTTTCGAGAACGGGCGCCAGGAGTGGTGTTCCCAAAAAGCCAGTACGTAAATGAGTATCAGCTTCTTCAATTTCGGCCAGTAAATGAGAAATGGCTTTCTCCTCCATCTCAGGGCTCAGCAAATTAAAACCGATGGCCATCAGGTAGGCTGTTTGGGTGGATTTTCCCTTGCTTACACTTCCGTCTTCCTTAAAAAAGTGGGCCTGAAAGGCCATTCTCAGCTCCTGAAGCAAGCTTTCCATCCTGGTTTTATCCTCCTTAAATCCAAGCACTTCGGCAGATCGCATGCATAAATCAACAGACCTGGCATAATATGCAGTAGAAATCAGGTTTTCATCGGTCTCACCCTTGCGTTCATCCTCGGGATGTTCTGAAAAAGGTTGCAACCAATCGCCGTATGTGAACATATCCACGATGTAATTTTCTGCTACCGAGCCATAGTAGTCGATCCAGGCCTTCATGCTTTCATAGCTGTCTTCCAGAATTTTTTTATCGCCAGTACGAAGGTAGATTTCCCAGGGGATGACTGTTGCCGCATCACCCCATCCGGATGAGATCCGGCGTCCGTCAATGTCAGGAACCACAATGGGAATGGAACCATCCGCTCGCTGGTCGTCCCGGACACTTTGCATCCAGCTGGACCAGAAGGAATGTACGTCGGCGATAAAAAGCGAAGTGGGAAGGAATACCTGGGCATCTCCGGTCCAGCCTGCACGCTCGTCCCGCTGTGGACAATCCGTTGGGATGTCAATGAAATTTCCACGCAAACCCCACTCAATATTACTTTGCAGTTGATTTAGCTGAGCATGTGAAGAGGAAAAGCTTCCTGCCCTGTCAAAGTCGGAATGCTGGACCATGCCACTCACCCAGGATTTTTCCGGAGTAAAACCTTTATCAAATCCGCTCAACTCTACATACCTGTATCCGTGGAAGGTAAATCTTGGTCGCCATTCCACCATTCCATCTTTCGCCGGAAGGTAGAAATCGGAGGAGACTGCTCCTCTGTAATTCTCGGTATAGATTTCCCCGTTGGCTTGAAGCATTTCAGCAAAACGGATCCTAACTTGCTGCCCCTTTTTAACAGGAATCTTTATTGTCGGCACACCTGCCATGTTTTGCCGCAGATCAAATACTACCTTCCCATTTCCGGTTTGGCTGATGGAAAGTGTTGGCAGAATGATTTTTGTTGCAACTTTGTTGTGACGTTTGGGAACGAGCTTTACTTCACTTGATATGGCTTCCTCAGTTACCCTGGACCAGGCTGAATCATTAAAATCTGACATGCTCCAACCCGGCATCTCCAGGCTGGCATCGTAACTTTCGCCATCATAGATGCTTGAGTAGCGGATAGGTCCTTTCGCGGTGCCCGTCCAGGAGCTATCGCTAATGAAGGTATCAAGGTGACCGTTTTTATAGGTCACTTCAAGTTGAGTCAGCACTTTCGGGTTCACATTGGGGTATCTCCTGAAGATGAGCCGGCCTGCATACCAGCCTTCTGCAAGCTCCAGTCCCATGGTGTTGCCGCCCTTCTGTAAAAGAGATGTGACATCGAAGCTTAAGGTTTCCACACGTTTCTCGTAGGAGGTCCATCCGGGAGTAAGCGCATTGTCGCCCACCTGTTGGCCGTTGATATGTGCCTGGAACAAGCCCAGCGCAGTGATGTACAGACGCGCACTTACTACCTCATCCTGAAGTTGCATCTCCTTCCGCAGGTATTGTACCCTGTGCACCTTCCGCTTAATTTCCGGGATCTCCACCGCATTCTGACCTGGAAGGCTTATCCACCTGGCCGACCAGTCCATGTTATCCAGCAATCCCAGTTCAAAAAAAGCAGGCTTGCTCCAATCCGATCCGACACCTTCTGTATCCCAGAATTTTACCTGCCAGTAAATCCTTTGTCTTGAGGTGAGTCTTTTGCCATTATATTTCACATACAAAGTCTGGTCGGAGTTCACCTTGCTACTCTCCCATAAATCTGGTTGTCCGGGCAACAAATCAGGAGAACTGGCAGCAATAATTGCATAGGCCCTTTGCGCCTGGACACCCGGAGGAAGTTTCCAGGAAAATGTTGGATTCCTATCGTAGAAACCAATGGGATTTCTAAAACCTTCATTTAAGCTTAAATCGTAGGGCCCTGTTCCAGCACCAGAGCGATTGCAGGATAAGGGCAGGGATAGGACCATCAAGGCTCCAATCAGCAGAGGCCACATTCTTGGATAGAGGCTGGAAATGCTTTTCATTCTTTTATCAGACTGATCTTGACGTTTGAATATCTTGCTGCCCGGGTATACATGTGGCGTATGCCAATCCGCCCCCTGTGCACAGGGTCGAAGGCAGAGGTGTTCCATTGAAATAGTCTACTGAGCTCCTCGTTCTTCACCTGAAAGAACAACATCTCGCCCTGCTTGATGACAGTAAAATGATAGCTCACCCCAGGTAAAAACAATCCGGTGTCGAAATAGTCCGGTGCAATGCGGGTATCCGTCCCAAACTTCTGACCCTCTTTTACCGGGTAGCGCCGTGCACGCACATAATCGCTCTGGGGGCCCTCTTTTAGGGGAAAAGCTGCGAAACTTATATGCAACAAATTCATATTTCTGAAATAGGTGCTCATGTGAGGAACCAGCCTCAGATGCGACCATTGCGCTATGTCTTCTGTATATGGAGGCTCTCCTTTACCTGTTGCCAGGATGTACAGAATGTTCACCGCATAATCAATGTCATCGACCCTGGTATAATCAAACTCAATTTTCACGTCTCCTTCAAATTCTTCTTTGGTCCAGAGCACAGCATGAGATCCGTCATCCCCTCGAATGGGGCCTGCAGAAAAAACCATCCCTTCCGAAGTGTTTTTCACCCATCCACGCTCGCCATCCATGAACCATTTTTGTTGCCAATCACCTGATCCCGGATCAAAGAAAACCTCCTTCCATTCAGCCTGAAGTGCAGCCTGGAAATCATCCTCCCCGGTTTGCGAAAACTGCTGTGCATTGAGAAATGAGGTGACAGGAAGAATTAGAATTGAAAAAATAAAGCAAATTCGAAACATAGTCTTAAAATAATTCACTGTTAATTACTTCATATCATTAAAACATAAGGTGTTCACGGGTTTTCCCTCCGGGGATGGGTGTGTTAAAATCCTTTCCACGGTGTTCCTTCATGGTATTGCTAAGCTCATCAATCACTGTCTGGAGCGCTTCACTTTCAGAGATGTTATAGTTCTCACCCAAATCATTCTGATGATCATACAGCATGCGCGCGTAGATTGCGCTATCAGACTTGCTCCATTCCGTATAGGCATATTCCCTGGTTTTTATGGTCAGGCCATCAAACCATTTGGAGATGACAAAATCCTTCCATTCCATCCCGGGATCATTGACCAGCGGGGCCAGGCTAAGACCTTCCAGATGCTCAGGCAGCTCCAGCCCTGCAAGTTCGCACAGGGTGGGATAGATATCCACAAACTCAACCATGGCTTCGCATTTTGCTCCATTGGTTTCCCCCGGAACCTTTAACATCAGCACCGATCTGAGTGAGGTCCGGTAGTTACATTGCTTGTTCCACAGACCATGCTCCAGGAGGTTGTATCCATGATCGCCCCAGAGAATTACTATGGTATTCTTGTCCAGGTCAAGGGCCTTGAGTTCATCAAGCACCATTCCAATCATCTGGTCCACATAACTCACGCATGCATAATAACCGTGTATAAGTGTGCGTGCCAAAGAATCACTTACCTGACCTTCCCGGGGGATGTCCCAGTATTTTCGCAATTCACCAAACTGGTGCTGAGCTTCAGGAGGTGCATTTTCCGGAGCATACCTGTTTTCTGGCAGATGAATACTGCTGCGCTCATATAAGTCCCAATACCGGGAAGGAGCATTAAATGGGAGGTGGGGTTTCATAAAGCCACAGGCAAGAAAAAAAGGCTGATCCATTTCTTTCAGTTTTCTCAGATCACTGATGGCTTTGAGGGCAAGCTTGCCATCACGATAAACACTATCCGGCACATCCGCGTGTTCGTAGGCTGGACCCCTCAGACCTTCCCTGTTGGCAAGGGCTACATTCTCCGGCAAGAAGTAGTCACCGGGAGCCAGACTTGGTGTAGGAGCCCATATTTCATTCCAGCTGTCTGCCAGATCATTCCTGTGATGAAATATTTTGCCATTTGAGATGGTATGGTAGCCCTTGTCCTTAAAATGTTTGGGTAAAGAAAGAACACCCGGATAATCATCTTCAGCCCGGGTAGGATAGTCAAGATAGCGGAAACGGGTGGGCCTGGTACCTGTCAGTAGACTCGCCCGTGATGCTCCGCAAACCGGGATATTGCAATGAGCCTCCGTAAAGATCATTCCTTCCTTCGCCAGCTGGTCCAGATTGGGAGAATGAATGTAGCTTGCTCCGAAACAGTTCATTTCAGGCCTTAGATCATCCACTGCAATAAATAGGATGTTAGGTTTTTCAAGCTCCTTTTCTGATGACTGACAGGCCATGAGCAAAAGAAAACAAGCACTTGTAATTGAAATGACTAAATTTTTAACTTTCATATCATGGCTTTTTATTGTTCAGAACTCTGAAATTGATAAAGCTTAAGCACGGAGGGTTTCACAGGAATCTCAGGTGCTTCATAATACCTGCGCTTACCCTGGGTTTCCCATCTCATTGCATAGTAGCTATCCGGTTGATCCGGCCCACCCCCGATCCTTTGCCATCGCACCTGCATGCCTTCTTCTGGCCTCAATGGATCCATCAGACTTTTCGGGTAGATCAGATCCTCCTGCGGATCCATATCCCTGTCCAGAATCAACCCAAGGGTCTTGCCATTCACCTGCAGTTCTCCCGGGCCTTCTCTGATGTGTTCATAGGAAACAAGAATGTTACCTTTATCATTCACTTTTGCTTTTCCGATCCTGATTTCAAACTCAATAGAACCTGGCCCGGAAAACTCCCACCTGTAATCCCAATCTGAGATTTGTTTTGAAACCCACTTCCCATCGAAAACACGGGCCAGGTAGATCTGACTGAATCCTGCTTCATCATATTTCAGATAAGCAATCAGGGGCTGAGCTTCCCTGTCAAAGAAGAGTTGAACATTCCCGTTGATAGCTCCGCCTCCTGGTGCCACAGGATCCACTGTAAACCTTTGTTCCCTTGGGGTGATCGGTACCCTGATCTGCTCATTTCCCATAGCCAGCCAGTGAACCAGATCCTTGCTCCGTGCATAGGACAAGTCGTGATTCGTTTCGCAGGCAGGCGTATTGCGCCATAGCCAGGTCACATGAAAATAACCATCCGGACCAAGTCGGGGCCCGCTTTTATAAGCACTCATTTCACCCAGCCCATCAAATAGAGGATCCTGAGAAAGACGTTCAAAAGTATTGAATACTACATTGTAGCTATTGAGTATGGTAACTCCGTTTCCACTCCCTCCTGTCCGGTAAGAAAAAAAGAGCTTCCCTTCTGCATCTTTAATATAAGTAGGATAAGTGCATCGCAACTCATCCTCTTTCCTGATCATGGGAAAGACGCGCTCCAGTGATCCAATATCTCCCGGGTCGGCAGACTTAAAATAGAGTAAAGTGTCGTTGTGCATATTGCCGCTCAGGTGAATACACCCCGCCCTGTCCAGGGCCATGGTAATGGAATTGTGGCTATCCCAACCCACCCTGGCAGGCAGCACCCTGTAATTAAAGTGGTCATTAGTCAGCGCCCTTGCCGCCACAGTCAGGTACCTGTCTTTGTTATAGTAGGCCAGGTACTGATAACCATCCCGGGCTACCGCTGCAAATCGGACCGGAAAATCTGCCGGTACAGAATCCACATCAATTAGCCCGACGATGAGAATCTCATGCTTCTCTCCTGAACTTAGAACAGATGAATAGGATTCAAGGTCTTCGCTAAGTCCGGCTTCAAACATATTCCCGCTCATGGCTTGCATCCATGTGCGGGGTTTGAAAGAGGTCGGTGGACTAATGAACTACCCCGGGGCAGAGCCCCGAAGTATCAAAACAATTTCAATTGTCCT
>CAZCQL010000103.1:0-13205 GCA_964500835.1 uncultured Bacteroides sp.
AGCTTGTTTATAAATAATGCGACAATGAGAACTGCGCTAGATCAGGAGATCTGATCCTTCTAACCATACTTTTCAGTTCGTTCAAATTTGCCATGACCTTTCCCCTGGCCATTATACAATTTGAATTCAGTTTTATGGAGACCATCATGTGGACCAACATTGGTGGCGCCATCGGAATTTTTTTCTTTGCTTTTCTCTCAGGAAAACTTATCTCCTGGTGGAATAAAACATTTAGAAAATCCAGGCTTAAAAATCGGAAAGACGCCCATCCGGAAAAAATTACTTTCACCAAAAAGAACCGCAGGATAGTGCGCATAAAACAACAATATGGCCTGATTGGGATTGCCATTTCTACCCCATTCCTCCTTTCTATTCCTGTAGGAACCTTCCTTGTGGTGAGGTATTACCCTGCCTCTAAAAAAGGATTTATCTATCTGATTGCTTCCAACCTTGTATGGTCGGGAATCTATGCTGTCTTCTATTTTTTCTGGGATGGAGTTTTCTTTAAATAGGCCTGACCTCGCTCATATCCCTGCATTGCTCAAGCATGGTTAAAACGGTTAACCCATTGCCCGGATGAATCAGTCCAGCTGCAATTTCGGAGAGAGGTTTAAGCACAAATCTTCTCAGTGGAATGGACGGATGAGGAAGCTTCAGGCGGGGATGATCCATAAGTAAATCTCCAAAAAACAACAGGTCTATATCTATCAAACGGTCACTATAACCCAATTTACCACGCTCTCGTCCAAGGATTCGTTCAATTGACAGAAGTTCTTCCATCACCGGCAATGGCTCCAGTTGGGTGGAAACAGAAAGGCAGCAATTATAGAAGAGGTGTTCGCTTGTATATCCCCAGGAAACTGACTCAAAAACCTGAGAAACTGCTCCGGGAGGTCCCAGCCGTTTCCGGATAAGTACAATTGCTGACTGTATATTCTTCCTTTTGTCTCCCAGGTTGCTTCCCAGGGAGAGAAATATAACGTTCCCCTTCAATGTGTCTGAATCAATCACTATTTCTACAGCCTAAGATATTTATTATCAGCCACATTTTTAGTAAATTGCCGCTTCAAAAAAAAATAGATGAAAAATTTCCTTAGCAGCCTGCTGGCAACCATCATTGGAATACTGATTATGACCATTGTAGTTGTATTGATTTTTATTGGTATTGTAGCAAGTTCCACTTCCAAAGAGATACCGGATGTGAAAGAAAATTCAATCCTGGTCGCAAAATTCAACGCTCCGATCGCCGACAGGTCCGATGAGAATCCGTTTACAAAAGTGTTTACGGGCAATCCTTTTATTGATAAAACAATGGGGCTTAACCATATCCTCAGAGACCTGAAAAAGGCTCAGAGTGATGAGAATATTGAAGGCATCCTGCTGAATCTTCGCAATGTTCCGGCCGGTGTGACTACGCTGAGCGAGATAAGGGAAGCCCTTCTTAAATTTAAAGAGGACGGGAAATTTATCTATGCTTACGCAGATACATATACTCAGAAATCATATTATCTGGCCACTGTGGCCGACAGTATATTTATGACTCCCGAGGGGATGTTTCTATTTTCCGGGTTGAGTGCAGAAGCTACTTTTTACAAAAATGCCCTTGACAAAGTGGGCATAGAAATGCAGGTGATAAAACATGGATCTTATAAAAGTGCCGCAGAGTCCTTCACTCGCACAGATCTCAGTCAGGAAAACAGGGAACAGATTGAAGGCTATGTGGGATCAATCTGGGAAAAGATGGTGCAGGATATATCCAATAGCAGGGATATTCCAGTTGATTCGCTGAACCAATATGCGGACGAAATGATATCCATTGATAGTGATAAACTGGTGGAGACAGGGATGATTGATGGCCTCATCTATTATGATGAGATGATTGCATTCCTGAAAGGAAAGATGGGAGTAAAAGAAGACGACGACATTGATGCAATTGGCCTGGACAGGTATAAAAATGTTCCCAACAAAGTTAAAAAAGAATTTAGCAGGGATAAAATTGCTGTTATTTATGCAATGGGTCTGGTCATTGATGGCAATGCCGGGGAAGGCTATATCGGTTCTGAGCGAATTGCCAAAGCCATTCGCAAGGCGCGGAGGGACAAATCAGTAAAAGCCATCGTTTTCCGGGTAAATTCAGGAGGTGGAAGTGTCGTCGCATCGGATGTAATATACCGGGAAGTAAAGCTTGCTTCAGAGGCAAAACCATTTGTGGCTTCCATGGGAAATGTGGCCGCATCAGGGGGATATTACATTGTGGCTCCTGCCGATACCATTGTGGCAAGTCCAAGTACGGTCACCGGATCTATTGGTGTCATTTTCAGCATGCCTAACATGAAAGAGCTCATGAATGACAAACTCGGGATTACCACTGATGTGGTAAAAACCAACCGGCATGCAGACATGTATACCATATTCGATCCGCTGGATACCGACGAACGTGTGCTGATACAAAAATCAGTAGATGACTCCTATAACAATTTTGTGGGCCTGGTAGCTGACAACCGGGGAAAATCCTTTGATGAAATTGATGCCATTGCCGGGGGGAGGGTCTGGTCGGGTTCAGACGCCCTTGATCTGGGGTTGATAGATATGTTTGGTGGCCTCGAGAAATCCATTGAAGTGGCTGCCGGGATGGCTGGTTTAGAAAACTACCGGGTTCAATCTCTCCCCAAACTGGAGGACCCGCTCACCCTGATCATGAAAGAGTTCATGGGAGCAAAATCCAAAATCCTCAGAAATGAACTGGGAGATCAATACCACTATTATAGAGAAGTGAAAGAGATCGGGGAGATGCGCGGGCTCCAGGCCATCATTCCCTATGAAATTGTGCTGCATTAGCCAATGAATAAATCCGGCAGCAATAAATTTAAAGTACTGTTGTTTCCTTTTGCCTGGCTATTTGGCCTGGGAGTCTGGATCAGGAATACCCTCTATGACCAGGGAATTTTTAGATCCGCAAGTTTTAACATCCCGATTATTTCGGTAGGCAACATTACGGTAGGCGGTACCGGGAAAACACCGCATGTGGAATATTTAGCCGGGCTTCTTCATGAAGAATTCAGGATCGCTACACTGAGCAGGGGATATAAAAGGAAAACCCGCAATTACAGGGAAGCCACCACCAGTTCAATCGCCACCGAAATCGGGGATGAGCCTATGCAGATTAAACAGCGGTTTCCCGGAGTGACAGTAGCGGTGGACAGAAAACGTGTCAACGGGGTAAAAATGCTAATGAAGCAGGAACCTCCCGTCGAAATCATTTTACTGGACGATGCGTACCAACATCGTTCGCTCAAACCAGGTTTATCTATCCTTCTTACAGACTATTCACGTCCACTGGACAACGACCATTTGCTCCCGGTTGGGATGCTGCGGGAACCCGCTGTGAACCGGAACCGTGCAAATATAATCCTGGTAACCAAATCACCGCAACGAATTAAGCCCATTGAGCTGCGCGAATATGTACACAGAATGAATCTTTCTCTGGGGCAATACCTCTATTTTACAACCACCAGGTATGGGGAATTGATTCCCGTCTTTCCCAGCGTCACGGTCCACAAATTCCAGTGGTTCAAAGAACATACCGGTGCAGTGCTTATTGTTGCCGGCATTGTAAATCCCCGCGCCCTCAGGCAATATGCCCGCAGCATCAACACCCACATCAGTGAGATTTTCTATCCGGACCATCACCGGTACACCCAAAAAGACATGTTGCGGATCACACGCACGTACCACGAATTAAAACAAGAAAACAAAACGAAAGAGGAAGGGAAGGACGTCCTGGTGCTCACCACAGAGAAAGATGCCATGCGGCTAAAGGAATGCACTTTGGATCAATCAGTTCGAAATGCATGTTATGCAGTGCGCATTCACGTACATTTCCTTAACGAGGACAAAGATGAATTTGATCAACAAATAAAAGATTATGTTAACAGCAATAAGAGAAGCAGTATCCTTTATCAGGGAAAAGATTAAGGAAACTCCAGACACTGCCCTTATCCTGGGTACCGGTCTGGGAGACATTGTGACGCACCTTGAGGTTGATCAAATGATTGAATACGAGACCATACCTCATTTCCCGGTTTCTACAGTGGAAGGTCATGAAGGCAAGTTGATATCGGGGAAATTGGGCAATATCCAGGTACTGGTGATGCAGGGACGCTTCCACTATTATGAAGGATACACCATGGAAGAGGTAATCTTTCCCATTCGTGTGATGAAATTCCTTGGAATAGAAACCATCATTATATCGAATGCTGCCGGAGGCATGAATCCGGATTTCGAAATAGGTGATATAATGTGTATTACTGACCACATTAACCTCATGCCTAATCCGTTGATTGGAAAACATTTGCCTGAATTCGGCGTAAGATTCCCCGATATGAGTGAGACATACGATCCCCTCCTATTGCAAAAATCAAGGGAGAATGCCCGCGAACTAAATGTGAAAATCCGGGAAGGATGTTACATAGGGGTTACCGGTCCAACTCTGGAAACTCCTAAAGAGTATGAATACCTGAGGAGTATTGGAGGTGATGCAGTGGGAATGTCCACCGTACCAGAGGTGATAGTCGCTCATCAGATGGGGATCCGTGTATTTGCCGCATCTGTCATCACCGACCTGGGAGTTCCTGGAAAGATTCAAAAACTCACCCACAGCGATGTAATAGAAGCTGCGAAAAGGACAGCGCCTAAGCTCACCTCACTCATTATCAGCATGATCACAGGTTGATACAAGCTAATCAGCAGTTCATGAAAAAGCCAAAAGAAGGATTCCAGAAAGGCAGGATCTTCTCCATCTCTGTGGCCCATTTTGTGCATGATTGCTACACCAGTTTCCTGGCTCCTGCATTGCCCCTTATAATTGACAAGCTGGGCATCAGCTATGGGATGACGGGGCTCCTTGCGGTCATCCAACGAATTCCTTCCCTTTTTAATCCTATCATCGGGATCGTTGCCGAAAGGCCGGTCATGCGATATATGGTGGTTTTTTCACCTGCTATGACTGCCTTTTTTATGAGTTTGATTGGAATTGCCCCTGGCTATGTATTCCTTGCCATCATTCTGTTTTTTTCCGGTATCAGCTCCACATTGTGGCACATTCCTACCCCCGTCATGGTTAAGCAGCTGTCAGGAAAGCGCACAGGCAAGGGGATGAGTTATTTTATGGTTGGTGGTGAACTTGCCCGGACGGCTGGCCCGATGATCATTCTTGGTGTAATCAGCTGGTGGGGGCTGGAGGGGACCTGGAAGATGATGCCCTTCGGTTTGGTGACATCCTTTGTCCTTTACCTCAATTTCAGGAATGCAAACTTTAAGCCAGCCTCGTCATCCCGCACACATCAGGAAGGCAGTTACTGGAAGATCTTCCTCCGGTTTTCAGCAGCATTTGCGCTTGCCGGTGGGTACACCTTCTTTCAGGCCGGGATGAAAGCATCTGTCACCTATTACCTGCCCACGTTTTTAACTGCCCAGGGGAACAGCCTGCGTTATTCTGAGCTGGCACTGACTGTCATTCAACTTGCAGGAGCCGCCGGAGCACTCTTCGCAGGAACCATCAGTGATAAAATAGGCAGGAACCGGACTCTCTTCATTGTGAGTTTGGTCGCGCCCTTACTCACCCTGCTGTTTCTAAACCTATCCGGCCTTTGGATATTCCCCGTACTTCTGCCCCTTGGATTTTTCCTCTTTGCCCCCACTTCAGTAATGCTGGCAACTGTACAGGACCTGGATACAGAAAAAAAAGCCTTTGCCAATTCCATTTACATGACGCTCAATTTCTTTGTGAGCGTGATTGTGTATCCCATCGTTGGTGCGATTATCGACAGGGCCGGATTTGTTCCTACCTTCCGGGCTATTGCCTACCTGGGGTTTGGGGCATCCATTATCGTGCTTCTCACCCGAAAAAAATTGCAGCATCTAACTCAAAAAATATAGTCCCGGATGGTCGCATCAGCCAAGGTTAAATCGGCCTGGAGAGTAGAGCCAGGATTAGGGGCGGACCTGAGCCCGAAGTGGAGGATGGATTTGAGGCTAACGAACTATCAGGCCAATAGCCTTTTTCTTTACCCATCCCTGACCCATCTCAGGGTGAAAGCCTTTTACATGCACTACGTAAATTCCTTCCGCAGCTGTCTGCCCACCCTCACGCTTTCCATCCCAGGTATAGATCACCCCTGGTCCGGTCAGATGATTGTTCGCCAGCTCCTTCACACGTCTTCCGCACAAATCAGTAATCCACATACAAATAACCCAATCCTGCATTCCGGTTGAGATAGATATCTCTAACAGATCCTGGAATCCATCGTTGTCGGGACTGAAGACTTTAGGCTCAATCGTGAGTAAATCAGTAGGTGCGTTTCCGGTTACGGACTGCGAATTTTCCCTGCCCGGAGTGGAATACCCCTGAATGGAGGCTGCTGAGTGCCAATTGTCAGGATCGGTCCCAGGTCTATCCCCGGAAATACGCTCAAGGCTTACTCCCTGAGTAACATTGACCAATTCCATGTGCATTTGATCACCGTAAATTGCCACATCCACTACCGATCCTGCCCTGTCGGTCAGGTACACCGTTCCGCCTGAATTCTTCAATTCACTCATTTCTTGCAGGCCTATCCACCATCCTGAAATCTCCAGGTTATAGAAATCCGTGAGATGAGATATATTTCTGGAAACCACCAGATATTGTCCCGGTGAAATGATCCTGGAGTGATCACTCAACGGTACAAGCAAGCCAGGCAACTCCTCATCGAAGGTCACCCCAAGGGAAAGATCCTGAAGATCATAGTAATTATTACCTGGCACGCAGAGCTCCACGAACTCGGCTCCACCATCCTCAGGATGATACATTATTTCATTTATCAGAACAGATCCAAACCGTACCGGGGATATTCTTCCCAGGTCAAGCTCCATTCTGCCGGCAAGATTCTGGTAGCAATCAGTGAGGCCTGGAATTTGCACTTTCAACTTAGATAGTTCCTGAATTTTTTCCGGGAACCAGACGTTCAATTGATCACCCAGAATGTTCCCGGAAACCACACTATCCGGCATGACATTTCCAGGTTGTATTCCGAAGCCCGATAAATCATCCTGAGAAAAACCAACTGGTTCGGAATAATGAAGACATATCACTCCGGGCCGTTTACCTCTGCCATACCCCGGATACAAAAAAACCGGCGGTTCTTTATCTGCCAGTTCGGCGTCAAGGCTGTTGATCCTGCCAGGTGTCCCGCCAACCGGACTCAGGGAATATTCCCACAAATCTGAGACAGTGCACACCTGATCCGGATCGGGGGATTCGAGCGACCATCCTCCTTCCTTTTTCCAATCGAGGCCATTCCAGGGAACCTGGTACCGTGCAGCATGAATTAAGGTACCCTTGTCACTATACAGTGAGAGGGTAGCCCTGTCATTGGGAAGACTGATGCCAGTAATTAGGCCATAGGTGCCGGGGTCCATCCGCAGATCATCAGTTTTCGCCAATCCTGAGATCATCAGAATCCGGCTATTTACCTCTATTTTCCATCCCGTCAGGTCCAGAGTGAAAGCCGAACGGTTATAAAACTCCACATATTCCTCCTCGGGAAGAAGTACCCCTGGCTCTGGATCTGCCATCAGCTCATTGAATACCAAATCGCCCCACTCAGCCTCATTGCGAAGGCAGGTGATCGAGGTATCTGATAAGCAATTCGCATCGATATCACAAATGCCTGAAACTTGGAGCTCAAGCTCTTCCCGGTTTGGAATGGTCCCGGGGAATTTGAGCATTACTCCTTGTGGTGCCTCAGATATGCTATCAGGATTCATAATCCCAGGGGATGGTCCCGTCAGCCGGAAGGAAGCCTCTTCAGGAAATTCTATTTGCTCAGAGAATGAAACCTCCACATACCTTCCATCCGGCACATCTACACCTATTACCCTTGGGGCCACCGTATCGCGCACAAAATGACCCCACAAATATATATCATCAATCCAGAGATTGCGGTCCTGCGACGGACTGTATTCATACCTGGCTACAAGATGTCTGCCAACCGGTAATGTATCCAGCCGGCAGGATCCGATTTGTTTTAAGGGCTCACCGGCAGGATCCTTCGAATAATAGATTACCAGCATTCCCTGCCTGGACCAGACCAATTTAAATTCAGGTGCGGCATCCGTACCTGTTTGCTCCTGATAGTTGAGGGTTGTTTGACAGATTTCCCGGCATTTCCCCTTCGAGCACACCCAGAGCTTTACCAGGTCATCCGAATCCATATAATCTACACCCATGAGTAATCCATCCACTATTTCTCCTTTCGAAAATTCACTCAGAAATGCCAGCTGCCAGTTGTTTGCCGAACTGGGAGGATAGCCATGCTTCAATCTGAACGAGAAAGTGAAAGCATCAGGTTCCCGAAGCGGATCCAGAGTTAGAATAAAGTAATCAACTCCCCGCACTGAATTATCAAAGCTATGATGGAGGGAATACCGCCCTGATAGTGATCCTTCTTCGAGGCATTCCCATCTGCCGCGAGGAACCTGTTCAACCCGGGAGCCATGGCAAAATCCCGAATCGGCGCCTGGTTCAATTTCGAAATCAAAGTGGTATTGGGACCACAAAAGCCGGGGAATCAGGAAAAAAATATAAAACACGTATTTCATGTGACAAAATATTCGCAATTTTGCATGCTGTAAACCTATTAATTGAAATCATGAAAGTTGCAGTAGTTGGCGTGAGTGGAGCCGTAGGACAGGAGTTCCTGCGCGTGCTCGATGAAAGACAGTTCCCATTGGATGAACTGGTATTGTTTGGATCTGCCCGCAGTGCGGGAAAGCAATATCCCTTTAAAGGCGAAACACTCACAGTGAAGGAACTTAAAGACAATGATGATTTTAAGCACATTGACATCGCTTTGACCTCCGCCGGAGGAGGCACTTCCAGGCAGTTTGCGTCAACCATTACAAAATATGGTGCCATCATGATTGACAACTCCAGTGCGTTCAGGATGGATGAAGATGTACCCCTGGTTGTCCCGGAGGTGAATCCTGAGGACCTGCATGACCTGCCCAGAAACATCGTTGCCAATCCCAATTGTACTACCATCCAGATGGTGGTATGTTTAAAACCCATTAATGACCTTTCTCCCATACGCCGTGTACATGCTGCCACCTATCAGGCTGCCAGCGGAGCAGGGGCTACCGCGATGGCCGAACTGGAGCAACAGATCCGCCAGATTGCTGCCGGCGATCCGGTGACAGTAGAAAAGTTCCAGTACCAACTGGCTCTGAACTTAATTCCACAGGTTGATGTGTTCACCGAAAATGGATACACCAAGGAGGAGATGAAAATGTACAATGAAACCCGGAAAATCATGCACTCCCACATAGAGGTGAGCTCCACTTGTGTACGTGTTTCCGTTCTCCGAAACCACTCCGAAGCTATCTGGGTGGAGACCGAAGATGAGCTGGATATTCAACAGGTAAAGAACTCCCTGTCGGCAGCTCCAGGCATCACCCTGAAAGATGATCCGGAAAAACTTATCTACCCCATGCCCCTCGAATCTGCCGGTAAGGACGATATATTTGTGGGACGCCTTCGCAAAGACATTACCAATCGGAATGGAATTACATTCTGGTGTGTAGGTGACCAGATTAAAAAAGGTGCTGCGCTGAATGCACTCCAGATAGCCGAATACATGGTGGAAAGAGGGCTGATCGTATAAGGATCGAGTGGATTCGTGTGGCTAGTATAGAAGATTATTGTAGGGGTACCGCTTCACATGAATCTCCTTGACCTTCTGGTAAAGATGATCCTTTAACTCATCAATATTGGATTTCTGAAGGGCCGAGATAAAAAGCGACCCCGGGTGATCAATGGACCAGTGCTGTTTTAGATCCCCCAGACTGAGATTTTCTCTGGTTGAAGGTGTCAGATCATCATCATCCTTCTTTCTAAAGGTATGTGCATCGGTTTTGTTGAACACCAAAAAGGTGGGCGTATCATGCGTACCCAGGCCCTTTAATGTTTCATCAACCACCTCAATTTGCTCTTCATAATTGGGATGTGAAATATCAACCACATGCAGGAGAATATCGGCTTCCCGAACTTCATCCAGTGTCGACTTGAACGATTCCACCAGGTGGGTAGGCAATTTCCTGATAAAACCCACCGTATCGGATAGCAGAAATGGAAGGTTTTCAACCACTACTTTCCGGACTGTGGTATCGAGCGTGGCAAAGAGTTTATCCTCTGCAAATACCTTTGATTTGCTAAGCAGGTTCATGAGAGTGGACTTGCCGGCATTGGTATATCCCACCAGTGCCACCCGCACCATCTTGCCCCTGTTTTTGCGTTGGACAACCAACTGTTTATCAATCTTTGTCAATTGGGACTTCAACCTGGTTATCTTTTCCCGAATGATCCGGCGGTCAGTCTCAATCTCTGTTTCACCAGGACCCCTTAGACCAATCCCGCCTTTTTGCCGCTCCAGGTGAGTCCACATTCTGGTAAGGCGCGGCAAGAGATATTGGTACTGCGCAAGCTCAACCTGTGTCTTGGCATGTGCCGTCCGGGCCCTTTTGGCAAATATATCCAGGATTAAATTGGTGCGGTCCAGAATTCTGCAATTCAGTTCCCTCTCAATATTCCTTATCTGAGAAGGTGACAGCTCGTCATCGAATATGACCAGGTCAATCTCTTCTCCATTCACAAACTCCTTCACCTCTCCAAGCTTTCCGGATCCAATAAAGGTTTTTGGATGTGGAACATCGAGTTTCTGGGTAAAAATCGCCCTTGGTTCCGCCCCGGCAGTCTCTGTCAGGAACGCCAGTTCCTCCAGGTACTCGCCTTCCTTTTCCACTGTTTGATGACCATTGATAACCCCAACAAGAACAGCGGTTTCCGGATAGTTTCTATGGTTCCAATAATCTCCCATTCTATTAAATCAGGCAGCAAAAATAAGAAAAAAACCCCGCCAATAAGTAATGACGGGGTTCAAGGAAGAGGATTTGCTATTACTTAATATATTGCCTGTTCGCATAAATGGCATTGCGAATGGCGGGTTTAATTGTCTCGGTGCATGTCATGACCATTTCCACATCTGAAGGAAACGGGATCTTTTCCTGTTGGCTCTTCTTTAAGGCTTCTTCCGTAAGGGCACCCACATCCCCAACAGCCCTTGCAGAAGAGTGTTCAAACTGGTTGGTGGCTCCAAATGGCTCCTTCTGCATTAATCGCTCCGGATTCATGTTAAGAATCTCCACCTCACCTTTGATTTCAACCGATTTAAACTGCTGTGACTCTATTAGTGTGCAGGTGATATCCTTAAATTTCTGTAATTTTATATCATTGCCAGCCGTATCTTTCATTACGTTTCCATTGGCATCCAGCACATATTCGAATCCATCTGATATCTTTTTGTTAAATATCTCATCCACATCTTTGACATTATCGGGAGAAACCATGATTGTGAGGAGTTTAACAATGACCATGTAATCATAAGTGGCATTTTCGTCCAAATTCTTAAAGTGGTACTCAACCCATTCTGTTCCAAGACCCCTGGTATCAAATGCAATTAAATCTTCTTCCACCTGACGGGGCAACTGAAGAGGGGCTAAGTTGGTAACTTCTACAATCACCCGGCTGATTCCTTTCATACGGGCATCGTAGATCAGGGCATCAATATTTTCAAACTGGCCGCCACTATATTCGGATGCCTTCATGAGCTGGTAATAGGCATTCCGGTAATCTTCCTTTTGAAGTGCATTCTCCAACAGTCCCTTGCCATTGTTGTAAAAGAAATCCGCAGCTTTGCGTTTCGCACTTACCATTTCGGCATCGTAGTCCACGTATTCATAGGTAAAGCTTTTCCCATCCACATTTAACGGAGTTACGGTGCGTATCTTCCGCTGGCGCTCCTTCAACATATTGTATATGCGAAAGATCTCATCATAACTATCGGGATTGTTTTCCATCTTTAGGAACTTGATCCTTTCATAGTCCCTTTCGTTGGCCATCTGAAAAGCGCGGTCCATTTCGGCTGCATCTTTAACATCTGGTTTCCTGATCAGTTTTTTGACCGTTTTGTCGATGACGGCATCATAATTCCCCTGTTGTAACTTCTTAGTGGTCGATCCACAACCCGTTAAGATCAGGGATGCAATGAAAAAAGTAAAAATTTTTTGCATGGTGAATTAGTTTAGTCTGAAGCTAAATTAAGCGGTTCTGCACAAAAAAAGCCGGCTGGTGGCCGGCTTTTATCAACATTTGTGTAATATATTATTGAAGCACAAAGTTAATAGGGAAGGTGAAAAGCACCTTCACTGCCTTGCCCCGCTGCTTTCCAGGGGTCCACTTTGGAGAAGTCATTACCACTCTGACGGCCTCCTTGTCAAGTGCCGGGTCCACACTGCGTACCACATTGGCATCAACCACAGTACCCACCTTGTTTACAGCAAACTGGACAATTACTCGCCCGCTAATACCGTTCTCAGCTGCAATCTCGGGATACCTGAGGTTTTGTGCAATGTACTTCCGGAATTCCGTGGCAGGCTCCCCGCCATTAAATGTCGGCATGTCCTCCACAATGTAGAATACCTCTTCTTCATCGATGGTTTCGTCATCATCTCCCATCATGGTAAAATCATACTCTGAATCATCGGTTGCCTCCATATCGAAGTCAAATTCATCTTCAATTTCCACATCGTCGTCGACGATATCAAGCACCTCGGCAACCTTTGGCTGCTCAGGCTTGGGTTCAGGCTTGGGCTCTTCCCTCCGGGTGATCTGCATCATTTCATCCTCAAACTGGATCTCTGATACAACGTTGGTATCATCTTTGTTTCCTTCTCCTTTGGTCCACTCAAAAGCTACCAGGATAATGGAGAGCGAAACAACGAGACCTATCTCCAGGAACATCCCTTTTCTCTTCTCGAGATTGGCCTTATTTGATTTCTTAAGTTCCATGTCGTTATGAATTTACGCAATAAAAATAGTGATTTACTTATTATATATCAAAAAGAAATAGGGCAAAGATTCTGGGCCCCCTCTATTTGCAGTGATATCTTACCCTAAATACCTACAAAAATTCTGCCAGACTACCCTTTGTACTTGAGAATTTTTTGATATTTTTGCCACCCCCGGGGCATTAGCTCAGTTGGCTAGAGCGTTTGACTGGCAGTCAAGAGGTCATCGGTTCGACTCCGATATGCTCCACCAAGATTATCAA